>NZ_JACIAO010000016.1:0-126555 GCF_014194045.1 Rhizobium sp. BK456
CGCAACGAAGTGGAGGACGGCAAAGCCGTTGCCGGCGGCGCGAGCCTGGCAGGACCAAAAGCCGGGGCAGGACGAGATGGCCGCAATCAAAGGGGAGGTTCAGACGGAGGCGGACATGGCAAACCTCGCGAGGCGGCATCATGTCGCTCACGTCGCGGATCAACCACAGGCAATACAACATCACGCGCCAATCAAGATCTTCATCCTGAGCGATGAACATCCAGGCATGGCGCGAGCATGAGCTCGACGGTCGGATGGCAGCGGTCGATCGCGCTCCTATTCGACGAGGCTAGAAAAGCCGGGACATGTCCTCGATTGTCGTTACGCCGCGCAAATGTGCTTGGGACGGTGGTCGAGCAAACTGGCCAAGATGACTTCACATTACTGCCAACCGTAAGCCGGGCTGATGGTGGAGACGGAGGGACCGCCTACTTATTTCGGCAAAGGCAGGTGGAAGCGGATTTGCACCGTATGAAAGCCCCGCGGCGAACTCCGTCTCACTCGGGCGGCAGGTCAGCTAACCTTATACAGTTCGCGAGCAACGCAGCTCGTAAATTCAAAAGGCACATTGGTAGCGGTCGGGTACGATCGGAAATGACAATTTCAGCGCTCGAACCGATCCAGCATCCTCTTCAGTTGTGCGTTTTGCAGTCTAAGCTTCGTCGCCAGTTGATCCCGGAGCAGCCTGATTTCTCCATCGAGGCTCACTGCGTCGTCAGCAACGGCGGCAACCCCTGAAGAAGGTGGAACAACGACAGTAATCGTTTTCGCTTTCTTGCTCCGCCTGCCGCGCTTTCGCGTAGGACCTTCGCCTCCTGGCAACGCCTTTGGTGCGGCGTGCGCGGCTACGTCGGCCTGATTGGATAAGGGCAGATCAATGACTTTCGCGAGCGTTGCGCTTTCGCCATCTGTCGTGTCGTGAACATTGCTTGCCGCATCTTCGGCATGATCCGGCTCTGCTGACACCGCCTCGCGTTCTTTGTGAATGGCCGCACTGCCTGCGGCGTTCAAGCGGTTGTCGGCGGCCGTTTCAGTCGGCTCTGTGATGGCTGATGCGTCCGGCTTCAAGTCATCGGTCGAGCCGTGTTCTTGCTTTTGCTGGCGTCGCCGTGACACCAGCCCAGCAAGAAGTTTCCATGGAGACGCCATATTAATCGACCTCGAATTCTACTTAGTATGCAAACTGCGCGCGAAAACGTTGGCGGCAGAACGAACCGCCGCCAAAATCTTCACGTCAATAAGCATGAGAATGCGGCCAGCGATTGGCCGTTCTGCGGATCAACCGAGGTTGAGTCGCTTTCGCAGATCGGCATTTTCAGCGCGGAGCTTCTGCGCCAGCAGCTTACGCAGTCTCTGGTTTTCCTCTTCGAGCTGCAGAAGATCCGCGATCTCATCAACTGCCGCCACCGACGGTGCAGGCGCTACCGACACAGCCTTCGGAGCACGTTTGACAGGCGCACGCCTCGCACTCGTCGCCCCTTCGTCAGGTTTTGCTTTGCGTCCTCTCGTCTGCTTTGCGGCTTTGGCACCCAAAGCCGCCGCCGGTTGCACAGAAACGGCGGCTGAGGCGGTTTCAGGCACCGCCTTCTTGGCGCGAGGTCTGCGCACCTTCTTCGCTACATCGGGCACGGCAGCGGCCGGCGTGTCAGCACTGGTCATTGTATTGTTTTCGTCGGCCATCATGGTCTCCTGTAAAGCCGATGCATTTGTCTCCTGCCCGATCGGCGGTGTCAACAACGGCCCGGACTGTTCTCCCGCTAAAAGCATCTCGCTGCCGCTAGGGCGAGGCGCTGCTGAAAGAAATGGCATTCCCTCGTCTTGCAGTTCTTGCGCGACGGACTTGAGATCCATGTCTCCCCAGATCGAGTTCGGCTTGGAATTGACTATTCGCCGATCAGATCTGTATTCGACGGCAAAGCTGCGTTGTACTTTTTTCACTTAAGAAGCCTTCGATGTCAGCAGTGATTTTTTCAGCGACGCTTTCAGCATCGCAACATGGCTGCAAATAACGACTGTTGCGCCGGCGGTCCATACCCCGGCGACACCTGGGCTATGGGAACTCGGACGATGAAAGTCTCCAGCCGCACATATCGAGTTACCATTGCGGTTCCCGGTGAGAGCCGCAACGGTAGCTGCCCCGTCAGACATGCCTGCCTTGACCGGAACCGTGAACTGATAACCGCCGTTTCGGATCGTCCGGAAAAGGGGGCCGCTTTGAGTTTGACCAAGCTTGCGTCGCAGCCTGCTCACCAAGAACGTCTATTGATTGGTTCATAGGCTCGCTCTTGCGCCCATGCGTCCGGTCTCTCAAGAAAGACCACTAAAAGTTCGAACTCGGCCGCGGCCAACTCGATCTCCGGGCCAAGCAACTTACAGACCCGCCGGGTGCTTGTATCAGCGACGAAGGGAAATTTAAGACCTTAACGTCGCTGTCAGCGTCCTGAGCGTCAGCGGCTCGTCGCAAGACTGCCCTGATCCTTGCCACGAGTTCTCGCGGATTGAATGGCTTGCCAAGATTATCGTTCGCCCCGAATTCCAGGCCGATGATACGATCCACCCCTCCTTCAATGCGGTCAGCAGAATAACAGGAATTCGAGACCGCCTAGCGGCGCAGGTTCCTGCAGATATCGAGGCCTGAACCATCCGGAAGCTGGACGTCGAGCACGATCAGGTCAGGCCTGCTGGAATCGATCCACCTCTCACATTCCTGCCGACGTGGCTGGCATGCTTATCAGCTCCGACAACCGATTGGCATTCTTGATCGAATGTCCGTCGCGATCATTGTTGAAGTAGACCCATACCGTATTCGCCCGGCTTTGCCTAATGCGCTCGACCCACTCGAGCAATTCCGCGTCGCTGTAATCGTGGCGATACCATTGCTTGGTTCCGTGAAACCGAACATAGATGTCATCGGCGGTCCGCACCAGCTCGTCTGGTAACCGGGGCCCGCTGCAAGAGCAGAAAATCGCCCCGGCGGCTCTGAAAGCCTCGAAAACCTCCTCATTCCACCAGCTCTTGTGGCGAAACTCGACAACGTTCCTGCGGCGGCAATCGAGCTGCGATAAAATAGATTGCAGCATTTGTGGAGTGTAGCGAACGCTCGGCGGCAGCTGGAAAAGAAAGCAGCCCATCTGCGGGCCGAGAAGGTCGGCGATATAGCCGAAATCCTGGATCAGACTTTCCGCGTGCTCGAACCGCTTGATATGGGTAATCAGCTCGCAGACCTTGATGGTGTAGACGAAACCCGGCGCGCCCTGGCGGATCCAGGCCTTCACGGCTCCGATTGTCGGCCACGAATAGAACGGGGCGTTCAGCTCGACCGTTTTGAAGCTGCTCTGATAGATCGAGAAATATTGACTCGACGGAACATCCGCAGGATAGAACTTTCCCTTCCAATGCCAATAGTACCACCCCGAACATCCGATGTGGATACGACCAGCCAGTCGATCCTCGGTCGATTTGTTGGCCTGCGGATCGGCTAGCCGTACCTGACGCATTTTGGCGGCCCGATCGACATTGGCATCGCGCTGCGTCTGCCGGCGCTCAGCGCGGCGTGCCCGGCGGGCCGCGTTATCTTCAGCAGTGCGGTCCACCAATCGATCCTCCCCGCCCCGGTCTCGACTTAACCCGCAACGTAAGCACACGGTGCCGGGTTTACCGCTCGACGAGCAGCATCTTGACATCGCCAGGATGAGTCCCGATGCGCGGACGCGATCCTGCAAAGTCGACCAAAGACTGATCTTCGCCAGCCCGCGTAGGTCTGGGATACCCTCGGGCTTGATGCGCCCACTCTTGAGACAAAGCGTCAGTGAACAGTCCTGAGTCCGATGCCTCTCAGCAGCCGATACCTCCGGCGTTCCTGGGTCGACGCCTTCGAAATCAGCCGGCCACAACGTCTTCCTCATCCGACTATACAAGCGCGCCGAGCGCCAGGAACGACTGCAACTATTGTTCCGACTGCTCGCGCTTGGCAATCACCCGAAACTCTTTGCCATCAGCTTTGAATTGCCGCGCAGTCTTTAGCGCATCGGGGTAAAGGAGCATCGGCTCATTACAGGTGTCGCTACCCTCCGGGTCGAGCGAGCTGATGGCGATGACCTGGAATGTCGCAGCCATAAAATGTTTCCTTTTTCACGCCAGGATAATAGGCCGCTAGCCTTCGTTCCCGTCTGATGAAAACCCTTTGGAACTGCTTCGCGTGCGTCTTGAAGCGCCGTGATCCGATCAAGCCACTTGCTTTTGAGGACATCGTTGATCGCAAAAGCGACGTCCTCGGCGCTCCAATCCGCATTTTCCATCTCCCGAATGAGTGCGGTCAGTTTCTGATCGACAATGTCGCGAAGCTCATCATTCATGGTTGGCAGGCTCATTTGGCATCTTCACACAGCCCTTCAAACTGATCTGAGCAACGGTCGGGCTGCGCATATGTTCCACGGCGAGTTCGAAATCCCTGGAACGGAGACATCCACCTTTCGCCGAAGACGCGTTCCGGGCCGTCGGCGACGATCGGCGAATACTGTGTCAGCGCCCACATGGAGACGCGTTCGAGCGTCGCCGCATCTGCGGCCGGATCGGCGTCGATCATACGCAGGCCCTGGAGGAGCGCCTGCGCCTTGGCGGCCGGCATGCCGACGTGGATTCCGGCCTTTCTGGCCGCGGCGTCGGCGGCGGAGACCCAGCGCTTGGAGCGCTCTTCGAAATGACGGCGATCGCCTCCCTCAACGGGAATGGCGGGATCGCCCCGTCTGATCCTGGGCTGCGAGCGGATTCAGACGCCCCAAGGTGACAAGTGTGGGGCACACTTCCGATGTTTGAGTCATGGTCTCGCTGGTGGAGGCTAGTTGATGACAGGCGAAGACAACCGCAAAGGGCCGCGTAAGATCGTGCATGTCGACATGGACGCCTTCTACGCATCGGTCGAGCAGCGCGACAATCCGGAGCTGCGTGGCCTGCCGGTTGCCGTCGGCATTCCTGCTGCCCGCGGTGTCGTAGCGGCCGCCAGCTATGAAGCCAGAAAGTTCGGTGTGCATTCCGCCATGCCTCCGGTGACTGCGCAGCGGAAATGTTCGGACCTCATCTTCGTCAAGCCACGCTTCGACGTCTACAAGGCCGTCTCGCTGCAGATAAGGACGATCTTTGCCGAGTACATGCCGATCATCGAGCCATTGTCGCTCGACGAGGCCTATCTCGACGTGACTGAAATCTCAAAGGCATGGAGATCGCCACCGAGATAGTCGCCGAAATCCGCGCCAGGATCAAGGCAACCACGGGGCTTACCGCCTCGGGCGGGATTTCCTACAACAAGGTCTCCTGGCAAAGATGGCATCCGACCAGAATAAGCCGGACGGCCAGTTCGTCATCACGCCGAAGAACGGTCCGGCCTTCGTCGAGCAACTGCCCGTCAAGAAGTTCCACGGCGTCGGGCTGGCGACTGCCGAAAGATGCAACGGCTCGGGATCGAGACGGGAGCGGACCTCAAGGCGAGAACCTCGACTTCCTCGTCGAACACTTCGGGAAGTCAGGACCGTATTTTTATGGCATCGCCCGCGGCATCGACAATCGTCTGGTCAAATCTGACCGCGCGCGGAAATCAGTCGGCGCAGAAGACACGTTTTCGCAGGACATCCATGCCTTTGAGCCCGCCCGCGAAGGGCTTCAGCCACTCATCGAGAAAGTCTGGGACTACTGCCGGGCCAATGAAATTGGCGCCAAGACGGTGACGCTCAGGTCAAATATGCCGACTTCAGCCAGATCACCCGCAGCAAAACCATTCCGGCACCTCTGCTGGCGATCACCGATTGAGCAGGTGGTCGATCTGCTTCTTGCGCCACTCTCCTCGCCGCGACAAGGCATACACCTGCTTGGCGTGTCGCTGTCTTCCCTTGGGCGGCGGAGCTTTGCAACGGCGCCGCAATTGCGGCTGGCGCTTTGGACGCCAAGCATTGGCTTGACAGGAGAGGCTGAATGGCTCGCGACCCAGATGTTTCTGCAGCAAGCGGGCGCAGGATTTCGTCCTCGGGTACCAGTCCGTCGAGCCAGGCCATGCGCTGATCGCGGTCAGGACGGCCATTTGGCGATCGCGAAACGGTGCGATATCGGCATTCGCTTCGATCGTCAGGTGGCAAATGCTTCCGGCCAATGCATGGCTCGTAAGTCAGGTATTGGAGATACCGCCGGTTTTTCCGCCGGCGCTCCGCCGAAGGCGGGCATGCGGATAGCGCGCTTGGCGTCCGAACATCGAAACGACTGGTGCGACCGAAAATCCTGCCGACGGAACATGCGACAGCCGAGGTCAGCCGCGCGCCAATTTTTCCATCACCGGCATGCGGCACGAGACGCCTGAGGTCGGCGAGGCTTCACGATGCTGACAATGGAGCGATGCCAGACAATGCGCCTTACGACCTGCGGCTGACCTGCAAACCGGCTGCGAAGAAGTACTTTCTTCTTTCACTCCCTGCTGTGGCAGACCATGCGCTAGCTGGCGCCGCAACGCCCTGTAACGGAACCATATGCTCTTGCCGCGGTTGGATAGGCATATCCCAGCTCTCAGTCTCTTACGGAGCATCCATGGTTATATCGTCCCCAAGCGATCGAGACGCGGCCGCCTATCCAATACAGTCGCTCTTTGTCCCGTTTCCCTTCGTATGTCTCACGCTCGCGCTAGCGACCGATATAGCTTTTTGGCAGACTGACAATCTGATGTGGCAGAATTTCTCCGCATGGCTGCTGTTCGCCGGGCTTATGCTCGGCTCGCTTGCGATTCCGGCAGGGTTGATGGATTTGATGCGTCCCCGCACCCGCCCTTTGCGGCCGCCGCTCCTGTCCGCGCTTCTCTATTTGGTCATACTGGGCCTCGCCTTTGCCAACAACCTTCTCCATGCCGGCGATGGATGGACGGCCGTGGTCCCGTACGGACTGATGCTTTCGGCCGTCACCTTTGTCCTGTGCCTGGTGGCCGGAGCCGTTTCCGCCCGGAAATATGCCAGACTTGCCTGGAGGATATGATGATGAAGTCTCAGCTTCTCGGTGCTTCAGTTCTGTCGATATCTGTCGGCGTCGGTCTTGCGGCTTACGCTCAGAGCGGAGGCTTTGACATTTCTCAGCAGATTGGGCCCAACCCGGTCCTGCCGGATCCAGCCCCCTCCCTGCTGCCTGATCTGAAGGTAGCGGAGGTCGTTGGCTGGAAGGACGGTGAGACGCCGGCCGCTCCGAACGGTTTGACGGTAACGGCTTATGCCAGGGGCCTCGCCAATCCGAGGACAGTCCATACCTTGCCGAACGGCGACGTACTGGTGATTCAGTCGCGCGGCCCCTCAGGCGAACCGACCTCACGGCCGAAGGATTTGATTCGGGACTGGATCATGTCCATCGCCCATGGTGGTGGCGGCGAGCAGAAGGAAAGCAACCTCATCACATTGCTGCGTGACGCTAACCGCGACGGCACGGTGGACGAGAAGCACGATCTTTTGAAGAAGCTCGATTCGCCCTTCGGTGTCGCCTGGATCGACAACACGCTCTATGTTGCCTCGACGTCCGCCATTCTCGCCTACCCCTATGAACTCGGGCAGAATGAAATCACGGCCCAACCGAAAATTTTGGCGCCCCTGCCCGGTGGTCCGATCAATCATCATTGGACCAAGGATCTGGCGCTCAGCCCCGATGGGCAGATGCTCTACGTCTCGGTCGGCTCGAATTCCAATATCGTCGAGAATGGGCTTGAAGCGGAAAAGGGCCGTGCAGCTATCTGGCAGGTCGACCGGCATACCGGCGCGGCGCGCGTCTTCGCCTCAGGTCTGCGCAATCCGAACGGCCTCACCTTCAACCCGGAGACAGGGACGCTTTGGACGGTCGTCAACGAGCGCGACGAACTCGGTCCAAACCTCGTTCCCGATTACATGACGTCGGTCAAGGAAGGTGGTTTCTATGGCTGGCCATGGAGCTATTATGGCAACCATGTCGATGAGCGCGTACATCCGCCGCGTCCCGACATGGTCGAAAGGGCAACCCCGCCGGATTATGCCCTGTCGAGCCATGTCGCGGCGCTCGGATTGGCGTTCTCGATGAATTCAGCGCTGCCGGCCGCTTACGCCAACGGCGCCTTCATCGGCGAGCACGGCAGCTGGAACCGGGACAGCTTCAACGGCTACCAAGTGGTGTACGTGCCTTTCGAGGCCGGCAAGCCATCCGGCAAGGCGCAGGACGTCGTCACGGGCTTTATCCAGGGCGACCGGGCGAAGGGACGACCAGTCGGCGTCGGGATCGACGGGACGGGAGCTCTGCTCGTCGCAGATGACGCCGGCAATACCGTCTGGCGCGTTGCTTCGTCCGACGGCAAGATCACGCCGCAGCCCATCGGCACGGACCAGATTTCGGCGAATCCGCAAGTCTCGACTGATGCGAAAGCGGGCGGGACTGCCGATATGAATCCCAACGTCGGAACCGAACGGACGGGTTCGACCCCTCAATCACAGACGCCGGCGGCCCCGGCAGATGAACGCCCGATCGACCAAAAACCCCTTCCCGGACAACCCGACAAATCCCAGCCTGCGCAAATGCAGATCGCTCCTGCAGGTGGCCTATAAAGAGATTTCGTCGGGTCTATATCATTTCTCGTCATGTTTTCGTGGCGAGACTGGCCAGCATCAAGAGAAGCTAATTTCCCGAGGTCACCGTCGGGCGCCGGCCGTGTCGCGCGCTCTTCTGTCGCCGATCATTAGCCGCCGCATATTCAACCTGGCGCGAAGGCGCACAAGGCAGGGGTTCCCGGCAATGAGATGCAAACTTAGATCGGCTTCAAACGCGGGACTTCAATGCAAATGGTTGCGCTGCAAGCACCAAACACACCACGCCGAATAGTCGTCATCAGCGACTTCCAGGACGGCGATTGGCGTGACGCCCAATTCGAGACGATAGCCTGGTTTCGGCAGCAATGGTTGTCGGGCAATCGCGGACCTCTCCCAGAGAGGACCGTCAACCCGAAACAGAACGTCGAGGTCGCGGGGGGCTACATCGAGCGACTCCCTCTTGCAGTCCTCAAAGGGGGCCTTGCCGACCACGCCGAGATTTGGACCCACAGCCGTGGTGCGTTGCCACATACGCATCGGCCTGACGGCAGCCCATTCTTGACGCGCCGGTCGTTCCAGATGAATGGGCCTGAAGTGCCATTCGCATCAAATGATATGCTGGGCCATATTGAGGCTTTCGGACCACCGTCGATCTTGTGCGTATGGGGCCTTGGCGTCAGCGAAGACATATTGCTGGCGTGCCCCGACAGTTTCAAAATTTATAATTCGATCGACGCACCGGCGTTGCGCGTGCCATCTGAGGTGAGCCGCCACTTCGACCTTATTCTCACCGGCGCCGCGTGGCAGTCGGAAGCAGTGCACGTTCGACATCCCGCTATGCGCACCGCGATTATGCCAATCGGACCGGAGTTTGCTTCCGAGGCGACATTCCGGCCTTTAGGTCTGGAAAAGATCTATGACGTGATCTACGTCGCTGCTGCCCAGGCGTACAAGCGGCATGACATTCTTTTCAACGCGCTAGGCCAACTGCCCCGTTCGCTGCGCGCATTGTGCGTCTGCGGCTATGGCGAGATGATGGAAGCGCTGCGCCGGCACGCAGGGGCACTCGGCATCGACGTCGATTTCGTCGATCCGCCTGGCGTACCATTTGCCGAGGTGAACAGGCTTATGAACCAGGCCCGGATCGGCGTCGTTTGCGGCGTCGATGACGGCGCGCCGGCTATTTTGACGGAGTATATGCTGGCGGGGATACCGGTGCTTGCAAACAGTGAGCTGAGCTGCGGACTGCAATACATCACGCCGAAGACGGGGTGCGCTGCCTCGGCCGGTGAGTTTCACGAGGGTATCCGCGACATGCTTGGACGGTTGCACAGCTTCGACCCACGTCAGATCGTCTTGGAAAACTGGACATGGCCGCATAGCCTCCGGACGCTCAAAAGCCTTATGGAGATAACTTAGCCAAACTGATTGGAACATTCGCCGCAATCGCAAGTTCGTGGGGGCCATGATTGCGAGGTGCCTGATGAATCTGCTGAATTCTGTGCCGTTGTCCGGCTGCGGTTTGCTGGAAGACGCTCCGCTCATTTGCTTCTCGCATCTTCGCTGGGACTTTGTGCTCCAAAGACCCCAGCACCTGATGCAGCGTTTCTCGCGGGAGCGCCCAGTTTTCTTCTTCGAAGAATTCATCCCGACCGACCATTCCCTTGCCTATCTGGAGATCCACCCGTTCGAGGGGACCAGCGTCAAGGCGGTTCGTCCGCGCATTCCAAATGGGTGGAGCGAGGCCGACCGTGAAGCCGCTCTTGGCAAGCTGCTTGACGAACTCATCACGCTTTACGGCGGAAAACGCCCGATTCTTTGGTTTTACACCCCGTTGATGTTTGCTTTCGCCCGGCATGTCGATTCGGTTGCGGTGGTCTACGACTGCATGGACGAGCTGGCAAACTTCAAGTTCGCGCCGGCCAACCTCAAGGCCTCCGAAGAGATGTTGATTGCCGCCGCCGATGTCGTCTTCACCGGTGGCATAAGCCTTTATGAAGCCAAACGGGACCAACACGACAACATCCACCCATTTCCATCCGGTGTCGATAGCCATCACTTCCGCAGGGCGCGCGAGCCTTTGCCGGAACCCCGGGACCAAGTCCATATTCCTCATCCTCGCCTTGGCTACTACGGTGTGATCGATGAGCGGCTCGATCTGGATTTGATGGAACGCTCTGCCGCAACGCGGCCCGGCTATTCCTTCATCTTTCTTGGACCGATCGTGAAGATTTCACCCGATGATTTGCCGCGAGCAGCCAACATCCATTATCTCGGTCAGAAAGCCTATGGTGATCTGCCGGCCTACCTTTCGGGCTGGGAGGCGACGCTTATGCCGTTTGCGCTGAACGATGCCACCCGATTCATTAGTCCGACTAAAACTCCTGAATACCTCGCCGCGGGCCGGCCAATCGTCGGAACGAAAATAGTCGATGTGGTCCGCGGGTATGGCGATGTGCCAGGCGTCTTCCTGGCCAATGACCCACAAGCCTTTGCGGAGGCCTGCGATGCTGCCCTTCATATTTCCCGTAATGATCAGACATGGCTGCAAGCCGTCGATGAAATTTTGGCCCGGTCATCCTGGGAGACCACCTTCCGTAAGATGTCGGCGCTTGTCGAAAAGGCCGCAGCGCAAAAAGTCCTATCTCCTGGCCTGCCCCAAAGATTTTCCGTTCGCACCGAACGGTCCGCGCCGGGAAGCTATGACTATCTCATCGTCGGTGCAGGATTTGCCGGATCGGTGCTGGCGGAACGACTTGCCTCAGATGGGAGGAAGGTGCTTGTTTGCGACAAGCGGCCTCATATTGGCGGAAACGCCTACGATCACTACGATGACGCCGGGATCCTTGTCCATAAATATGGCCCGCACATTTTCCACACCAACAGCGAGGATGTGGTTGCCTACCTCTCGCGTTTCACAGCATGGCGTCCCTACGAGCATCGCGTGCTTGCACAGGTCGGCGCCCTGCGGCTTCCCATCCCTATCAACCGCACGACGCTGAACGCGCTCTATGGCCTCGACCTTGCGGACGAATTAGCGGCTGCACGCTTCCTGGCCAATCGGGCGGAACCCTGCGATCCCGTGATAACGTCGCGAGACGTCGTCATATCTCAAATCGGCTCCGGACTTTATCGCACTTTCTTCGAAGGCTACACGCGCAAGCAATGGGGCCTTGATGCCTCGAAGCTCGACAAATCAGTCACCGCACGAGTGCCTACCCGCACCGATACCGACGATCGATATTTCCTCGACCGCTTCCAGGCCATGCCACTTCACGGATACACGCGCATGTTCGAACGCATGCTCAACCATGACAACATAAAGGTCATGGTTGGCACGGATTTCGCCGATTTGAAGCAGGATGGGCTGGCGAGCCACACAATCTTTACCGGGCCAATAGACGAGTATTTCGGCCATTGTTTGGGCCAGCTGCCTTATCGCAGTCTGGAATTCCACCATGAAACGCACGACGCACGACGGCTACAGCCGGTAGCCGTCATCAACTATCCATCCGAGGACGTGCATTACACGCGCGTGACTGAATACAAGCATCTGACCGGCCAGGTTCACCCAAAGACGAGCATCAGCTATGAATATGCCCGCGCCGACGGCGATCCCTATTATCCGATCCCCCGCCCTGAGAACCACGCACTTTATAAACGATATGAGCTTCTCGCCCGCGCGCTGACCGACGTGACATTCGTCGGGCGGCTGGGAACCTACAAATATTACAATATGGATCAAGTGGTCGGCCAGGCACTGGCGACCTACCGGCGCCTGAAGCTCCGGCATGAGGCCGGCAAAGCGTTTGCCGGCGCGCGACATGAGTAGGAGTCCTCATATCCTGCTGGCGACCGACAGTTCTGAACCGTCCGGGATGGGCGAGCACATGCTTGCTCTTGGGCGGGCTTTGAGCAAACGGTGGGATGTCACAATAGCCCTGTTGAGCGAGGACAGGACCGGTTTGTTGCCGCGTGCTGCGCGCCACGGAATTGGCATCAAGCTAAGCCAAGATGCAGGCGCATTCCAGGAGTGGTTGGCGCGATCAAGTATTGATCTTCTGCACGTTCACGCGGGAATCGGATGGGAGGGACACGGCCTAGCCGCCGCCGCAGATGCCCTGGCAATCCCGATCATCCGCACCGACCATCTGCCTTATCTGCTCACAGATGCTGATCAGATCGAGCTTTACCGGCGTGAGACCGGGAGGCTGTCGCATCACATCGTGGTTTCCGAGGCCTCGCGTCAAAGCTTCTGCGAGGCAAACGTCGCGCCGAAGCGTTTGACAGTCGTGCGCAACGGCATCTTTCCGCTTTCGCCGGCGCGAGCAACGACTGAACTAAGGCAAGCGCTCGACCTGGTGGGTAAAACTGTGCTGCTGATGGTCGCCCGCTTCACCGAGCAGAAGGATCACGCGTCGCTTGTCCGCGCCTTCCCGACCATCCTTGAAGCTCACCCTCAAGCGGTTTTGCTTTTTGTTGGATCGGGTCCAGAAGAAGATCGTGTCAGCACCTTGGCAGGAGATTTGAAAGCCTTCGGTCACATTCGCTTTCTGGGGCACCGCGCAGATATTGCGGAGATCATGGCGATCGCCGATCTCTTCGTGCTTCCTTCGCGCTTTGAAGGCCTTCCACTCGCGGTTCTCGAGGCAATGTCGCTTGCCGTTCCCGTGGTTGCGACGAGGATCGGCGGAACCGTCGAGGCGCTGGGCGCTGATCATCCCTATTTCGCCGAGCCCGGTAACCCGGCGTCGATCACCGCTGTCGTCAATCAGGCATTGAACGACCCCCATCTAAAGGGCACCGGCAGAGCCGGCCACGCGCGTTTCGCGCGCAACTTTTCCGTCCATCGTATGGCGGATGAGACTGGCGCCGTCTACGAGCGGTTCCTCACCCAACTTGCAGATCAAAAACAAAAGGATACCGAAATGCGAAAAACGCGGCTAGGCTTCATCGGCGTGGGCGGCATCGCCCATCGGCATCTGGATATCCTAACCGGTTTCGACGATGTCGAACTTGTCGCCTTTGCCGATCCGGACCTTCCCCGTGCGGATGCAGCCGCAATGCGTCTTGGCGCCCGCTCTTTCAGCCATCACCGCGAAATGCTCGAGACGCAACAGCTCGACGCGGTCTATATCTGCATTCCGCCTTTTGCCCATGGCGAGCCGGAACGGGACCTCATCGACCGCAACGTTCCGTTCTTTGTCGAAAAGCCGGTGACGCTGGATCTGGCGCTGGCGGAAGAGATCGCAGCCGGCGTGTCGAAAGCCAGCTTGGTCACTGGCGTTGGCTACCACTGGCGTTATCTCGATATCGTCGATGAGGCTCGAAGCCTGCTGGCGGATAATCCAGCGCAACTGCTGTCGGGATATTGGCTGGATTCCACACCGCCTCCGCAGTGGTGGTGGAAGAAGGATCAATCGGGGGGCCAGATGGTTGAGCAGGCGACGCATCTCCTTGATCTGGCGCGCTTCCTCGTCGGCGAGGTCACCGACGTCTATGGCCGGGCGGGATACGCGGAAAGGGTGGAGTTTCCCGGCCTCGATGTGCCGACGGTCACGACCGCTAGCCTGACCTTTGAAACGGGCGTAGTCGCCAATATCGCAGCGAGCTGCCTTCTCGGCTGGAACCATCGCGTCGGCCTGCACATTTTCGCCGACCGACTGGCGATCGAATTGACTGATCGCGACATCATGGTGGATGTTGGAAGAGGACGCCCAGTGCGTCGTGCCGATGGCGATCCGGTATGGCGCGAAGACCGCGATTTCATCGACGCCGTCCGTGGTGGTGAAAACCGCATCCGCTGCCCGTATGGTGATGCTCTAGCCACCCACCGGCTTGCCGTCGCCGTCGTATCTTCGGCTTGCAGCGGGGAGCCGATACACCTCGACGCCCCGGTTCTGAAGCGGCGCGAGCTATCGCCCTTGCTGGCACAACCACGTGCCGAGAAGTCTCAAGAACTGCGGCCTGGGCACCGCAAAATTCGCTCGCTTGGCATCGAGGCGCCGGGCCGAGCCTATTTCTTCGAATACGAGGAAGGCCCGCCTTCCGATGGGCATGTGCGGCTCGACACGCTCTATACCGGTCTTTCCGCCGGGACGGAGCTGACGTTCTTAAAGAACACCAACCCCTATCTCCGCGCGCGCTTTGATGGCGAACGCGGCGTCTTCATCGAAAACGAGCCGGATCTTAGCTATCCAGTGCCTTTCCTCGGTTACATGGAGGTTGCACGCGTTTCGCAATCCTGCGCGCCCGGCTTTGCCGATGGCGAGGTGCTCGCAGCAAGCTACGGGCACAAAACTGGGCACACTGCAGACCCCTTTCACGATCTTCTTGTCAGCATCTCGCCCGATCTCGATCCGCTGCTCGGCGTCTTTGTCGCGCAGATGGGACCGATCGCTGCCAACGGCATCCTCCATGCCGACGCAGAAGCATTTGGCGCAACCGTACCCGCACTCGGTTCCGGCGTTTGCGGGCGAACGGTCATCGTCCTCGGTGCAGGTACCGTTGGCTTGATGACGGCGCTTTTTGCCCGTTCGCTCGGCGCATCAGACATTTTGATCACAGATCCCTCCGAATTTCGCCGCGGCAAGGCGGAGGCGATGGGATTGATGGCGATGGACAAGGAACAAGCCTGGCAGCATGCCAAGGCGCGCTGGCACGACGGCGCCACGGGACGCGGCGCGGATCTAGCGTTTCAGACGCGAGCTCATGCAGCTAGCCTGCACACGGCGCTCAAAGCCTTGCGCCCACAGGGCACGGTGATCGATCTTGCCTTTTACCAGGACGGCGCCAGCTCGTTGCGGCTGGGGGAAGAATTCCATCACAACGGCCTGAACATTCGCTGTGCGCAAATCAACCGCGTTCCCCGCGGGCTGGCGCCACGGTGGGACCGTCGACGGCTGGCACGTGTGACGCTCGACCTCTTGAAAACGGAGGGTGCGACGATCCGCGAGCACATGATCACTCATATCGTGCCTATGGACGAAGCGCCTGCTTTCCTCGTCGATCTGATCGAGAACCGGCCGGAATTCCTCCAGGTTATATTCAAGGCCAGCGAATGAAGGTTGAACCAGCGCCATTGCGGATCCTTTTCGTCCTCGCCTGGCTGGTCGTCGGGGGCGAGGAGACGGAGGTCCGGCTGCTTGCCAAGAATCTCGACCGCCGTCGCTTTCGTCTCGACGTCGTCGCCTGCTTCCGAAAACCCGGCATGCCGGAGCAAACACACCGGCAGCTTCGAGGGCTGGGGATCGATGTCGATACGGCGCCTTACGAATTGTCGTTCGAGGATACGGTAAAATATCTCGCCGGGAAAATCTCAGGTTACGACATTGTCGTTTCCTGCCAGAACGTGGCGGACATCTATCCGGCATTGGAGCGACTGCATCTTCGCCCGCCCCTCATCGAACATGGCGGGCTGGTCTCAGAGGCTTTGGCCGGCCCCAAGCATCTGACGGCGCGTTATGTGGGCGTCTGCCGCTCGATCCGTGACGCAGCCGCATCCCGCATGCCCGGGCGCGACCATCATGCCCTGGAAATCCCCTCTATGACCGATCTTTCGGCCTTCGACCCTGCACATCGCGAGCGGGCGCGAGCGGACCTCGGGATCGCGGCAAATGAGGTTCTGATCGGTTGGGTTGGCAGGCTCGATCCCAAAAAGAATGTCGAGGACTTTATTGAGGCCGCCGCACTGGTTCATGCCACCAAGAAAAGTGCACGGTTCGTTATTGTCGGCGGGCCGGACGCCTTCCTGCCGGAATATGCTGTGCACCTCAAAGCCCTGGCCGCCCGGCACGGGCTCAATGGTATGCTTCAGTTCCTCGGCGACCGGAACGATATCCCGTCCCTGCTCGCCGCGCTCGATATATTCGTCTGGCTGTCATCAGGCGAAGGCATGCCGCACGTTATCGCAGAGGCCGGGGCAGCCTGCCTCCCGGTGATTGCGACGCCTGATAACGGTGCTATGCAGCAGATCGATGACGGACTATCTGGTATCTTCGTGCCCCATCGCAGTCCAGGCGTCGTTGCGAAAAATATCGTCGCGCTGATCGAGTCCCCTGCGCGCCGTCACGCACTCGGCACCGCCCTGCGACGGAAGGTCGAGAGGGACTACTCCGTCCAGGCAGTTCTGCCGCAGTGGGAGCGGCTTCTGGCAGATGTCCATGGAGAGCGAAAGGCAGCGCGGCCGACAGGTCTGTTCCAATCATTCCTGCAAGGCGGTTTCGAATGTTCGAGCCATCGGCTCCGGCCAAAAAACGGTGAGACGCAGGGCGATCGACTCGACTTGATCGCCGCGACTGGTCACGATCACCATGCCGAGACCGACTATCGCCAACTTCAGGGCTTTGGTATCAGCACCGTGCGCGATGGCTTCCGATGGCACCTGATTGAAAAAGCTGGCCGATACGACTGGTCGAGCATTCGTCCGATGCTCCAGGCGGCAAAGGCAACAAAGACCCAAGTTGTCTGGGATCTTCTGCATTATGGCTGGCCCGACGATCTCGACATCTGGTCGCCTCGCTTCGTCGATCGCTTCGCGCGGTTCGCACGTGCATGCGCCGAGTTGGTCCGCGAGGAGAGCGATGGCGTTCCGTTTTATTGCCCTGTCAACGAGATCTCGTTTTTCTCATGGGGCGGTGGTGACGCTGGCTATTTGAACCCATTTGCCAATGGGCGCGGATTCGAACTCAAGGTGCAGATGACACGCGCCGCCATCGCAGCGATGGATGCCATTATCTCTGTCGATGCCCGGGCCCGCTTCGTCCACTGCGAGCCGGTGATCAACGTCGTCGCGGATCCGTCGCGTCCCCACGATGCGCGTACCGCCGAAGGACATCGCCAATCGCAATTCCAGGCCTGGGACCTGATTGGCGGAAGGATGTGGCCGCAGATCGGAGGCTGCGAACGCTATCTTGATATCCTCGGTGTGAATTATTATTCCAACAACCAGTGGATTCACGGCGGTCCACCGATCGACCTTGGTCATTCGCGTTATAAGCCCCTCAGCCGAATTCTGGTGGAGACGTTCGCGCGCTACGGCAAGCCGATGCTTATCGCCGAGACCGGCATCGAGGATGACAGGCGGGCATCCTGGTTTGACTATGTTGCCGACGAGGCTCTGGATGCGATCCGCTCGGGGGTGCCCTTGGAAGGTTTGTGCCTGTATCCAATCGTCAATCATCCGGGTTGGGATGACAATCGGCCTTGCGCAAACGGCCTTCTCTCCGTCGATGTCCCTCCAGGAGGACGAGCCCCATTTGCTCCCCTGGTTGCTGCGATAGGCGAACGAGCAAAAGAGTTTGCAAGCTACGCGCCGCATCCTGTTGGGGGCGCGGAAGCTACGACACCTAAACGCCTCTAGCGGCTCCTTGTGAATTACGGGAATTACCGACGGGTCAAAGGCGGTTGCGAAGGCAAACGGGGTATCGCTGCGCTCATTCTCGACAAGATCCAGAGCGGCGCCCACGCCAGCCAAAAACCGACAACTGATGCGCCGGCTCTCGCAGGCTTCTGCCGAGTCTCATCTGCCAGAAAATACATCCTCGACGATCAGCACCCGCTTACCTTCAAAGAGCGTCGCCATGAAACAACGGCACCTCACGATCCGTATCGCTCAGCGCTCGGAAGCCGATAGTGCTGGACCGTCCGCGCCGCATCGCTCAGTAAACGGGCTCGATGCGCCGGAAGCGACCGCGCGTCGTGGCACCGACGCGGCTTACTTTGCGCACGACAAGTGCGCGATGTGCGGCGTTGTGCTATCCGCGTTAAGAGGACCTAAGCCGGAACTTGCGCACTCTGGCATTTGATCCACAGGTTTTGTCCGAGCACCACCGCCTGTGACCGCCGCGAGACTGGTCTAGGAAAAGCCAGCCGCAATTTCGACCTTGGCACGCGCGCACAGGACGGCGTTCGGCTCGCGACGTCAGCAGCTGGGCAGCCAACACGGCGATACGGTTGCTGATCGCATCCAAGTCTTTGGCCTCCGAGCGACGCCACTCGATGGTGCCTCCAACCTGGCCCAATGTTTGTTGGGATAGGCCACGTCTAGCCATGTCGGCAACTAGCTCGAGATCATTCGGACTAATTTGGCTTTCACCAAACTCGGACAAGAACAGTCGGTATAGGGCCTCCCGCAGGTCCTTTGCTTGGCCGAGTTCTTTTTCGGCGTCCGGCCCCGAACTGTTAGCCGTGACCAGCAAGACGTCGCGTTCCTTGTCGTCGATCACGTCGAGACGACAGGCCCAGGCCACCAGGTCATCGTAGCTATTCAGGAAATCCGGCCCCCAACGTCCACCGCGACTATCGACTGTGTTGACGAAGTCGAGTGCCGGGTGACCGCCAAGAAGGCTGATATCATCGATCTTCTTTTGCATGTCCATCATGTGAATATCGTTCTGCGGAACGATTTGAACAAGAGCGGGTTGTAACGAGATAACTAAATATTACTCGTTACAATGATCGGAGCCCTCATGCTCGCCGACGTCAACAAAAATCAGCTGCGCTTTCTGATGCTGTGCATGATCTGGGGGAGCACCTGGATCGGAACGAAGGCGGGCATCGAGGCCGTTCCGCCTCTCCTATTTGCCGGCACCCGTTTCACCGCGGCCGGTATTTTGCTTCTTCTCTATACACTGGCCAAAGGCGAGACTACGAGCTTCAAGGTGCAAGACGGCTTTCGCTTCACCGTCGTCAGCATCCTGATGATCACGCTCTGCTACGGCCCGCTGTTCTGGGGCATGCAATATATCGATTCCGGGACTGCTGCCGTTCTGGAAATGTCGCTTACCCCTATCGCGCTCCTGGTGTTTGCGCTCCTCCTCAACGAAGAGACGTTGGATGGCCGTCGCATCCTTGCGATCGCTCTGGGGGTCTGCGGGCTGGTCGTCCTGTTCTGGCCGGCCGCCGCCAATGGAAATCTGCCCGCTGCTGAAGCCTTTCCAGGCGCGAGCCTATGGGGCGGATTGGCGGTTGCATCAGCGGCCTTCACCTATGGCTACGGCTCGGTTCTGGCCCGTCCACTTCTGCGAACCTATCCGGCCTTGTTCGTTTCAGGTGTGACGACCTTGGTCGGAGGCATCGTGCTGCTGATTGCAGCCCTGGCTTTCGAACCGGGGGCAGTCGCCGCCCTCTCCGGCGATTGGGGCACAGTCGCCTGGCTCGGCTGGTTCTTCCTGGTGATCTTCGGCTCGCTGATCGGCTACACGACCTTCATGCGCCTGCTGCGGGACATCGGCGCATCTCGCGCAGGCAGCTATGCCTTCGTGTCACCAGTGATCGCTGTCGCGCTTGGCGCCGCAGTCTTCGCCGAACAGATCACTGCAATGGATGTGATTGGTATCGTCGTGATGCTGAGTGGCGCCTATCTTGCCATGTCAGGAGTGCCGGCGACGAACGCAACCGTTCTCGAACGTGAACCCGAGCCGAAACGGCCCCACGAGGATCTCGACCACGACCTCAAATGCCAAATCCGCGCGATCACGAAACAAAACCAGCAATGCCGCGGGCGGCTAAGGTGAGGCGGAAAATCGCCCCGGAGAGGCGAAGGTGGGAACAAAGCCGGCCACGCGAGGTTCGTGGGTCGGCAGACGCCGTTTGTTCAGTCATGGGAGGCGTCAGTGTCAAACGAGTTCACAGAGATCGATGGGAGGCCAAGGCCGTCATCCGCAACATCACTGCAATCTGAGGATGCGACGTCGTCAACGCAACCTTCCACGTCACTCGCGGGATTGAAGGAGAAGTTGGCTGACGACGTGACCGCCGCCACGGACACCATAAAAGAAGGCGCCGATACAGCTGTCGAGAAGGTCAAAGAGATGGTTTCCGATCAAGCGAACTTCGCTGCCCGCCAGGTTGGCGGCGTGGCAACGGCGCTTGAGAAGGTTGGCGCTGAACTGGAAGCATCCGACCAACCGGAGGTCGGACGCTATGCCAAGCAGATCGGGCGAAGCGTCCAAAGCTTCGCCACGCAGATGAAAGATAAAGACATCGGCGAAATCGCGGTGATGGCTGAAGAATTCGGCCGCAAGCAGCCGCTAGCATTCCTTGGGATTGCAGCACTTGCGGGATTGACCGCGAGCAGGTTTTTGACAGCGATCGCCAACGCAAGCAACGACCCGGGCCTCTCCGGCGAGCCCCACGAAGTCATCTGCCACGGGAAGCTACAATGGCTAAATCTCCTGACAGTGTTTCTCTCTCAGAGTTGATTGGCGGTCTCGTGGCTGATGTCACCGGACTGTTGCGCAAGGAAATCAATCTTGCGAAGACTGAGGTGTCTGAAAAGTTCTCGCAAGCGCTCAACGGCGTAGAAGTGGTTATGTTCGGGCTTGTGCTTGCGGTGGGGGCTGTGGGCGTCCTGCTGAGCGCCCTTGTTGCCGGGGTTGCTGCCTTCCTGGACACTCAAGGTTTCACAGAAACAAGCGCTGACGCGCTCGCCTCCGCTGGTCCAGAATCCTGGGGCGGTTCAAAAACGCTGGGCTCTAATCGCAGTCGGATGAAAGTTCAGTGGCAGGTCACGATCAACCGCATCGTGTAGGAGGCGCGGAGAAGAGTTCGCAACGTTCTGGCCGATATAGAAAATGCAGTCGGTGTTCTCGAAATCCGAGAGTATCGCCGTTCCGACAGACGCTCCGATGCTTTCCGACACCGCCACTGACGAGCTTTCATGACACATGTTTGAACTATCCGGCAGATTATTGCTGCCGTAGATGCGGGCGAACAGCTGATACATATAACTGGTCTCGAACGAAGCTCGCCCGGAGGTGTAGAAATCGGCCTCCCGCGGTTTTGGCGACCGAAGCTCTCTGCCAATCTCGTCAAACGCAGCCTTCCATAAAACTGGGACACATCTGTCTGTGGCCGGATCCCATCGCATCGGATGCGTCAAACGGCCTCCTCTTCCAGGTCATGATCCCGCCACTGCTACAGACCCTTCAAGGTATGTTTGGCAAAGAAGGCTCTGTCGGCTCTCCTGTTTGTAACTTCCCACGCTGTTGCCTTCGCGCCGTTCTCACAGAATTCGAGCGGATGCGTCTTGGCGGGCTTGGCCCACGCGCAGCTCACGCACATGTAGCTTGGAGCTTGGCTTGCTTTGCAAGAAGTCCCGCGCCAGAAAAGGTTTTGTGTTCGCGCAACAGGATTGCGGCACCGATTTGGCCGAGCCCCCTGCCGGTCCCCGATAGCGTTTTATTTTCGATGGAGATTTTGGATTTGCAGACATTTCTAGGTTCTCTGCGTCCTCAAACCTAAGACGCGGGACTACTCGACTGCCGAGAAAGAAATTTACTTCAGGAACCGTTTACCGGTCCGGGCTGTTTGCCATTGACGACCATCAAGGAGACATACGATGACCGACCATACGCGCCGCCCGACGCCGCCCTATCCTGCGCAACAACAGGAGCCGCCGGGCCGGACAGCAGTCATGCAGCCTGTGCCCGACCATGGTGAGAAATCCTACAGGGGAAACGGAAGGCTCGAAGGCAAAACTGCTCTTATCACGGGTGCGGATTCGGGCATTGGCAAAGCTGTGGCGATCGCCTTTGCTCGAGAGGGCGCCGATATAGTCATCTCGTATTTAAGCGAGGACGAGGACGCCAACGACACCGCAAAGTGGGTCAAGCAGGCAGGCCGCAAAGCTATCGTCATCCCCGGCGACATCAAGTCGGAGGATCACTGCAAGCTGCTCGTGCAGCGGACCGTCGATGATTTGGGCGGCATCGACATTTTGGTGAACAACGCCGCCTTTCAGCGCACTTATGCCGACATCGCTGATATCGATGCCGAAGAGTGGGACGAGACCTTTCGCACGAACATCTATGCACCGTTCTTTCTGGCGAAGGCGGCGATCCCACACATGGCGCGCGGCAGCGCCATCATCAACACCACGTCCATCCAGTCGCGCCAGCCGTCCCCCCAGCTGCTAGCATATGCGTCGACAAAAGGCGCTATTTCCAACTTCACGGCCGGCCTTGCCGAGATGCTCGGAGAGCGAGGCATTCGCGTCAATGCGGTCGCGCCCGGCCCCATCTGGACGCCGCTCATCCCTTCGACGATGCCGGCCGAAAAAGCTGCGAAGTTTGGAGGAAATACCCTGATCGGGCGGGCCGGACAGCCTGCGGAGCTTGCCGGCGCCTACGTGCTTCTCGCTTCGGATCTCGGCAGTTACATGACCGGAGCCATAATCCCGGTGACCGGCGGGGAAATCATGATCTGATCACGTCGGCAGACTATAGGAAAAGGCCGCCAACGATGACGGCCTTTTCTGCATGATCGTATAGACGGTTAGGCCGCCCTCTTTCCCTTGGCGTTTGCGGACGCCTGTGCAAGCTGGGTCAACTTCTTGTCGGTCGCTACTTCTTCGGCGAGGTTTGCCTGAAGCAGCGGAACGGCATCCTTGAGGCCGAGCTGATTTGCCCAAGCGATGAGAGTGCCGTACCGGGCGATCTCGTAGTGTTCGACGGCCTGAGCCGAAGAGATGAGACCGGCATCAAGTGCCAACGACCCCTTGAACTCTTCCATGATCTCTTCACCCTCGGCGATGATGCCCTGGATTGCTTCACAGGTCTTGCCGCGTGCCGGCTTGCCTAAAAGCTCAAATACCTGGTCGAGCCGTTCGATCTGCGCCTGAGTTTCGTCGCGGTGCTGCAGGAATCCTGCCTTGCCTTCCTCAGCCTGGGCGGCGCGGGCCATTTTCGGCAGCGCCTTCAGGATCTGCTTTTCCGCGAAATAGATGTCCTTGAGCGTATCCAGGAAAAGGTCATCAAGTGTCTTGGTGGTGGTGGTCGCCATGGTTAATCCTCCTGTGGCAAGGGCTTGCGCGGGGGTAAACGCCGCGAGGTTTTGATGGTTCCTGTCCGTAAATCCACCGGCGCCCCGTTGCCGGAGCGCCGTCTCGTTCCGGCGAAGATGAGAGGCTGATCAGCGATAATATCCATGCCAGGCGCCGGGACCGATCCGCTGGTAGGGGAGAACAACGCGGGACCATCGTTGTTCCCTTAGACCTTGGCTTTCTCGCCAGCTCCGCGCAGAGAAAGAAACTTGGTCGTCACGGAGACGATGTTTTCATCCAGCCACCGTGCCATCGCCGTCTCTTCGGCGAGGTTTGCTTGCAGGGCAGTGCTGGCCGCGCCGTAGCCACCTAGTTCGGCGATGGTCAGCAGCGACTTGTAAGCTGCCATTTCGAAATTCTCAAAGGCGAAGTTGGCGAACGAGTTTTTCAGGATTTCGTCGCCGGCCATGGTATGGCTCATCGCGGCCATCGACCCGGTCCGACAGAGCCATGTCTTTAAGCGAAGAGTGGTCTTCGTTCAGACCATCGAGCACCTCTTCGAGGCGGACGATTTGCCCCTCGGTTTCGCGGATATGCTGGTCGAGCTTGGCCTCAATCTCCGGATAGTGTCGGACCGCCGCCATTGCCTTGTGGGGTGTAGGAGCACGATCGGTAGCTTCAGGCGGCCGGCTGCCGCCGCCAGCCGGATCGTTGTCGAACGTTCCGGCGCCGTGGGGCTCGGCATTGATTGGATCTGGGGCTATCGATGCCTTGGGTGTGGGACCGATGTCGATGCTTTCTCCCCAGATCTCGGCGGCGCCCCAGGCCATCATCGCCAGCACGAGCACACTGACGAGCACCGCAAGGACAGGTTTGCCATATCGGCCCTGTCTCGCGTCTGTCGCGCTCTCGGTCACCCGTTCAGGCTGCTGGCGCTGCGACCGGTGGTTCGAAATTGTCATCGTTAGGGTAGACCGCGCCAAACCGGCCCGATGCGGAAGTTCCAAAACTTTTCGCCGAGGTAGCTCCGGTGCGGCTTGGCAAAACCTCCGGAACATTTGCCGCGCGCTGAGGTTGGAGACGGCAATTCCTCTTATGGAGACCTCGATGAAAACCGCTCTCGCCTCCCTTCTCTTCTGCTTGACCGCATTTTCCACCACGGCGGCAGAGAACGCGTCCAAGCAGCAAGCCACCGACTTCGCGTCGAAGGCCGCCATGTCGAACTTGTTCGAGATGGAGGCCGCGAAGATCGAGATTGCGAGCGGAAAGGCTGACGACGCCATACAATTCGCGCAAGACATGATCAAGGATCACGGCAAGGCCGGGCCTGCTATCAACGATGCCGCGAAACAGGACGGCATCGAACTGCCCGCCGCTCTCGACGCAGAGTATACTGCGAAGCTGACCGCCCTTCGGCAAAGCGACGCCGCCAATCTTGATCAGGCCTATCTTTCCACTCAAGTAACAGCGCATGAAGAAGCCGTGACCCTGTTCGAGAGCTATTCAAAGCAGGGGCCGGACGGGCAACTCAAGCGGACGGCTGCAAAGATCCTGCCGGACTTGCGAATGCATTTGACGCGGATCCGCGGGCTGACGTCGAAATATCAGCGGGGATAGGATCCGCCAGCCGGTTTTTTCATCACGGTTCTGACGTTTCATAAACACCATTGCCAAGCTGAATGCAGACTATCGGTGGCAGCAGACCCGGCTTGGGGAACCAAGCTCTTTGTCTGGGATCCGTTATTGATGCAGAGGATCAACCAGCAACACCCACTCCAAATTAGACGTGGTGACAGCGTGCCGAGTGCCATCGCCATTCTGGTTCATTTATCGTCATTGCGTTGTTTTCGAAGCCAACCTGTCGGCACTTCCCACGTCGACCACTCTTTAAGGCGCCGGGAACATTTGCCGCTTCGGCATGTTGGTTGGTTCCATCGGATCAAGAGCCGCACGATGTTCCCTTTGCTGCGGACATATCTTTCATGCCGGCCGTCAAGGGGAGCGAGGTTTTGCAAAATTCAGCCATCGAGTTCTTCGCAGGAAAGCGCAGACTGATCGTCGAAGACGAATTTCTCCTGGCAGACGAAGCGCGGCGGAAGCTTGAGAAAGCCTTGCACGGTTATCGGGCCGGCTGCCGGTGTGACCGCAGCCCTGGATCTTGTCGACAATGAGGAGATTGACGCGGCAATTCTCGATGTCCACCTCGACGGCGAGTTCGTATTTCCGGCCGAGGAGCTTGAGCGCCGGGATACTCCATTTGTATTCGCCACAGCCTTCGACCGTTCCGTCATCCCCGCAAAGTTCGCAAGCTTCATATTGTGCGAGAAGCCAACCGAACTGGAAAAGATAGCGCAAGCTTGTTCAGTCAGAGGATCACCGGGTCCCACTAGCTCACTCGCCGTCGAGGACCTTCGTCAGATGATGACGGGCTCGGTTGACCCGGCTCTTGATTGTTCCGATTGGAACGCCGCATCGGTCCGCAGCGGCTTCGTAACTCACTCCTTGAATGAACACCAAGTCGACGACGGTTCGGTAATTGTCCGGCAAGGCAGACAATGCGACCTCCAGCTCGTGCCCGCGCACCTCCCAGATTTGCGACGGCGCCCGCGAAGCCCAACCGGCGGAATCTTCGATCGCACCGACCTGTTCTCGTTTCGATATTCTAAATTTGCTGCAGAAGGTATTACGCATGATGGTGAACAGCCACGAGCGCAGCCGGGTGCCACGCCTGAAATCGCCGGAATGGGCGATAGCTTTGGCGAGCGTTTCCTGAACAAGATCATCAATATCGCTCGCCGAATTGTGGAAGCGTCTGGCGAAAGTTCTCAGAGCTGGCAGATTATCAAGTAGTTCCACGTCCGTAAAACCTGGACCATCATTGGTGAGCATTGGGGTTCTCCTCTGCTGACTGAACTTCGCCTGGGCTGTTACGTTCCACTCGCTAGTATTATTCTGTGGATCTGCAGTCGCGCCGCTACACTCTCGGGTTTGACGATGAAATGAAGCCACCGTTCAGCCCAGTCCGAAGTAACCCAAAATGCGATACCGTCGGCGCGCGACATCGTCAGAATGTTAATCACCGATTTAGGAGGTTGACGCTGGGAACCTTGCCGGTCATTCAAAGTTCGGTGCTACACTGGGAGCACCACAATGAATTATCTTTGGTTTTTTGTAGTGGGGGGAGGAGCAGCACTTCTTGGGGCTGCGCTCGCTTTTGGAATGATCAAGCAGGATGGTCGACGGTCGGTCGTGGCGCTCGCTGGTGCCGTCTTTGTGGCCCTCGGCGCACTGGGACTTGGCCTCTATATCGCCAGCGCGCCAACGGCCCCTCTTCGCGGTTCCGATAGGGAGGGATCGCAGAACAGACTTCCGGCGGCTGCCACAACGGAAAAGGATCTGCCGGGAAAGTGAGGCCTGGCAGAGCGTATCCAGCGGGCACTGATGCTGAGCGTTGACGCGCCATTGCTGTGATTTGCAGGCTTTTAGGATGCCGGATCGCTCTCTCGACAGGTCTATATCTGGGAAGCTCGGGCGGTGCCGTCGAACCGATCCTGACGCTTTTATCCTTCCCCGCGCGCCAACCGGCTAATCTTGAGAGCCGCCCCGAATTGGCGGAAGGCGCCTCCGTCGAGATCTTCAGGTTTTCCATATCCAGGTGTGCCTGCCGCCTAAGACCGGCGAGGCTTTGCTTGTCGTGGGATGCCGCATTCGAACCACGGGCCCAGCTCCCTGGCAACGTGCTCTGGCACCGGGCTGGCGATCTCGCACGATTTGCAACGCACCATCTCTCCAAGACAGCGGTCAACGTCGCCTGGTCATCCGGCAGGAGCGCCGGTTCGGTGTTTTCCGTATGCTGGATCGTGCATTCCTCCCTTATATTAGCCGGTCCTAATCAAAGTTCTTCCGGCATCAACCACTGGTTGGAAAGCGTACGGACGAGAGAAAGACGGCGATCAGTGGAAGGGCGAACCGTCGACGGGAAATGCACTCCCGTGGGGTGCTTGAACATGGTACCCACTGCGTAGGCCGACCGCCCGCCTGAATCGCTAAAGCATCGGCACCATCAAACAGGATAAATTAGACGTCCGTCATGAATTTGCTCAGCCAGATCGCCGGCAAGACGATCCTAATCATCGGCGAGGCTGACTTCCTCTCCAACCACGCGAGAGAAGCGCTTGCTGCGCTTAACGCAGCAGTGGTCGGGCCAATCATGGTTTCTAACGCGATGGAGCGCTTGAAGGAGGAGCAGATATTCGATGCCGTTGTCATCGATATTGCAGTCCCCGACGAGGCCATGCTCTGGATGAACGCCTGGCTGGAGACACGAGAAATTCCTTTCATCTTTGCCCGCGATCAGCGGTCGCAAGCGCTGCCTGGCGGCTTTGTCCTTAGCGGAGCTGCTTCCGACCTGACCGACATAGTCGCATCGTTGTTCGGGCCCGTCCCCTCTTATCACTGAGTTGTCCGCTTTCGTAGGGCTGGCTCGTCTGCTCGCAGTTTTCCAAGATGAAGCGGTCCATGGAAGCGCTGGCGCGTCTCGTCGTCGATCGTCAGGAGCAATGGTACCAACCACAAGCCGCACGCTGCTCATCGCAATCCGCATGGCATCGGGCTCGAAAGCGTCCAAATCATAAGTATTTTGATCGATGCGGGTATCCACACGCCCATGGTCAGCAATTTTCACGAAAGCACCATTCCGGCGGCCATGATGATCGCCAGGATGACGCCAACACCGGCCAGCGCGAGCGACATCAATTCGCTTCCGCGACTCGCGCCGCCCCTCCTAATCTCCTGGCGGGTTCCGATCACGGCAAACAGGCCGGCCGCCATCCACGATGCGAGCGCCAGCGTGCCGAGGAGCATCGCCCAATACGGTCCGTCCATGATAACCTCCATGTCTCTGTGCCAAACTCTGGTCACCATTGGGGGGTTCCCCTGCTGCAGGCGATGGTACGGTCGAAGACAATACACTAGCGGTCGGAACCCGAAGTGCGGCGGTTAGCCGGGATCAGGTGGATAGGAAAGATGAGTTTTGCGATTTCGGCGGTAGCACTGCTGTCGGCGCCGCTGGTGCTGATGCACCCAACACGTTGGGCGGCGGCCGGCGCGTTCCTTTTGAAGGCGGTGGCGTCGGAGCACGGGTGGGGCCGTCCCTGGCTTCACCTGACGAGAGCTTTCCGCGCGCTGGCCACGCCGGTTTCTGCAGGAAGTAGTGACAGACGACGACAAGGTTTTGTTCAGCGTTGCCAAGCGCGACTGGTGCGCAGAACCTAGCGAGACCCGAATTCCGGCATCGTGGTCTACTGGGCCGGTTGGAGGCTTTAGCGATCGCGAGGCAAAAGATGCATTCGGAACCATCGTCCGTGACAGACGAGTGGGAGATGGTGCACACGATCCATCGCAGTGGTGCAAGGAGCACGACTATTTCTCTGACCACGATTTCGCTCAGGAGTCGGCTCTCCGGCAGGAACTCTTCGGATGTAGCCGGGTTGGAGGCGTTTACACATCTGAAAGGATAGCGTGATGACCGATGCGGAAGACGCGCGGGAGGGCGATGTCGACCAACTTCTCTTCGAGCCCAATGCCTCGATTAACGGGCCTATTGACGAGAAGGCAGTCACGAGTTTTCTGGATCAGATTGCCGCCGTACGCGCAGGTGATCAGGACCTCGTCTTGGAACTGAGTACCGTCGGGGGCGACGCCGATGCTGCGCGCAGGATCGCGTTGGAGATCCGGCTGTTTTCCCGGCGTGCCGGACGAGCCGCACACTGCGTCGGAAAATCATACGTCTATTCGGCGGGCGTCACGATCCTCGCGGCGTTCAATACACAAAACCGGTACCTGACGGCGGATGCGTTCCTCCTGATACACGAAAGAAGAATCAGCGGCAGCCTTGAACTCTCGGGCCCGATCACTGCATGCATTCAGATGGTGCGAGAAAAGCTTGCGATGCTGGAGAACGCTCAGCGGCTGGAAAAACAAGGTTTCGCCGAGCTGGCGAGGGGAAGTCAGATGTCGGCGGAAGAACTCTTCCACTGCGCCCGAAAAAACTGCTACATGAGTGCGCAGGATGCTCTGGGCTACGGCCTGATCGGCAGAATACTCCCATAACGATGTAATAGGATGGGGGCGTGGTGACGCCGAAGCCACGCCTTAGTCGCGAGCAGGTTGTTCCGAAATGAGGGATGTGGTTCTCCGTCAATTCACCGGGATGGGCTATTGTTCCCCACAATCCCGCGACTCCCCTTCCTTTAGTCGGCGTGGGCCTTCTGTTCGATGGTGTCGAGCACGTCCTCGGGCGCCACGTCCTGCGTAAGCTCGTTAATCTCCTGCTTCTGTTCAACCACGACGCCTAATTTTTCCGCGATCGCGGAAACGATGATCAGGAGCTGTGTAGCCTCGTGTTCCGCAAGCAGAGAAATCTGCAAGTTCAGATCGGCTCTCTTGTCGTCTGCCTCCGCCATGCGGTTCTGGCTGATCATGACAAAAGTCGAGATAAAAATCGCCTCGACCGACGCCACCATGGCAAGGATCACGAGTGATGGATCGAAGACCGGAAGAAGCGGCAGCAGCCCGACGTTGAGGAGTATCCATAAGCCGAAGACGATGGCGTGGATGTAGACGAAGGTCATAGAGCCCGCGAACCGGGTGATCGACGCGGCAACGCGATCTTGGAGGGATGCGTTCCGCAGATCCTCCTTCCGCCGATCCAACAGCGCCTCAATATTCTGATCCAGGCGACGAGAAACGTTTGCGGCAGGGCCGGACGTGTTCATGGGATTAAACTCCAATCTGCACCTGCCAAACCCAGGAGCGCCTGCCGGGTTCCACGCTCTCACGTTCGTTTGATGAATAGGCGTCGGCGGGTGAAGCAGGGCTAGTCTACGGGCTCGGCGATGCACGGACGACGTGAGACGCTCCGGCCAACCGATGTCCCACCCGTCTAGACTGGGCGTAAAGGTGACCTGGCGTCACTCACCGTCTTGGGCGGTCGATCGGCGCCGCCTTAATGGACTCTCGATGTAGATCCTCGACTGACAATGCGGCATCATCGCTCATGCAACCGGCCCCAATGTTCACCGCGACTGCCGCGGTCTCCTCGTTTCGATGAAGGGCAAGCGCTTGGCCTTCGTGAGCGCGCTCGTTGCGACGAGTATCGCATCTCGATGAAGGTCGCAGTCTCCACCATACGTCCTGCGACCGAGCAACGGATGGAAGGACTTACTTCGCCGCGCCAGGGCATCGAGGCGCAAGGAGGCTGGCCACGGCGGAACAAAAGGGTTTTTTCGGAGGTTCACGACTGCATGTCATAGGCTGCAACGTAGTACTGTATCGCCAAAGCTTGCCCTAATCACGAGGAGACGGGATGCTGATAGGTTATCATGCCTCGCACGAGCAGTTTTCGCCCAGCGAATTGCTAAACTTCGTTCAGGCTGCAGAGCGTGCTGGCTTCGGTGCGATCATGACGTCCGACCATATCGCGCCATGGAGCGAGCAACAGGGAAACTCAGGTAACAACTGGGCCTGGCTCGGCGCAGCACTTGCAACGACATCGCTGCCTTTCGGCAGCCTCGCGATACCCGGAGGCTGGCGCTACCATCCAGCCCTGCTTGCGCATCTCGCCGGCACCCTCGCCCAGATGTACCCCAACCGTTTTCGATGGATAGCAGTAGGTAGCGGTGAGGCCCTCAACGAAAGCGTCGTGGGTAGCGGCTGGCCCGAAAAAGCAGAACGCGACGCGCGGCTTCGTGCCGGCGCCGACGTTGTCCGGGATCTTTTTCGCGGAGAGACGGTCACTGTTCGTCATCCCTGGTTCGCGGTGGAGGAAGCCAAGCTTTGGTCCCTGCCCGCGCGGCCGCCGGAAATATTTGGCGCCGCCTTGACCGCCAAAACGGCAGGGTGGATGGCAGGTTGGGTCGACGGCCTGATAACGGTGCGGAAATCTACGGAGAGCATGCAAGAGCTCGTCGGCCGCTTCGAGGATAATGGCGGCCGCGGCAAGCCGCTCGTCTTACAGCTTCAGGTATCCTGGGCAGCGTCGAAAGAAGAAGCGCGCCTAGCGGCCTGGCAGCAGTGGCGCAGTGCGGCCGCGCCGCCGACTGTTTTAGCGGACCTGAAGCGGCCGAAGGACTTCGACGAATTTACCAAAATCTTGATTCCTGCGGATATGGACGAGCTCATCGTATTGGTCACCGTTGGATCGGAGCTACTTGAAATTCTCGACGAATTGGCATCATGCGGATTTGAGGAAATCTACGTGCACAACGTGTCGAGGGATCAATATGGCTTCCTACGATTCATGGCGCAGGAGGTCCTGCCCCATATCAAATAGCCACACCATCTTTCATAAGGCATCAAGCAAGCGTGAAGCGGGCGGATTGCATCTTGCCCGCCGCCCGTTCTTCTCGTTGAAAAGGTCTCTCTGGTTACTGAGCGCACGCCTGACCCTGAGGAGTCGCGTCGCTCAATCCGCCCTGGGTCTGGACCGAGCCCGAAGCCGTGGAACTTGCAGGATCACTACCGCCGCTGCAACCACCTGGCATAGTCGAACCCGTTGATCCGCTGGTGGTGCTGCCGGTTGAGCTTGGATCGGAAGCCATCGGCTGCATTGTCTGTACAGTTGCACCACCATCGGGACCAACGGCATTCGGTTCAATAGTGGTTCCAGCTCCCGCGCTGGACTGGGCAAGCGCGCTTGTGGCCACGCCAGCCGCAAGCAAAAAAGCGTAGATGAGCTTGATATTCATTCTTCATTTCCTTCATCGGTTGCGTTACGGCCCTCGAACATCGAGATCACCCTTGTGTTCCCAATTATCTGAACCGAGATATCGATTGCGCCTCCGAAGGCAGACACGCGACCCTTGGACGACTGAGTTGTCCTGCCGCATCTGTGCTCGCCATTGCTTGCATGGCCAAGACGCTGGTCAGATGGCGATGAGATGCAAGCGCCAGAGGGTGATCGATGCGGAGCGCCTTGAGTATTTCTTTGGGGTTCTGATGGAAATTCAGACGTGATGAAGGAGAGTGCTGCGAGCGGCGCCGAAAGATTATGCGGCGCCACGACACCATGAAATCGGCTCCGGTGGCGAGAAGCAGCTGAAGGAGGTTACGGTTCCGCGGTCAATAACGAGACGCCGACATCGAGATTTCCAAGTCTCGTCGCGCGAGTCCAACCGGCAAAACCGCCACCCCATAGTTCCGGTGGCGACTTGGAGAACCGTGTGTTTCTCGAAGCGGGTTGAGACCGCGTAGCCTCAGTCATTCCGTTTTTCGACCAGCGCCTGCATCAGGAAGCTCCACCTCGAATCGTGCCGGGGATGCCGCGAACAACGGAACGCATGAAAGGTTCCGCTTGCATAGGGACGCCGAAAACCAGTGCGACTGCCGCAGGCCTCTCTGCGTGCCGCCAGCTTTACCTGGCGATATCCGATCCATGCAGCTCACCGGCGGCTTAGGGTCCTTCTACCATGTTAAACCCGAAAGCTCCCTGTAGAAGCAATGGAGAGCTGATAGACCTAACCATCGAGGACTTCACGGCTGGAGATCATGCTCGACGACCATTCACCAGCATGACCAGCTTCAGGTTGCTGAGCTTAATTCACGGAAGGTTATCGAATACGCAATTGGTCAACCGGTGGGATGGAGTGTTGCCACAGGATTCTGGCTTCGCCCGCCATCACATAGGCCGATCGCGGTTCGAGCGTGATCGAGCTGAGCTGCCACTTGCTGCCCTGCCGCCGCCTTAGCCTGAAAGTGCACGAAGATAGCAGCGAGACTCCAATTGCTTGTCCGAAGACGAACTTATCTCTGTGCCAGCCGATCGGAGCCCCCGGACCATATTCGGTTACCAAAGCCTGTTCCAAACGGTCGGGATCGATGTCTGCAAGGGCAGCTACGATTTTGCGGAGCGGCAAAAGGATGAGCGGAATATCTTCGCTTTTTCGGAGACGCTTCTTGTCGAAGTCGTATGTCCGGCTTAGGAGACGGTCCTGCGCTTGCCTTCGAAGCCGTGGAAATCGAAAGCCTTGAACGGCAGCTCTGACATCTTTTCCAGAATGGCCTGCTGCAGATCGTCGGGGACGACATCCGGCGAATAGCGAAATCCGTCCGGCAAAGACGGTTTAACTGCGCCAAAGAGGTCATGCTGTTCCGTCTCGCTCATCGGGGTTCTCGAATTTGCCGCCGCAGAGGCCTCACGGCACGGTCGCGATGTTCTTCGGGCCGGCATGCCGGTCCGAGGCAACTCCTGGCGAAAGCCAGCATGCAGGGTTCAGAGTGATTTCCCCACTTGCCGCCGGAGAGTTTTGTCGTCGAGGCGGCCGATGCAGGAACATATGCGGCGATCGCTTCGTGATTCAGGTAGAGCAGATCGAGCTTTTCGATGTTGCCCTCGTTTCCGACCATGGTACCACATTGAAAACCTCCGGTTGGTTTTGGACCCAAAACCGTCGGACACCGCAGTTTGTTCCTCGAGGCGATACGCGTGGTCGCAACACCCTGTTGTCAAAGGATATTCGCTCAACTTACAAGCTTCGGCGATCTGAGCGTGGCGCGTCGCGATCGGGTGACGTCTGGAACAATCGGGGCTGCTCAGGGTTTGCGAGCCATACCATACGGGATCGAACCGACTTTGTCGGTAACGAACGCACCGCCATGCCATTACTAAACATCTGAACTACTCTTGGTGGAAAGATGATGGCGAGGTTGAGTGCGCTGCCGAAGTCATGACCGAAGATCTCTGACTGTGTGCGGCATACCGAAATCAGCTTGAGGCTCACGAGAAATCGATATCCGCGCCACACAGCCCAGCGTCTTTGAAACCGTGTCCTGGCGGAGAGCCTGATGATCTTAGACGCTTTGAACGATATAGGCATCAGTCCTGCCGATCTGGTGGCTGCTCAAAGGCTGAATTCCGTACTCGCAGCAATTCCTCGGTTCCATACGAGCCGTCGCTGGAACGCTCGTCTGGTCAACGCTGCGCTGAGGCTACACCGTGCAATGCCCGACCTGCGACGATGGCGTTCCAAGGTTTGTGTAACACCGATCCCTGGAACTTCGTGTTCCCTTCGACTGACACACCCGGTCGCACCGCGCCGCGCGATGCTGCTTCATTTCCATGGTGGTGCCTGGGTCATGGGTTCCGCGCGTCTTGAAGACCGGCTGGCGGCCGACATCGCTGGTGAGTGCGGGATGCTTGTTGCTGCGGTTGATTTTCCCAATGCCGTCGATGACGATCTCGACCGAACGCTGCAAGAGTGTATTGCCACGACGGCCTGGGTGATCGATAATCTGGAGACTTTCAGTGTCGACTGCATTTTCTTGTCAGGCGAGTCGTCGGGTGCGCATCTGGCGTTGGAGTCGTTGCTCTCCTTGCGCTCCACCGGCAGGCACTCGGTCGTTCACGGCTTCTATGCTGTATGCGGTGCCTTCGATCTCGAGGGAACGACAAGCCTTCGCGACAGCCCGGGCAGCGCACTGCTGATCAACGGCCCATCGGCTCTAGAGAACCTTCATCGTTTGTCGGCATCACTCCCTGTTCATCTACGGCGCGGACCGTTACACGCCGTATTGCAGGGCCTCCCACCCGCTCTGTTCATCGCCGGGGAACTAGACCCCATCGTCGACGATAGCATCGAGATGCATGCGAAGTGGTGCAACGTCGACGGCCGCGCCTGGCTTGCCGTCGTGCCGGATGGCCCTCACGGGTTCAACCGCATGCCGACACGACTGGCTTCCATGACAAATGCCTTTGGGAGGCGGTGGCTGAGCGAGCGGCTGAGAGAGAGTTCGGACGATTAGAGTGACAACTAGTCCAGAGGTCATCAGGCCACCAGCAGCTTGCGGGCCAGCAACGATCAGCGACTTTTAGATCTTGTACGTCGCTCTGAGCACTCAAGGCGCAACCAAGCCGCGTTTTTGTCCCAACAATGTCAGATGATAATTTTAAGCTGATGTAGATTCAGGTAGGAATATCTAAAGATACTCGGACGCCAGCTCCCGCCGAACTCGGGCCGCCTCGCGCCAAGGCTACCATCGCGATCGACGCCGAGAGCTCATGTTCGCAAGCGGTGTTTCCTCAGACACGGGAGCGTTCGGCTTTCAAAGCCATGTGTGCCGCCCGGGGAGGGCTCGCGGCCCATGAGAGCGTCAGGCCGATGCTTGGCCGCGCTTTGTCTTTTCGTCCGCGACGTCCTCGACGCACTCCGCTTTTTCGGCGAGTGTCCTGCTCATCTCGCGCAAGGATTCCTCATCGAGCTTTTCGATCCCAACGAACTTGTTCTGAGCCTGCGAGGTCAGAATGAGCTCGTCGAGCTTGGCCTGCAAAGCCTTGCCATCTCGATTCTGCGAGTTCTGCAGGACGAAGACCATCAGGAACGTGATGATAGTCGTCGACGTGTTGATTACGAGCTGCCAGGTTTCGGAGTAGCCGAAGAACGGCCCGGAGATCGCCCAGACGAGAACAAGGGTCACGGCGAGCACGAAAGCGCCGGGCTTGCCCGACATGCCCGCAATGGACGTCGCGAATTTTGAGAAAACATTAGACATGGTGAACTCCTGTTGGGCCGGCTCAAGGTAACGCGGCGGTTGAAGCGGTTCCTCATGAGAGGCACGAAGCCGCTGATCGAACGCTGGTTAGAAACGCGACGGTCTCCATAATCTCCAACTGAACCGAAAAGCGGTCTCCAAGCAGCTTCAGCGATGCGTCGTGTGTCTCGTCGGCGCCGCTGCAAACGGCGTCCTTGAGGAGGATAACCCGATAGCCGAGATCGATGGCGCCGAAGATCGCGGCTGTGACGCAGACATCGGTTTCGCCCCCGGTCACGACGATTGTTTGGATGCCATCAATCCGCAGATGAGCGTCCAGTCTTCCGTCTACCCAGGGCGAATAGGTGGGTTTGTCGAAGACCCGAGCGGGCGGAACGAGCCGGCGCAGTTCTGGCAGTATGTCGACGAGCTCGGCGTGAAGATGCTCGCCTGTCATCATCCACCATTTCTCGTAGTAGGCACGCCACATACCACGCGCCGTCGCCCGATGCGGCGGCGGTACGAACCGCGTGAAAATCGTCCTCTCCGGGTAGCATGGGGCAAGTTCGACAACCGCAGGAGAAACCCTCTTCATCCAGCCGACGTGCCACGGCGTATCCTCCGCGAACATCCGCTGCATGTCGACGCACAAGTGGATCCAGCCGCCTTCCATTAAAGCCTCCTTTGGCAGAAACCTGCGGGTTCCCCTCCGAGTTCCAGCCACGGACGAAGACGAAGTGGAACCTTTCACGTTCACGACCGGCGATAAGCGTGTTTAAAGCGAATTGCACTCGTCGCGCATCGACGATCCGAGGCGTCGATTGCGCTTCCAGTTCTGCCCAATTTGCTGAACGACCAAAACGCCGGCTCTCGGAGGAGATCGAGGGCCACGGCGATCAACTGCGGGCAAGCGCCTCTGAGCACGGGTTGGAAGGCATCATCGCAAAAAGGCGGGATGCGCCCTATAGCTTCGGGCGGAGCTAACGACCGCGATTCCAAATCGTTCCGAAATTCAGAGGCGCTCGATCGAGGTTGCGCGGATAACGATCTTCTCCTGGCGGAAGCGAGCCTCCAGTTTCCCGCGGTAAGAGGACCACCAGGAGTAGTCGATATCGTCAGTCATCACTTCGGCCATGACAATACGGTCGCGCTCGACGTCTCCACCGTCCTCCCACAGCCCCTCTGCGGGAGAGCTGATCTGCAGGGTTACCCCTCCGAACTCCGCCGTGAGTTCGTCGCGGACAAGGTCAAGGTTCGTCCGGCTCCGCCGGCCATGCGTAACAGGAAGAAGGATTTCGACCAAATAGGGCATGCCCCCAAACTGGCAGAGCACAGGAAGGTTCCGGGTTGTGCGATCGTGCCACCAGGCTCGGCGGATCAAGATAATTCGACTTACGTGCGATTCATCCACCAGCAGATGTTACATAGCCTGCCCAAAAGGCTGATAAAATCTTTCGCCATGGGAACCATTGGCTCTGCCGATCGTAAGGAGTCGGGCCGTGCAGAGATTTGTTACGGCAGCCAATGCTACACTTTAATGTGCGGCCCACCGCAGCCTGTAACTAGCCCCGTCCTACTAAGGCGGGGCTTTTTTAGGCGCCTGAAGGAACGACCTGGCGCTGGTCGCCAAGGACCGCTACGAGAGCTACTGGCTGAAATGGCTTGCGTTTGTAATGACCGGCGCGGTGGACAAGACACATACGCTCCCGCCGTCGGTCAACATCTGTCGAACGAATAGTGAAGAGATCGGAAAGAAGCTGCTTCGGGAGGGCTTCGCGCACCTGGAGCCCGAGGCATCGGAATGACTGGTGCAACGGATAGTTTCAAGGGCTACCACTAACTGACAAAACCACCGGGCATCAACCGCCGGCACTGTTTTTCGCACCTGGTTCGTCAGCATCTGTAAGGCCAGCTGTCCTAAACAGCGCCGAAAATCATAAAATCAGTCCAGCCAGTGCAGGAACGTCCATGACGGCCGGAGCAATTGAAGGGCCTATTAGGGTTTTCCTTGTGAGAGACGCGCAGTCAACTCCAGGTATCTTGCAACCGACGGGAACTTTTCTAGATCACGGCGGGACAGGTAACCTTGGGGGAATGAAATGAGGCTGGTGCCATTCCACTACGCGGGCCACAACAATCCAATCGTCTTCATCAATCCGGAGCACGTAGTCGCCGTTAGGGCTTTCACCAGCAGCACACATATCTATGTCAGCGTGCTGGGAAAAGACGCCTCGCCGAGCTACTATCCAGTGAGAGAGACGATTGAGGAAGTCGTTAAACTGCTAACGGCTTAGCATGTCGAGCTTTGCGCGACCTCGGCTACCGTGGCGGTTACGAACCGTCCGGTGCTATGCCCGAACCTGGGCGAAGGAGCACGGCTCGGTGACGGCGGAAGCCTATCGCGAAGGAGTACCGGAACCACGTCACTCACCGAGTGTTATCTAATGCCGATCGCAAGAGTGCAAAGCCCCTGCCACCCCCTGCACCATCCTCCACAAGGCGGCTGCGGAGGTTCTTTTTTTGCAAGTACTGGACGAAGACGAATTCACCGTCCTTTTCACAAAACGGATCTGGGAACTGTCGGCTGAGAAAGGCTTGTGGTTTGGCAAGGAACCCTCCGACTATGCACCGGCCGTTGCGCGGGCTTACTGGCTATCGCTCCAGCAGAAGGCTTGAGCCCTGAAGACTGTGCCGACGAGGACGCCTCGTATTGGCCCTGAAACACTTTCATCGCCCGTAAGGTGCCGATCTGCGCCCTAGGATCCCAAGCATTTTTCCGAAGCGGGTGCGTAATCATCCGAAAGGCATCGGGACCGCGCGCGAGAGTCCTGCGCCCGCAAGCCTCTCTACATCGCCCGCCCCCGCGCGGTCTCGTCCTTTCCCTCTTTCACAAAATTGCCCCGTTTCGGCGGGGCTATTTTGTTGCGATAACAACCTGCGGCGCGGGGACATCTGGCGATGAATCAACCAACGTCGGCGGCTTTCCCGAAAATCACGCTTTGGCTATGTGCCACCCGGCGACGGACGCGCGATCCCGGATCACCTCCGGTTCCGGCGGAAAACGGTACTGTAGCTGACGAAGGCTGTTGACCCTGGTCGACGAGAAGCCGACATAAGTGCCGATGAGCAAGGTGGAAACTTCTTCGGCCGTTTTGTAACCCTCCTGATAGAATTCGAGGGCGGCTGTACAGAGGGTTTGCACGCTCGTCCGGATCGAGTTCGTAGAAGCGATACCAAGCTTGGACCGCCTCCGAAAGCATGCCGAAACCTTGTCGCGCTGACTGGTTGGCATGTCTTGCCTCCTGGTGGTTCGAGGAGATTTAGAGGTGCTTTTGCCGTCTTCAAGGCCCGGCGGAGGGTCGCTCCGCCGTACCGCGTCGAGTTTAGCCGTTCGGCCGAATGACCACCTTGACGCAGCCGTCCTGCTTCTCACGGAAGGTCTTGAATGTCTGAGGCCTCCTTCAAGTCCTATCCGATGTGTGATCAAGAGGGAGAGCCGCGGAGCATAGCAGACGACGCTTGTCTAGCACGAAGTCGGTCATACTAGGAGAGACCTCTCCGCCGGTTGTACAGGGCGAGGCTACGCCGCGCCCGCTCGTCCGGAATCCATGTGGATACCGGCTTTAGCGCTGGAACCGTGGGGTCTTGCCAGAGTTCTGCTTTCCGACGGAGATGGAAGATGGATCAGGAACGGTATAACTGGATAAGTCGCCGGGCCCATGAGATCTGGCAGAGCGAAGGATGCCCGAACGGACGGGACCGCGAGCACTGGTCGCAGGCGGTCGACGACTGGGACTCAAGGGGCCAAGCTGATCCGCACATCGGCCTGAACGCCGTGGTTGATCCCGTCCGAAGGGTCCTCGTTGTCGATGATGAACCTCTGATAAGATTTGCAGTGGTGGACGCTCTCGAGGACGCCGGGTTCGAAGTTCTTGAGGCAGGCAACGCGGACGAAGCCCTCGTCCTCCTGGAGGGGACTCAGGTCGACGCCGTCTTTACGGACGTCAACATGCCCGGCTCGACGGACGGGCTGGGCCTGATGGCGCGCGTGCGAGCGCGTTCGCCGGGCACGCGGGTCATCGTGACCTCTGGCCATGTTCGACTTGGTGCGTTCGACCTAGCAAGCGGCGTCTCGTTCGTTGCGAAGCCCTATGCTCACGAAGTGATAGTTAGCATGCTTAAAGCTCCCGCCGATTCATCGTGATGTCGGCGGGCTTGCATTCTGTGAGATGCAGTTTTTGACTCTCGGCCGCGGTTTTACGACGGGACGAGTGACCGTGCGGTCCACGGACGAGTGGTGATGGCGCAAGCGGTCGACGCACGGAACGGGCTTCCAATCAGCACATCTGTCGAATGGTGTCGATCTTTTTAGATCGGAACGGCGGTGAGGAGCAAGATAGTCGGCCGGGCGGCGGAATTTTTAGGCAACCGACGCCGAAATCAAAAAACATTATGCCCTTGTCGAGAACTGATCTCCTCGTACGTCTATGTCTATTACAAGTGAGGGCGCCGAACACCATCTGGCACGCCCTTCAACTTCCGAAGGTGGCCGAAACTGGTCGGATAACGAAACCGTCGTAATGGGTCCAGGGAGCAAGCGCATGGACATGAGCGAATTGAAACCTGCGAAGGAACTAGCCGCGAAACGTGTGAGCAGGTTCATGAACGAAACTGCGGACTACGCCGAGGCGAGGACGGCCCTGCTGGTGGAGGAGATCGAGGTCCGACGACATCTCGCCAGACTTGCGGAGCAACGCCGACGCCTGCCTCCGGGCCCGCTCGTACAAAAGGATTATCGCTCCAAAGACGAAAACGGTGAGGAGCTCGGTCTGGCAGACGTACTTCTAGATGTTCGGCCCGCAACGGGAACGGCCCTGTCCGATGTGCACGAACTTCCTCGGTGGAGCGAACGGCAATGGCGCCGACGTCAAACAGAAGGTCGCATTCAAGATTATCGGTCGCAGCGCGGTGGAGCGGCAACGTGCGTTCGCTATCGAACGCAGCTGGCGTGACCTTGGTCCAGGCCTTCGGCGACGACTATGCCCGAGACTTGGGCGTGTTCGACGTCGAGGGATCAGAGTATCCGGGATGCACGGTCTACCAGAAGGATGGGGACCGCGTTCGGGTCTTCTACAATGGCGAGATGCCGGCCGAAGCGGCAGATCCCGGCCAGTATCCAAGGGGGGCGGTAGATATCGCCCCGCTCTGGAACCTTCTGGACATGACGCCCAGCGGCCGCGCACGGATTGGTATCCCAAGCTCAAATACTGAACTCGATCGGTTCGGAATGCGGTCAAGGCGATCCGACGCCTTTCTGCTGTGGATTGCTCGCATCGGAGGTGCTCCCCAGTCGGGATCGGAAGTCCGGCTTTGGGCGCCGCGGGATCAGGGGCCGGCCGATCGAACAGGAACCCAGACCCGAGTCGATGCTGGATGGCCTTATGACAGGCCCAGGCTGCCGACGATAGTGACGATGGCAAACAGGATGACGATAATGGGAAACGCGAGGCGGGACGGCTTATCTTCGTGATAGATCATTGATTGCTCCTGCGGCCCGACGGCGCATAGGACGCCGCCGGGAAACGTATGTTAGGCCTCGATGATGTAGGCGATCGTGAGAGCATCGGGATCGACGATTGTCGCGCCATCGGTCGAAGGCTGCTCGGCACTCCCGCGCATCTTTGGGGTCGAGCATGCCCTCGTGGTTGGAAGTGGCGGCTGGAGCCGCCCGTCGGTCACTGGATGACCTGGATGACCTTCCGCGAGGAAGGTTCGACGATCACACGCTGATCGTTGACGATCGCATATGCATATTTCGGATCGTCGGGAATTGGCGTCACGACGACGGTCTCCGGCAGGGGCTGGCCGACGACGACCTTCTCCTTCACCACGACGCGTTCGGTCGGGGCCGGAGCCTGCTGAACATAGGTCACAACCTGCTGGGGCGGCGGATCAATGACGCTCCCTGCCACGCCGCCAACAATGCCGCCGACAGCCGCACCGACCGGGCCGCCGACGATCGCGCCCGTTGCAGCGCCACCAACGGCGCCTGTCACAGTCGACTGCTGGGCAAAAGCGGTTGTCGATGCCAACAGGACGCCCGCGGCAATACCTACAACTTTCATAATCATGTGTTTTCCTCCTTGGATGCGGTTGGTTCCACTGCAGAGCGAAACCGTCGAGTGGAGGAAGTGTTCCATTACCGGGGCTTCGTACCGGGGTTGCCCCCGGACCTTGGTCCTAGCCTCTTGGATTGCCTCTCGCTACTGCGTGGGGAAGCGGCTCAGCATCCGATCCTGGACGTTGTCGTGGCCGACGATCATCCCCGCAAGCGAGATGGCTTTCTCGCGGTCTGCGGCGTTTGTTATGTAGCCTTCGAGCAGGACCAGCGGGCCGAGCATCCTGATCTCGATGGCACTGCTGTCGATATTCTGATCGGCGGAAAGCGCCGCTTTGATCGTGGCGATGGTCGAGGCCGAACTATGGCCTTGGGAGCAGCGCCCTTCATGGTTGGTGTTGTCGGAACCGAACTTCATATCGTCCTCCTGTTCCGTCCCTCCACGGACCGTCATGTTACCTCAGACCTAATATGAGAAGCAGGTGGCGGCGTCGCCAGTGCGACCTAAGTCCCTCTTCCCCCCGACGGCATGTGGCATAGATTCCCTTTTCCTTGTTGAAAGGACACCAGGGAGGTTTTAGCGATGTTGCTGTCTCCAGTCAGAACCTCCCTGGTGAAGCGTTGTAGATCAGTCGGGCGTCGCTTCCCGAGAGTAAAGGGCCTCATCAATGCAAACGGTCGGTGAACTGGCATAAAAGCGAAGATTTCGCCCCTCTGATGCTCGTGATGAGCAGTCAAGAAAAGCATAGGCTGATCCGATCACTTGGCGAGGTTGCCGAGCCCTCGTCGCCGCTTGGCCGACAGACGACGGCAAGGAATACCTTGCGGCCGTAAAAACCTGCCTGGATGCCATTCAAGGCAATATCCCCGCAAAGACAGCGCGTGCCGCGCTCATTCGCGCGGCGGAGGAAGCCGGAATTCCCGTGATTGCGGTCGTCCACTGACAGATTGCCCTTCCCGCTTCAAGCAGTCAATGTTCGCTTCCCAGTTCCGTTGAACAAATCGATGATGGCCGCGCGGGCAAGAGGCCGGGAGATTAGGAAACCTTGGAGGCTGTCGCACCCAAGGGCCACTAGAGCGTCGCTCTGTTCGTTCGTTTCCACTCCTTCAGCCGTGGTCTTAAGACCTTTCGCTCGGGCCATATTGATCATCGCCTCAATGAGCGGCTTGCTGTCTCCTTGCACTGCATCGATGAACGACTTGTCGATCTTGATTCTGTCGATCATGACATTCTGCACTCTCGAGAAGGACGAGTAACCCGTTCCGAAGTCGTCGATGGCGATTCGCACACCCGCATTTCGGAGCATAGCAATGTTCCGATCGCTGTGTGCTTCTCCACCAAAAGCCAATGACTCGGTGATTTCTATCTCCAGCCTCGTTGGATCGATGTTCCATTTCGCCAATCTGGACAAGACACGAAGGGGATAACCGTCGGAACAGAGTTCCAGCGTCGACGCGTTGATTGCCATCGAGATAGAAGGAAGGTCGGCCATGACACTGCAAGCATCTTCGAGCACGATAGCGCCGACTTCCTGGATCAGGCCGATTTCCTCGGCAATGGGGATGAAGACGTCGGGAGCGATGAAACCTTCTTCAGGATGCTTCCAACGGGCAAGCGCTTCCATGGATGACAGGCTCTTGTGCTCTGCCGAATATACTGGCTGATAAAAGGTCTCGATCTGGGACTTCGTCTCGAGCGCCAGTCGAAGGTCGTGTTCCAGCTTCCGACGGCTGCGCAGCAATTCGTCCATATGGCCTCCGAATTTCGCAAAGGTATTCCGACCCGCAGCCTTTGCGTGATAGAGAGCTATGTCGGCCTGACGGGTGAGTTCAGACGGATCCGCGGGGCCGGCAGCAAGCGCAGCGCCGACACTGGCACCAATGACGATGTGAGCGCCATCGATCTCGAAAGGATCTCGCAGACGCTGTACGATCCGTGCGCAAGCCGCGTCGACCACTTGGCCGTCGGCTTCTTCGAGCAGGACGGTGAATTCATCACCCCCGATGCGGCCGATGAGCGCCGCCGGCATGATCTCATTCATGCGCTGGGCCACGAGTGAGATGAGCTTGTCCCCCGTCGGGTGCCCGAAAGTATCGTTGACCGCTTTGAACCGGTCGAGGTCGATGAACAGCACGCAGTGGCACTGGTTCTGGGAGGCCGCCCCAATGCGGGCGGCGAGTTCGGTGCTGAAATGAGCGCGGTTGGAAAGGCCAGTCAGCGGATCGCGCGAAGCCAGTCGCTGGAGTTCCTCACGACTCGAGGCAAGACGTGCTGAACGTCTCCAGATCGCACGCCCGAACATGTTTGCCGCGACGAAGATGGCAACGGCGGCCAGACCGACCGCCGGCAGGGTCGCTTCCATCACGTTCGCACCAGGACGAAATGGGCGCCAGGTGAAGTAGCCGATAGCGGCGCCCGCGCGAGATTTCAACGGAACGAATGAGTGCTCAGCGTCCGTAGGAGCGTCAGCCGAAAACTGCATTTTCGGCAAACTGGTAGTCCGCTCCGATCTCGGATACGAAACTTCGATCGAGGAACCTTACAGCGACATGGAGATTTTGCTGCCCCGGCGGTTGCTCGATATCGCCCGTGTCCGAAACGATTGGCTTGACGCTCACAATCGCCGGTCGCCGCCCTACATATGTAAGGTCGCTTTCTCCGATCGAGAGAACCCGATCCGTGACCCCTTCAGCGTCGCCAGCAGCAAGTCGTTTCTGCAAAGCATCCGCCAACGGCTCATAAGCGAGGCGGAGATCACCCAGCGTCAAAGCGTTGTCCGAGGGCGCAATGAACTCGTAGATCCGGCCATGGTCGGCCGAAATTACGATGGCCGCGTCATGCCCGAAGTAGGTTTGCATCCATTCGCCGAGGTTCGAGCGAAGCCATTCCAGGTCCCGCGCGTCGGTTTTTCGAACAGCGTCGTCCCAGACTGTCGCGCTTTCCTGATCATGAGCAACGCTAGCCTGCATCTTCGAGACGATCAGTTTGACGAGATCCCGCTGGCGAGCCTCCGCAACCATATCGGTCTGCCCGGCGGCCCATTGGAGGGTACCATAAAGAACGCACCCGATGATCAATGACGTGGCTGCCGGGAGAACCCATTTTAAAACCCACTGCGACCGCGCCTGCCAGTTCATCTGCATTACGTCCTTCTATGTTCGCAGACCGTAAAACAGCGATCGTTAAAGCACGCGGAATGGGATTGGTTAGCACTTCCTTTCTGTCTTTCGGCGGCGGCTGACATACCTACCCATCCTACGAAAGGAGAGGGTCTATCTCAGACCAAAGTCCGTTTGCGCCAGCACATGGACAACGCGTCCGCTATTCTTTCGGGCTTCGTCGGCTTAGCGACGACAGGTCGCCCCTTAGGGTATTCGATAAGGCCGGGGTTCACGGTGAAATACACCACCCCAAGTCCGAATTCAGAAAAGAGTGCACGGGCGATCGACGGCCCCGGAGTCCATCCCCCAGCCGGACGTCGATGATGGCGATGTCTGCTTCCGCGCCGAGATCCAGAGCCTCAGACATGTTTCCCGCAATACCTGCGATTTCGAATCCGGCGCCCATCGCGACATACTCGATCACCAGAGCAATTCCCAGTTCGTCTACGACTATGAGCAGGCGCATGTTTCGTCTCCGAGGATGGCTCCAAAATCGGCACGGCACCTCTGGCGTCGCCAATCGAAAACACTCCCCACCACAACCGGTTCCACGCGTAAGACTTGAGTCGCAGCCATCCCCAACCTAGGTTCGACGTCGTCCAGGATCCCGCGACGATATGCGCGCGGCGCACCATGAGGCATGTTCATTTATAAGAATTCTGATATCGTCCGCGCTCAAACGGGAGTGAGCGTTATGTTTACCGCGAGTTTGATTCCGGAAGCCTTTTACTGGGCGCGTTCAGCGAAGTACTTCGAGGGGAAGCTCACCGTTGTGCAGGTCTCGACTGTCTTCGGAGAAGATCCCAACTATTGGACCCTTGCACTACTGGGCACAGACCAGCACGCAATGCCTTGCGATTTCGAGATCGTCGGTCCATTGGTACTCTTGGACGAAAACCCCATTCGGCAAGCCGCGGAGTAGTGTTTTTCCTCCGACTGCTGCCGAACGCCGTGCCAAAGGAATCCCACGGCGGACAATGAGAAGAGGCAGCACGACTGATTGGGCCCCGCGGGCTCTCGCTCTCATCACGTGCAGGTTGACGGACATGATGCGGCCGATCGACGCTGCTGGCCCGCCTTAAGGAAGTGAATCTAGCCGAAGTGAAGCGCAATGAACTCGCTATGCACAAGCAACCATTGCGATAATGGCGGGAAAGCGCAGGAGCGTCCAAAGGACCTTCGCCTGCGATGAGTCAAATTGGTAACGAACCATTCGTCGAGAGCGACGAGAACGCGCACGCGCTCGCCGAGCGGCCATAGATAGAAGCCGTAGCGGAGCTTCTTTTGCGTTGAGAAGCCGATTGCTGTCGACGAAGTCGCGCATGGCGACCGGGCGGTAGGCATGCCCTGCCCGGCGCGGCGGCCAGCTCTCTCCAGTCGGGCCGCTTCGGAAGATCTGGGCGACGTCGACCACGAAGGTGCGGTCGTCGGTGCCGGTGACGATGAAATCGACCCGATAGGTCTCGCCGCCATATCAGCGCGACGCATTCGCATGACCACCAGGTGACGTCCCGTCGTCGTCGAGAAGACAGGCAAAATCGCGGGCCTCCTGGCTCCGGAAGAGCGGAGGCCCGGCGCACTTGATAGAGCGAGCGGAAAATGGAAGCGAGGAGGCTCGTTTCGCGGGACGACATCGTCCGGCGGCCTCTCATAGGGAATGCTCTTCATGGCACCCTCGAAAACATGAACGCGGAAGGGCGGACGCCGAACTATGTCCGGCGGTCGGTCAACGTGCGTCGAGGATCTTTCACCAGATCGATTTTTCTTTCACGCGAGCTAGTCTTTCTTCTCGCCGCGCCAATAACTGTCGATGATATGACGACCGTCGCCCTAGATGCGCTCGCCCAGTTCGGGGTCGCCTCCTCGCAAGGTCTCGGGATCCCCACTGCATAGACGGACGAAAGCAACCTGGTGGACGATGAAGGTGAAGAGTCTTGGTGGGTGGATTCGAAGTCCAGCCTTGCGTTCCTGATGCCGTTCTCGACCGCGGCAGCCGCCTCAGAGATCGCCTTGAACAGTGTCGAGCATTCTGCGTTCGGCCGCCTCGCTTATGTCGAGGAAGCGTCTCTGATCGAGTGTTGGCGGCGTGCAGGTGTCCTCGGTCATCGTCATCCTCTTTCACGTCAATCAGAAATCCTGAGTCTCGTAAGCGCGCGTGATCCCCATCCTTGCCGGGGATCGCGCAACGGTTTATGAATGCGCCTCCCAAAACCAGAGCATCGGAGAAGTTGGTGGCTACCGGCACTGTAAAGTTTTTCAATCAGGACAAGGGTTTCGGCTTCATCACTCCGGACAACGGCGGTCAGGACGTTTTCGTCCATATCTCTGCCGTTCAGGGCGGATCGCTGCGCGACGGCCAGGCTGTCAGCTATGAGCTCGGCCAGGATCGCAAAACCGGGAAGTCCAAGGCTGAGAACGTCCGGCCGACCTGATCGTCACCAACAAAAAAGGCCGGGGCGAAATCGCACCGACCTTTCGTTCGTCTACCTATCCCTGCCAGTACATCCGTGGTCAAAGCCAGTCGACGAGGCATTGCGAGCGGCACTATTTCCAGCGCTCATCAGCAATGCCGATGGGCCGTATGTAGTGGCGCAATCTGGCGATATCAAGGCAGTGTCTCATCTACCTGTTCGCGAAGGGTGCGCCGCCGTTCCCTGGATCTCGCCGCGCTCCTCGCAGCCGCAGCTCCTCGATCGTCGGCTGCCACCATCCCCGAGCCTCTCCTATTCGCCCGGCTCCGCTCGCGCCGGCCATGAGTTCTTCCAGCGTCGCCGCCCCGCCATCCTGCCCAGACATGCTCGCCGACGGCGTCCGGATGATGCTCGGCGGCCTCCTCGGCATCGACGAGTTCGCCCGTGATTTCTGTCACGACAACGATCCCGTAGGCTGTCGTGGCGACTGGTGGGTAACTGTTACCTGTCGACCCATGTAAGTCTCGGATCGATTATAGCAAAGTCGCCGAGCGCAAGTCGGATGCGTTGCCAATCACTACAGAACCTGCAGAATTGAGTCACCGAGGCTCGCGAAATGCCGGCACCAACCAGGACACGACACTTGACCTCCCACCAGATGCGATCCGAGGATCCGGAACTCGGACACGAAACCAGAGGCGGCCTACCTTCGCTCGTCCTCGCCGCTTTGGGCGTCGTCTATGGCGACATCGGGACGAGCCCGCTCTACGCGTTCAGGGAGGCCCTCCACGCTACGGGCGGGTCGGAAGCCCGCCAAGAGAACGTGGTCGGCATCCTTGCACTGATCATCTGGGCTCTCACCATCGTCGTCACGGTGAAGTATGTGTCCTTCGTGCTGAAGGCGGATAACCGGGGTGAAGGTGGAACGCTGTCCTTGATGAGCCTCGCGCGCGAAAGCCTGAGAGGACGACCCAAATGGGCGCTTGTCCTCGGCGTGACGGGCGCGTCGCTGTTTCTCGGCGACGCCATCATCACGCCGGCGATTTCCGTTCTCTCGGCGGTCGAGGGCATTCAGGTCGTGGCGCCCGCTCTTTCCAACTGGGTGGTGCCGATCACGCTGACGATCATCGCCGCGCTGTTCTTCGTCCAGCGTTTCGGCACGGGCGGCGTGGCGTCGGTCTTCGGGCCGATAACGGCGCTGTGGTTCGCCGTCCTTGGCGTCAGCGGGGCGATCCACATCCTCGATGATCCATCGGTCCTCGGCGCGATCAACCCGGTCCACGCGGTTCGGTACGTCGCCAACAACATCACTTCCGCCGTCGCGGTCTTCGGCGCGGTCTTCCTTGCGGTGACCGGCGCCGAGGCGCTCTATGTCGATCTTGGACACTTTGGCCGGCGGCCAATCGTCGTGGCGTGGTTCGCGCTGGTCTTCCCGAGCCTGCTCCTGAACTATTTCGGACAGGGAGCCTTCGTGCTCGCCAATCCCGAGATGGCCGCCCATCCATTCTTCAACATGCACCCCGAATGGGCCAGGATCCCCATGGTCTGTCTCGCGACGGCGGCGACGGTCATCGCCAGCCAGGCGGTGATATCTGGAGCCTACTCGCTCGTCCGCCAAGCGATCCATCTCAACCTGCTTCCCCGCCTGCAGATCCTCCACACGTCCGAAACCCATTCGGGCCAGATCTACATGCCGCGGGTCAACACGCTGCTCTTCGTCTTCGTGGCGGCGCTGGTGCTGTTTTTCCGCAGTTCCAGCAGACTGTCGGCCGCCTATGGAATCGCCGTCACCGGCGAGATGCTGATCACCTCCGTGCTACTGTTCGTCGTCATGCGGCGGATCTGGAATTGGAAACTGGCGACCACCCTCGCCATCATCATCCCGATATCCCTGATCGATGCCGGTTTTCTCGCGGCCAACATCGCCAAGTTTGCCAACGGCGGCTGGGTCCCGGTGGCCGTCTCCGCCACCATGGCGCTGATCATGCAGACCTGGACGGCAGGGCGACGGCTCCTCATCAGTCGCACCAAGGCCGACGAAATTCCGCTCGCGACGATCATCGACAACCTAGCCCGCAAGAAGCCGCCGACGGTGCCAGGAACCGCGATCTTCCTGACAAGCGACGTCGAGGGGGCGCCGACGGCGCTCCTTCACAGCCTGAAGCACTACAAGGTGCTTCACGAGCGGAACGTCATCCTGAGCGTGGTCACCGCCACCAAGCCGTTCGTTCCCGATACCGAGAAGATCTTCCTGGAAAGTTTCAATCCGCTGTTCAGCCGGATGGTCATCACCTTCGGCTACATGGAGACGCCCAACATCCCGCGCGCACTGGTCCTGGCGCGCAAGCTCGGCCTGAAATTCGACATCATGTCGACCTCGTTCTTCCTCTCCCGCCGCACAATCCTTCCATCGAGGAAGGGCGGGCTGCCCTTTTGGCAGGACCGGCTGTTCATCGCCCTTTCGCGCAGCGCCAGCAACGCCACCGACTACTTCGGGCTTCCCACCGGGCGAGTGGTGGAACTCGGCCTACAAACAACCATCTAGCCGCCCGCTTCGGAAACCGGGCTTCCGACGTCGTGCCGTCGCGAGGGCCTCACCGACGTACTTTCCATTCACGGACATTTCCACGCAGAGGTGCGTCCGGCGAGGATGAAATGCTTTGGAAGAGGCGTGTGGCTATCGCAACCTTCATGCCGGATCAGTTTGCAGATGCCGTTATGTAAGCCCCGAAAGTGGTGTGTGCCCAGCCGCATATTGCTTTGTCTAACGGACAGACGCCGAAGTTGGGGCGTTGATCCGCGGGGCCCAGATGCCAACATATGTCCCAATCAACATGGTGGCGATATCATCGACTGTCTGGTAACCGTCACCATATAGACTGATCGCCGCGCTGCAGAGCGTGTCGGGCGCTCTTTCGTCGAGCTGAACCTCGTAGAACTCGAATCATCGCCGGACAGCTTCGGAAACCACCGCCACCACCGGCTCCACCTGTTGTCCATCCATGTCGAACTCCTCTAAGCGATATCTAAGAACGTGCTGAAATACTTCAGCGGGCAACGTGGGCTGCACGTCGCCCGCTTAGTAAGGCCAGACATGCCTGCAACGTGACGTCTAGAGAAATCGCCGGCGAAGAGACGAGTTCGGCGAGCCCAACCTCATTCTCGTCGAGGGCGACAGCAGACCGGGTGCCGGATGTCGGAATATGCCGACTACTTGACTCATTCCGCCGCGACTGAGCCTTCACGCAGGCCAAGGACATCGATCCTTATTCGTTAGGAAATTGACGATTGCTCTGGACAGAGCGACAGGGTTTTCCTCCGCCACATGGTGCCCGCTATCGATGCCAAATCCGCTGACGTCGATCGCCCATTCCTTCCAGATCGCTACCGGATCGCCGTAGATCTGCTCGAGGTCATCACGAAGCGACCAGAGGCACAGCATTGGACAGCCGATCTTCCTACCCGCGTCGCGATCAGCCTTGTCATGAATATGGTCGATGAGAATGCCAGCGCGGTAGTCCTCGATCATCCCATGGACGGTCTCGGGCCGATGGATGGCCTGGTTAATATCGGCGTATGCCTCATGGCCCATGAGATCTGGCGAAAGCTTGTCGTACCATGCGCCGGGATCGGCTGAAATTACGCGCTCGGGCTTATCCGGCTGTGCGAAGAAGAACCAATGGTACCAGTCTCGCGCGAACCGCCAGTCGGCTCGCTCAAGATGTTCGAGGACCGGTAGGCCGTCTATGACGATAAGTTTCCGCACCGCGTCCCGATGGTTCATTGCCATTCGGAAGGCCGTCAGGCTGCCACGGTCATGTCCAACCAGAAAGAAATCGTCATGCCCCAAGCGTCGCATCAATTCCACGAGAGCCGCTGCCTTTGCCTGCTTGGACGAGTGGCGGCTGTCAGGTGCTTCTGGCGGTATATAGGACTGGCCGAAGCCAGGGACGTCCGGGCAGGCGACGGTAAACGATGGCGCGAGAAGATCGGCTACTTTCCCCCAGGTCATGTGGGTCCGCGGGTGCCCATGCAGGAGAAGAAGAGCGGGACCGCTTCCCCCCACGCGAAGCCGAATGTCACCCGCGTCGACGTGAACCGTTTGCAGTTCGAAGCCATCGAAGGCCATTTCATCACCTTAGATTTGGGTGCGACGTCACAATACGCCTCCGCGGTATGACCGAATAGCGGTGCCGACTTTGACGAGACGTGGCAAGCTCATGAAACGTACAGGAGGAACAAACTCCCATGCTTTCCTGCAGATATAACAAAGAACTGACCAGTCAGGTTCCCGTTATCGCTCGCCACGATTCAAAGAAGGAGCCCCGCCGAATGGAAAGGACGGACCGCACAGGAAGGAAGGGAAGCGGACAACCCCAGTTCGAGGCGCCTGTGCGATCCTATCATGGGCGTCCGTGAGCCCTTCGCGCCGAACGACGCGATTGATAAGTTCGTCGAATGCTTCTCTGGCGCTTTGGATACGCTCCGGATCAAGGGGATGCCCTCCGTGCTGATTCACTGACGTCCGTACCTGTGATGCACCGGCGCGTCTGGAGCGACGAAGAGCGTACCAGGAAGGCGGGCACGCTAGCACGATGCCAGCGGCGTGAGCTGCGCGCCGGAGGCACCGATCCCATGCAGGAAGACGATCAAGGTTTTATCGGACAAGGCTTTCTCTTTCGGACTTATGACAGCCGAGGGCGCTCGACCCAAGGGGGAGCGCCCTCGTTCACCCGGACGGCCGCGACCACGCGAAGTCATTTCGCGGCGCGGACTGTCGTTGGTTTCGGGTGGTAGTCCCTAGATGATGATTGAAAAGACGATCTTCAAGATCCGGTCCAAGTGAGTCCTCGTCTCCGTCAGAGGCTTTTTGACCGGGCGTCGCGCGTGGCGACATGGGCGAGAACGGCCGCCGATAGAAGTATGCTGGAGACGAGAGCGGCGATCGAAAGCAGGCGCTAGAGCCATAGACGCTTGTGCGCAAACCCGCGTTCTTCGTGAAGCTGATCTCAACTTCGACGTTCGACATGTGTCGGTATTGATCCTGAGCGAGCGTCAATCGCTGAGCTCACGGCGCTTTTATCGAGCCTCTGATCCATCAACATTGTAGATCCGCTTCGACCTTCTTGCGGCTATTGCCGACCTTTTTGACGGCGTCTTTCACTTCACTCTTTGAGACGCCTTCCTTCTTCGCTTCGTATCGGACCTCATGATCCTGTTCGGCTGTGACCTTCGCTCCGTCCTGCGCCCGGCCGCGTGTTGTGGTCGCATACGTAATCCTGCCCCTAAACGTTTGATAATTCACGTTGTTCCGCGCGATAGGCGTAGACGATCCCATCCTCCACAGGTGCCTTTCGGCGCACCCGGAATCAAATTGGCAACAAACGGCGCTAAGCCATTGAAAAATGATTCGTTTCGAATCGGAACGAATCACCTCTTCAGACCTTGATTCGCCAGTAGCGATTCGGAGTAGCGGGCATGGCGAGTGGACACAGAGCCCAATGGAAGGGCTTCATCAAGTTCGGGGAAGTCTCTTGCGGGGCGGCTCTCTACACAGCAGCGAGTACCTCCGACCGGATCACCTTCAACACGATCAACAAGGCAACCGGCAATCGGGTCAACCGCGTCTTCGTCGACGGAGAGACCGAAGAGCCTGTGCCGAAGGAACAGCAGACCAAAGGATTTGAGATCGAGAACGGCCAGTACATCATGATTGATCCAGACGAAGTCGCAGCCACCATTCCCGAGTCAAACAAGACACTGGAGATCGAAGCCTTCATCCCCTGTTCTGATGTCGACGACGTCTACTTCGACAAACCCTACTACCTGACGCCCGACAAGATGGGCGGCGACGCCTTTGTGGCGTTGCGCGACGGAATGCGGAAGTCGAAGGTGGCGGCCATCGCGCGCACCGTCCTGTTCCGCCGGATGAGGACCGTACTCATCCGGCCGCATGGCAAAGGTCTTATCGCAACGACCTTGAACTATGACTACGAGGTGCGCTCGTCAAAAAAGGCCTTCGAGGAAATGCCCAAGCTGAAGATTGAAGGGGAGATGCTAGATCTTGCCAAGCATATCATCGGCACCAAGAAGGGCGACTTCGATCCGGCCACGTTCGACGATCGATATGAAGCAGCCTTGGCCGAGCTGGTGAAGGCGAAGATGGAAGGCAGATCCTTGCCTAAGCCGAAAAAGGTCGAGGTTTCGAAGCCGAACGATCTGCTTGCCGCCCTGCGCGAAAGCGCTGGCATGCTGAAGGCCACCGCAGACAAACCGAAACCCACCCCCGCCAACGCCAACTCTGGCGTCGGTCGGCCGCGTGCCGCGCGTGGAGCGGCTGCGAAGGCCGCCTCCTCCAAGGCTGCTCCGCAGCGCAAGGCGAGCTAGGAGGTCGGTCATGGCGCGTCCCTACTGGAAAGGCTACCTGAAGCTTTCGCTCGTGACCTGCCCGGTCAATATGAGCCCGGCGACGTCGGAGTCGGCGAAGGTGCGGTTTCACACGCTCAACAAGGAGACGGGCAACCGGGTCGTCTCCCAATATATCGACTCCGTCACGGGCAAGCCCGTCAAGGACGAGAACGAGGCGAAGGGATACGCCCGCGGCGAGAACGACTATGTCATTCTGACCGACGACGACCTCGATCGGGTCGCGCTCGACACAGTCAAAACGATCGACATCGAGAAGTTCGCTCCGGCGGAATCGATCGAATGGGTCTACCTGGAGAAGCCGCATTATCTAATGCCGGACGACGCCGTCGGCAACGAGGCTTTCGCGGTCATCCGGGATGCAATGAAGGCTGACAAGGTCGTTGGCATATCGAAGCTCGTCGTTGGCCGGCGCGAGAAGGCGGTCGTCCTCGAGCCGCGAGACGAAGGCATAGTCCTCTGGTCCCTGCGTTTCGGCGACGAGGTGCGTCCAGAGGAGGCCTACTTCGAGGACATCGAAGACGAGGCCGATCCCGATCTCGTGCCGCTGGTCCAGAAGCTGATCAAGCAGAAAACGAAGCGATGGTCGCCGGACATGGTGAGCGACCCCATTCAGGAGAGTCTGCTCGCTCTCATTGAGGAGAAGAAAAAGGCTCTGAAGCCGCAGAAGAAGAGCTCCAAGACCAAACAAGCCTCCGCTCCCGCTTCGAACGTCATCAACATCATGGACGCGCTGCGCAAGAGTGTCGCCAACGAACTCAAGAGCAAGAAGACCGGATGATGGACAAGGTCATGGAGCTCGAACTCTGCCAGCCGGCACCCTTCATCTAAAGGCAAAAAGGCAGCTTGATTGCAGCGAAATCGCAAAAGGCGCCATCAGGCGCCTTTTTTGCGCCTGAGGATAGAAGATGGCTATCCTGCCGGCGCCATCTCCGGGAGGGCCCTGCCGGACGACGAGAAGCTATCGGTCTGACGCTGACCAATGCCAGTGCGCTATTGAGCTGCTCCTGACTAAACGGTTTCGAAAGCCGCGCCAGCCCCTCTCCGCCCGGCAATTCGGCATAACCGGCAGCAAGGATCACGCGCAGCGGCACCATCGGAAAAGGAGACGACGAAGTTCTTTTCTGCCCTGCACAAGGCTGTCGCGCGTTTATCTAGGATCTCGGCGCCGTACATGGTGGCTTGAGCACGCATCCGGCCAAGCAACTCGGCGCCGCTGATGCCGCCGGGAAGCCCGCATGGTTATGAGAAATGGGATGCTGGCCGCCCGGCTGGTTCCGCCGTCTAAAACCGTCACAGGTGATAGCGCGCGAGATAAATCGCGGCTGTCAATCCTGCCGGTCCACCTCCAACGATGACGCAATCTTTTATTGTTAGATCCATTCCGTCGTCCGTCATCGGTGATTTCCCTGAGGCCTCGCGGGATCACTGGAACAACGGGCGAGTGGGATAGTTCCCGATCGCTTTGGATCACACAGTTAGGAGACCGTCATTTTGGATACAGCGCTGATCGTCGGATATCTTGCCTCCGTATGTTCCGTCTGCAGCTTCGTTCCGCAGGTCTGGAAGGTCGTTCGCACCGGAGACACCGAAGCGATTTCGGCGAGGATGTATTGTCTTACCGTAACAGGCTTTGTTCTCTGGACCGCCTTCGGCGTCATGCGGGCTGAGTGGCCAATCATCCTCACGAACGCTGCCTACTTTCTACTGTCGGCGTTTATCCTTCTAAAGAAACTCAGAAATTAGCGCGAGCGACAAATTCTTTGGTAACCGATCTGGAACTACGGCGCCTGGTGCGTGATTCTCCGGCGAGCAACGCAACCGGTTGCTATGACGCCGAGCTAGCGAGAGCAAATGATACGTCAAAATCACCCGGACGATAACTATGAACAGCGGGCCTGCGTCTGGCGGAGAGATCGTGATGCGAATACCCGGCGTCACGAGCCAGATGCGCTTTCGGTTGCACAGCCTGGTGAAAAGGCGGCACTACCCGCGACAAGAGGACATGCAGTCCTCCGATAACGTGACAGCGCGGGTGCTGGAGCAGCCAACAAACCAACTCCGGCAATCACAAGACGAGTTGGTCGAAACGGCCGGTTGTCAGATCGAGCGGTCAGTTACGGTCGAGCACATCCCGGACGCGTACGGCCAGATCTTCAAAAGAAAATGGCTTGGGCAGCAAATGCACGCCCTTGTCGAGCCGGCCGTGATGAACGATGGCGTTGCGCGAATACCCTGTTGTGAACAACGCTTTCTGCGTCGGATTTGTCTCACGCGCCTTGGCAACAACGTCGGCGCCGCTCATGCCGCCCGGCAACACCACATCCGAAAAGATCAGATCGACTTTGCCGTAGCTCGACAGCGCTTGCAGAGCCGCCGGACCGTCCTTGGCTTCGAGTACATGGTAGCCGAGCTCGCGCAGCGACTCGACCGAATAGGCGCGAACGTCCGGATCATCCTCGACGACAAGAATAACTTCGCCGGCCGACGCCTCGGGGATGGCAGGTGCCTCTGCCACCTCGTCATCGGCCCCGTCTGAAAAGAGCCGTGGCAGGTAGATCTTGACTGTCGTTCCCTCACCAACTTCCGAATAGATCTTCACATGGCCCTTGGATTGCTTGACGAACCCATAGACCTGGCTGAGGCCAAGCCCGGTGCCCTTCCCCTGATCCTTAGTCGTGAAGAACGGCTCGAACACATGCGATAGCGTTTCCGTGTCCATCCCCGTCCCAGTGTCGGAAACACTAATGGCGGTATACTGGCCGGGGATCACTTCGGCATGCGATGACGCATAGGCCTCGTCCAGTTGGGCATTGAATGTCTCGATCGTCAGTTTTCCGCCATCAGGCATCGCGTCCCGGGCGTTGATCGCGAGATTGAGCAGCGCGCTTTCCAGTTCGTTGGGATCGGCTTCCACTTTCCAGAGACCGGCGGCGAGCACAACTTCAATGTGGTATATCTCTCCGAGCGTCCGGTGCAGGAGCTCCGACATGCCGCGGATCAGGCTGTTCGTGTCAATCGGCTTGGGGTCGAGTGGCTGGCGGCGGGCAAAAGCCAACAGTCGTTGCGTCAGAGCCGCTGCCCGCCTCGCGCCGTTCATCGCCTGCGAGGCTGCCCTTCGCAACCGACCCGCTTCCGGCGGCAGGTTCCGCGTGAGCGTGTCGAGATTGCCGACAATGATCTGCAGCAGATTGTTGAAGTCGTGGGCGACTCCCCCCGTTAACTGTCCAATCGCCTCCAATTTCTGGGCCTGCCGCAGCGCCTCTGCGTTCTGGGTCAGCTCCTCCGTCTTCTGCTTGACGAGATGCTCGAGGTTGGCGTTCAGTTCCTTGAGTGCTTCTTCAGCGCGGCGTCTTTCCTGCAGCTCACGTTGCGCGGCATCGAACAGCCGGGCGTTGTCGATGGCGACCGCAGCTTCGCCGGCGAGGCCAGCGAGACCGCTTTCTGACGCCGCGTCGAACACGCCGATGTCAGCGTGACCGAAGAAAAGTCCACCAATTACCTCGCCTGTTCGTGAAATGACCGGCACGGCCAGATAGCTGCGTACGGGAAGATGACCTTCCGGCATTCCCCGTCGCGGCTCATTCTTGCCATACCGGCTGTCTTGGGTGATATCGGCGGAACGCACAATCCCCTCTCCGAGAAAGGTCGGTGCAAAGACAGCCGTATTGCGTGGCATGGGAAACTTCGAGAATGCCTCGCGAGGAACGCCGGACAGCGTGTAGAGCATGTAGCTCTCGCCCGATGGATTGATGACGTTGTAGAAGAATGCGCCGAACTGAGCTCCGGTAAGCTCCACGCCGGCATCCGTTACCAGTTGGACAACCTTCTCCAGGTCATTCGCGCGCGCGAGGTCAGCTCCGGCTCGGTTGAGAATCTCGAGCGCGCGGGTGCGCTCTCGCAGCGCCATCTCCGTCTCGCGCTGCTCGGTGCGATCACGCAGGACCTTCACGAAACCAACAAGCGTTCTCTCATCATCCATTATCGGCGTCGTCTCACCGACGGCCCAGATGCGCCCCCCGCCCTTCTGCAGCCGCCATCCTTCGCCGCTTCCCTTTCCCTTGGACCTGGCGTCGGTCAGTTCCGCCTCGAGCAGCGCGGCGGCTCCTCCTTCCGGCGGGAAGATCGCTACCAGGGTCTTACTGAGCATTTCATCCTGCGACCAACCGAGTAGGGTTTCCGCACCCTTGCTCCAGCCGGTGATCGTGCCATCGACGTCGAGCATGATGATCCCGGTATCAACTGCACTGTCGAGGACTTGCTGGAGACGTTCGGCGGGGAAGCGGAGGGCAGTGTTCATTCTATAGCCTGATCGTTGAGATGCAGATGGCGCGGCGCGATTCAACACGGTTGGTTTGCATCGCAGGGATATGGCGAGAAATCAAGCAATCGACAAGCGACGATGGCGCGCGATCGACGCGCTCCCGCACAGATTACTGACGAAAGGACACACGGTTGATATTGGATACACAACCCCCCACCTAGGAGGCTGGTTGTAGACCCAAGTTACGGCTCCACCGGCTATTGTTCGTCGAAGGGCATAAGCCTTGCGCAGGATCTTGATGCCCTGTGCCTCCGCGTCCTGTTTTGCCGCTCTGAACAACCGCTGGTGAGCAAGATGGGCAAATCGCGCCGACGCAGCCGGATCTCCTTCGCGAGCTCCACGTCGTTCATCCCGCTGGCATCATGACGTCCGAGAACACGAGGTCGATGCTGCGGTCGTTTGCCAATGCGCCAAGTGCAGCCGCAGCTGTCGCTGCACGCATCCCCTCAAAACCGGGTTCGTCGAGCATCGACCATGAGTGCGGCGACTTCGTCGTCACCTTCGACCAGCAGTGCCGTCACGTAACTTTTAGAAGTTGCGCTAGAACGCCGACGATCGGCAATAGCCTGCTGAACATCGAAAGCAGACTCGTTCCGAGAGACCTTCAGCCGATCGTTGCCAGCTCGCGATAGCGTCCGTTCGATGCGATTAGCTGATCATGGCTTCCCATTTCGACGATGCGACCTTGCTCAAGGACCACAATCTGGTCCGCGTGGCCCACAGTGGATAAACGATGTGCTATCGAAACCATCGTGCGTGCTGCCATCGCTGCCGACAGAGCATTCTCGGTTTGCGAGTCGAGCGCGCTAGTCACTTCGTCGAGCAAAACTACCCTCTTCGATCACCGCACTCAGCGGGCAATTCCGCTTGACACGAAGTGGTGATGCGCGAAAAGAAGCGTGGGGGTGGGGTTGGCTCCTCCAGTATCCGCTCCAGCCCAAGCAAGATGCTAGACCACATTCGCCCGTTCAGAGACATCGGGAGGCATTCGACAATCTTGCGCTTTGTGACCCCAAGGCCATCACATCGGGAACAATCGCAAGGGGACACGAGTTAACGGTTCAGTCGGGCGTAAGCGTAATCGGAGCGTGGCGCTCTCCTATCCCTCGGGTATCCGAGGTTGCTTCCAGCCTTCGAGCTGTGACGCGGGGTTCGAATCCCTGCCCCGACAACAAGCTTCGATACAAGCGAACAAGCCCGGCGATTCTCGTCGGAGCTTTGTCCCCGAAATTCGAAACGATCTTCAGTTAATCGTGTGCACCGCGGTATCGCCGTGGCGCTGGCAAGCCGTCGTACGATGCTTTTTCGCAGCTTTCCATCATGTGTTCATGCGCCTATATGTGGATGGACCCCGACGCCGGCCGCGAAAACTGAGGAGGAGGGCGACACGACGAAGCGCGCCGGTTGCAGCTTCGTCATGAAGCCAGGTTTCGTCGGTGTTTGGCGTACGATCGAGACTGTGCGCACAGCGGACAACTTCATGTCCTGCGACTCTGCGGCGTCTGCCTGGAATTCATTCATCAGGTCGACGATGAAAATCTCGACGCGGAAATCGTCCTCGACGGGAACGAACCGCTACGCTTCGCGAATTGCTTCCACTGTGCGAGTGGCGGGAGGCTTTTGCCTGAAGAGGTACAATTTCGCCGCAACGGATGCACCGAGTGGAGGGAGGAACTTGCGCCCCTCGCAACCTGAACACCTCGGCGGATGCTATTTCGGAAATGGCAGGATCGGCAAAACCTGGCTTTCTCGGAAGCTTCAAGGTCTCTGGGACCGTCGAGGTCCGAACGCGCCGTTCGGGACGCGCGTAAAGTGCTCTGTTTGACTCGGCTCGCGGTCTCACCTTGACATCATTAGAGCAGGAAAAATGGCCGGAGTGCATCGATCATTGAGGTATGGCCATAGCGAACCACGCCAGCGTTCGGCGCGATCTCGACCAGACCCCCCTTATTCTTGGCGTCGTTGGCTTTGATTAGCAGGCTGGCAAGGCTTGACGGCATAGTGCGTTCGAAGGTCGCCTGCCACTGCGACCGGGGTACCGCCCGAGCGCGCACCACTCGGCTCGAGAGTTGACTCACCACCGCTGCAACGTCGTTCGCGCTATACCTGCGAGGTCCCTCCGCATGGATGACCTGAACCCCCGTCCCGCTCTCGGGTCCCAGCAGGAGGTCGGCGGCAATCAGACCGAGGTCATGGGCGGAGATCGTCGGCTGCGCCAAGTCGACTGGGTCCTGAAAAGTTGGCAAAATGCCGGAAGCGACGGACATCGGGATGACACGCCCCCAATTGTGCATGTGTTCTGCAGACCGCAGCACAAGCAGCTGGGTTTTGAGTTGGGCGAGCCGCGCCTCAAGGTCGCGGAACATGCTGGGCATCCCAATATCATCAGTGACGTGGGCTCCGTAATCGGAGATTGCCAGCACCTGCTTCGGCCGTGCCTGGGTCAGCGCCTCGAACAGGCCTTCGATCGATCGCCGAAGACCATCAGCCGGATCCTTTGTCAGTGGCGATACCGGGATAATGATTTGCACGGCGTCAGCATCGCCGATCGCCATGGCTAAAGCGGCGGCATCTTGCAAATCGGCGGTAGCAATCTCGCAGCCGATGTCGCTCAGCCGCGCTGCTTTTGCCCTATCGCGTAGGATCGCCCGGACTGGCATACCCGCCCGGCGCAGGGCCGATGACGTTGAGTAGCCGACATTGCCCGCGGCTCCGACGATCGCAAACATGCTCCATCTCCCTGTCGTGATTGCCAGGATTGAGAAAAACCAGCCAGCATCGCACCCAGCCACTTATCTAAATTTGGAATCGTTAAGGCCATTCAGCAATAGCCCTCATAACGCATGTTATCGGGGGTATTGCCTATGTCGGAGAATCTCCTCGGAGACCCAAATGCGAACTTCGATTATGTGCTATGGCGGTGATCCATATGTGCGCCCGCCTAATTGACGGACGACAGCAGACCGACTGGCGTTGCAGTGGTATTTGGAGCGATGATGAAGGACAAGAAGGCGAATGCCGAGTTGGTTGTGTCACCTCAACAGATCGCTCAAGCAAAAGCAGAAGGTAAACCGGGCCGTGAGAACTCCCGGGGCTTATTGACTGTCCTGCCGATCCGCAGTGAAAAAGACGATATGCTGCCCCTGACTTGACCTATTTTCGGCGTTGCTGCCGGCCGCGCGGCCTTCGTTGTCACTCGGCGCAAATTAATCCGAGCGCGGCAGCCTCCGTTGTCCTCCCGCGCGCGATATAGACCTAGAGTGAGCGAAAAGCCAAATGTCCCGCTTTCTGTTTTCCCTGATTATCGGAGTCGGAGCACTCCTGAACGGCTGGTATCGTCTTGGAACTCCGGCAACTGATGCCGAGCAGGCTGGCTGGCTATACACGCGTTTCGGCCCGAACGGGATCGGGTGGGGTATGATAATGCTCGGGGCAGTCATGCTTGTAATCGGTGTTCTCATGCTACGTACTTGGCTAGTCAAAATGGACGAATCTAAAGTCAGACGCGACAGGTGAATGGGTGGCTTGTGCTCGTCCCAGGCATGACGGATATCGGCCCGAAGTGGTCATCGGGAATGGTACCTGCCTGTCTGGTGGCGCGTCTCAAGCGACAGGTCGGTGGGCTGGACCACATGTCATTGGTTGAGACCGTTTTAACTCCCCGCAAGAGATTGTGAAAACAATACAATGCGTGGAGATCTTTCGGAAGCCACACCAGGCCGATGTGTTTTCGGCCGGGCATAAAGGTATGGTATCAGCATCACCAAGGCCAAGGGAACAAAAGCTCTCGCCGGCCTTTCTTTGCGGATAGGTCACTTTGGACACGCGCATGGAAGCTCCTCCTCTTGATCGAAAGCTTGCCGCCATCCTCGCTGCCGACGTGGAGGGTTATTCCCGGCTCATGCATGTAAACGAGGAGCTGACTCTGGCTACTCTGACTTCGCATCGCACGATCGTCGACGGCATCATCGAACGGGCAAAGGGGGAAATCTTCGGGACGGCTGGTGACAGCGTTCTTGCTGAATTCCCATCGATCGTGCTCGCGTTCAATGCCGCCGTTGCAATGCAGCAATCTATCTGGCGCGCCAACCAAGCTTTACCTGACGAAGTGCGCATGAATTTTCGTATCGGCATTAACGTCGGCGACGTTCTAGTCAAGAACGGGAATATCTTTGGCGATGGTGTAAATATCGCGGCTCGGTTGGAGGGCATGGCGGATGTCGGCGGCATCTGCGTCACCCGCGGTGTCAGAGACCACCTGCGGGATCGTGTCGACGCGACGTTCGAAGATCTTGGTGAGCAGACATTTAAAAACATCGCAAGACCGCTGAGGGTTTTCCGGGTGCAGTTCGACCGGGAGGCAGACCCGGTCCTCGATGGGCCCGAGCCCCGCTTCCCGTATCTCGATGATGGGAGCGACAAAGGCACTTGGGCACAGAATGCCGAACCGATACCGACCGATTACCGAACCCCGGACGACATGCAGCAGGTCGAGATTGCTTACTGGGACTCTGTACGGGAAAGCAATGACCCCAATGAGTACCGACAGTATTTGAGGCGATATCCGAACGGCAAGTTTGTCGATCTGGCGCAGACTCGCCTTGAAAACGGCAAGCCGTCGACGGAAGAGCTGGCGGTCGAAGTTGCCTTCTGGGACACGGTACGCAGCGATGGGAGTGCTGCAATGATCGAAGCCTACCTTGCCAGATATCCCCAAGGACAATTTTGTGACTTGGCGCGTCTGATGCTCGCGGGACCGGGCAGGTAGAATTATCAATTACACACGCTGCCGCGTTTATTGTCTTTACCTGCGGCTCAACCAAGGCGCACAGCTGCCACAAGCGAAATCGAGGATCGCATGTTTTTCCTTTCAGTTGCGGCAATCTGGGCCATCGCCTCCATGACGCCCGGACCAAATACGCTCCTGTCCATCCGCTATTGCCTGACATCGACGCGCAAGGTTGCGCTCACCGCGGCTTGCGGTACCGTCACTGGGACGTTCATTTGGGGCCTGGCGGGATGGTTGGGCATCAACGTGTTGTTTCAGGCCGCTCCTTTCTCCTATCTGGCTCTGAAAATCGCCGGCGGGCTCTACCTTGTTTGGCTCGGGCTGAAACTCTTCCTCGACCTACGGAAAGCACGCGGCGGCGATGCGGACGTTTCGCCGGCGCGCATCGAAGTACCATTAGCAACAGCTTATCGCATGGGTCTTGTGACCAACCTTGCCAATCCGAAAACAGCGCTTTTCGTCGCGTCGGTTTTCGCCGCGACAATCCCAGCGGGCACACCGTTCTGTTACGGCGCGGCGGCAATTGCCGAGATGATGATGATCTCAACCATTTACTACACCTGCCTGATCAGCCTGGTTACCCATCCCGCGGTGGCCGCCGGTTATCTCAGGGCAAAGCGCAAGATTGATGTCGGTGTCGCGACCGTGTTCGTCGGCTTCGGCACAAAACTTCTCCTGTCGCGGCAGTAGGATCACCACGAAAGCTGAATTAAACCGGCACATCGTCGGCCAGAATCTGGCACTCGTGCGAAAGGCAAGGGCTTTACGTTAGTCCGGCATCGCCCTAAAGCATGTCGCGGTTTTTGAAATCCAGGATTCGCAAATCAGCTGAGTTGTGATTCCCTTCTCTTGAAGGGAGAGTGCCAATGGGCAAATCACATCCGATCGCGTTGCGTAGTCGTGTCGTTGCGTTTGTCGAGGATGGTCATAGCCATCGCGAAGCGGCACGGCACTTCCGCGTGTCGCCGCGTTTTGTGAACAATCTGGTGATCTTGAAGCGGGAGACCGGATCGCTCTCGCCGCGACGGCAAGGTCATGTGGGTGGCGGCAAGCTGAATGCACATGGCGACTGGGTACGCCAGCGCTTGGATGAGAATGGCGAGCTTACACTGGATGAGCTGTGCCTGGACCTGGCCGGGCGCGGTGTCATTGTGCATCGCTCCAATGTGGCACGCCTTCTGCATCGGCTCGGGCTGAGCCATAAGAAAAGCCTACGGACAAGTGAGCATGAGCGTCCGCAGATTGCCCAAACGCGCGAGCTGTGGATTGGATGGCGCCGGCAAGGCCTTGGCGCGATTGATCTTTATCGATGAGACATCGACCAATACAAAGCTGTGCAAGCGCTCGGGATGGTCGCAAAAAGGGCGACGCTACCGCACACACGCGCCCTTGGGCTCGTGGAAATCCCAAACCTTATCGCCGGGTGGAGGGGACTGCAAAGGGGACCAACTCCTGCGGAACATGCTCACTGGAGCCGCGTTTTTGTTGCGAAGGCAATTAAGCACTGACCCGAACGAACATGGACCGGCGGAATTTCTCGAAAATCCACACATGTGTTCTTTACCTGGTCGCAGCCCTGGCAGGCTGTTCCTCCTCTTCGGATGCTGATCAGATCAGTGCGCAAGCGAGAATTATTGCGTCCTGTTCGAATTCGGCCCGCATGGCGCTCGTCGAATGGGACTTGATGCAGTTGCCGGATGCTTATGTACAGCGGACCTTGCAGTCGATGGAGCGCAATGTCGAAGTTGCCGCTTCAAAGATCGAAACCGTCCGCGGCCTCGACGCGACAGCGCGCGAAGTGACGCGATCGGCGAGCGATATTCTCGATATACTCCGACAAGCGCGGAACCAGGTTTCGCAGGGGGATCGCGACACCAACCAAACGGCGACGCAGCTAAAAGCTGCGAGCGACCGCCTCAACCTGACCTCAGGTGTGAGACGCACATGAAGAAGATATTAGAAATATCGCTTGGAATTGTGACGAGCGTTGGCGGTTTTCTGGAAATCGGATCACTGGCAACGGCGGCCCAAGCGGGAGCGGCATTCGGCTTTCAACTGATCTGGGCAATAGTGCTCGGGACGATCTGCATCATCTTCCTTGTTGAAATGGCTGGCCGCTTTGCCGCAGTAAGCGGTCACACTATCTCGGATGGTATCCGTGAGCGGTTCGGTTTCAATTTCTTCCTTCTGCCTTTCCTCTCGATCCTGTTGCTCAATCTGATGGTCCTTGCCGCCGAAATAGGAGGTGCGGCTGTTGCTCTGGAGCTCGCTACAGGCGTGGCCTTTCAATGGTGGGCACTCCCCGTTGCGTTCCTTGCCTGGCTGTTACTCTGGAAGGGAACTTTCGGTTTCATCGAGAAAGGCGTTTCCGTCCTTGGATTGGTGACCCTTTGTTTCGTGGTTGCTGCCGTATTGCTTAAACCCGATTTGGAGGCGGTGGCGGCCGGTGTATTGCCAAGCACGCCGCATCACGACCATGCCAGTTATTGGTTTATAGCGGTCAGCATTCTCGGTGCCTCGATATCACCATATCTATTTTTATTCTATTCATCCGGCGCGGTCGAAGACCAGTGGGACGAAACGTATCTAGGCACCAATCGCGCAATCGCGGGCCTTGGAATGAGCTTTGGTGGCACCATATCGATCGCCGTTCTCATCGTGGCCGCTCTTGTGCTGGCTTCCAATGGGGTGGATCAAATCACCGATTACCATCAATTACCGACCATGCTCGTTCCCGTGTTCGGGTTGTGGGGATACTGGCTATTTGTCGCTTCCTTGGGAATTGCCTGTTTCGGCGCGATCTTGGAAGTTGGGTTGCAGCAGGCGTACCTGGCGGCTCAGGGACTGGGCTGGAACTGGGGCGAAGACCGCAAACCGCGCGAAGACCCCGGATTTAGCGCTGCATACACGCTGGCACTTTTGTTTGGCGCCATTCCGATCGCTTTCGGCCTCGATCCGCTGAAACTGACCATTATGTCCATGGCTTTGACTGCAGCCACACTTCCGCTGACAGTCGTCCCATTTCTCTTCCTGATGAATGATAAGCGATATATTGGGAAACATGGAAACGGGATCATCTCGAATTCGGCAGTCGTCCTCATCATCCTGCTGGGCTCTGTGCTGGCGATTGTGACCATCCCACTCGAACTGATCGGAGGCACGTGATGGATTTGCTGCGTGATGTACTCGACAAGCAACTGGTCGACCGGGACGGCGTGAAGATGGGCAAGGTTGACGGCATAGTCGCCGAACTGGGGCGAGATGGCCCGCCCCGCGTCGTCGCGATAGAGGTCGGCGCTATTGCGATGGCCCGCCGATTTGGCCACCGGCCACAGCAATGGATAACCTGGCTCGCGACCAAACTCGGTGGAGAAAGATACTCAAAACCTCATCGGGTGGCGTGGAGCGAGGTCCGGTCTATTGGCGTCGACGTTCAGTTAGAAGCGTCCGTGAGCGATACCGCAATTTTCGATTGGCAAGACTGGTTACGAGACAGAGTGGTAACTAAAATTCCCGGAGCCTGACGTGGTAGAAATCAATATCGAATTGCTGGTCGGTCGCGCCGTCTCGTCTAGAGCAGGGAAAACAATTGGCCACATCGAAGAGGTACGAGCCGAACGAGACGGACCCGACCTTATTATAACTGAATTCCATATCGGCTCGTACGCAGCCCTGGAACGCATGTCTGCGTCGCCGATAGGTGCAGAATTACTAGATCTCTTTCGCCTCCGCCGTGAACCGCGCGGCTTTCGCATACGATGGGATCAAATCGAACTCGGCAAGGCCGAGCTAAAGCTGCTTTGCGATGAATCCGAACTCACGGCGCTGGACCGCCGTTCCGAAAGGTAATTGGACTCTGCCGACCAGCGATATTAGGCCATTTTTGGCTCATCGCCGACCACTTTGACCCGGAATGGTTCGATCTGTCGGTGGTGGACATGGATGTGCGCAACGCTCCATCGGCGACTTTGGGGTGCTGCCTGAAATTGCTCGTGGTCGCGATGTAGACGCATCGCAACTGGCGCAGTTACTGTTCGTGCAGATCCTGCGGGCACAGATGAAGGGTAGCGGCCGCCGCGACCGACAGCCGGAAGGACAAGTTCGGCTTCCGGCGGTTCGAAGCCAAGGATGGCTTCCTGCACCTGAACGGCATGCACTTGCGCCTATCCGCTTTGCCGCCGACGATGACGGCCTCTCCGAGCGGTTGTCGGCCCTTGGTCACGCGATGGTTTCGCCGAACGAGGCGGATGTCTTCGTCACTGGAGACATCGATGCCGCACGCGTCGAGGCGATCCATTCCGGTCAGCGCGTATTGCAGATCGTTGCCAAGGATCCCGGCCGCCTTCGCGACGACACGCCACCGCGCGACGGTCCGATGTCGATCGAGATCGATGCGGGCGGCGGCGGCATGCTTTCCGGCCCATATTTCAGCTTTCCAGGCTATGGCCTGGTCAACCGTCATAAATCAATCTGGCGCGGCGATGGGTCGGCAACTTCTCCTGGCTGCGCAGGGACGGCGTTTTCGCTCATATTCCGGGCGGTCCGCTATTCGACATGTCTTTCACCGGCGTCGTGCCGCACCAGTTGATGACAGGCTTCCGTCCCTAGGAATTCCAAGGTCGCGTCCATGCCGGTGTCGTCGTCGGCTGGGTTCACAAACCTGCCGCCTTCATCATCGAAAAACGGCTCGGCCGCGGCAAGCTGGTTGCGACCACCTTCCGGCTGAACCAGGAGGCACCGGATATCGACCCACTGGCCACGGCGCTCTACGACGGCCTCCTCACGCTCGCCGCAAGGCCGTGAGCTGCGCGACAAACGAGCCTGTCACGACAGGCTCAGCCGGCCTCGGCTTTCCTCCCGCTCACCGATTCGCGGAAATGACGCGGCGTGGTCCCCGTCCGCTCCTTGAATATCTCGTAAAAGCGACTGCTGGAGCCGAAGCCGCAGTCAAAACCGATCTGCAGGATGGGATCGTCGGTATCCGTTAGAAGCTGCATCGCCCTCGCCACCCGGTATCGGATCAGATATTCGTTGACCGATATTCCGAGGACCTTCCGGAACGCACTGTTTGCCGTGCTCGGATGCATGTTTGCGAGCCTGGCGAGCTCGGGAACGCTGATCGGGTTCGCATAGTGAATATTGATCAGGTCGCTCAGCGATTCGACATGCCCGACGGCCTGGCCTGCCAGAGGCGCCGGAGCTGATTGTGTCGCGGCATTTTCCGGCTCGCCATTATCGAGGATCAGGCGTCGTATGCGCAATCGCACTTCCTCGACGATCAGTTTCCGCCGTGCATTGCCTCCTGACTGCCATTCGCTTTCCCACCGCGGAAACATCGAAGGATCAGACGTTTCCTGATCTCCCTGTGTCAGGAAACGCCCCTGCATGATCGATTGCCGTGCCCCTCTGTCTATGGGCAGAGCAAGAAAATCGACGAGGGGGAGATAGACGCACACGAGGGGCGCGTTTTCGGTCACGGCGATCGTCTGGTGCGGGATCGCCGCCCAGAACAGGACGAGCCGCCCGGCCGCCACCTGTTCCTGCCTGCCGTTGAAAAGATAGGTCATCCGGCCATCCATCAGCAGGTTCAGCTCGACATGGTCGTGCCAGTGCGCTGCAGCCATCGCATCGGCTATGTGGCGCTCGATCAGGAATTCGCCTCTCGATGCGATCCACTCGGTTCGGTCGTGACTGCGCTTCATTTTCTGGTCCCGACTCGAATTCCGGAATTATTCGTCTGAGCGCCGGAAGAAATTCTGATTCAGAAGGAGCATCAAGCAATCACAACCGATAGGGAGATTGCAATGCCGAAGATTTGCCTTGTGGGTGCCGGCAGCACCGTGTTCGCGCAGAATATTCTTGGAGATGTCTTATCCTCGCAAAGCCAGGGGAGCTACGTCATCAGTCTGTTCGATATCGATCCGGAGCGATTGAAGACTTCTGAAATCGTTGCTCGCCGGATCTGTGAAGCGATCGGGCATTCCAGCGTCAGGATCGAAGCCACCTTGGACCGGCGTGAGGCTCTTCGCGGATCGGACTTCGTAATCCTCATGATGCAGGTCGGCGGCTACAAGCCGGCGACCGTGACGGATTTCGAGGTTCCGAAGAAATACGGCTTGCGTCAGACGATCGCCGACACCCTTGGCATTGGCGGCATTTTCCGTGGCTTGCGGACGATCCCGGTCCTGGAGGCGATCTGCCGGGACATGCAGGAAGTCTGCCCGCGGGCTCTGCTGATGCAATATGTGAATCCGATGGCTATTAATTGCTGGGCAATCAAGGAATTCGCGCCTGACATACGAACGGTCGGCCTGTGCCACAGCGTGCAGCACACTGCCGCCCAGCTTGCAGATTGCCTTGGCGAAGACGTCGCCGACATCAACTACCTGTCTGCCGGCATCAACCACGTCGCCTTCTTCCTGAAATATGAGAAGGTTCACAGCGATGGCCGAAGGGAAGACCTTTATCCACGGCTGAAAGCCTTGGCGAACGAAGGCGCCATCCCGGCCGATGACCGCGTTCGCTTCGATGTGCTCAAGCGCCTCGGCCATTTCGTGACGGAGTCGAGCGAACATTTCTCGGAATATACTTCCTGGTACATCAAGGAAGGCCGCAGTGACCTGATTGACCGGCTCAACATCCCCTTGGACGAATATATCCGTCGCTGCGAAGTGCAGATAGGCGAATGGCATGCCCTGAGGCGGGAACTGGAAGGCGAGAGGCCGATCGAGGTCTGCCGCAGCAACGAATATGCTGCCGGCATCATCCAAGCTGCCGTAACCGGCACCCCTGCCCTGATCTACGGGAACGTCCCAAACAACGGCCTGATCGAGAACCTGCCCGACGACTGCATCGTGGAAGTGCCTTGCCATGTCGACAGGAACGGAATTCAGCCTGTTCGCATCGGACGGATTCCATCTCAGCTGTCCGCCGTCATGAACCTGAGTGTTTCAGTTCAGCGGTTGACCGTTGAAGCCGCTCTCACAAAGAGCCGCGAGCGTATCTATCAGGCCGCCCTCCTGGATCCTCATACCTCCGCCGAACTTTCCCCCGATCAGATCTGGAACCTTGTCGACGATCTTATCGATGCACATGGCGATCTCCTGCCCGAATATCACTGACGCGTGAGCCATAGCTGTTTCCATGGAACGCGCCGCGATACTCGCGGCGCGTTTTCCTTTGCCTTATCGACAAAACATCAGAAAGGATCAAAAATCTGATTGACTCTGATCATATTGAGTGGAAGTGTGATCGATATAGAGAAAACTCTCGGAGGCTTTCAGTGAACCAGGCAGGCGGAATGAAGGTCGATCGTCTGGATGCAATCCGCAGCCATCTCTATGCGAACGGCTTTTCCACCATCCAGGCACTTGCTGACGCCATTGGCGCGTCGCTTGCTACGGTGCGCAGAGACCTGCAGATCCTCGAGCAGGAAGGAGCGATCGATCGCGTGCACGGCGGGGCCCGCATCGCGCAAGGCTCTTCGGTCGAGGTCGCCTTTCAGGAGCGGGAAAAACGTCACCTGTCGGCCAAGCGCGCCATTGCGACTGCTGCCCATGAATTGCTGCATCCGCGCACGGCGATCTTCCTCGATGCGGGCACCACGGTGCTGCAGCTCGCGCGCCTCATCAGGATCAACCCCACGCCACTCAGGATCTTCACCAATGGCCTGACCGTGGCGCAGGAATTCCTGAACATTCCGAACCTCGAAGTCATTCTTCTCGGCGGCCAGCTGCGCAGCGAAAACGCGTCTCTCGTCGGACCGCAGGCGGAGGCGATGATCGAGACGATCTGGTTCGACCAGCTCTTTCTTGGCGCAAGCGCCATCAGTCCCGATGGGGCGATCTATAGCGTCGACAGCGCCGAAGCGAGCCTCAATCGCCGGATGCTGGCTCGGTCGGCGAACCGCTTCGTTCTCGCCGATTCATCAAAATTCGGGACGATGGCGACGTACAAAGTGGCGCCGCTGAACACCGCAAAGGTCATTACCGATTCCGCACTTTCGCGCCATTGGCGCGAGGAACTGGCGAATTTCGGTGTCGACGCAACGATCGCGCAGCTGGGGCCCAAGGAATGAGCGACGAGCTGGTCCTCGGTATCGATGGTGGCGGAAGCAAGGTCGTCGTTGCCGTTGCAGACCGGACCGGCCGCATTTTGCGCTGTTCCCGCGGTCGCGGCGTCAATCCCATGGACAATCCGAACTGGCTGGAAGAGCTGGAGCGGCACCTGCTCCCGTTTCGTGACGAAACGAAGTTGATGGCGGTCGCCGCGGGGCTTCCCGCCTATGGTGAGGTCGCACGCCTGTCCGCCTTGCAGCGCGATGCGATCCAGCGCGCCTTTCCGAATGTTCGTCGCGAAGTCCTGAATGACGTCGATGCCGCCCATCTCGGCGCCTTCGCGGGCAAGCCGGGGATACTCGTTCTCTCCGGTACGGGTTCCATGGCCTGGGCGCGTAACGAGGCGGGCAAATCGGAACGAACCGGCGGCTGGGGCGATCTGATCGGCGACGAAGGCAGCAGTCACTGGATTGGGCAGCGGGCGCTCAACCTCGTCAGCCAAAGCCTGGACGGGCGCGCGCCGGCGACAGCCCTGGCGGCGGCCCTGTTCGACCGACTCCACATCGATCCTGCCGATCCGATGAACGGGCTTGGCGACTGGGCGAGTTCGCTCGAAAATCCAAGGGCAGAAATTGCAGCGATTTCAGCTCTCGTGGATCGGGTAGCGAGCGGGGGTGACGAGGGAGCCGTGAGCCTGCTGGAGCAGGCAGCCGACGAACTCTCGAAACACCATCACGCGATTTCGCGTCATTGCCGGACAGATGCCGATTGGACCTATGCTGGCGGCACGTTTTCCAGCCGGCTCCTGCTGGAAGCGCTCGGACGCAGGATCGGCAAGGCTCCGGCGCCACCGAAACTCCCCCCCATTGGCGGCGCCCTTCTGGCTGCCGCCCAACTTCTCGACTGGCCTTTGGACGAAGGCTGGTTCGGGCAAATCGCGGCCACTGCCCAGGGCATCGGCACGCACGCAGTTTAATCCGAGCATCAAGAAAACAATGAAGGATGGGAACATGCACAAATTAATCTTGCGACTACTTGCGTCGGCGGCTCTGGCCATTGCCATGCCCGCCCTCGCTGACGACGCAAAGCCGCTCGCCGGCCAGTCAATTACAGTATTGATGCCGTCACCCCAGGGGCCGACCATTGCGGCAGACTTCGAAGCCGAGACCGGCATTCACGTCGACCTGCAGACGCTCTCCTGGGACGATATCCGGCCGAAGCTGGTGACGGCTCTGGTCGCAGGCACGGCGCCGGCCGACGTGACCGAATTCGACTGGTCATGGACAGGGCAGTTCAGCGCCGCCGGCTGGTTCCTGCCGCTCAATGACGTGATCGATGCCGACAGCGTCAAAGACATCGGCGTGGCGAAGATTTTCACCGTCGATGGCAAGCTTCTCGGCGTTCCCTATACGAACGACTTCCGCGTGATGCTGATCAACAAAAAGCATTTTGCCGATGCCGGCGTATCGGAAATGCCGAAGACGCTCGACGACCTCGTCGCGGCTGCCAAGAAGATCAAGGAAAAGGACATCACGCAATATCCGATCGGCCTGCCGGTTTCGGCAACGGAGGGCGCCTCGACGAGCTGGTATCTGTTGACGAAGGCTTTCGGCGGAGAGCTTTTCGACAAGGACTTCAACCCGCTTTTCACATCCCCCGACTCGGCTGGTTACAAGGCGCTCGCTTTCGAACTCATGCTTCTCAAGGAAGGGCTCGTCGATCCGGCATCCACCGGCCTCAAGGACAGCCAGATCAACGAAAGCATGTTCGGCCAGGGCATCACCAGTATCATGATCTCCGGCGAGCCCGGACGCCTCGGCCAGATGAACGATCCCAAGCAGTCGAAAGTCGCCGGCCAGGTGGAAGCCATCCTGGTGCCGACCGCGAGCGGCGAAACGCGAAGCTTCGGCCTTCCCGAGGCGCTCGCCATTCCGAACGTCTCTCAGAACAAGGATGCGGCGATCGCCTTCGTGAAGTGGTTCACGAGCAAGGACTTCCAGAAGAAGAATGCTGCAAACGGCTTCCTGCCGACACGCACGTCCGCGCTCTCCGAGTTGAACCAGGACGGCAAGTTGAATAGCGGCGATGTACTGGTGGCGCAGTCCAAGACCGTGGAGCCGCTTTTCCCGCAGGGCACGCCGCCTTGGTATCCGCAGTTCTCGAGTGGCGTGAACACTGCGATCAACAGCGCAGCCAAAGGCCAGATGAGCGTCGACCAAGCCATGGAGGCGATCGCTGCCGCTGCCAAGCAGGCGATGGCGCAATGACCGCCTTCGCATCTGAAGGCCTGTCAAGCAAGCGTGGGGTCGGCTTCAACGCCGACACCACCCTCGGGCTTCTGCTGATTTCCCCGATCGTTATCACGATGGCCGCGCTTGTCTTCTATCCCGTGGGCCGAACGGTCTGGGACAGTCTGCACAGGGTCAATCCCATGCAGGCCGGCACGCCCTTCGTCGGCCTGGAAAATTATGCAAGGATGCTCTCCGACGGCCAGCTCGCGACGACCTGGAGCAATACGCTCATGTATGTCGTCCTGGCGGTTATCGCGGAAACTGTCTTCGGCGTGCTTTCGGCGGCGCTGATCAACCAGATTAAGGTCGGGCGCCAATGGGTTCTCGCCGCGGTGATACTGCCTTGGGCGCTGCCTGGGGTCGTCAATTCCGTCATCTGGCTTTGGATTTATCAACCCGGCGCCGGCCTGCTGAACGGCATTCTGTCCGCACTCGGACTCCCCTTCGAAAATCACGTCTGGTTCAACGATCGAACCAGCGCGATCGTTGCCGTGACCATCGTTCACGTCTGGCGGATGATGCCGCTGACGATCGTGATCGTTCTGGCTGCAATGCAGAGCATCCCTGCGCATCTCTATGAGGCCGCGCGCATCGATGGCGCCACGCGCTTCCAGATGTTCGGCCTGGTGACACTGCCCCTGGTTCGAAGCGCAATCGCCGTGGCGATGACGAACGCAACGGTAAATGCCTTCAACCTCTTCGATGAAGCCTGGGTCCTGGCTGGAGCCAGCCTCGAGACAAGGCCGGTGCTCGTCCAGATCTACCTGGAAACGTTCCAGAACCTCCGCTTTTCCTATGGGATGGCGCTGTCGGTGGTGATCACGCTCGTCTCTCTGCTGATCTCGCTCGTCTACGTCCTTCGCGTATACCGCAACACACGGTTCGACTGATGAAAGCCACCCTAACCTATCGACTGATGATCTGGGCCGGCGTCCTGGTGCTGCTGATCTGGTCCCTCGGACCAATCTACTGGACCATCGCGAGCTCGGTTACGCCAAGCGAAGACTTCTCGGTCCGGCCCATCAACTTCTTCCCGCAGCACTTCACCCTGGATCATTATTCGCGACTGTTCGGCATCGACATTGCCCGAATCGGAGGGGTCGAAGTCTTCAAGCAGTTTCGCGCTGCCTTGCTGAACAGCGTTGTCACCGCGGTCGCCGCCACGCTGCTCTGCGTTGCGATATCTGCGCTTGGAGCCTACGCCTTCACCCGGCTTCAGTTCCCCGGCAGGAAGGCGATCTTCGTTGCCGTCGTCGCGACGCTGGCCATTCCCGCCTACGCGGTCCTGATCCCGCTCTACCAAATCATGATCAAGCTGCACCTCGTCGATACCTATGTTGGCATCGCTCTGATCTACGTCTCGGCGTTTCTGCCGCTCTCGCTCTGGCTGTTGCGAAGCGTGTTCGAAGCTCTTCCGATCGCGCTCGAGGAAGCGGCGCAGCTCGATGGCGCTGGCAGGCTTTACATCTTCTTCAACATCGTCTTGCCGCTCGCCGGACCGGGACTGACGGCGGCAGCGATCCTGACCTTCCTGGGCGCCTGGGGACAGTATCTTGTCCCGCTCATCTTTTCACCGCAGGCGACGAAGCCGTTGACCGTGCTCATACCTGAATTTGTGACGAAGAACTTCATCGACTACGGGCTGATTACGGCCAGCGGCTCGATCGCGATCGTCATCCCCGCCCTCGTCGTCATTTTTCTCAACCGTTATCTCGTCAGCGGCCTGCTGGCTGGTTCGGTCAAATAATCGGAGACTTCATGAATACGACCGAAAAGGTTATTTTCGAGCAATTTCCCTATTGGGAGAAAGCCATCGGTGCAAATCCGGCCGATAGCAGTTCCAAGTTACTGGTCTTCGTCGGCTGCGGCACGTCCTACAATCTCGCGCTCTCGCTTGCAGCCTACTCCAACCTCGCCGGGCGAAAGGCGATTGCGGTGCCTGGCGCCGAATGGGAAAGCCGGCCTTCGGCATTCTGGCCCGACTGGCGCGACACCCATGTCGTGGCGCTGTCGCGCAGCGGTGAGACGACGGAGACAGTCGCTGCCGCAAAAGCGAGCCGGGCCGCCGGCGCATTCGTCACTGCCGTGACGGTCGAGCCGGAAAGCTCTCTTGCCAAGAATTGCGATCGGATGATTTCTGCCGAGACCCATTCTGACGAAGGCATCGTCATGACGGTGTCGGCGAGCCTGATGGTCCTTCTTGGCCTGCAGATGATCGGGCAGCATGTGCCGAGCTCCGTTGTCGGCGCCGCCCGCAAGATCGCCGGCGCTCTCGATCGTGTTCTTCCCGCCATGATCGCCGATCGGACGCACTTCGTATTTCTCGGCGGAGGTCCGTTGTTCGGCATCGCTCTGGAAGGAGCGCTGAAGCTCATGGAAATGAGCCAAATCATGACGCAAGCCTTCCACCCCCTGGAATACCGTCATGGACCGATCAGCCTTGTCGACGAAAAGACCGCTGTCGTGATGCTTTACAGCTCGGACCAGCGGGAGGCCGAGACGAAGCTGGCCGGCGAATTGAGAGACAAGGGTGCGGTCGTCATTGGCCTTGGCGGTCCGGGCGATGTCGAGCTCGCCGTGGATGCCGATTTGTCGCTTACAGGTCTGGTCGTCCTGCCGGCGCTACAAGTCCTGGGCGAACGCGCCGCTCAGGCCCGGCAGATCGATACAGTTTCTCCCCGTCACCTGACCAAGGTCGTGAAACTGGCATGACTGCGATCGAAGAGAACCGCCAGACCGCTCTGCAAAAGCTTCTGGGCACGGGAAAACTTGCGCTTCCACGCGGCGTCACCTCGGTCTGCTCCGCACATCCGCTGGTCATCGAGGCCGCACTCCGGCGCGCAGCAGCAGAAGACCGGCCTGCCCTCATCGAAGCCACCTGCAATCAGGTCAATCAAGAAGGCGGGTATACCGGGATGACGCCGGCGGGATTTCGCCGTTTCGTCGAGGACATCGCTGCGGCCGCTGATTTTCCGGCCGAGCGCATCATCCTGGGTGGCGATCATCTCGGCCCGAACCCATGGAGGAAGCTGCCGGCCGAAGAGGCGATGGCGCGCGCGTCTGCCATGGTCGCGGCCTATGTCGAGGCCGGATTTGAGAAGATCCACCTGGACACGTCGATGGGCTGCGCGGGCGAACCGACTGCACTGGAGGACGAAGTGACGGCGGCCCGCGCCGCACATCTGGCAAAGGCTGCCGAAGAGGCCAGTCACCGCGCGCCCCGGCGGCCGCCCGTCTATATCATCGGGACAGAGGTGCCGCCTCCCGGCGGTGCAACCCACGCACTCCGGGAAATCGACATCACGAGGGCCGATGCGGCGCTGAAGACCCTGGCTGTCCATCGGGCGTCATTTGCCGAAGCCGGTTTGGCTTCCGCCATGGAGCGGGTGATCGGCATCGTGGTCCAGCCGGGAGTCGAGTTCGGCAATACCAACGTGGCGCTCTACCAGCCCGACAGAGCGATCGGCCTCATCCGGTCGCTGGACGAAATGCCCGGACTGATTTTCGAAGCGCATTCCACCGACTACCAACCGTCCAGTGCCTTGTCGGCTCTGATCGATGGCGGCTTCGCCATCCTCAAAGTCGGGCCTGGGCTAACGTTCGCGCTTCGCGAGGCTCTCTACGGTCTCGATGCGATCGCCGGCGTGCTTGCCGGAACGACGGCGCAAACCGGACTGGCCGCTGCCATGGAAGCAATCATGGTGGAGCAACCGGCGCACTGGGCAGGTCACTACAGCGCCAGTCCCGAAGAAGAGCGCCTGCAGCGGCATTTCAGCTATAGCGACCGTATCCGCTATTACTGGCCTGATCCAAGGGCCTCCGCGGCCGTGGACGAACTGTTCAGCCGGCTCCCCGGAGACATCCCCGAGACATTGATCAGCCAGTATCTGGCAAGACTATACCCCGACGTGGTGTCAAAGCGGATCGCTCCCAACGCCCGCGAACTTTGCCTTGCGGCCATCGACGCGGCTTTGGCTCCCTACTCTGCCGCGACAGCAATGCAATAAACAATCCTGCAGCCGCTTCCACGAAAGGCTGCCCGTCGAACTGCGAACATCAGCCGGAGAAAATCATGGCGTCAGTAAGTGTGGCGAACGCCCGTAAGAGCTACGGTCACTTCGAAGTCCTGCATGGCGTGAATATCGATATCGAGGACGGCGAGTTCGTCATCCTCGTCGGCCCCTCCGGATGCGGAAAATCGACATTGTTGCGGATGATCGCCGGGCTGGAAGAGATTTCCGACGGCAGGATCTCGATCGGCAACAAGGTGGTGAACAATATTGCGCCGAAGGAGCGCGACATCGCCATGGTCTTCCAATCCTACGCGCTCTACCCGCACCTGACGGTCGAGGCCAATATGGGTTTTTCGCTGAAGCTGGCTAAGGCGCCCAGAGAGCAGACCAAGCAGCGTGTTCGCGAGGCCGCCCAGATTCTCGGGCTCGAGCATCTGCTCGAAAGATATCCGAGGAACCTCTCGGGCGGCCAGCGCCAGCGTGTTGCGATGGGCCGTGCGATCGTGCGCAATCCGCAGGTGTTCCTGTTCGACGAGCCGCTGTCCAATCTGGACGCGAAGCTGCGCGTTCAGATGCGCTCCGAAATCAAACAGCTGCACCAGCGGCTGAAGACAACAACCATCTATGTCACGCACGATCAGATCGAGGCGATGACGATGGCCGATCGCATCGTCGTGATGCGAGACGGATTCGTGGAGCAGATAGGCTCCCCATTGGACCTCTATGACGAACCGGCCAACCTGTTCGTGGCAGGTTTCATCGGATCTCCGGGCATGAATCTCATTCGCGGTCAGGTCAGCGCATCGGGACCTCTTGAATTCATCGCCGATGGTGGCGGGAGGCTACCTCTGCCCCAAGGCGCAGCATTGGCGCGCGGCGCCGAAATCATCTACGGCATCCGGCCTGAGCATATGACGGTCGGACGGGGCCCCGTGACGGCGGATGTCGTCCTTGTCGAGCCGACCGGAGCTGAGATCCAGATCACCGCCAAGCTCGGCGCCGATACCCTTATCGCGACGGTGAGGGAGCGCCTCGAACTGCGCGCCGGGGACCAACTGGTCCTTGCGCCTGACCTCGGCAAGCTGCATCTATTCGATGCCAGGACTGAACGGCGGTTGTGAATTCCCGCGCCCGATGTGATGAAAACAATTACCTCGCGTTTGTCTGGCGCTCTTGGACGGCATCGAAGCGAAAGTGGTTGTTGAAGTCTCGGTGCCCGACCATTGGTGCCCGGCTTTGCTTAACGCTACGATCGTGGCTTACTGGTTGGCATCGGCGGGTTCAGTCCCATCGAAATGTCCTGGCTGGCAGGTGATGCTGCCGCCATAACAGGCTCCTCTAAGGGGGTTGACGGCTTCATCCAAAGGGTCGGCGTTCAAATGCACAACCTTGATCCGGTCGCGCAGGCAAGCATAGCGATATCGACCAATCGCAATCCGCCTGCGCGACATCAGCCGCCGAACCCGCACGCGCTGATGCAATCTGAAACAACGTCGCTGCCCCGGCGGCAGCCTGCGCCAGCTGCGTGTCGCTGCGTAGGCAGGGTCGCCGCAAGCTGCGATCCCAGAGCATGATCTACTGACCAACCATTGTCTAGCTCACACGTAACGAAACCCCGATCTGCGGGAGCAGACCGGCTGGCAAGGCCTCCGTGAGAATGGTGACGAAACCCTCCAGCGCAAGTGCGCATAGCCCGGTGCTGGCAGCAGTGCGTTTTCCGACGTTTTGCTGCATACATGAGATTGTCACCCGCGATGATTAGCTGCTCCAGAGAACGGTCGCTGGCTTCGACGAAGAGGGCGCCCAAGCTGCAACCTGGCCGATAACCGCTCGACGCCAGCGCCCTCGTAAATCTCGGGCAATGTCTGGATCAGTGCAGGGTGCCACTGATGATCATCCTCGAGACGAACGCCGACAAGAGCTTCTGGTCGAAATGTCCGGAAGAGTTCATCATCATGTTGATTGCCTCCGCCTGCGAGAAAGCCCGCTTGTACGGCCGGATGGATGTCAGCGCCTCGTATACGTCGCAAATGGCAGCAACGCGAGCAACATAAGGGATGTCCCTGCCCGACAGGCGATCGGGATAACCGCTGCCATCATAGCGCTCATGATGGAAACGGCAGATATCAAGCACTTCATCCGGCGCCGAGTCCGCTTTCGCCACCATCTCGTAACCCTTTTGCGGGTGAGCGCGGACAAGATCCATTTCCTCGGCGGTTAGCTTCCCTGGTTTGTTCAGGATCTCAGGAATTATCATCTGAGATCGTGTACGAGACCGCCTAGGCCAAGAACACGCACTTCTTCTTGCCCATGACCGAGAACGCGCCCGAACGCGATCATCAAGGCGCTGACCGACTGAGGCAATGATTAGGCCCTCCAGCGTAAGGCACCGCTGCCAGCCCCGCGGACTAGCGGGCTAATATTATAGGTGGTGCGCTTTGTCGCTCGCGCAAGGAGATGGCACGCCTCGGAATCAAGGGGGTAACTTTCCACGATCTGCGCGGGACGGCGATCACCTTTGCCTATGCCAATCTCGACAAGGCCCACGATGAGAAGATCAAGCTAATTTCGGAGATTTCAGGCCATTCGCAGGACGACGCCGAATCGACGGCCGGCTTGGCCATGGTCAGCTTGTCCATCTGTTTCCGGAGATCCGCGGCGGAGCGTTCGTTGAAGCCGGTTCCCACTCCCCCGACATAGACGAGCTCGCCTCCCTTGCGCGCGGCGAGCAGCAGCCGGCCGATACCCCCGAATGATGCCGTCGACATCTCATAGCCGACGATCGCGAAGCCATCGCTCTGGATGCATTTGATCTTCAGCCAGTCGCCGAGGCGGCCGGATCGATACGGGCTGTTACGGTCTTTCGCTATGATGCCTTCAAGGTCGTGTTCGCAAGCGATGCGCAGTAGCTGCTCGCCATCGGCCTCGATCTCCTCTGACAATCGAATAGCGTCCTCTCCGCCGGCGGGCACCAGTCCCTCGAGGAGGTGGCGCCGGGAGGTGAGCTCGGTTCCGGTCAGGTCATGGCCGTCGAAATAGAGAAGATCGAATGCCATGAAGATTGCATCTCTGGACGCCCCCTTGCCCCCTCGCCCGCCCAGCGACTGCTGGAGCATGCCGAAATCGGACCGGCCATGCGCGTCGAGCACGACGGCCTCTCCATCCAGGATCGCCGTTGAGACAGGTAGGCGCCTTGCCTCGGCCAGGATCGCCGGAAAGCGCTCGGTCCAATCGTGGCCGCCGCGCGTCAGGATGCGCACGCCCGACGGCTCGATGTGGACAGCCAGGCGATAGCCGTCCCACTTGATCTCAAAAACCCAATCATCGCCCTTCGGCGGTTTGGCCTTGAGCAGCGCTAGGCACGGCTCGACGCGCGCCGGCATCGGGTCCAGGGGCAGGTTCGGCTGGGCGGGATCTCGGCGCCGGCGCGGGCGGCTTCGGAGCTGCGTGTCGGCTTCACCGAGCAGCGGCAGGGAAGGTTTGCGGGACGGCTTCGCCATGCTGACACTTCAGCAGCGGCGCTCGGAAAAGCAATTTGCCCAAATTCATTAGGTGAGGGCCGGGAACTTTCTGTTGCAACGGCGGGTTTTTGCGCGAGGATGCGCTTTCGTCTGCTCCCCAGCAACTATGGCGCAGCCGCCTTTCCGTCTGTACAAACTAGCCCCGCCATCCAGCGGGGCTTTTTTTGCGGTGAACTCATGATACGGGAACCTGTTCAGGCAGTTATGGGTTGTGACGACGGGCCGCACGGCTTCAGTATCTTGTACTGCTGCACCCCTGTTCGCAGTGGCCGTGCGGTCCACCGGGCCGCTCTGGGACCCCTCATGGCTTAAAAGCCAATTCACCCAGATTGATTATTGAAGCGGCTAGGGCAATGTTCCGGGTATGCCCACTCGATACCAACCACTCTACAAATGGCGCGGCACGAAGATCGACGAACGCGATCAGCCGACGGATCTCGATTGGCTGGGCTATGACGGGGAAATAATCATCGGGAGGATACGAATGGAGAGCGGCGGGCCGAATAACAGCATGTGGCAATGGAGTGTTCTTGGCCCAAGTGTGCGCCGAAGGCTGACGCTCCACCAAGGCTTCGAAGTTGAACCGCGCGAGGCTATTCGAAAGGTCGAGGAATACTATCACCGGCTGATGCGTTTAAACGGAATGCGAGGAAGCAAGGATGATCGATGAACTGATCTTCTGCGCATCGCTGACGGCGGTCGATGGCGACACTGTAAAATGCGACGGGCAAAACATGCGGTTGTTGGGGGAAGGTATTCCGTTCGTCTCGGGCATAGACACGCCGGAGATCGGATCGCACGCGAAGTGCATGAAGGAACGGAAGCTGGCGCTAATCGCCAAGGGAAGGCTGAAAGAGCTACTGGCTGAAAAGGGCTTGCGGATCGTGTCGAGCGGCGCGGTGGACCGGACGCCTTCACACCGGCCGCTCGTCAACATCTACCGAACGAATGGGGAAGAAATCGGCAAGAAGCTTCTTCAGGAGGGTTTTGCGCGGACCTGGCAACCGACGAAGAGGAATGACTGGTGCGACCGATAGTCCACAGCCTCCACGCTTGAACCGGCCCTTTTCCGCCCTACCCTTTTTATAGGGAAAGGGAGGGCTGTCATGATCCCATTCCAGATTGCGCAGGCGCAAAACGTGCTGAACGACGCCGAGGTGGCGCTCTGCCAAAGGGTCTACGACCACGTCGTTTCGCTGAAGCAAATCAACACAGACGCTGAGCGTGAGGATTTAGCCTGCCGGATTATCCAGTCATTCCAGCATGGGGTGCAGGACGAGGCAGCGCTGCTGCGACTCCTAATTTGATCCGCGGCAAAATGATTTGTGCGGAACTGTACGGGAACAGCATCCGCTGAGTGATGGTTAACCGCTTAGATCGCGGGATAGCGTCTGCCCTGCACTGTTCCCGATCCACCCCCTCCACGGGGTTCGGGCCGCGCAGAGGTCAATGGTCCACTCCTTCACCAACCCCTTCTGCGCGGCTACCGGCTTGTGGGCACTTTTGAAGATCCCGCGGCCGCGCCTGCATCGTACGAAACCGTACGGGAACAAAGCAATCGCTTTTCCGTTCGAGCGGCAGGATCGCACAGGTTGCCCTTAGTGACGGGCCGTATGTCAACTCTTCCTTCCTGTGTGATCCGTCCTTTCCAAAATTGCCCCGTCTCGGCGGGGCTCTTTTTTATTGAAGGCGCTGAACAATGGCCGCCCGCGCAGCATCAGAACGTGGCAATCGACGACGTCAATCAATCGGTAACCAGATACACCTGTCACAGGCGCACTTAGGTTGTTTTCTGATATTGTCATCTCGTTGAATTGTAGATCGGAAACCAAATGTCTTCGCCTGCTCTTGTCACCGTTCATAGCTGGCTCCCCGGCACCGTGAATAAGAATTTCATCTCGCTGCAAGCAGCAATTGAATACGCTGGGGAGAACATTAACGAGCTTCAGGCGATCGAGATCCTTGTTCGCACTGGTACCCATCGTTACGCGATCCTTGAGGGCCATCAACTTGCTGCTTTGATTGAAATGGTTTGCACGACCCACTGAGCGGGTGACACGCAAAATGATTGGTGCAGCTGAGCCCAGCTACGCCCGGAATGATAGCTATAATGGAAAGGCCGCTTGCATAGCGGCCTCCTCCTCTTCAAGATTGCGAGGCTTCGTTCAGCCTGCGGACTTGATGCTCGTATTGCAAAGGCTCCAATAGCCGCCGCCCTTCTGGATCCACTTCAGATCGCCGAGCGTGCCGGCATCCTTGGCGGCATGATAGGCGTCGACGCAGGTATGGAGGCGACCCTTTCCAGGCGTCTCGCTCGAATACTTCTTGTCGATCGCCTTCGGGAACTTGACGCTCTTTGGCGCTGCGGCTGTCGGCTTTGCAGGCTCTTTGTCGGTTGTTTTTGCGATGTCCGCTTCGTCTTCCTTATCAGCGGCAGCAGCGTCCGCGCCGCAGAACTTGGCGCGGAAATCATTCCACTTCATGTCTTTGGCGGAGCCATCGGTTTTAGCCGCCTGATATTTCGTGCTGCATTCCTTCATCGTCAGCGCGTGCGCCGGCGTCGACATGATAAAAGCAGCAAGCAACGATCCGGCAGCGGAGAGAAGCAATTTGTGCGACATGTGATTGGCCTCGGTCGATGATGTTGATGTTTCAGTCTCCCTCTTCCGCCTGAGCTGTGACACCGATGACGGAAGGGTTCTATTGGGGCTGCTGCACAATGAACCTTCGATGAACAGCCCTGTGACCATTTGTCGGCGTTGCCGAAGCAGAGGAACGATCGGTGCGATTTGCGGCCTAAGCGCGCCTTAAAAGCGCGAGGACGAGCGGGCTAATATAAAGGTGACCGGCTTTGTCGCTCCCCGACGACAGCAAGCGGCCGCGCCACGGACGTGGCAATGCTCTCCGCAACGTCCGATTGGATATCAAGCGCTGGCTCTTTGCCTATTTCGTCGTCGTAGTTTTCAGCCCAGACGACAGCGCCATCCGACCGCCTCACCAGTCGGGCCGACGATCTTAATCTCTGCCCAGCCATTAGCACGGTGCCCTGGAGCAAATAGAGACCATCTCTTTTACCCGACGTGCTATCGATCTTTACGACGATGTCCGGCAGTGAGACCAGCTTGGTCACCAGTTCGTAGGAAAGGCCTTCAGAGATGGCAGCCACTGCCGGCGTGCTGGGTACCGCCTCAAACGGCTCGACGAGAATCGATGGTTTCGTCGTCGTCGTAGCCGGATTCCGTGCGTCGAGCCAAACCAATAACTCAGCCAGGACGAAAACCCCTATGGTCGCAGCTGTCATAAGCCATTGCCACGGAAGCGTGACGACGGCATTGCGCGCATAAATCGCATTCCTAGGCGTGGGCTGGGGCTTCTGCGCTGGAGCTGTTTCCTGGACGTCCGACACCTCTCTTATCCGGAAGCTTGGCACGTAGGTGCCTATGGGGACGGTGATGAGAACTTCATCTTCCGGCCCCGCGAGCAGGTAGTATCGCTCCAACTCGCGGCGAATGCGAGTGGCCTGTACGCGGACACACGGGTCTCTCTGTGCGTCAAAGTAAACGTCCCGGCCAAATACCGCTTGGGCGATTGTGAAGGCCTTGAGGTATCCTCCTCTCCCATCGAGGGTTTCCTCGACGATGAACTGCAGAAATCTCCGCCCTAGATGCGGCAGGCCGAAGTCACGACTGCTCAATATGCGTTCGAGTTGCACCCTCACTCGATCTGGAGAAGGTTCACTGGTGGAGACAACGGCGATTGCACCTGCCATGGGCTCGCGCTCAGGTTCTAGTTGCGGTGAATGCAGGCGTTCATGCGCAGTGCAAAACAGATTGCCTGCACACGCTCAAAAACGGCAGCGGCACGGCCTTGACCAGCTGTGAACGTCGTAGTGGCAACTAGATCGCAAATGCCAACTACACGCGCTGATGGGCTCGCGACCAATCCACCCCTACACGTTTACAATATTTTTCTAATATAGCAAAGTCGTTGCAGGCGAGATATGGGCTGGATCAATGCGATGGACGACGTCCGGCTGCGGATGCGGAAAAACCGCGAGGAAGCAAGACTACCGCTGAATTGATCGTATCCAACCGCTTTTGCGCGGCCACCTGGTGCAACTAGAAAGTTTAGCGGCCGCCCAACGCACAGGAGACACATTGCCTGGGGTAAGCAATAATCGCTGAGCGGCCAGATGAAACCTTAAAACATATTCTTTTGAGTTCTAGTTGATTTCTTTTCTGGTCATAAACCGCACAATCAATTTTGTTTTACTCGGAATACTTAAAGCCGCAGTTGCAAAAAGTATTGCAAAAAGATATAAATGTAACGCAAAATATTTGTGCAGCGCCTAGATACGCTTATCTACGATAACCCCCACCCTACTCATCCTTGCCGCCGCGGCGATTTTTTCCAATAAATCTACATTGTGTGTCCCATGTGCTTTAACCGGCCGGAAACTGCGGCACATCTACCTCCGGTCATGCAAATCCGCCTGCCAAAGGAGTTTTTTCTTTTATACGGCCGGGAACTGCGGCGGGCCAAAAAGGTTGTCCAGTAAATTGCCGGATGCTTTTCGACCTAGCAATTCACCTATCCCAGAGTTGGGTCGTGCGGAGGCAAGTTTTCGGTCTGCTCCAAGCGACGCTCCGCGCGGCCCGACACCCGAAATCGACGGTATAGCAAAAGCGCCGCGAGACCTGTGATCGTGGGAGGTTGATCTTCAGCCAGTGTCGAAGCTGATCCGCGATCCGTATGGTGCGAAACTGTACGGGAACCGCTTCCTCGGACTCGTGGTTAACCAATTGGATCGTCGAGCAGCGTTTGCCCTGTCTGTTCGCGATCTACCCCTTCCCAGGGGTTCGGACCGCGCAGAGGTTATGGTCTACTCCTTCTTCCAACCGCTTCTGCGCGGCCACCTGGAGCAATTAGAAAATTCAGCGGCCGCCCAACGCACAGGAGAAGTAAATGCTTGGGGTTTAGCAGATCGCTGAGCGGCCGTATGAAAGTTACCAGAAATTGCAAAGCGGTTGTATCGGTAGCAGGCCGCTTTGTACGAAATCGAACACTTCTGCATTTAAACGCTTAGAAAAAAACAATCTCCAGAACGGTCTATGCATTGCAACTAATGAAATTCTCATCATAGTGGATAGTGCCTCGCCAGAGGCGCAGCTTTAAAAACCACCCCCCTTACTGAGCCCCGCGAAGGCGGGGTTTTTCTTCCGGCTGGCGAACTACGTCGGCAATATTCTCTCATTGTATGATTCGACTTTGGCCGGCGGGCTAAATCTCTCTGTCCGAAACCGTACAGGACCTAACAATTGCTTTGCCGGTTAGAGGGACGGATCGCGCGGGTGGCCCTGTGTGACGGGGCCGTATGTAACTCGTCCCTTCCTGTGCGATCCGTCCTTTCCAAAATTGCCCCGTCTCGGCGGGGCTTTTTTGAAGCGCCTAACGGCCCAGCCTTGTCTCCTAAAAAAATCCGACTGCCGGGAACAATAGGCTTCATTGGCGGTAAGGATGTCGGGCCGTGCGGAGATTTGTGCAGGCAGCCACTCGACATTTCGATGTGCGACCCAACTCAACCCAGAACTAGCCCCGCTCCCCAAAAAGCGGGGCCTTTTTTGGACAAGAATATCTCAACTGATCATCAGCCAGTGTCTAATCCAGGCCACAGCGCCGTCACTGGCGTAGCCGACGATCCCTCCCTCTTTAGACCAGCAAGGCTATCAATCCTAAATGCCAGAGCCGAGCGTCTCTAGGTGTTTCCACTCCTCCAGGGTTGGCTGGACAGCATCGTGATTTTTCTGGACCGTATCCTTATGCTTTTGAGCTTTTGAGCTGATTGCGCACCTGGGAGTTGAGCCGGCATTCATCTCAACAGCTTGCCGAGCAGATTGATCCGAATGGCCGACCGGCTCTGAACGCTGTCCTCTCGTCGCTCAACTCATTCCGCAGGAGGTTGACGTTCTCATCGATACCGGTAAGCCTTCCTTCCACGCCTAGAGAGGCCCTGTGATTAATGACATGACGTGAAGCTGGTGGAGCCGAAAGTAATTCAACATCCACAGGAAGAGGTGGATGCCGGCACGGCGATCCGGATCGCAACAGCCAAAGAAGGCGAGCGGCGTGCATCATACCGGACTAGAGCCGGCGGCAGGCACCTCGATCTCGATAAGCAGGCCGTCATCGAACCAGGTTTTCTCGACGTGCCCCCTCAGTTGCTTTTCCACCATAGCGCCGACAATCACCGTACCAAAGCCTCGTTTGGTTGGCTTGGGCGGCGGGCCCGCACCTACCTCTTTCCATCTCAACCTGAAGCCGTCATCCGCCGGTCCGGGCGCCCAGTCAATCGACAACTTTCCTTGCGGTTTGGCAAGCGCGCCGTGACGAGCCGCGTTAACGGCCAGTTCGTGAAGGACGAGCGCGACCGGCTGGACAACTGTCGCCGGCAGCCTGATATCGGGGCCGCTTAAAGCAATGCGGGTGGCCGCGAAAGGCGTCACCTGCAGCCGAACGAGCTCCTCAACCGAGATATTCGCCCACCCTCGCTCTGCCAGCAAATTATGTGCGCGGGCTAACGCCTGCACACGGTGTTGGATAGCCGCGGCATAAAGGGCCGCATCGTCGGCGTTGCTGAGGCGAACGATACTGTCAACGATGGCGAGGACATTCTTCGACCGGTGGTCGACCTCCATAAGGAGACGATGCTCGGAAGCCTCAAGCGCCTCAACCCGCCGGTAGTCCGTCATGTCGATCTGCGATCCAAAGAAATACAGGATCCGTCCGTCATCCCCATGGATGGGGCTCAAGTGCAGGCGGTTCCAGAATGGCTTCCCGCTTTTCTTATAATTGAGGATCTCGACGCTGACCTCCCGCTCCTCTGCAATGCAGACGCGAATCTCGGCAACAGCAATCGGTGAGGTCGCAGGGCCTTGCAGAAACCGGCAATTGCGGCCCACCACCTCGTCAGCGGCATACCCTGTCAAATCAAGGAATGACTTGTTTGCCAGAACGATCGGAAGATCGGGTTTGCGCGCATCCGTCACGACCATGGGCATCCGGGTGCGCTCGAACGCGACCGCCGCTAATTCTTTCCGATCAGCCAAGGCTGCTTTTGACGACGCCGAAGGCAGGTCTCCGTGTAAGTTCTTTGTCGAGTGAGTCCTCATGTTTCTACGCTTCATTAGTCATCGGCTGATAACGTCGCCTGCGCTCCTTTGTTTCCCGACGATCACCTATTTGCCTTACTTCAGAGCTTTGCGGACACCGTGCTGCATAAGCATCCCGCGCGATGGCACTGCGGCAGCATCAGGTATAGGATTGGGGCAAGTCCATTCTCATGTGATCTGAACAATCAGGCGCGGAGCAAGACCATGAACCGCTTTTCGCATCCCAGTCGGGCTCGTGAGCGCTTTCTCGAAGCCATCCTCCAGAGTGCCATCGAATATGCGATCATTGCCGTGAATCTAGAAGGTCTCGTCACCACATGGAATGAAGGGGCACGCCGGATCCTCGGTTGGGAAGATACCGAAATCATCGGTCAGCCTGTGGCCGTGATTTTCACGGAGAAGGATCGTGAGGCCGGGGCGCCTTCACGAGAAATGACCGCAGCTTTGACGGACGGCCATGGAGACGACGAACGCTGGCACGTTCGAAAGGATGGCTCGTTATTCTGGGCATCGGGCCAGATGATGGCGTTGAGGTCGGATGATGGCGAACTGGAGGGCTTCCTGAAGATCCTCAGAGATCGAACCGAGCAGAGAGAAAACGAGGAGCGCCAGCGCGTCCTGATGCACGAGCTTTCCCATCGCATCAAGAATACGCTGGCCGTCGTCCAGGCGATCATTAGCCAGTCCTTTCGAAGTGCGAACAGCATGGCGGACGCCGAGCAGTCGATCTCGGCGCGCATCAACGCCTATGCAAACGCCCATGATATTTTACTGCAGAAGAACTGGCTATCGGCGACCATGGATACGATTGTCGGGGCCACTGCAATCAATCTCGGACTCGAGCCCGACCGTATCGAGGCAAGTGGTCCCGAAGTCAATCTTAACCCCCAGGCGGCGCTTTCGTTCTCCCTCGTGCTGCACGAATTGGTCACGAACGCGACAAAATACGGGGCTTTGTCGGTGGATACCGGATCTGTCAAAATCGAGTGGTCGGTGCTGCAAAACGCCGGCAACGCTCGCTTTCACCTGCTTTGGCAGGAACGCGGCGGACCGGTGGTTGGAAGACCCAAGAAAAAGGGCTTCGGCTCGCGGCTCGTTAGAGCGAGTCTCGCCGCGTTCGGAGACGTCTCTCTCGATTATGCTTCAACGGGTATCGTTATCAGACTCGATGCGCCGCTTCAGAAGCTGCAAGCCAAAGATTGTTCCGGCTCCCCGGCATAATATCGGTCAGCAGGCGGTTCCGATCGGCCGATGCCAAAACCGACGGCTTTGCAGGCCTCTAGCATGCGGCACGAACAGCGGGCGGCCATGGTTCAAGGCCGGACCGGCGCTGAAGACGTCAGAACGCTCGAACGTCTGTCCGTTAATCCATCGAACCACCTGACATCTGCTGACAACGACCTTGGGGCCGGATCTTGGGCGAGGGACTCTTTGTGGCTGCCCGGGCTTCTCGTTCCGTCTGCGCTGGTGCACGAAGCACCTTCGCCTTCCCTGCTGGGGCGCAAAAAGTTTTGATGGAACACACAACCCCCCGGGAACAAAGCTGGAAGACCGAGGTTCGGCGCCCACAAAGGATCGAATCCAGGGAGACTCTCGATGACAAATAATTTTTCCGCTCCCGCAGGAGGACGCGTTCCGTCTGCCAATGCCCCACCAGTTACTGACCTCAAGAACAAGCTCAACGAGGATGTCGACTCGACAAAGGAGATGATCAAGGAGGGGTCTGGCGCCGTCATCGAGAAGGTCGACGCGGTTATTTCCGATAAGACGCACTATGCCGCCCATCAGGTGAGCGGCGTGGCGAAAGCTCTGGAGAAGGTCGGCGCAGAACTAGAAAGCGCTGATCAGCCACAAGTCGGCCGATACGCTCGCGAAGTCGGCCAGAGCATCGCAAAAGTTGCCGAAAGGATAGAGGGCAAGGATCTCGGTGAGATGGCCACGCTGGTCGAGAATTTCGGGCGCAGGCAGCCAATGGCATTTCTTGGAATCGCGGCACTCGCGGGCTTAACCGCAAGTCGTTTTCTGATCGCGTCTGCAAAAAGGAATGACAAGGCCCGACCGACCGGGCCATCGCAAACGGTGGGATCGTTCTCCGGACGCGAGGGCAATTCAAATGACTAAGACCTCTGAAAACACGCCGCTGTCCGAATTGATCAGCGGCCTTCTGCGCGACGTCACCGGTCTGCTGCGCAAAGAAATCGACCTTGCCAAAACGGAAGCGGCCGAAAAACTATCGGATGCTTTGAGCGGTGTCGAAATCCTGCTGATCGGCCTGGTACTGGCAATCGGGGCGGTCGGCATCCTGTTGAGCGCCATCGTCAGCGGTGTCGCTGCATTCCTCGTGGCTCATGGGTTTGCCGAGCCGACCGCCAATGCGCTGGCGTCCGCAGCCGTCGGTGTCGTCATCGGGCTGATTGCTTGGATCATGATCGCACGTGGTCTCGCTGTCTTCCGACGCAACAATCTGATGCTCGAGCGAACCACCACTTCGCTTGGTCGCGACGTGCAAACCGTGAAGGATAAACTGTGATGGAAACCTCGACAGACAAAACATCGGCCGAGCTGCAGCGAGAAATCGAGCGAGATCGGCAACGGCTTGGAGATCGAATAGACGCCATCCAGGAGCGAATGTCACCTGGCCAATTGGTGGACGAGGTTCTTGCTTACGCGAGGAATAGCGGAGGCAGCGAGTTCGTCGGAAACCTTGGGCGAACGCTCAAAGAAAATCCCTTGCCGGCGGCGTTGATGGGCGTCAGTCTGGCTTGGCTGATGGCCAAAGGCTCCCCTTCGACGACCGCACGCGATTCTTCACGAGAGCCGGAATACGAACTCTACCCTGTTCAGGGACCGGTTCGTCGACTTGGTCCGCCAACATCGATTGGGGGCGTGCGATATAGTCATTTCAGCGATGGCTCTGGCCGGCAACTGAAAGCGCTCACCGACGAAACGGGACGCCGCGCCGGCCATTTTATGGACGAGACAGGCAAGACCTATCGCGGTTTCGTCGATGCCAGCGGAAAACAAGTCCATCAGATCCTCGACGAGACGGGGGCGATGTTCGACGCGGCATCCGGATGGGCTGCGGAAAAATGGGAGCAAGTTAAGACGACAGCGCAAGATCTTGCAGAGAGAGCGGCGCGAACAGCAAATCTGCAGGAAAAGGCCACGGACCTCAACACCTTGTTCCTTACGCAGTTTCGCGATCAGCCGCTGGTCGGAGGGGCGCTGGCATTTGCTGTCGGAGCTGCTATTGGCGCCGCTCTTCCAAGGACGGAGACGGAAGACCAATTGGCAGGAGAAGCCTCAGACGCCGCCAAGGACGCGTTGGGCGCCCAGACCTCCGAGCTTGTGGATCGAGGGAAAGCCGTTGCATCTGACGTCTTTGAACGTGCGGCCGAAGTGGCATCGGACGCGCACGACGAGATCAAAGATCGCTTGTCGGAGGAGGTGGATGCATTGAAGGGCGGTGCAGCAACTGGCCAAAACACTGCAACACCAGGATGACCATTTTCACACCCTGACGTTCACCAGGCGAAAACCGAAATCCCAGTCGCGGTCCCGAGTTTCCCTTCCGAACCAGACCGGCGCATCATCGCAGCTTCGCTCCGCCACGCATGCATATCGAGCTCCGCTTTTCGCCAGACGCCGGCCGCCGCACCCTGTGGCGTCGATAAACTCGCTGCGCTCGTCCTCCGGCTCTGCGGGCAACACTTTCCCGGGTTATGGGGTTACCCAAATTGGCAGGGATAGCCACCTTTCCGGCCCGCGAGGCAGTTCTGGCCTATCGGTCAAGCGGTTGGCGGCTAGGTCGCGATCTTAACAGCTAGTGACGGTCAATTTCAGCTTCGACCTTCTTGCGCGAATTCCCTGCGGTCTTCACAGGCTTCTTGATGGTGTCCCTGGAGAACGCCTTCCTTGTTGGCTTCGTAGCTGACTTCGTGATCCTGTCCGTCGGCGACCTTTGCGCGGTCCTGAGCGTGCCTCGGTAAGGGTTGCCATGATATTACCTCCTGGTGGCTTCCGGTCATCGCAGAACGGACATCGATTCAGGAAGTTCCGGTTTCCAAGGAATGAGGCTTTCGCGCGCCGGTAATCCAATTGAACGAGCCTGCGCGCCAACTCCGCCGGTGCGGACGTTGGCCGCCAGGAAGAGCGAGAGCTACTTGTTTTCGGAGGCAAGCTCGCCCGGCCTGAGGCTACCGGGTTCATTCGACGGCAGAGCTTCCGAGGGCGTGGAACCCTTAGAAGGCGGATTGACACCGCCTCCATGATCGGACGACCAAGTCTGAGCAACGTCGGTCGATTTTGACGGGACTGCTTCCTCGGCCTCCCGCAGTGGCGTTTGTGTTGCCCTTCCGGATGCCCTGGTGCTCGGCCTCATCTCATTGTCGCACCCGGCGCCGCCAAGTACGGGCGTGCCCCATGTACGTTTCTCCGCCCGGGCGACCACATTCAAGCGTTCTGCGGTCGGCCTCCGAGGCAGCCCGCAGTCGATGCGCCTTCGGGCCGTCGTGTGGAAAGGTCTCCTGATACCGCGCGAGGGTCACTCGCTAGAAGGTGAAGGGGGTTGTTTCCTGTGGCGGTCCGCCTGCCTCCTATCGTTCGCGACGCTCGCTGATCAAAATGATCTGATCTTCGCCGTTGGCCCTAGAGCAGCGACTTCTTTAGGAAAGAGACCGCCTTCTGCGCGCCGGCGGTGGAAATCGTGTGACCTGTTCCCCGCTCGACGTCCAGCTCGACCTTGAAGCCGGCCGTTCCGAGCCGCGCAGCGGCGACCCTGGAAGCCAACGGCGGGATGGTCGTATCGTTCTAGCCGTGGACGAGAAGGACAGGCGTGTTCTTGCTCGCTGGGGACACCGCTTGCGGCGGTAGCAGGCCGGAGAACCCGACGAGAGCACCGATCTGCCAGCGACCGGACGCAACGGCGTCGAAGGCAACGATCGCTCCCTGGGAGACCCCCACGAAGGCGATCTGGTCATGAGCGTTCCCAAGGCCTTCCCGCCGGGCGACGGTAATGATCACCTTATCAAATGCTTCTTTAACCGCGACAATGCGGTCCGGGGCAAGCGGATTGCCCTCGACGCTGAACCACTGATGCCCATAGCGATGATGAAAGGGAGCGTCGGGAGCTGCGAAGCGGGCGTTCGGGAGGCTTAGGCGCCAAGAAGACGCCAACGGCGCAAGCTGTGTCCCAGACGCGCCGATGCCGTGGAGGAAGATGATCAGCGAGTGTTTGGTCAATTATCCTTGCTCAAGGTTGGCAGACACGCCGAGGCCGCTCGACCGACACAGAGCACCGTCGATCACTCCGATGCCGGGGCTTGTCGTTGGTTCTGGTAGTATTGATTTGGTGACGATCTTCAAGATGAGAGCGTCTTCGCTGTGGTATCCATCCACGACCTATGCCTCTCCTCGTCCTGATGAGCCTTCATGAAGAACGCCTTTGAGGCGGGGATAGCATCCTCGTGGCGGACCTCCCGCTCGTAGGCCGTCACGGTATCGTCTTCGTTCGTTTTCATGGCTTTCAGGATCGCGGCGTCGCCCATCAAGTCGGCTAGCGCGATCTTGCCGGTCGTCAGCATCTGTTTCATGTCTCCTTCTGTCGGAGCTTCAATACCGAGCTCCCCTGCCATTGCTGTCAGGACATGGACGTGCTGCAGATGGTCTTCCTTGAAGACGGAAATCTGGCTGGCAAATTCCCGGCTGTCGAGGCGCTCAATGCAGGAATCATACGCGGCGATCGCGTCGTGCTCGAGGTAGAGCAGGTTCTTCACGAGATCCTTGATGTCCGACTCATTACCTACCATCGTGACCATATCATTCTCCTTTTGGGCTTAGGAAGATCAGGGAACGGGGTGCGCGACGTCTTGTTCCAGCTGTAGGCGGACCGTACCGTATCGTACAGTCGTTGAATGTCCCTGCCTGAAAATTCGGTCGTTTGGATGAGTTCTGCATCTATGCTTCCCTTGGCAACTTCGATGCAAGATGGAAAGCGATGATCCTCGAAGGCAGGCACTCCATATCGGCAATGGACCGGTTCTTACCGCCTTTCGAAAAGGTTAGAATTCCGGCTCCTTCGACGAAGGGACACGCTCTGCGAATGAGGAAAAATCACCTGAGGAACTGAGCTCGGGAAGTTGCGTGGTTGATGCAATCCTCCCACAAGACCACGGGGTCCAACCCCCTAATGCAGATCGGGCGCGAAGTAATCCGCGCCCGTCGGGAACATTCGGATGAGGCGACGTTACTTCGAATTCTTGTGGCTCTGTTCGCCTGCCTTGACGTGCTGCTCGTGCGACCCGCCCTGCTTGCCTGACGAGGTGCCTGTCTTTGCCGACGAAGCGCCCTTGGCTGAGCCCGACTTCGAGCCGCCTTTGGAATGCGATGTGTCTGTTCCACTGGATGCCATGATCTATTCCTCCTTGAGAGATCTTGATGATCCCGGGGGAGTGAACTTTGATTTGAAGATCAAGTTCCCAAGAAAGTTCGACTATACGCGATGTTCGCCGACGTCATTTGATCAGGAGCAGCCGCCGAGGGTAAAGTCGTCTCCCCCACCCTTTATCATTCCGCAGTCATTTCGTTCAGCCGATGCATGTTGTTGGCTCGAGCAACGTCTGCCATCTCTCTCCGGGCTCGCCGCCAATGCTCCCGTCCTCCAGGCGGCCTTCGTCCTTCCAGGTCGTGTATGCGCGTCAGCGGCGGTGTTCACCCTGGTCCAGTTTCGGCAAGGGCTCCCGCGAGCCGCCGGAATGGCGCAGGCTACCGGGTCTTTTCTGTCCCCGCCGGCGTCTTAACCTGCGTCGGGCCACCACCATTTCCGCTCGGGCTTGGAGACCGGTCCGTCGCTTCGGGCGGACGGCCGCTGCCATCGGCGGCATTATTGTCAAACGTACCCGGTCCGGAAGGCTTCGCATTGATCGGATCGGGCGTCGTCGAGGCGGTCGGCTTCGCATCCCGATCGATACTCTCGCCCCATATCTCAACGCCGCCCCACGCCAGCAATGCGAGCACGATCCCGAAGACAAGAACGGCAAAAACCGGTTTTCCGTAGTTCCCCTGCCTTGCTTCGGTGGCAGTTTCCGTGACCCTTGGCTCTCCAGGGCCGCTGCGGTTCGTACCCATGTTATTCTCCTTAAGATGTAGCCTTAGAGCCCGTTGTCCGGACAATGAAGGACGGACGGTCTCGACGTAGGTAACATCACGAGCGCTTCGAGATACTGCTGCGCGAGCGTGCGCCTTTAACCCCCAGACATCGCGATCGTTCCGGTCACAGGCATCGTTAGAGCTCAAATTCAGCAATTCCCGCACCCGGACGCTGTCGGTGATGCCAAGCTGAACCACAGCAGCTCGCTCGCGTTTCGACCCGCCTAAGCCACCAACACCGAACAGAATCCTAATTTGGCCACACGTCCTAATCCTCTCGAAGGATCCTCTTGCGTCCGAAAGCGCACTATCGTCGAGCATCTCCGATCCCTTTTGCGCCGCGTCTGGCTGGAGCGACGGGCCTCGTACCGGTGACGATCGTGAGAACGGCCGCTGGCTGCTGCCCACTGCCACAAGGATGGCCCATCGAAGGGAACGAAATCCAGACGCCTTGGTTAGGCATCCGTAGGTGGCGTCTCACAGGCGCCGCACGATGAAATCTAGTGCAGGAGCATGTCGTGACCGTCTTGATGTTCAGCAGAGTAAGAAGCGATCGAGAAGCTCCGGATGTGGCCTTCGTGACCAATGACGGCGATGACCGGAAACTCTACAGGTTCGCCCTCCAATACAATATGGACGGAAAAAACTGGGCGACCGAAATATGGGCATACTCGTCCAAGGATGCCGAAGAGCGGGTGGCAGCGATGCGACATTCGCTGATGATGTGCGGCCAGCTCTACGGCGAGGTGGAAGCATAACACCGCTGTTGAAGGTCAGCCGTTCTCCGCAAATTTGATGCACGCTGCCGTTACGATGACCAACTCCCCAATGCGATTGGCCATTTTCATCCGGACCACGCCGACGGCCTGTTCGCTCCACCCGTCAACTCTCCTTCGCCGATGGCACTCTAATGCAGCTTGAACCAAACCCTATTGTCGCGCTCGCCGTGGAGGCGGCTATAGTACTTTGATACGGACCAGCGAGAAGAATTTGGAAACTTCAGCTCTGCGACTCTCTGTAGGCGCTGAAATCGGACGATCGATCACATAATCTGCTTTGGTCCGATATCGTACTGCAACGAAGCGCATCGTGCCGCTTTCCTTCTTATCACAGGAGGGAAACATGAAGTCCTCATTTCCAACAAGCACCGCGTCTGACTGCAGGAAAACGTCCCCCATCGAATTGGAAATCGTTCAGTTGACACCGGCGTTACGCGCCTTTGCTCGAAGGTTCCTGCGCAGCGAAGACGACATCGATGACCTCGTGCAGGAAACCCTGCTGAAGGCCCTGCACTCTCTGCACCTCTACCAGCCCGGCACCTCTCTTAAGTCCTGGTTGTTCACAATACTCAAAAACACCTTTTGCACGATCTACCGCCGACAGAAACGTGAGCCAACGGCAGTGGAGGCGGCTTTGGAAAAAGTCGCGATTGCGCCGAGCCAGGAATGGGCACTGCGCGAGCGCGAGCTGCAGCAAGCTTTGACGAAACTTCCAGACGACAGGCGACGCGCATTGATACTGGTGGCGACCGGGACAAGCTATGAGGACGCTGCAAGGCTGTGTGGCTGCCGGCTCGGCACCTTGAAAAGCCGGGTGAACCGGGCACGCGGATCCTTGCTGTCGATGCTCGGAAACAATTTGGTCGACTGATCCCATCTGCCGTGATCAGTCGAAAACTATGCAGGGATTCTATATTGAGAGACCCGCGCCCGACCCGTTGAAGCGACATTGCATGTCACTCATCCAATGGATGCTCACACTTAAGTTTCCCGCCTCAAATGCCGCGAAGCCGTTGCATGGAACAGTTGGGCTCTGTCGGAGTTCGGCGTGACGGAACGTCGGTCAGATTGTCTTCGCAAGATTTGTCGAGAGGCCCAAATGTCAGCCAGAGCAAAAAATCATCCCAAAATCGGTAAGGGCAGCCATGTAGCAGGCGGTTGGGGAGCCGCCAGATCGACCGGAGAGATTCTCCTGCGCGAGCACGTGCCGCGATCCGGACCGTCGCTGCTTGCCCATCAAAACAAAGCCGATGGCTATATGTGCGTCAGTTGCGCCTGGGCCAAGCCTGCTAAGCCTCATCCGATGGAATTCTGCGAGAACGGCGCCAAAGCGACTGCGTGGGAGATTACCTCCCGGCGTGCCGACCGCGCCTTCTTCGCAGCCCATACCCTGCATGAGCTGGAAGAGTGGAGCGATCACGATCTTGAGGAGCAAGGCCGCCTGACCCACCCGATGCGCTGGAACAGCGAAACCGACAAATACGAGCCGGTGAGCTGGACCGAAGCGTTCGAAGAAATCGGCAGGGAACTTCGGTCGCTTGCTCCGCAGCAGGTCGATTTTTACACTTCCGGACGAGCCTCCCTGGAAACGGCCTATATGTACCAGCTTTTCGCCCGCATCTTCGGCAGCAACAACCTGCCCGACTCCTCCAACATGTGTCACGAAAGCTCCTCGGTCGCTCTGCCGGAAAGTATCGGCTCCTCCGTCGGCACGGCGATGCTGTCGGACTTTCAAAATTGCGACTGCATTTTCTACCTGGCTCAGAACGTCAACACCTCATCGCCCCGAATGCTTCATGACCTGCAGGATGCCGTCGACAGAGGCGTGAAGATCGTGACCTTCAATCCATTGCGCGAACCCGGTCTCGAGCGCTTCATCAATCCGCAAATGCCCGGCCAGATGCTGACAGGTCACTCGACGCCTATCTCGTCGGAGTATTATCAGGTCAGAAACGGGGGCGACATTGCAGCGCTCTTCGGTGTCTGCAAGGCGCTGATCGAAGCCGACGATGCCCTGAAGACGTCAGGGATCAGCAAGGTCTCTGGCAGTGATGCCATGCCAAAGGATCCGACAAATGCTGCAACGGTCGTTTTTGCCGCCTCGATGGCGGCAGCCGATACCAGGCATGTGCTGGACCACGATTTTATCCAGACCCACACGTCGGGTTTCGAAGAATTTGCCGCTGCTGCGCGCGGACACGACTGGGCGGAGTTGGAGAGGGTGTCAGGCCTTTCCCGCGAACAGATGACCCAGGCGGCAGACACATATGCCAAAGCCGAGGCCGTGCTGATGATTTACGGCATGGGGCTAACCCAGCATGTAATGGGCGTCGAGAATGTTCATATGGTCGTCAATCTAGCTCTGTTGCGCGGCAATATCGGCAAACCCGGCGCCAACATCTGTGCCGTGCGAGGCCACTCGAACGTTCAGGGCCAGCGCACGGTCGGGATCACGGAAAAACCCGGTCTGGCGCCGCTCGATAAGCTTTCGGAACTCTATGCGTTCGAGCCGCCGACCTGGGAAGGTCGCTCGACCGTCGATACCTGCAGGGCGATTATGCAGAGCGAAGCGAAATCCTTTGTCAGTCTCGGCGGCAACTTTTTGCGAGCCATACCGGAAACGCACGCGATGGAGGAAGCATGGCGGAAGCTTCGCCTGACCGTACAAATCGCGACCAAGCTCAACCGCAGCCATGTCGTCCATGGCGAAATTGCCTATCTCCTGCCCTGTCTCGGCCGGCTGGAAGTCGATGAACAAGCAAGCGGGCCGCAAGCTGTCTCAATCGAAAGCTCGGTGGCGCATTTCCACGGATCGCGCGGAAGGGCAAAACCCGCAAGCAAGGAGCTTCTTTCGGAGCCTGCAATTATCGCTGGGATTGCAAAAGCAACCCTGACGAAGGGCCAGGTCCCCTGGGACGAATGGGTCGGCGATTATTCAAAAATTCGAGATTCAATCGAAAGGACCTATCCCGAAACCTTCAGGGACTTCAACAAACGCATGTTTCAGCCGGGGGGCTTTCCGCGGCCGGTGCCGGCCCGGCAGCGAAAGTTCGCCACATCCAACAAGAAAGCCAATTTCATCACGCCGCCGCGGCTCTTTCCGCAGTTCGACATCGGCCCGGCCGCCGTCGAGGTTCTCAATCTCGCGACGTTGCGCTCGAACGACCAGTTCAACACAACGATCTACGGCTATGGCGACCGTTACCGCGGCGTGGATGGCACCAGAAAGGTCGTTTTCATGAACGAAGAAGACATCGAGCGGCTAGGCCTCAAGGACGGCGACGTCGTTGATCTAACAACTGCAATTGATGTTGCGGCGACGCGTCGTGTCACCGGCTTCAGGGTCGCTCGGCACGACATGCCGAAGGGATGCTGCGCAGCCTATTACCCGGAGGCAAATCCCCTCTTCCCGCTTGCCCATCACGACGCCAAAGCCAAAACGCCGTCCTACAAGCTATTGCCGGTCCGAGTGAGCCCTTCCGGCGCCGCGTCGCCATCCTGATTCTGGACCCGCGGCGATGGGCGAGACCAGACGTTTCAATTGGCTTGCGGCAGGAACTCTTCTCTGCATGTTGCTGATCGGCGCGGCGATCGGCTGGGCACGACACCCCCGTCAATACCGGGCCGATCCCCCGGTTGCATCAGCGCTCGATCAGTTCAAGCTGATGCCCGACCGCATCGGCGGAACGCCGCCGGATGTTTATTTCGCGATCGGCAAACCCTATGAGGCGACGGCCTTCGATCTGAGCCAGGGCAAGCGTCTTTATTCCTGGTTTGGTTGCTCCGGTTGCCATGGAGATGGGCGCGGCGGAACAGGGCCCTCCTTTCTCGACGGGTGGTGGTTCTACGGTTCTGAAATGGTATCGGTCGTCGCATCCATTCGTGATGGCCGACCCTACGGCATGCCATCCTACGCCAACAAAATGACCAGCGACCAGATCTGGCAGCTTGCCGGCTATGTCAGGACGATTGGGGCCTATTCCCCACCCTATACCGCTACGAGCCGAAACGACGACAAGCATACCAGGCCGTCTGAAAACCGCGCACCGGCCGCGGGTCTTTTCGAGCAAGGACCGGCCGGCGTTCGCTCCGATCGAGGTGTCCAGCCTTGAAAATCGTCCTGGCATGCGCTCCGTTTCTTCCCGGTTGCGCCGGTACACAATCGGCGCTTAATGCGAATGGGCCGTCGGCCCTTGCACTTCAGAACCTCATATTTCTGTTCATCGCCGTCTGCGGCCTCGTCTTCGTGTTGGTGATGGGGGTGATGGTATGGGCCTTGGTGCGCGGAAGGCATGCGCCCGCGGGCCGGCAGCAGACGGAGCGTTCGATGGGTAGGGTTGTCGCCGGCGCCGTTGTTGCAACTTCCATCATCATAACCTTCCTGACCGCGGCCAGCTTCTACGCCACGCCCGAACTGGATCGCGGCGAGGTTGATGCGCCGACGATTCTCGTTCGGGGCCAGCAGTGGTGGTGGCAATTCACCTATCTCGATCCCGATCCTGCGAAGACCTTCCAGACCGCCAACGAGCTGCATATCCCGGTCGGGAAAGACGTGCGCCTTCGCCTTGAGGCGAGCGACGTCATCCATTCCTTTTGGGTGCCGAACCTCACCGGAAAGCAGGATCTTGTTCCCGGCCGCGAAAACGCGCTGACGCTTCATGCGAGCCAGGCCGGCGTCTACCGCGGTCAGTGCGCCGAATTCTGCGGCCTGCAGCACAGCCATATGGCGCTGCTCGTCATCGCCGACGAGCCAGAGGCCTATGCCCAATGGCTGGATGCGCAAAGGGAGGTAGCCGCCGCTCCGAAAGAAAGTGAAGCCGCCGCCGGCAAGATCGTGTTCATGCGCAAGCCCTGCGCCGCCTGCCATACGATCCGCGGCACCGAGGCATCCGGCACGACCGGACCAGACCTCACCCATGTTGGCAGCCGAAGCACGATCGGCGCGGGGCTGGCTCAAAATACGCGCGGATCGCTCGCCGCATGGACTGCCGATCCGCAAACGCTGAAGCCGGGAAACAACATGCCGTTGGTTCCCGTCACCAGCGAGGAGTTGCGCCAATTGAGCGCCTATATGAGTGGGCTCCAATGAAACCGCACTCCAAAATTCCCACCCATGCTGATCTGGCCGCCGGCGATGAAAGGGCCGAAGCTTTCCTTAAGGCCACATGGTCGACGCCAGCAGGGATCGTTGCGGCTCTCTCGACCGTGGATCACAAGATCATCGGACGGCGCTACATCGCCACGGCCTTCGCGTTTTTAATGCTTGGCGGCGTCCTAGCGCTGGCCATGCGCCTCCAGCTCGCGTTTCCGGAAGCCCGTTTCATCAGCGCCGACCGCTACAATCAGATCTTTACCGTACATGGGAGCAATATGATGTTTCTGTTTGCCGTGCCAGTGATGGAGGCGATGGCGGTCTACCTCGTTCCCCTCATGGTGGGCACCCGCAACATCGCCTTTCCCCGGTTGAATGCCTTCTCTTACTGGATCTTTCTCGCCGGCGGGCTGCTTCTATGGGCGTCTCTCGCGCTCGACACTGCTCCCGATGTCGGATGGTTCGCCTACGTGCCATTGGCAGGCCCGCAATACGGCCCGGGCAAACGCGCTGACATCTGGGCCCAGATGATTACCTTCACGGAAGTCTCAGCCCTGGCCGTTGCCGTCGAAATTGTCGTCACCGTCTTCAAAATGCGAGCGCCGGGCATGTCGCTCGATCGGATCCCGATCTTTGTCTGGTCGATGCTGGTCACCGCCTTTCTGGTGATCATGGCAATGCCAGCAATCATGCTCGCCAGTTCATCGCTGATTCTCGATCGGCTGGTCGGCACCCAGTTCTTCAATCCCGCAGAAGGCGGCGATGCGCTCCTGTGGCAGCATCTGTTCTGGTTCTTCGGCCATCCGGAGGTCTATATTATCTTCTTGCCTGCCGTCGGCATGGTTTCGGCGATGATCTCCACCTTTACGCAGCGCCCTGCCTTCGGCTATCTGCCGCTGGTGCTGGCGATGATTGCGACTGGTGCTCTCGCCTTCGGATTGTGGGTGCACCACATGTTCGTGGCCGGCCTACCGCGTTTGGGCAGCAGCTTCTTCACCGCATCAAGCATGGCGATCGCCATTCCGGCAGGCACCCAGATCTTCTGCTGGCTGGCAACCCTGTGGGCCGGACGCCCCGTCTTCAAGACACCGATGCTGTTCATCATCGGCTTCCTCATTACGTTCGTGATCGGCGGTCTGACCGGCGTCATGGTGGCTTCGGTACCGTTCGACACCCAGGTTCATGATACTTATTTCGTCGTAGCGCATTTTCATTACGTGCTGATTGGAGGTTCGGTTTTCCCCCTCATCGGCGCGATCTATTATTGGTTTCCGAAAATGACCGGGCGAATGATGAGCGAACGGCTCGGGCGCTGGGCCTTCGGCCTGATCTTCACCGGCTTTCACCTCACTTTCTTCCCGATGCATGTCCTCGGCCTGCAAGGCATGCCGCGGCGCGTCTACACCTATCCGCCGGAATTGCCCTGGGCGGGCCTGAACCTTTTCATCAGCCTCAGTGCCGTCATCCTCGCGGCGGGCTTCCTCGTCTTCTTCATCGACGTCCTGCGCAGTTTCCGGTATGGGCCGCCGGCAGGCGCCAATCCCTGGAATGCTTCGACACTGGAATGGGCGACGTTGTCGCCCCCGCCGCCTTATAACTTCCGGCACATTCCCATCGTCGACTCCAGGGAGCCGCTCTGGACGTCGGGCGATGCGCTAGCGGTGGCAACCGGTCTGCGGCTCGACCGGCGCGAGCTGATCGTCAGCGGTCTCACATCTGCCGATCCGGAAGCCCGGGAATTGTCGCCGGCCAATTCGATCTGGCCATTTCTGGCAGCCATTGCCACGAGTATCATGCTGATCGCCTCGATATTCAGTCCCTGGGCGGTCATCTGGGGTGCCGTCCCGGTGGCGATCACGCTCACGGGCTGGTTCTGGCCGAAACGAACGCCGGAGGACGAATCATGAAAGAACGCATCGCCCTCGATCTGTCGAAGCTTCCCCCGCATGGCATGGGCAGCGCGAGCCTGACCTTCTGGGGTACTAGCGCCTTCATGCTGATCGAAGGCACAGGTTTTGCGCTAGCGATCGCAGTTTATTTCTACCTGATGAGCCTTGCGCCTCAGTGGCCGATCGAAGCCCCTCCTCCGGACCTTCCCGCCGGCACGATCCTGACACTGCTGCTCCTTATGAGCGTCGTGCCGAACATGTTGGTTTCCCGGTGGGCGAAGCAGAGGGACCTTCGTAAGGTGCGGGCCGGCCTGATCGTCATGGCCATTCTGGGACTTCTTCCCCTCATACCGCGCGCGTTTGAATTCTCGGCCCTCCATATCAATTGGGATGATAACGCCTACGGATCAATCGTCTGGACCCTGCTTGGCCTGCATACGACCCACATCGTGACCGACTTCGTCGATACCGTCGTTCTCTCCTGCCTAATGTTTTCAAAGCACGGAGACAATATGCGGCGCTACGGCGATGTCGAGGACAACGCGCTCTACTGGAACTTTGTCGTCCTTGCCTGGCTTCCCATCTACGGGTGCATCTACTGGGTGCCGCGATTATGAGAACACGAAGCGCCATCATCGTTTTTGCTGCCACTGCGATAAGCCAACCGGCGATCGCCCATGATGGGCATGCGCATTCAAGCGTACTCCCGTGGACCGCCGATCCGTGGATCCTTTCCCCGCTTGTTCTCAGCGCAATCCTTTATGGCTGCGGCAGCCTTCGCTTCCGGCCGCGATTGACTGCAAGCCGCCGCGCGTCTCAACGCCGGATGACGAGTTTCTGGGCAGGCTGGTGCGTGCTTGCCGGCGCGCTCATCTCACCCTTGCATTGGCTTGGCGAACAGCTCTTTACCGTTCACATGATCGAACATGAGCTGGTCATGGCGGTTTCCGCACCGCTCATCGTGCTGGCGCGCCCTTCCGCCATGCTGCTCTGGAGCCTTCCAAGGTCGATAAGACGCCGGACAGGACAGGTTGTTTCCAACAAGGCGGTCCGCAAGACATGGACTTTCCTCACCAATGGCACGGTTGCAACGCTGGTGCACGGCGCCGCGATCTGGGCCTGGCACGCACCCGTCCTCTTCGACGCAGCCATCGAAAGCGTCTCACTCCATCGCCTGCAGCATCTTTGCTTTTTTGTGACCGCCTTCCTCTTCTGGTGGTCGGTCATATGGAAGACCAACAGGGGGCTTGCCGCCTGGCACCTCTTTCTCACCATGTTGCATATGAGCATTCTTGGTGCCCTGATCGCACTTTCGCCGAAAGTGCTTTATGGCCTGCAGACACAAACCTCCGGGAATTGGGGTCTCTCGCCGCTCGAAGACCAGCAGCTGGCCGGCCTGGTCATGTGGGTTCCCGCCGGGATCGTCTACGCAGCTGCGGCGCTTGCGTTGGTAGCTCTTTGGATCAGGGATTCGGCAAAGGGAGGCGCAGGTGGAACACGCATCATTGCTTCGTAGCTCGCTTCGCCCGGCCATCATCGTCGGCGCCTGTGCGCTGAGCCTGACCGCCGCTTTAGCACTGACCGACGTCTATCGCGCGCGCTCCGAAAGGTTCGCCAGTGCGACTGCCCTGACAAGAGGCGACCCCAGCCGTGCCGCTGTGATCTTTCGTCGATACGGGTGCAGCGGATGTCATACCATCCCTGGTATCGACGGTGCGGACGGCAAGGTCGGGGGCGATCTTTCCGGTCTGCGCGAGCGGGTCTATATCGCCGGCGTGCTCAACAACTCCGCCGATAACCTGGTCGGCTGGATCGTCACGCCCCAGAGCTATTCTCCGAAGACCGCGATGCCGACGACCGGGATATCGGAGAAGGAAGCACGTGACCTCGCGGCCTATCTCTACGCCCATTAGGTACAATCACTTTCGGCCGGGGCTCCCAACGGAACTCGTTCAGGTGAACTTGGCGCATCTAACCTTTTTTGGCGATAGGACGGCAAGCAGGGGGCCCACAGTGAGCGACCGGACGATATCACCTGTCCCCTCGCACTTATCCGTTTCCCAAGCTGGAGAATAAGCGCATGATCAGCGGCTGGGAGAAAGGACAAAGGGATGGACAGAGGTATGGTGGAGAAACATCTGCAGCAGGCCCTAGAGCATGTGGCCCTAGGAGGACATCACATCGCTCGGCAGCGGGAGATCGTGGCTCAGTTGACGAACCGCGGCTCCGACGCCAGCGAAGCGCAACGACTTCTGGAGGTTTTTGAGGAGTCGCAGGTGTTGCATGTCGCTCACCTTGATAGGCTCAAGGCCGAGCTGCATGCTCTCCGATAAGAAGCATGTGGCTTCGGCCGGGTGCGAACCGTATCGGGCGATGATCAGTATACGATCGCGCAATAACGATTTGTGGGGCTAGGCCGGCCGTGAAAGCTTGATAGCAGACTGCAAGGCTTCCAATAGTTTCGTGAAGCGAACGGGTTTGGCGCAGCAGGCAATTGAATTGAACCTGCGGGGTAAAACAGAGCGATCGTAGCCGGTGGTGAACACGAATGGGATATGGCGCGCAAGAAGCGTATCGGCAACCGGATATACCGGCTCCCCATGAAGGTTGACATCCAAGACGGCTGCGTCGAGGCCGTCTGTTGTGGCCAGCAGCTCAACCGCACGCTCCAGAGATTGCGCCGGGCCGATGACGGTGGCCCCTGCGTCGGCCAGCTCCTGGGACAAATCTTCCGCCAGCATAAATTCGTCCTCGACCACGAGCACACGGTATCCGAAAAGCACCCGTTCAACCATGACCACCCTCGATGAGGTTGCTGACGGAAACAGGGATTGCGATCGTGCAATGGACCCCATCCTCACCAAGGACATAGGACGTCTTCGCATCGAGCTGGTAGGGCAGCGCGCGCTCGATCAGTTCGCGGCCCTGGCCGCCCCCTTGTGGTCCAGAACCGGGAGGCGGCATCTTCACCCGGCTTTCGCGCCAATCGACGTGCAGCCATGGCTTGCCGTCTTCGCCTTGTTTTTCGACACGCCAAACGATCGCCAGATGGGCCTGAGGTTGGCTAAGCGCCCCATACTTAACGGCATTGGTCACAAGCTCATGCATCGACAGTGCCATTGTCTGGACAGTCGTCGATCGAAGCCTGACACCGTCTGGACCTTGCAAGATGAACCGGCTCGTTTCGCCTTCCGCCACGCCGAGGGATGCCAGTTCGGAGCGAATAAGCTGATCGAAGGTAATGCGATCCCCATCCTGCAGCCGCGATAAGAATCCCTGCACCCGCGCCATCACATCCAGCCGGTCGCGGAACTTCTTGTGGAAATCTGCCAGATCTATGCTGGTACGCAGGGTCTTGTCAGCCATCGACCGGACGACTGCCATGAGGTTGCGCGTGCGGTGCTGAAGCTCGCCGACAAGGACTTTCAGACGATCAGCAGAGACCTTTTCATCGGTGATATCTCGGCCGATACCGCCGATCTGGGTAAAATCTCCTTCCTCTCGGAAAAGCGGGAACTCGGCGTTGCGCAACCATCGGATTTCGTGGTCGGAGGCGCGCCTGATGCGGTACTCGTATTCCGCGCTTTCGCCATTGCGAACGCGACGAATTTCGGAGAGCGCCCGTTCCCGGTCTTCAGGGATGATCAACTCCACCCAATCGCGAAAATTGTTGCCCGTGAGGGCCTGATGCCGCTCGACACCGTAGATGGTCTCGAAGGCTGGCGCGAGATATTTCCATTGCAGCGTGTCGGCATCGCGGATCCATAAAACGTCGGAAGAAGCTTCGCCAAACAGGCGGAACTGCTCCTCCTCCTGGCGCAAGGCTGCCTGTGCTAGTTTTCGTGCCGAGATGTCGATGCAGAACTCAGCGGTCGTCCCGTCGCCAAGCTCGCGTCCGGCAAACAACATCCAGCGACGGGTGCCATCGGCGAGGAGATACTCCTTTTCATATGGGCCCATGCGGCCCGTTTCTTTCAAAGTTTTAATCTGCAATTCAGTTTCGGCGATATGCTCCGCCGGGGTCAGCCGGCGCCAGTGAAGCTCTGGGCGACCCAATTGTGAGCGCCTGTACCCGGACATCTGCAAGAAAATTTCATTGGCGTCGACGATCACGCCTTCCTCATTCAGAAAAACCACGCCGACCGCATCAGTCTCCAGAACGCGTTGCAGGCGTTCTTCGCTGCGTCGAAGCGCCATCTCCGCCTCGTAGGTCGCCGTCAGGTCTGTGAAGGTGACGACAGCTCCGCCGATATAATTATCAACGCTGCGATACGGCAGTGCACGGGCTGCGTAGTGCCGGTTATTTGTGGGGTCGCTGACCTTCCGATCCACGGGCATCAGCGTTCTCAGAACAAGCCGGACATCATCCAGAAGCTCCGGATAAGTGACCCGCGAGACGACGTGGTCGAGCGGTCGCCCGACGTCGGTCTCGAGCAGGTGGAAAATTTCGGTTGCGGCCGGTGTGAAGCTTCTGACCCGCAGATCGTTATCGAGGAACACAGTCGCGATCTGGGTCGCCTCGAGGAGGTTCTTCAAGTCTGAATTTGCACGATCCAGTTCAGCGACCCGGTGGGCAAGTTCGCCGTTGACGGTCTGCAGCTCCTCATTGACAGACTGCAGTTCTTCCTTGGAGGTTTCCATCTCCTCGTTGGCCGACTGCAGTTCTTCGTTGATCGACTGATATTCTTCGTTGGACGACTTGAGTTCCTCGTTTGTGGATTCGAGCTCTTCGATGGTCGCCTGGAGTCGATCGCGCGTCAGGCGCAAGTCGGTCTCAAGACGCTGGACGTGCTCTTCGCTCGTCAGCCGTCCTCCGTCCGGCGCCGTCCCCTCGGCAACCTGGCCTGCGTCTTGGAACAGCACGATCAGTGAGGTGACGTCGCCGCTGCCTAGAGGTTCGACGATGATATTGACGGCATAGCCGCGGTCGTCCTGTCGCAACAGCACGCGCGGCACTTCTACCTTGACGGCTTCAGTCGTGGCACGCTGCAAGGCGGATCGCAAATCGAGCCGAAGATCGCGATGGGCAAGGCTCAGAAGGTTGAGTGTCGCCGTTCCTGACGTCGGTTCGAGAAAGCGACCCGTGCGCCCGGAGAAATGGAGAACGTCATAGTGCGAATCGACAACCACATAAGCTGGCGCAAAGCGCTCTGCGACGACCTCTGCCTGCCGGCTGATCGTGGCCGAAAGCCGGCCGGTCTGGAGCATGGGCGCCGGTGGCGAGAACGGATGGTCGGGGCTGCGCGGACGGGGGCTGAGCGGGAAGTCCGGAATGATCCTGGTTGCTGTTTCCAGCCTCCGAAACAGGCGGTTTTTGCGGTCGACAGGGGCAAAAAGCTTTGCGTGCCGGGTAACGTTCTCCGATGAGCCCAAAAACAAGATGCCGTTTGGCCGGAGAGCAAAGTGGAAGATGGGCATGACCCTGTTTTGCAATTCGTTGTCGAGATAGATCAGCAGGTTTCTGCACGACAGGACGTCGATGCGGGAAAATGGTGCATCCTTGACGATGTTATGCGGTGAGAAGATGCACATCTCACGCAATTCCTTGACCACGCAATAGGTGTCACCTTCTCGCACGAACCAGCGAGCGAGCCGCTCGGGCGGCACATGGGAGGTGATTGCAGCCGAATAGCGCCCAGCGCGCGCAATTCCCAGCGCCCGTGCGTCGAGATCCGTCGCAAATATCTGCACCTCCGGAGGATAGTCCATGGTTGATACGTGCTCGCGCAGGAGCATTGCGATCGAATAGGCTTCTTCTCCGGTCGCGCAACCCAGCACCCAGACGCGGAATTTGTCACTCGCCTCCTTGCCTTCGAACAATTTTGGAATTTCGCGCTCGAGCGCTTCAAACTCGGCCGGGTCGCGAAAAAACTGGGTGACACCGATCAGCAGGTCTTGAAACAGGTCCTGAACTTCGTCTCGGCTGGCGCGCAATCGCTCGATATAAGCATCGATGCTGCCGATCTGCAGCACCTGCATGCGTCTGTGGACGCGTCGGTTGAATGTCCCGCGCTTGTATCCGTGAAAGTCGTGGCTCGTGACGTTGCGAAGAACCGTGGCGATCTGGGTGATCTGCGCCTCGAGCGCGTTTGGGGTCTCATCGCCTATTCCAGCGTCTTCATTCTCGTTGACATTGCGCGCGCGACGGGCAATTTCAGATGCAATGCTCTGGGCCGGCAGACGCAGATCCGCAATTGCCACCGCCCCTCTCCCATCCTCGAGGGATGCATTTGCGGTTTCACCAATCTCCACGATCGACAGGCCGCCGAAGTTCTTGGTTGCCGCAACCGCAGCGGTGCCGTCGTTGTCGAGCCCCAGCAGGACAACAACGATTGCCCGCTCCCCCGCATGCTCTGCCAAAGAAATCAGCATCGTGTCGACGGTCCCCCGGTGGCCGACTGGTTCGGAAGCCGGACGGACGCGGATATGACCGTCCTCGAGCGTCACGACATCGTCCGATCCACTGACATAGATATGGTTCTGGAGGAGCCGTGCACCGTCGGCTGCGACGATCACTGAAAGCCTGTTCTGCCGCCCGAGCAATCCAAGTACAGTCGCGGTGCTAAGGCCCTTCTGCTGGCGTACTGCCACAAGATAGGATACGCCCAATCCTAGGTCGACTTCTGAAAATATCTGTTCGAGCGAGCTCAGCGACTGCTCTGAGACCGCGATGCCGACAATCACGAGCGGCTGTACGTGGCGATCCGCCGCCTCCGCCCCTTGCTCCATGTACTCCTGTTCATCGTAGGCCATTATCAATCCATATCTCGGTTTAGGGCTGACCCTAAACACCGGGCGCGACAAAATGATACACCTTTTATGAGGCGTGTTGAAAAGTCACGCGTTTCCGAGGCGCAGCGAGGTGAGTGCGGCTTCATGCAAGGTAGCGGAATAGCGCCGATATTCCGCAGCCCTTGCCTCGTAGAGTTCGGCCACGGCGTTGCGGCCCGTGTCACGCGCATCCCGGGCCATGCGCTCCACGAGGGTCACGCGCTCCTCCATAACCCGCAGGGCAATCCTGATTGCTTCGTCGACCTCATCGATATGGGCAGCAAGCGCGTCGGCAGTATAGGCGTGGCCGATCTGGCACCGATAACGCAGCGGCCCCGATCCGCGAACCTCGGAAAGCACGCCATGACAATCGGGGCAGGTAATGGCCGTCGGTGAAGCGATGTTGCGAAGTTCGCCGCTCCCGGTTCGGGCGCCAGCTGCGATCTCGACCTCGAGCCGCAGGTCGCCCGAGGGAAGATCCGGAGCCGCGCCTGCAGACGTTCCCGCGATACCGACAAGAAGCCTGCCAAGGTCGGCTGCCGAGGCCACGTGATCGACCTCGACCGCTTCGAGCGCGGCGATCGGAATTTGATCTGCCTCAGCATCGAGAGGGTGCTGCACCACTGCCGTACCGCCGTGGGATTTGATCGCATGAAGCCCTGCCGCTCCGTCGTTGAGCATCCCGGTCAAAATGAGCCCCACGACGCGTGGTCCGAATGACAGGGCAGCAGAACGAAACATCGCATCTATCGACGGCCGGGCCATATTTTCCCGGGGGCCAGCGCCAAGCACGATTGTTTCACCGATGAGCAGCAGATGTCGGTCGGGTGCCGCAAGATAGATGTGGCCGCGCTCGATTGGCTGGCCATCAACCGCCTGCGTCACCGGAAGCTTGGATTTGGCCCCCAGTACTTGCGCCAGGAAACCGGGTGAGTTCGAAGGAATGTGGGTGCTGACGAAGACGGCTGCCGGAAGGTCGGCGGACAAATCCGCAACCAAGGTCTGGAGCACGGCGCCACTCCCGGCCGAACCGCCAATAGCAATGATATCCTTGGTTGGGCTTGATGGCATGGTGGTCGACCTTTGATGATCACTCAACAGCCGGCGAGGTGACATTGTTCCATGTCGAGCGCCGGATCCGTTCTTCGAGCCCCTAGCCCTCGAAAATCCGGCATCATGTCAGGCGCGCGGCAACAACGCGATCAGTTAAGCCGGTCCGAACCACCGCGTGGACCAAAGAGCGCAACAGCGATCTGCTCGAGTTCGATTGGTTTATCGCAGAGCGCAAACCCTTTGTACTTCGCCGGCATGTGGGATGGGTCATAACCGGTTGCAAACACAAAGTTGATGTCGCGCGCCTCCAGTTCATCGGCAACGGCAAACACGAGCTCGTCAGCGAGAAAAACGTCGAGGATTGCCGCGTCGATGGGCTCCCGTTTGATGAGATCGAGGGCACGGCAAACGTTTGATGTCGGACCCACAACCATCGCCCCAAGGTCCTCAAGCTTGCGGCGCGTCTCGTCGGCAAGAAAATATTCGTCCTCGACGATTAGAATACGCTTTCCCGAAAAGAGTTTCGCTTGATTTGTTTTTTGCACGGAGGAACCTTTCCGAGGAGACAGGAGTGACAGCGTCAACCCGCTGGACGCACTCCAGGCCTGCTCTGCCGAACTGGCAGGATGGCGAGCATCGCCAATAATTTTTTCTCCTTACACGGTTTGGGCACAAACATGAAAAGCTTTGGAGCAGAAGAACAATAGTCGCCGGTAACGAAAACGAACGGGGTCTGGTATTCCGTGAGCGTTTCAGCCAGCCTATAGGCCATGGTTCCGCGAAGGCTAAGATCGAGGATTGCTCCGTCGGGTTCGAAGGTTCGCTCGTTAACGAGTTTCAAAGCACATACGACATTCGACACCGGTCCCGCGATTTCAGCGCCTTCGCCCTCAAGGACCATCATCGTGCTGGAGGCGGCCAGATACTCGTCTTCGGTCGGGTAGAGGCGCCGTGCCAGCGTGAGCGAAGGCTCCATGACTAGTCTCCTTTCTCCGTCGAACTATTTCTGACGACAAAAGTTGCGGGCTTCGCAAAGATTAACATAGGCGAACGAGATGCTGATACCGTTGAAAGATCACACTCACTTCCACGCTTCAGGGACGGGAAAAGCGGAGACGAGTGGCCGAATTCATCAGATTTTTTGCGCGCCGCGCACCGAAAATCCTATCAATCGCTCGTATTCGGTCTCCGGAATGCCGTAAGATCCATGCGCCTTTAGGATGAGGCCTTCCCGATCGACGATGATCACCTTGCCTCGGACAGATCTGATCAGTTTCTCTCCCTCCAAAACATGGAGCGCATCCGTCACGCCAGAACGCCGCACACCCAGCATGAAAGACATATATTGATGAGTTAGATACAGCACCTCGCTATCCACTCGGTCATTAATCATGAGCAGCCAGCGCGCCAACCTCTGCTCGATTGAATATCGGCCATTGGCCACGGCGGTATAGGCAATCTGAATTCCGAGTGATCGAGCAAATGACGATGTGAGAGAGCGCAACTGCGGCATCTTGTGCACGACACGAAGAAATTTGTCGACGTCAATGCGCTGAGCGGTGCCTTCGATCTGAACCATGGTGTTGTAAGGCGTGCGCCAATCGCCCTCCAGCAAGCCGGCACCTGTCATGCCTTCCCGTCCGATCAGGCCGGCCTCGACCTGCGAGCCGTCGAGCGACACTGCGACGAGCGATACAATCCCCGTTTCGACGAAGGAAACTGAATTTATCTCGCCAAACTGCTGTTCGAGCATCTGACCTTGCATTAATCGTACCTGTTTCAGATGCGGCTGGAGGAGATCGATTTCACGGGGAGGAAGCGCAGAAAGGATAAGATTTTCCTGGCGGTGCGAGGCCTTTAGCGTCGACCCCTCGCAGTCTGACAGGGCCTCGAAAATCGCCTTCTTATCCAGCGGCTTTTCCACGAAGATTCGATCGGCAAAGCGCGGAGGAACGACATCTCGGTTATAGCCCGTTGCGAAAAAGAAGGGGATGTTGCGTTTCGACAGCTCGTCGGCGACGGGAAATACCATCGTACCATGCAGATTGATGTCGAGAATGCCGACGTCGATCTGTGAAGATTCTTCGATGTATCTCAGGGCTTCCTGGATATTGGGTGCAGGGCCGATGATCTTGATACCGGCTTCCGATAAGGCGGAGGCGAGGTCGCTTGCAAGGTCGTAATCGTCCTCGACGACCAAGGCCATCTGCGCTGGCTTTGTGAAAGCCGTATTCATGTCACTTACCTGCCTACGTCAGGTCCTGTTTCAGATGAAAACGTTTGGGTGATCGACCTGTTCCAAGTGGTCGTGCGAAGCCAATATCGCGCCGGTTGGGGCGCGCCGGATGCCATCTGATCCTACGGATGCGGGGTCGGGCGCGGCGGCAGCGATTTCAGGTATCGAGCGATGGCAATGCGGTCGGGCTCTTGGAGCTCCGCTGTGTTTCTAACGACATCTGCCATCGACCAGCCCACATAGCCGTGGTCTGGCGTCTTTCCGCTCCTGAGCATCTCTACGATATCGTTTTCCGACCATGGGCCGATGCCCTCTGGCGTGATGTTCGGATTGAAGCCGACGCCTTCCGAGCTCACTCCCCCGGCAAAGCGGGTTTTCGGTTCTATCGCGCCCAAGGCGTTGCGGGAGGAATGGCATTCTGCGCAATGGCCGAGTACCTCGACGAGATAGGCGCCGCGATCGTGCACAGGCTCACCATTTTGCACCCCCTCTGGCCGGCCCTCTTGAAAGAAAAGGAACTTCCAGAAGCCAACGAACCGGCGAACGCGAAACAGGAAAACGATATCATGGGGCTGCGGCCGAGCGGCAACAGGCTGAAGCCCATGCAGAAAGGCATATAGATCCCTTATGTCGTCAAGCGTCATTCCGGTGTAGCTGGGGTAGGGAAAGACCGGATAATAATGCTGTCCTGATGGCGATACGCCGGCGATCAGGGCATTGGCCAAATCGGCCACCGACCATGATCCGATGCCGGCGTGGCGGTCGGGTGATATGTTGGGAACTCTGAAGGTTCCGAAGGGCGAAGCTAGGGCGAAATCGCCTCCCAGCTTCAGGCGATCGGGCTGGCCGGGAGACGCGTGGCAAGAGGCGCAGCCACCGGCGGCAAATACCAGCCGACCGCGCTCAGCATCTCCTGGTGTAAGCCTTGGATCGTCGGCAGAGAAAGGCGGACGCGGTCTAGTCAAAAGCCAGACCGCGGAGACAAGGACGATCGCGGCGATCGCAATCGAAAATAACCGGGGACCTTTCAGCATTTTGGCACCGGACATTGTGGTGTCTTTGTCTCAGACCGGCGGCGGCTCGACCATGTAGGGCCTCGCGCAGCGGCGGCAAAGATAAACTTCTCGCTCAGGATTGGCTTCAACCAGAAATCCCGAACTGCGCAACATCGCCTCGACCGCTGCCTTATTCGGGATGAACCAATTGGTGGGATCATTCGCGTAGCGATTTTCGACGAAGAACAGCTTCGGAAAATCCGGCTGGTCGAAGATGGCCCATTCCGAGAAATCATAGTCCTCCTCCGCAATGGTACTTCGCTCGTCACCGCGTTGCAGACATTGAAATAGCATCAAATCGCTCACCACATGTTCATAGAGAAGGTCGAGCGCCAGTAGGGGATGACGCAGATGGTAAAGCACGCCCATGAAGAGGACCAAATCGAAGGTCTCCCCGAGGGCGGATACCTGGTAGACCGATAATTGCCGGAATTCGACGTCGAGGCCGAAATGCGCGGCGGCAAACCGCGCCTGCGTGAGATAGCGCGGATCTGAATCGATACCGAGAACCCGCCCGGCATTGCGGCGCTTCATCTCAAGTGCATAAAAGCCGGCATTACAGCCGATATCCAGCACGCTGCGCCCGCCCAGATCTTCGGGAACGACATGTTTGAAGCACTCCCATTTGAAAGCGGGATAATCGCCGAGAAAATGATCCGGGGCGGTTTCAATCTCTCCGAACCGCAAGTTCTGGAACCAGGGGCCGAGCTCAGCCACGCGGCGCTTCAGGGCGAGGTTAATCATGGCTTGCCTCCGTTTTTCGATCAGCCCTGCGCGGTAGCCGCCACGTTTAGATGGCTGCGAGACGCCGTTGCCTGCCGCCGCGGGCCGGTGGCGAGGCTGCTGGCAAACCATTCCACCGTATAGACGAGGCCTTCTGAAAGCGGCACGGTCGGCTGCCAATCGAGAAGTTCCCGCGCTCGCGAGATATCCGGACGGCGGCGCTGCGGATCATCCTTCGGCAGCGGCTTATAGACCACCCCCGTCCGGCTCGGCACCATCGATCGGATCATCTGGGCGAGTTCGTTGATCGTGAACTCCCCGGGATTGCCGAGATTGACCGGCACTTCGGGGTTGCGCCTGAGGTCCATCAGCGCAATTAGGCCGCTGATCAAATCGCTGACATAGCAGAACGACCGCGTCTGCGCGCCGCTTCCATAGATGGTCAGGGGTTTTCCAGACAGGGCCTGTACGATCAGGTTGGAAACAATACGGCCGTCATTTGCCTGCATGCGCGGGCCATAAGTGTTGAAAATGCGGGGAACGCGAGCATCAACACGGCCGGCACGCAGCATGTCGAAGCAGAGGGCTTCGGCGGCGCGCTTTCCTTCATCATAGCAGGCGCGCGGCCCCGTGCAGTTGACATTGCCGCGGTAGTCTTCCCGCTGGGGATGTTCGGCCGGATCGCCGTAGACCTCGCTCGTCGAAGCCTGGAGGAACGAAGCGCCGTTTCGTTCGGCAAGCGCAAGCAGGTTTCCGGTGCCGGCAACGCAGGTCATCATCGTGTGGACAGGATCCGCCTGATATTGCGGCGGCGCTGCCGCGCAGGCGAGGTTATAGATCTGGTCCAGCGGCTCCTCGATTTCGAGGAACTGGCAAACATCTTTTTCGATAAGCCGGAAGCGCGGGTGGTTGGTCAACGGCAAAACGTTATCCGGCGAGCCGGTAATATAACTATCAACGCAGATAACGCAGTCACCACGACCGAGGAGGGCATCGCAGAGATGGGACCCTACAAAGCCGGCTCCCCCTGCCACCAGAACAGTCTTGGCTTTTCCGCGACGATTGACTTGCAGCATCGATACTCTCCTTCACGCTGAAAGACGCTCATAAGCTCGGATTGACGGCAGTGTCGAAATGGTCTGGGCGAGTTCGACAGCACGTGCGGTGCCGGTATGGCCCCTCAAGATGCGCCTTCTGGCGGCAGCGGAAATCGCGATGCGGTCCGCATCGGCAAGTTCGGTCAACACCGCCACGACATCGGCTGGTCCTTGCGCAACAAGCAAAGCCTCCCCAGCCGGCAGAAGTTCATCGAGCCCGCGCCAGAAGTCGCTGACAACAGCCGTTCCGCAGGCAGCGGCTTCGAACAGCCGCACGCTAGGCGACCAACCGGCGGCGATCATGTCGCTGCGGGTCACATTCAAGGTAAACCGTTGCCTGGTGTAGAAGCTTGCATGATCAGCCGGCGCCAAATGCTCGATGCGCTCCACATTCGCCGGCCAGTCGATCTCGGCGGGATATTGCGGCCCGGCGACGACGAAACGCATGGATGGCAGGCGACGTGCCGGCTCCAGAAGCAGGCGCTCCAATTTCGGCTGGCGATCCGGGCTGTAGGTTCCGAGGTAGCCGAGATCCCAGCAAGATGTCTCACCTGTGTTGGCATATCGGCTTTCGTCGACCGAGCAGTAAAGTGCCACAGCTCTCTTCGCCCCATATCTATTCTCCAGCCAGGTCAGTACCTCTCCTCCGGAAAAGGAAAAGTAGGCGTCAAAGATCGGAATCTGCCGCAGCGCCAGATATTCCTCCTCGCCGCGATCAAGCTTTGCGAGCGTTACAGGCGTGTCGATGTCGTAGAAGCAGAGCCCTTTTGGCTCAAGCTTGCCGAGTTTGTCGATGAGCGCCACACCCTCAGGCACGTAGGATCCGACGATGACGGCATCGGCTCCTCTCAGCCGGTCTCGATGAAGGTCAATCATCGGCTCGATGTCGGCGTAATAGGCGAGGTCGCAGAAGTCCGGTGAAGCAAGATCGCGTTGACTTGCGTACCAGGGGACGTCCCGCTCCAGGAACAGAACCCGGTGACCGTCCTGGCGAAGCCCTTTGATGAGAGCGCGGTAAGTCGTGGCATGGCCGTTTCCCCAGGACGAGGAAATTGAAAGCCCGATAAAGACGATGTCGAGCGACCGGGTCATTCGGCTGCCTCCATCCGCGCGCCGAGACGAGCGCGGAAAATCCTGTCCACGGCTTCGGCACGATTGGTGTAGGTGTGCTCTGACAGCACGCGCTGACGCGCGCTCTCGCCGATTTTCCGAGCCGACTGGCGCGACAAGCCGGCAACCAGCGCCGCCACGTCCTGTCCATCGCGCGCGACCAGGATTTCCTCATCGGGTTTCAGGAAGAACTCGATGCCTTCCCAGTCGTCGGTAATAAGGCAGGCGCCGGCGCCGGCAGCTTCGAAGACTCGTGTCGCTGGCGAGAAACCGTTTTCCGCCATGCTGGCGCGCGATACGTTGAGAACCGCCATCGGCGTCACATTGAAGGCGTTATGATCCCGCGTCGGCACATGGCCGATATAGTGAATATTTTGCGCGACCGGCCTGTCATGCCAGCCCGAACCGCCAAGCAGGAATGTCCGGTCCGGCAGACGAGACGCGGGCTTCAGAAAGAAATGCTCGACCCGCGCCTCTCGATCCGGCAAACGGTTGCCGAGGAAGGCGAGATCGGCAGAGAAGCGTATGTCCTCCGGCACCGGGTGGTGCGTTTGCGGATCGAGCGCATTGTAGATAGGCACGCAGTCGGCCGCGCCCACTGCGCGGTATGTGCTTACCACAGGATCGCCGCCGCCATAAGTGAGTACAAGATCGATCCCGCAAAGCGCTCGGCGCAGCCGATGATCGGGATTGGCCTTGAGTTCGGCAAGCGTTGCCGGTGCATCGACGTCCCAAAAGATTTTCAGGGCCTGCGGCCGCGCGTGGCCAAGCACCTCTTCCAGAAGCTGATCGTCTTCAAAACCGACGCCGCTTGCCTTGACGACGATATCGGCCTCTGCCGCAGAGCCGCTGACGGCCTTCAAGGCGTCGATCGTGCCTTCGTAGATGACGACCTTGCACCAGTCCGGCGGATCTATGTCGCGGTTCTTTTGCCGATCATAGACATCGGGTTCGTAGAAAGTAATGTCATATCCTTTCGCCGCCAACGCCCGCAGCAGGCCGCGGTAATAGGTGGCAGCGCCATTCCAATAGGCGGAGACGAGGCTTGAACCGTAAAATGCGATCTTCATTCGGCTGCCTCGCGGGATTGGAGATTGGTGGTGACGCGGTTCGTGCCGCAGCGCGTCAGGACTGCGAAAAGCTCGTCGACGCGATGCCGGCAGGTGTGGCGCGCCTTGATCGTCGTCAGACCCGCCGAGGCGAGGCTTGCGGCGTAATCGGGCTCCGAAAGAACGTCACGCAGATTCCTCTTCATCTCCTCGCCGTCGTGAACGAGAAGAAAGTCCGTGCCCGGGGAGAAGAGGTGTTCAGCATCGTCCCAGGGTGCCGAGATCAATGGTATCCCGCAGGCAAGGGCTTCGAAGACGCGGATGGTTGGAATACCCGGCAGATGCTCAACATAGGGGCGTCGCGGAATGTGCACGGTCACCTTGTGGCTGGCGAAGGCGGCAGGAACATCCGAATTGGCGATCCATCCGCCGTAAGCGATACCGGCGCTGCGAAGGGCGTCGAGCGCCTGATCGGGATAGCGGACGCCGCGAACGGTGGTTGTCAGGCCAAGCGATTGGGCAGGACCGACCAGGAATTCAGCGATCTCGGCCGACCGTTCATCATCACCCCAGTTGCCGATCCAGATGAGATCTCCGGTTCTTTCGATGTCCGGCATTGGCCGAAACAAAGTGTCGTCGGCGCCTTCGTGCCATGTGAACACGGACTTTCCCCAGCCTGCTTTGAGATAGCGTTCCCGCAAGGTCTCGCCGAAAGCCAGCACGCCGTCATAATCGCGAAGGCTCAGCCCGGCGATGTCGCCTTCGGCCGAGACTGCCCGATGATGTGTGTCGTGAAAGAGCAGCGTGAAGTTGGTGCCATTGCTCCGGATGCGGCCGAGACGAGCCACCAGTTCAGGCTCCGTCCATTCGTGGACGATGACGACATCAGCATCCCCAAGCGCGGCTTCATGATCGAAGCTCTTTTCATAGATCTGCGAGCGGTGCTGCGGAAAGGACTGGTAAAACCTCGCGATTGCCGAGGCGCCCTGATCGCCGACGAGGTTGGTACGGCTCCAGGCATCTTCCGGTTCCAATGCCAAAGTTTCATGGCCACGCCGCTGGAGGTCGCGCATCACACCGCGAAGAAAATGCGCGTTGCCGTGGTTCCAGTCGGAGATGAGCGAATGGGTATAGAAAACGAACTTCATGATCACTCCGCGGCTGTCGATAGGGTACGGCCAAGCCTGCCGGAATAGATCCCGAACATGGCTTCGGCCTGCGCTTCCAGGCTGAAGCGAACCGATCGCTCCTGCGCCTTCTGGCCGAGGGTCGCGCGCAGCTGCGGATCATCCGCAAGGCGATTGAAGGCATCGGCGAAAGCTTCTGGATGATGCGGATTTGCAAACAGCGCGGCATCGTCCCAGATCTCCCGATACGTTGGAATATCGGAAAGCACCAAGGCTGCGCCGGCCCTCGCCGCTTCGAGCGCTGCCAGCCCGAACGGTTCGAAAAGGGATGGAGAAGCGACGATTGCCGCCTGCCGCGCCAGGACCGCCATCCGCTGACGCGCAATCTCGCCCAGATGGTTGGCATGGTGAAACCGCAAATATTGACCATTGGGACCGCTGTCGGCACCGGCCACCATCACTGGCCAGCGGGAAAGAGCTGCCGCTGCGTCCAGAACGGCGCCGTTTTTCCCCTCGTCCCACCAGCGGCCGGCCGCCAGGACGAAATCCTGTTTGGGCTCGCTGGAATGATCGAGAGCGCTCGCATTGTAAACCACACTGAGGTCCTGGATCTGTCCATAGGTCGCCTCCATCGCGGCGGCATGGCTGCGGCTCGGGGCAATCACCGTGTTCGCACGGATAAAACCTGCCTGATTCAGCCGATATTGCCATTGCCAGTCACGTGGGACCGCGGTGCCGCGCACGGCGGCAAACCAGGTCACCACACAGGAATGACAGACCACGATGACCGGTAGGTCCGTCTGCATGCCGGCTGCCTGCGACGGCGTATTGAGATGCAGAACATCAACCTCCTCGCGGCGGGCGAGATCGGCAATCAAACGCGGCACTTCGGCAACTTCCCTTTCATGCCCTGCCATCCAGTCGAGCGGCGCCTCCAGCCAGTTAAGCGTGCCGAGCCCCTTTGCTTCGGCAACCTTTTCCGCCGTTGGCACCGGCCCCAGGCCGGCGAAGACAACCTCGATATGGTTTGGTTTCAAGGCGGCAGCCAGATCCATGGCGTAAGACCAGACCCCGCCGAGGGCGTCGACGGTCATCAGCACGCGGCGGTGCCGGGTATCTCGCGCGTTTGCGGTCATGCCATTACCTTCCGCTTTTCCCTGCGGATCTGTTGGCCGCCGAAACGATTGACGATCAGCCATTCGGCAAGGTGCCGGAGCCCATTGCGCCATCCGACGCGGGCGGCCCAGCCAGTTTCCCTTTCAAGTTTCCGCGTATCCGCGACGAAGTAGGCCTGGTCGCCGGCCCGCCACGGGCCGAAACTTGTGTTGACCGGACGACCGGTAATCTCCTCGATCTCTCGCAGCACCGAAAGAACGCTGACGGCATTGCGCGGTCCCCCGCCAAGATTGAAGGCTTCGCCGGAGACACGGTCGACATTGGCGAGCAGCGAGCGGTAGGCAGCGACGGCATCGTCCACGTGAAGGACGTCGCGAACCTGTTTGCCGCTGCCGTAAACCGAAATGGCTTCTTCCCCGAACGCCCGGATGAGAAAATGCGCGACCCAGCCCTGGTCCTCGGTGCCGAATTGGCGCGGACCATAGATGCAGCTCATCCGTAAAACGGCGGCCGGTATTCCGAAGGATTTGGCGTAGTCGAGGACATATTGGTCGGCGACACCTTTCGAACAGCCGTAGGGCGTGCAGAAGTCGAGCGGCCGATCCTCGGCTATACCCTCCATCCGTACGGTGTCGTTTTTGGGAACATATCGGTCGTCGAGCTCGACCATGGCGAGATCATCGAGGGCGCCATAGACCTTGTTGGTGCTGGCGAAGATGACTGGCGCCTGTCTGCCTGCCTTGCGTACCGCTTCCAACACGTTGAGGGTGCCTCGAGCATTCGTCTCGAAATCGGCGAGCGGATCAACAATGCTCGTGGTCACAGCTGTCTGGGCGGCATAGTGGAAGACAGCCTTGGCATCCTTAAAGGCGGCTTCGATACCCATCAAGTCGCGAACATCGGCAAGGACCGGATACACCCTCGCTCCATGCCGCTCGATCAGCCATGAGAGGTTCTGATCGACCCCCGAGCGACCAAGATTGTCCAGAATGATGACGTCTTCACCGTCGCTGGCCAAGCTGTCGGCGAGATTGGATCCGATGAACCCACTGCCGCCGGTGATGACAACAGGTGCCGCGTCAGAGGCAATGTGCGGAGCAGCGAGGGCAGCAACCTCCTCCAGTCTGGTGACGCCACCTTCCATCAGAAGTCTGGCCAAGAGCTTCGGCTTGTTGTCGTGTGTAACGGCTCCGAGGTGATAGTGTCGCGGATCGAACCACAGACCTTCCTGAACAGGCACGTCCGGCGGCACATCGCACCAGGAGTACCAGAACATTCTGTCGGCCGGCACGTTAAGCGCCTTGATGAAGCGTTGCGCCTGTTCGATCTCGTCATTGCGCCAGGTAGAATAGCCCGCTTCGGTAATCCATATCTCCGCCTCGGCATTGTAGCGATCTATAATTCCTCGCATCTCGCCCAAATGCATATCCCAGCCGCCCCATGTGGCTTCCTCACTATCCCAGGTTCCGGGAAAGCCATGGAAGCCGACAGCATCGACAACGCCGAGCACACCGCGCACGCCCATCAGATTGAGCCAATAGGGATCAAAGGGGCACGGGCCGCCGAGCACGGGTTTAAAGCCTCTCTGCTTGGCCCAGTAAGCGGCGCCTCCGACCATCTCGCAAAAAAGTAGGAAATCGCTGTCGTGGCGCCAATCCCAATCAAGCAGGTTGTTGGGTTCGTTCCACAGCTCGATATGGCGGAAATGTTGGCCGTAGCGCGTCAGGATATGATCGACGAAATCGGCATAGGATTTGAGGTCGACCGGGGCGCCTGACGCCTTTCCCGTTCGCGAGAGCGAAGGTGGGGTGTAATGGATGCAGGGCAGAAGGTCGGTCTTGCTTCCGACGCGCGGGATCAGCCAATCAAACCATTGCTGGCCGCCGGGCGCCAAATATTCGGCCCAGGAGAGATGCGTGCGGAGATAACTAGCGCCGCTTGCCAGAATAGCAGGCAGCACGGCCTCAGTCCGCTCATACTCTCCCGGCCGAAACCACTCGACGAAGCCGAACTGCCTCGTCTCCTGCTGGCTGGGTGTTTGAGAGCTGATTTTCTTCATGAAACCAGCCCCCGCTCTTCCAGTTGACGCTTCATCTCGGCGCCGCGGTCGACAGCTCCGGTCTCGCGAACCCATTCGGCAAAAGGACCAAGCGAATTTTCGAGCAGATATCTCGGCTCGTATCCAAGCAGTTCGCGTGCTTTGGAGATATCGGCAAAACAATTGCGGATGTCGCCCGAGCGAGCCTTGTTCATGATGTCGGGACTGATCTCCGGCACGCCCAAGGCGTCGGCGAGCAGCGTCGCAGCATCGGCGATCGAATAAGCCTGGCCGCTGCCAATATTGATCGCGTGGCCGGCTGCCGCCGGTTTTTCCAAAGCCAGGCGAAACGCCGTTGCCACATCGCGAACATGGACGAAATCGCGCCGTTGCCTGCCATCCTCAAAAATCATCGGCGGCTGACCATTGGCAAGTCGCGAGGCGAAATTTGCTAGCACGCCGGTATAAGGATTGGACAGCGCCTGCCCGGCGCCGAAGACATTGAAAAGGCGCAGGGCGACAGCGTCAACGTCGTAAGCTTCGCCGAAGATCAAGACCTGCTTTTCCTGCGCGAATTTCGTTAGAGCGTAGATGGAGGCAAGATCGACTGGCTTCTCCTCGTCGGTCGCGACCGGCGTCAGCAGCCCGTTGTCAGGGCAGAGCGGCTCCCACTGGCCCTGCCTCACGTGATTGGCGCGCCGCCTGACATAGCCGAGCCGCCGACCGTCGGCCGTGGCATATAGCCCTTCGCCGTAGACGCTCATCGAGGATGCAACGACGATTTTCTGCACTGGCAAGCCGATCATCGCTTCCAAAAGCACCGCTGTTCCTAGATCGTTGCTGCCGACATAGCGGGCGATCTCGTACATCGACTGTCCAACACCCACCTCGGCGGCAAGATGGATGACACCATCGACGTCAGCGAGCGCTGCGCCGACGGCGTCCTTGTCCATGACATTGCCCCGGACGACCTCCGCTCCTTCTGGCACGCTCACTTCCGCATCGGCATGGACCTGATCGATGAGCGCATCGTAAATGCGCACGTGATAGCCGGATTTCAGAAGTTCTTCAGCGACATGGCGACCGATAAAGCCGCAACCGCCTGTTATCAATATCATCATTATTGGACCCATCCGGTTGAAGAAATAGCTTCAGAGATAGCGGTCGAACCGGACTTAGATGGAAAAGTTCCTTCATCAATGACATCTTTATTGACTTCATCATCTATGACTTCTTTGACTTCCCCCGGAACTCTTCAGCGGCACTGCAGTTTGAGGCGTGCCATACTGGAGGACATCTCATGGATATTGCGGCAAGACCCGCGGCAGAGCTCATGCGGGCTGCAATCGTCACCGGCCCCGGCAGTCTTTCGGTCGAGAGCCGCGTCTTACCGGAACCCGGTCCCGGCCAGGTCAGGATCAAACTGGAAGGCTGCGGCGTCTGCGCGTCGAACCTTACGCCCTGGGCAGGACCCGATTGGATGATATTTCCGACGGAGGCCGGCGGGCTGGGCCACGAGGGCTGGGGGACAATCGACGCCATGGCCGCCGACGTCACGGGCCTTCAACTGGGAGACCGCGTTGCCGCTCTTTCCTACCATGCCTACGCCACGCACGACATCACCGACGCTTCGACAGTTGCGAGATTGCCTGGCGAGTTGGACGGGAAGCCATTTCCAGGCGAACCGCTCGGATGTGCCATGAACATCTTCAGCCGCAGCAATATCCAACGCAGCCAGACTGTCGCCATCATCGGAATCGGCTTTCTCGGCGCACTCCTTACCCGGCTCGCCGCAGCAGCCGGAGCGAGGGTCATTGCCATTTCACGGCGGCCATACTCGCTCGAGGTGGCGAGAAAGATGGGAGCAGCCGAAACGATTGCGATGGACGATCACTGGCGCATCATCGACAGCGTCAAAACGCTGACAGGCGGCAATTTCTGCGACAATGTCATTGAGGCCGTCGGCAAACAATGGCCGCTCGACTTGGCGGGCGAGCTTACCAGGGAACGGGGCCGGTTGATCGTCGCCGGCTATCACCAGGATGGGCCGCGTCAAGTCAATATGCAGCTATGGAACTGGCGCGGCCTCGACGTCATCAATGCCCATGAGCGCGATCCCGCCATTTACATGCGGGGTATCCGCGAGGCCATAGAAGCGGTGCGGCTGGGGCGGATCGATCCCCTGCCGCTCTACACGCATATCTATCCCCTGGAGAGGCTGGACGAAGCGCTAAACACAACGCGCGACCGGCCGGATGGCTTCCTGAAAGCACTGGTGCGATTTTGATGAATGAGTTGATCTTCGGACAGGCGGCGGTCTCTGCCGTCAAGCCGTTAAAGCTAGGTTTTCTCGGTGTGGGATGGATCGGCCGGCATCGGATGAAGGCAATAGTTGAGAGCGGCGTGGCCGAGGCCGTCGCTATCGCCGATCCCTCGGCCGAAATGGCTCGGGAGGCCCGCAAGCTTGCGCCAGATGCCCGGGTGGTCGTGGATCTTGACGATCTACTTGACCAAAAGCTCGACGGCGTCGTGATTGCGACACCGAGCGCGACCCACGCCCGACAATCAATTCGCGTCCTGGAAGCCGGCGTCGCCGTCTTCTGTCAGAAACCTCTCGGACGCACGGCCGCCGAGGTGAGGGCGGTCGTCGACGCATCAAAGGCAGCCGACCGGTTCCTGGGTGTCGATCTATCCTATCGCTACACCCAGGGCCTACAGCAGATCCGTGAGATCATCCGCGCGAACGTTCTGGGGAAGGTATTCGCCGCCAATCTGACCTTTCACAACGCCTATGGACCCGACAAAACCTGGTTCTACGATAAAGCCCTCTCCGGCGGCGGCTGCGTCATCGACCTCGGGGTTCATCTTGTGGATCTGGCATTGTGGTGTCTCGATTTCCCATCGATCACTGCTGTCACCAGCGAGCTCAGATCGGGCGGAGAAAAGCTCCGTGACACTGGCCAGGTTGAGGATTTCGCCTCTGCGACGATGACGCTTGCCAACGGCGGAATCATTTGCCTGACCTGTTCGTGGAGGCTTCATGCCGGCTGCAACGCAGCAATCTGTGCTGAATTCTTCGGGACCGAAGGTGGCGCCTCATTTCGCAACGTTGACGGCTCATTTTACGATTTTACGGCCGAGAGATTGTCTGGCACATCCCGGCAAATGCTGACCCTGCCGCCGGACGATTGGGGCGGACGCGCAGCTGTCGACTGGGCAAGACGACTGGCTGGCGGTCAGCGTCACGACATCGCTTGTGAGGAATTCATAGCGGTTGCCGAGGCAATCGACCGGATCTATCGCACAAGCGGCGAGCGATCCTAGGTGTCCTTGACGAGGCCGTTGACGACGATCGTTGCATACCGAATAAACGCGACCGCTCCCGCCCTTCCGATCAGAAAGCTCCTGCCTGCATGAGCGTGGGACGCTTTCTGGCGGATCAAAATGCAGGCCGCCGTATTGGATCCTTGTCCGACCCGGCGCTCATCGTGCTTGCTCCGTCGCCGCTTCAGTGATGTCTCATGCGGTCCCGGGATGGAGAATCAATGTAAAAGCGAGCCGCGCCAAGGCGCGCGAGAAAGGATACTGTGACGACGAACAGCATCATTCGCCGCGGCGCCCTTGCGTTTTCGTAGCGTAAAGCCACGACCGAGTTCCAGTCCTTCCTCCTCGCGCTCATGGCGACCTCATCTGTTCATCAAGCTCGTCCTTAAGCTTCATCAGGACCTCCGCGCAGTGGCGAGGCTTTGACGCGATCGATTTCCCGCATTTGTGAGACACCAAATGGCCGCTGTCATAAGGACTGCCAGGGCCGCTTTGAGCAATCATCTCATTCTTCGGCAGCCGTTTGCACCGGTCGATGTCTTAGCGCCTCTGTTCATCACGTTCTCCAACAGACGATGGTGAATGTCCCGGCAGACCGGACAGAAGGTCGTCGCGGTGCAAACCCCAACAGATATGGCCGTATGAGACAGCTCGTAGACCATGCGACTGGCGTGAAAACTCTTTCAAATTCGATCTTGCCCACGCGTCGGCACCTGCCAGCGGAACTTTTGCGCAAAGCCGGGGTTGGAGCGCCGTCGAGAATTGCTGAGGAGAACCCCATCGTGAAAGCTCTGACCTGGCACGGCAAGCATGATA
>NZ_JACIAO010000017.1:0-104673 GCF_014194045.1 Rhizobium sp. BK456
GAGATCGACCCCTCCTTCGTCGTCACCCATCGCGGCACGCTGGAAGATGGGCCTGCTCTCTACAAGACGTTCCGCGACAAGCAGGACGGATGCATTAAGGTCGTTCTGAAACCATGAGGAGGCGCATTATGGCCCGTAATCACCCGAAGGCCTTGCGGTCGTCGCAATACGGCTATGATCTCATCATTGCCCGGATAGGAACGCATCAACTTGGCAGCGGCAAATCTCAAGGCCAGAAGTTGTGGTTACGTCCAGCTGCGATACGGCCAAGGCGATCCGGGGAAGGATCTTCTGCCGCATCGTCCCCGGCATCGTCGCTAGCTCTTTCCAGCTCGCTCATGGTCGAAAAGACTTTGTCATCGGACATCTGGCATTGGCGAACGAAGCGTCATCGAGGCGATGGGAGCAGTACTTGAAACGCGCCGTGCACGGGGCCCGCGGCGTTCGAGGAAGACGATCTCGGCGTGTAGTCTTCGTTCCCCCGAGCAGTCAAGACGGCTGAGCTGCGGCGCATCCGGTACACGGCATCGGGAACTTTACGCTCGGTGCGATGACGCGGGAACTCTCGGCTTGTCGAATAGTTTAGCCGTGACAAACTCAGGAGATCCCGATGAAACGCTATATCATTGCGTCACTTGCCCTCTCACTCGCCGTTCCGGCCTTTGCCCAATCGGCCGCTGAAAAAACTGGCGTCAATTCGTTGATGGGCGTTCCGCCCAAGACCGAGGATTTCGTCAAGGAAGCGGCCGCCAGCGACATGTTCGAAATTGCATCCAGCAAACTGGCTGCCGAGCGCGGTGACGATGCAACGAAGGCTTTTGCGAAGCAAATGATTGCCGATCATCAAAAGACAAGCGATGAATTGAAAGCGCTGGTATCCGGCGGCAAGGTCAAAGCCACCCTTCCCGACGCCATGTCGTCGGCTCAGCAAAGTATGCTCGACAAGCTGAACGGCCTGAAGGGCGACGATTTCAACAAGCAATATCATTCCGATCAAGAGGAAGCCCACGAAGATGCGGTCGACCTCTTCCAGCGCTATGGCGATGAAGGGGACAATCCAGAGCTTAAAGCATGGGCCGCAAGCACCCGCCCGGCCCTGGAACATCACCTTCAGTTGGCTAAGGAACTCAACAAGTAAGCTGGATCAGCCTCGGTATCGTTGCGATGCCGAGGTCCGCTCCTGAAGAACGCGCGCCTACAAGATCCGAGACAGCGAAGGGCGGCGCGATCAACGTCGAGGACCCAGACGACATCCCCGCTCTTCCAGACTTCCGGCCAAGGTAGGCCGGATCGGGAATACTCCAGGCTTGCCTACTCCAAGATCCATGTATCGATTCCGTGCTGACGGTCGCCCAAAAGCAACACGGGTTGGCTCGGTGCCAGTGGCAGCTTTTTGCATCTCCATGACTATCCGAACATTTATCAGAAGGATCGATCACAAGATGCGTGAGGTCGGATAAGATCTGGCCGCAGTAGCGCGGTACCCCACCGCCATTCCACAACTGTGCAGTCGATGGGACAGGAAGCCGCGCGCTTGCAACAATATGTCACCCTACTGGATTTGCACATCCGACGCCCGACCTATTGGAGTAGAGTTAAGGCGTAGATTTTGTCACCAAATGGTGCTATCTACAGCATCATAATCAGGAAGCCAAACGATGCGATCGACGATCAATCTCGATGACACCCTCATGGAAAGGGCTAGGGCCCTAACCGGCACGAAAGAAACCGCCACTCTGGTCCGCCAAGCGTTGGAGACGCTTGTTCGTGTGGAGTCGGGAAAACGCCTGATCGCGCTCGGCGGAACTATGCCGGATGCGGAGGCGGCCCCACGCCGCCGGAGCGCAGCTGCCAAGTGATACTTGCCGACACGTCCATCTGGATCGATCATTTCCGGCAGGCCGATCCAGAGCTGCGTAGGATTATTGAGGAAGACCGTCTCTTATGCCATCCAGCGGTAATCGGAGAGCTCGCAATTGGCAGCCTTCGGGATCGCAGTAGCGTGTTGGCTTTCCTGGCGGCCCAGCGCGAAGCGTTCGTCGCCACGCACGACGAAGTTATGATGATGATTGATCGCCACGCCATTTTCAGTATGGGCATTGGCTATACAGATGCCCACTTGATGGCCTCAGTTCTCCTCGATCAACGAGCGGCCTTATGGACCAGAGACAAGCGTCTGCGGGCAGCGGCCGAAAAGGCGGGGGCTTCACTGCACACCCCTGCCAACGCGCGAAACTAAATGCTGTATCGAAGCGCTCATGTTGGTTGTGAGCCGCCTGAGCGCAGTCCGATCGATCCATTATGCGAACCCCTTAGCAACAAGCTGGACGCTGGCCTCGAAAGCTTTCGCCGTGCGAGAACCGTTGACCCCGCTATTGCAGTGCCAATGGCGTAAGTTGGCAATTATGGATCTCATGTCATTAGTTGCTGTTAATGCGGCTTCCTGTCAGCACCGGGTGTCCGCGGCTCGAAGCGAATTCTACCGGATGTGCTGACGGAAAACCTGTCGGAACTCCTGAAGTTATCGAACCCAAGAGCAGTTGGCAGCTGACTCGCAAACGGTCGCGTCTTCTGCCACATCGAAAACGGCATTCCGGGATGGCATCCGCCACTAATGTCAACGGAAATCTCTGGTCGAGCGCAGCCGATGGCGTCCATTGTTTCGACGCGACGGATCCGTCTCCCCCAGACCGTTGCAAGCCTCACCTTCGGCGGGCCCGCAATGGCCTCTTCATCGCCGCCACCTGCTCACTCTATTCAGTTCGCGTCGCAGCAACTGGCGCCCAGAAGCCGAGCAGGGTTTTAGCTGGCCAGCACGATCGCCACGTCGAGCGGTAATCAAAGCGTGACAGCCTAACCCTACGACCGAACTGACCTCTCGAAAACCCTCGCCAGCCGTTGCGCGAATTTTCGGGGATCTTGTGGTCGTTCGCCGTCGAGAATGCGCGCTTGGTCGAGCAACAGGAACGTTGCGTCCTCTTGAAAAGACGCATCGTCCTCGACGGCCGCGATGGCCTTAATCACGGGATGTGCCAAGTTGATTTCGAGGATCGGTTTGGTTGCTCCCTGGAGACGACCTGCGTTTTGCAGGATCTTTTCCATCTGCATGTCATAGCCGTCCTCCGGCGCAACCAGGCAGACGGCGCTCTCCGTCAAGCGCTCGGATGCCCGAACATCGGCGACTTGACCGGCCAGTTTTTCTCTTGCAAAGCCAATAAATGTCGCCAAACCGGGGCTGTCCTGCTCCGGCGGCGTTTGATTGTCGAGCCTTGGAAATTGCGCCAGATCCGCAGTTCCCTGCGTGATCGATTTGAACGCCTTTCCTTCGAATTCCGGCGCGTTCACCACCCAGAAGCTGTCGACTGAGTCGGTTAGCAGCAGCACTTCGACCCCTCGCGCCCGGAAACCTTCGAGCTGGGGCGACGCCTTCAACTGATCCAGGCTGCCACCCGCAAGATAGTAGATGGCGTCCTGGCCTTCTTTGGCGTCTTCGACGTATTCGGCAAGTGAACGGTGCCCTTCCGGCGATGTCGACGTGCGAAATCGTGCAAGTGCCATCAATTGTGCACGCCGCTCGTAATCCTCGTAGATGCCCTCCTTCAAGACGGGTCCGAAATTCTCCCAGAACTTGAGATAGGTGTTCGGCTCGCCGTCAGCGAGTTTCTCGACGGCTGTGATAACCCTATTCGTGACACCCTTGCGGATTGCCGCCAGAACGGGGCTCTCCTGGATCATCTCGCGAGAAACGTTGAGCGGCAGGTCCGCCGTGTCGATAAGCCCTCGGACGAAGCGCAGATATCTGGGCATCAGTTCCGCATCGTCGGTGATGAAGACCCGCTTGACGTAAAGCTTCATCCTTCCTTTGCGTTCGGGATCAAACATGTCGAACGGCTGCGTTCCCGGTACAAACGCCAGGGCTGTGTATTCGTGTCGCCCCTCGGCACGAAAGTGCACGGTCAGGGCTGGTTCGTCGTATTGCCCAGATACGCCGCGGTAGAAGTCGGTATAGTCTTCCTTGCTGACTTCGCTCTTCGATCTGGTCCACAGCGCAGTCCCGTCCGTTATCTGGACCGGCTCGCCGCCGGGTTTGTCGACAATACGGATCGCCACCGGGACGTGACCGGATTGTTCTTTGACGATTCGTTCGACGTTCCACCTTGAAGTGTATGTCTTGGCATCTTCCATCAAATGCAGGACGATGCGCGTACCGCGAGGTGGCGCTTCGACGAGATTTGCCGCCTCGACATTATAGCTTCCCTTCCCGTCCGAGGACCATTTCCAGGCCTCCTCTGAGCCGGCGCGACGGGAAATCACATCGACATGCTCGGCTACCATAAAGCAGGAATAGAAGCCGACGCCGAACTGTCCGATTAATTGTGCGCCTTCAGCGGCCTTGTTATCTGCAATCCGCTCCATGAACGCCCGCGTCCCCGACCTCGCGATCGTACCGAGCGCCTCGATCATCTCGTCACGTCGCATACCGATGCCGTTGTCCTCCACGACAAGCTGCCTGCTCTCTTCGTCAAGCCGCAACGTGATGCGGCTCTCGGCATCGTTCGCCAGCAGCGAAGGCGTCTCGATCGCCTCGTAGCGCAGCTTCTCGCAGGCATCGGCGCCATTCGAGATCAATTCACGCAGGAAAACGCCCTTGTCCGAGTAAACGGAGTGGACCATCATATGCAAAAGGCGGGCAACATCGGCCTCAAAGACGTGGCGTTCAGCAATCTGTTCGACAGTTGTGGTCATGTGCTCGGATTCTCCAAAGAAAAGCGATTTGACGCCGATCAATTGGCGAAACCAGGCTCAAAATTCAAGATCCGAAACAGGTGGTGGCGGCCGAAATATACCGTCGCGCAGTTGCCATTTTCATTGTAACGGCTGAATGGCCAGAACCTGCGCCGATTGGGGGCTTCAGTAGAGCGAGGCACGGATCGATTCGCGCTGGCATCTAATCGAAGGGAAGTTGCGGCTGGGAGGGATTGCGCCGGCGGCCGGACGGCTGCGGAGTGCTGCGTCGGCATCACCGAGCGGAGGCGGGGACGGCTTGGTCATCCGCCATGACAGCAGCCGCGCCTTAGACGGAGAACGCCACACTCGGCTAAATCATAGCCCCACTAAAAAGCGGCTCTTGACTCGCCCAATCGCGCAGTTGAAAGCCGTGACCGGCGCAACGGCCTGACGTGACAAACAAGTGCCTTCTTCAGGCGCGTCCACGAAAAAAGAGACATTGGAGCCGGTGATCGCACGCCAACGCATCGATCAAAATGGATCGTTGTCGATTGTCCACGTCCATAAGGCGACGCCTGCAGATTTCACCGCGCGTCAGTCCGTGCAGTCACGGTCGAGGTCGCGGAGAGCGGCACTGATCTCATCGATCGTGAGCGGTTCGGGCGTTCCTGGACTGTGACGGAATGCCGGGTTCGAATCGACTGCGTGGAAGTCCGCTTGTCAGACAATGCCCGCGCTCGAAAACATCGCCTGAAGTCTAGTCGATGGCCCGGAACAATGGTCCCATCGCCGTCGCGTTGCAGGCGACCTCGTCGAACATGTCGGGTATCATCGCGGCCTCACCGAACGCGTGGATCTCTGTCCTGGCGACGGTGAGATGCGACGATGACATCGGCATCAGCCGCCAGCAGATCATGCTTGTCCGCAAAGGCCGCAAACAAGCCGCGCGCCGTCTCCGCTTCGATTTCGCCACGAAGCGCCGCTTGGCATGCCTTCAGGGCAACAGCGTGTGCCGTGTCTCTTAGTGACACCGGCCACTCAGCAAGGTGTCGGTAAGCGTCCAGCACGTTGCGAACTTCCGCAGGGAAGCCAAGGCCGACAAGAATGGTGACAGGGTGTCTGAACATATCGGGTTTCATTGCTCTCTCCTTCGCAACCCGGAATGTTGACGGGCGCCATCGCGATGGCGCTTTGCCTAATGCACGAATTTAGAGATCAGGCCGCCTTCTGCGCTTCGATCTGCGCCGGGGCGGTCGACGTCAACGCAGGCGTACTCTGGATCGAGATCTTCCGGGGTTTCAAGGCCTCGGGGATCTCACGGACGAGCTCGATCGACAGGAGACCGTTGCTGAGATCCGCTCTATTTACCCGGACATGGTCGGCAAGTTCGAAGCGGTGTTCGAACGGGCGACCGGCGATGCCGCGATGCAGGTAGCCATCCGTGGGCGATTCCTGCTTCTTGCCGGTGACAGTCAGCAGGTTGGATTGGAAGGTGAGATCGAGCTCGTCCTGGCCAAAGCCAGCCACGGCGATCGAGATCCGGTAGGTGTCGTCATCCGTTTTGACGATGTCATAGGGCGGCCAGTCGTTGGTCGAGCGGGCCCGCTGCGCATTTTCCAGGAGATTGAAGATCCGGTCGAACCCAACGCTCGAGCGGTAGAGAGGTGCGTAATCGTAAGATGTTGCCATAGCCATATCCTCCTTGAAGCAACATGGGTACGGGAGTGCCAAAAGCGGCGCTCCCGGCAATGCCAGCCCTGTCTTAAGCGGCTGGCGGCTAACGATTTAGTTTTGGCGATTTTCCGATTCAAGATCTGCTGTGGAAAAATTTTCACCGAACCCGTGACCTGCTCGATTAGTGGACTGATCGACTGAGAACCCGATGCGGATAAGCAGCCTTGAACTTCGAGATCATCGCGGATGCTTGCTGCAATACCCGCTCGGTCGTTTCGGGAGTATCGCGTGCGAGTTCCTCGGCGTTTACCCGGATCGCTTGTGCCATATTGGCCGACATCACAGCGAAACGTCCCTCACCATGGACGAGAGCCTCCTGCGAGGCGGTCTCGAGCCATCGCGCAAAATCGACGATGATCTCTTCCTTCTCCGCGATACTGGCATCCTTGATGAATTTAATGTTCTCTTCCATATGGTCTCACTCCTTCAGACGTGGAAATCGACCGGGCTCATCAAGCCCCGATCACCGGGTGAGCTAGGAAGGGGAAAATGCGGATTCAAGCCTCAGTGCAGCTTGAATTCCCCATTGACACGGCGCCACTCGTTGGGGCCGATCAGGCGGTGGTGCGTGTAGCGGACAGAATGCAGCGGACCATCGAGGCTTGTTTGCCAGAAATCCAGGAACCTGCGCATTTCGGGAAAATCGGGGGCGAGATCGTAGTCCTGCCAGACATAGGTCTGCAGAACGGATTCGAAGTCCGGAATGCGATAGAGAATATGGGCGGTCGTCAAGCCGTAGCCGTTCAGTTGCCGTTCCAGATCCGTTGAGAATTGCATGCTTCATCTCCGTTTTGTGACACGATGATGGTGATGCAAAACTTTGCCGCCATCAACACGTTTCAAACGTAGGATATCGGCTTTCTGTTCCTTTACAGCATGTTAGCAGCCGCTTCACTTGAGTGCTAATTTTTCTATCTAACCCTCTTGAAATCGAAAAATCACGAAAATAAATTTTGCCCGCGAACGCTCGAGTGAGGCTCGCATCCGCCCGGATTGGTCACCCGGTCCGGGGGATTTTGCGTCATCTTTTTTGTCCAATGGAGGAAAACATGTCGTTCCGACCGCTTCATGATCGCATTCTCGTCCGCCGGGTCGAATCCCAGGAAAAGACCAAAGGCGGCATCATCATCCCTGATACCGCCAAGGAAAAGCCGCAGGAGGGCGAGGTCGTCGCCATCGGTCCCGGCGCACGCAACGAGGCCGGCCAGATCCAGGCGCTCGACGTCAAAGCAGGCGACCGCATCTTGTTCGGCAAGTGGTCCGGCACCGAGATCAAGATCAACGGCGAAGACCTGCTGATCATGAAGGAAAGCGATGTCATGGGCATCATCGAAGCACAGGCCGAGCAGAAGAAGGCCGCCTGAGGCGCCCTATCTATCAGTCAAACTAGCTGCCTAATGAAGGAGTGAAAAAATGGCTGCGAAAGAAGTTAAATTCAACACCGATGCCCGTGAACGCATGCTACGTGGGGTCGACGTACTCGCCAATGCCGTGAAGGTGACGCTCGGCCCGAAAGGCCGCAACGTGGTGATCGACAAGTCCTTCGGCGCGCCGCGCATCACCAAGGACGGCGTTTCGGTCGCGAAGGAAATCGAACTGGAAGACAAGTTCGAAAACATGGGCGCCCAGATGCTACGTGAAGTGGCATCGAAAACCAACGATCTCGCCGGTGACGGCACCACCACTGCAACTGTTCTCGCTCAGGCGATCGTCAAGGAAGGCGCCAAGGCGGTGGCCTCCGGCATGAACCCGATGGACCTGAAGCGTGGTATCGATCTTGCCGTCGACGCTGTCGTCAAGGAGCTGAAGACCAACGCCCGCAAGATCTCCAACAATTCCGAGATCGCCCAGGTCGGCACCATCTCGGCCAATGGCGATGAGGAGATCGGCCGTTATCTCGCAGAAGCGATGGAGAAGGTCGGCAACGAAGGTGTGATCACCGTCGAGGAGGCCAAGACCGCCGAAACCGAACTCGAAGTCGTCGAAGGCATGCAGTTCGACCGCGGCTATCTCTCGCCCTATTTCGTCACCAACCAGGACAGGATGCGGGTCGAGTTCGAGGATCCTTATATCCTTATCCACGAAAAGAAGCTCTCCAACCTGCAGTCCATGCTCCCGGTGCTCGAAGCGGTCGTCCAGTCGGGTAAGCCGCTGCTGATCATTGCGGAAGACGTCGAAGGTGAAGCTCTTGCTACGCTCGTCGTCAACAAGCTGCGCGGCGGCCTCAAGATCGCTGCCGTCAAGGCTCCTGGCTTCGGCGACCGCCGCAAGGCCATGCTCGAAGACATCGCCATTCTGACGGGCGGTACGGTCATTTCCGAAGACCTCGGCATCAAGCTCGAAAACGTCACCCTCAATATGCTTGGCCGTGCAAAGAAGGTGGCAATCGACAAGGAAAACACGACCATTATCGACGGAGTCGGCTCCAAGGCCGAGATCGATGGCCGCGTTGCGCAGATCCGCACCCAGATCGAGGAGACCACTTCGGACTACGATCGTGAGAAGCTGCAGGAACGTCTTGCTAAGCTCGCCGGCGGCGTTGCTGTCATCCGCGTCGGCGGCTCGACGGAAGTCGAAGTGAAGGAGAAGAAGGACCGCGTCGACGACGCGCTTCACGCAACCCGCGCAGCCGTTGAAGAAGGTATCCTTCCAGGTGGTGGCGTGGCGTTGCTGCGGGCGGTAAAGGCACTGGACGGTCTGCCGACTGCCAACGACGATCAGCGCGTTGGGATTGATATCGTTCGCCGCGCGATCGAAGCTCCCGTGCGTCAGATCGCTGAGAACGCTGGGGCAGAAGGGTCTGTCATCGTCGGCAAGCTGCGCGAGAAAGCCGACTTCTCGTACGGATGGAACGCCCAGACTGGTGAATACGGCGACCTCTTTACCCAAGGAGTCATTGATCCGGCCAAGGTCGTCCGGACCGCGCTCCAGGATGCCGCGTCTGTTGCCGGCCTTCTGGTCACGACCGAGGCCATGATTGCCGAGAAGCCCAAGAAGGAAACCTCTCCTGCCATGCCCGCCGGCGCAGGCATGGATTTCTAAGGCAATCGAAGAGGCCCGCGCCATCCGCCGGGAGCGGGCCTCCTACTGAGGGTCAAACAACGTTCCATCGCTCAAGATCAATGGAGCCAAGCTATGAGAAAGGAAAACATCAGCAATTCGAAAGCCACGGCAGCGATCAACACCGCGCATCTGCTTCATCCGGGCAAACATTTCGATCATCCGCGTGACGTGCTTGCCGCCGATGATATCGGCCAAGACGAGAAGCGTGCCATTCTCGCATCGTGGGCATCGGACATCTTCGCAATCGAGTCCATTCCGGCCCTTCGTCTTTATCCCGGCACGGATAAAGCCGTCAGCTACGATGAGATCATCGAAGCACTGAAAAGGTTGGACCACCACGATGAGCAATCTGAAGAGCAGGAGCTCGACGTCCGAAATACCCATAGCCGGAGACCGCAAACACGCCGGTTTGGCGGCCTCGGCCTATGCAGCTATCGGAAAGGAGGCCGCCGCCGCCAGCCATTCGATATCCAGACTGCCATGAACTGCCGCGCGCCTTTGACGACGCTGTCATGATTTTTGCCGTCGACTCTTTGCTCAACTGAGGAGGTTTTGCCGATGAAGATCGCACAGATCGCTCCGCTCGCCGAAAGTGTTCCGCCCAAACTTTATGGGGGAACCGAGCGCATTGTTTCCTATCTCACCGAAGAACTTGTCGCCCAGGGCCACGACGTGACGCTTTTTGCCAGCGGCGATTCCATCACCGGCGCCGGCCTGGTGGCGAGCTCGGACGTGGCGTTACGCCTCAATCCCGCCGTCAAGGACCACCTGCCGCACCAGGTAGTGATGCTTGAGGAGGTTCGCCGGCGGGCGCAGGAGTTCGACGTCCTGCACTTCCACATCGATCTCCTGCATTTCCCGCTGATCCGGGATTTTGCCAATCGCACTGTTACGACGCTGCACGGGCGGCTGGACCTTCCCGACCTTCGGCCCTTCTACGAGGCCTTCCCAGATATTCCGCTGGTGTCTATCTCCAACGACCAGCGTCGTTCCATGCCGCCCGTCAACTGGGCCGGAACGGTCTACCACGGGCTTGCCACTGATGGCCTACCCTTCACAGCACAGCCGAAAGGCAACTATCTGGCCTTCCTGGGCCGCATCTCGCCGGAAAAGCGTCCCGATCGGGCAATCCAGATCGCGGCAAAGGTCGGGATGCCGCTCAAGATGGCCGCCAAGATCGACAAGGCGGACAAGGCGTACTGGGAAAATGTGATCGAGCCGATGGTCAAGAGCCATCCAAACGTCGAGTTCATCGGCGAGATCAACGAACATCAGAAGGCGGATTTTCTCGGCAATGCGGGGGCGTTGCTCTTCCCGATCGACTGGCCTGAGCCCTTTGGGCTGGTCATGATCGAAGCCATGGCGTGCGGCACACCCGTTATCGCCTTCAATTGCGGTTCGGTTCCTGAAGTGATCGACCCCGGGCTCTCCGGCATAATCGTCGATTCAGTGACGGAGGCAGTGGAAAATGTCGAGTGGGCCTTGCGCATGGATCGTCGCAAGGTGCGCGAGACCTTTGAAAAGCGCTTCTCTGCAACTCGCATGGCGTCCGACTACCTCGATATCTATCGGACTCTGCCAGGGGTGCGCACCGACGCCGCTCGCATGCGCCGGTCCAATGGGACGGCTCCTGACCTTCAGGTCGTCGCATAGGGAGAGTCATGTCGATCGCGCCAACAGACAGCAACGGGACGCCGGCAACATCAACGCAGTCGTCGTCCGTTGCTCAATTTTTCATTCCGGCCACCGCTTCGATGCAGGAACGGCGGCCGCGCACCTTGAAGCACGGCGACACCTTCGCCGTCTTTGACCATAATGGCGATGCGCTTTCGGGCCCGGGCAGCCCGGAAGGCTTGTTTCACCTAGATACGCGATTTCTCTCGCACCTCTCCCTCAAGCTCAACGGCCAGCGGCCGATGCTGCTGTCGTCGACGCTCCGAGACGACAACGCGACCCTAACTTGCGATCTCACCAATCCAGATCTCTTCGATGACAAGGGCAAGCTTGCGCTTACCCACGACCTTATCCACCTCCGCCGGACCCGATTCCTCTGGAATAGCCGCTGCTATGAGCGGATAACAGCGAAGAACTATGACGAAAGGCTTCAGCAAGTCCGTATCGAGATCGCATTTGAGGCCGATTTTGCAGATCTGTTCGAGGTCCGAGGAACCGTCAGAGCCAGGAAGGGACACTGTCTCCCAGCCGTCGTCGAGGCGGATAGCACACTTCTTTCCTATCTTGGCCTCGACGAACGAAAACGGTCGACGCGCCTATCCTTCGACCCTGCCCCAAGTAGATTGGGTAGCAATCTCGCTGTTTATGATTTTCACTTGGCGCCGCACGAGACCCGCTCGCTGTTCATCGAAATCGGCTGCGATCAAACTGAAGCGCGCTCACCAAACCATCTTTCCTTTTTCCTTGCTCTGCGGGACGCCCGCCGCGCACTGCGCTCATCTTGCTCGCGGGCCGCGTCGATCGCAACGTCGAACGAAATCTTCAACGAAGTCGCGCGACGCAGCATCTCCGATCTCTACATGCTGATGACCGACAAGCCGGAAGGGCCATATCCCTATGCCGGCATTCCCTGGTTCAGCACCGTCTTTGGTCGCGATGCGCTGATCACTGCGCTGGAGACGCTGTGGCTCGACCCGCAGATCGCGCGCGGCGTCCTTGGTCATCTGGCCGCCAATCAGGCGACTGAGTTCAATCCAGACTCGGATGCCGAGCCCGGAAAGATCCTGCATGAGATGCGCTATGGCGAAATGGCCGAACTCGGCGAGGTTCCTTTCCGCCGCTATTACGGCAGCATCGATTCCACCCCACTCTTCGCGATGCTGGCCGGCGAGTATCTCAAACGGACCGGAGATCTCGCCGCCATCGAGCGGCTCCTGCCGCATATCGAGGCGGCGCTGACCTGGATCGATGAGCACGGCGATCGCGACGGCGATGGTTTCGTCGAATATGGACGGCTGACCGAAGAAGGGCTGATCAATCAGGCCTGGAAGGACAGCTACGACTCCGTGTTCCATGCCGACGGTACATTGGCGAAGGGGCCGATCGCGATCGCCGAGGTCCAAGCCTATGTCTACGGCGCCTGGCAGGCGGCGGCCGAGATCTTCCGGCGGCTTGCCCGGCCGGAACGGGCAGCTAAACTTCTGGCAAGGGCGGAAGGTCTACGCCGCGCGTTCGACATTAGTTTCTTTGATGAGGAACTCGGCACTTACGTATTGGCGCTCGACGGAGACAAGCGCCCCTGCCGGGTGCGCTCCTCGAACGCCGGCCATGCTCTGTTTACCGGCATCGCGTATCCGGAGCGAGCCGCAATGGTCGCCCGCACGCTGATGAGTGCCTCCTCCTTCTGTGGCTGGGGCATCCGCACAATTGCCTCATCCGAACCGCGCTATAATCCCATGAGCTATCACAACGGCTCGATCTGGCCGCATGATAATGCCATGATTGCGAGCGGTCTTGCACGCTATGGCTATCGCGGCGAGGCGGCGCGGATCTTCGCAGGTCTGTTTGCGGCATCGACCTATATCGATCTGAGGCGGCTACCCGAGCTTTTTTGCGGCATGTCCCCTCAGCGGGCGCAGGGGCCGACCTTCTATCCGGTCGCCTGCTCGCCGCAGGCATGGGCCGCGGCTGCCCCTCTGCTGTTGTTGCAATCATGCCTCGGTCTCGATTTCGAACCCAATGGCCAGCTCATCAGCCTTAACGAGCCGCGACTACCGGGTTTCCTGAATGAGGTCATCCTAGGCCGCCTGCAGGTGGGTAAGGGCTCGGCCGACGTCGCTATTCGCGGTTCGGGTCAACAGGTTGTGGTTGAGGTCATCGATCGCCGCGGCGAAGTTCGCGTGCTCACCACCACATAGGGTATGTTTACGCGCGATCAGGACCAGACAGCGCCGTCCCGCCCTTAGCTATTCAAATTCTTCTTCATCCGAAACCAACAGTTCAATTAGGGCGGCGATCTTGCCAACCGGCAGAGGTCGCCCTTCGCCAAGCATGGCCTCGTCGTTGTTGGCCCAGGCAAAAGCCTGAGCGAGTTCAGCCTGTGGCGATTTCGTCGCTACGACCGCGGCCACCAGCGTTGCATCGACAGGCCAAGAACAGCGATGACGTCGTTAGAAGTCATTGTTATATCAATTGCTGCTTTCTTGATTTCTCCGTATCTGCTCACCGCATTTGGTAACGGAAAGAAAAGATTCAAATTTTTATCGGGCAATCCCACATTGCTCTTGAACGCGCAACCGGCTGAACAATATTACTATTGTTCGATTGCCCAATGGGGATCGAATAGTCCAGGAGGCGCCATGTGCTCTTGGCGTCTCCCTGTATCCATGTTGCTTACAAGGAGGATATGGCTATGAGGACAAACCTCGATTTCTCTCCCCTATTCCGGTCGAGCATCGGTTTCGACCGAATTTTGAACGCGCTTGAGGCCGCAAGCCGTGTCGAGACGACGGACAACTGGCCGCCTTACGATATCGTCAAGTCCCATGAGGACGAATACCGCATCGCCATGGCGGTGGCGGGGTTCACGCAGGACGAACTGACGATCACCCAGGAGCAGAACATACTCTTCGTTTCCGGCCAGAAGACGCATGCTGAAGACATGCAATATCTGCATCGCGGCATTGCCGGTCGCTCGTTCCAGCGCCGGTTCGAGCTTGCCGATCACGTCAAGGTCGTCGGCGCCGGCCTCGCCGATGGCTTGCTGACCATCGATCTCAAGCGCGAAATCCCGGAGGCGATGAAACCGCGCCCCATCGCGATTGCGACTGACATGGCTCTGCCGGAGGCCGAGCCGAAACAGATCGCGGCCGACAAACAGGCGGCATAAACTCGAACAACAGCACGGTCAGCAAAGACGGCGCCGGGCGCATCGTCCGGCGCCAGCGGAGAAGCTTTGCTCTTTGAATTAACAGAAAGGAGAAAACCATGAGTGTTCGTGATCTAAATCCCTGGGGCCGCAACAATGGCAACCAGGTTCCGAATGTCCTGCGCGACGATGATCGGGATCCCTTCCTGTCGCTGCATCGCGAGGTAAACCGTTTGTTCGACGACGTCTTCCGCGGCTTCGGTACCAGCCTGCCGTCTCTCGGCAGCAGCTTTGCATTAAGTGCCGGCTGGCCGAGCGTCGAGATCGCCGACACCGACAAAGACATCAAGGTGACCGCCGAGGTGCCGGGCCTTGAAGAGAGGGACATCGAGGTCCTGCTCAATGACGGCGTTCTGACGCTGAAGGGTGAAAAGCGCTCCGAGACCGAAGATAAGGATCGGCAGTTCACCGAGCGTTATTATGGCCGCTTCGAGCGCCGCATTCCGCTCGGCGTCGAGGTCAAGGATGATCAGGTTGATGCCCGCTTCAAGAACGGCGTGCTGACCGTGACCCTGCCGAAGTCCGAGAAGGCGCAGTCGCAAGTCAAGCGCATCGCCATCAAGAGCTGATCGGCCTCTACCTGGCGGCCCGCCTTCGGCGGCCGCCAGCATGATTCGCCAACAGGGGTATGCCAGCCCAATCGTCAGGAGGATGGAGCCTATGACGAGGCCTGCACGGATGAAGGCTCTGACAGGCCCCGCGCTGCCTTCCATCATGGAAGCCCTGCCAGCGCCGCCCATGCAATATGCGTCGCGAGAGTTCGTTTTCAGGCATGAACTGGGGCGACCATAATGGGTTTGGGTGATCGAGAAACCACCTAGCCCACGTGCGCATCGAGGGCGATCCGAATCGCTTGATCGAGATGCCACACGGTCATGGCCCGTCGATCTTTTTGATCTTCCGCCCTGAACCGGTGCAGGATCAGTTGCTATCGCTGAAACCAGAAACCGATGCCGAGCGGCTTTTGCTAATCGCGCGATTGAGGTTAGCGGGAGGCGCATTGGCTCACCCTTGAGCAGGGAGACGAGGATCTGCCCATCGCATTTCTAATAATTTTGGCGTTCTGGTTGTCGTTGCTCTGCTGTCGCCGGTCTTTGGCACTCGTAGTCATCGCGTTCTGCGCCCTATCGGTAGCCGGCGCGGTGTTCCTGATCACAGACATGGCACACCCCAATCTAGGAGTTATCCAGGTCTCCGATGAACCTTTGCGAAAAGCGCTCGAACGAATGAGCGGAGGGTGAGGGATACGTGCCGTAGGTACTGTCGTTGTTACTGTATCCTACGTTGCCAATTGACCGCTTTCTGCGAACATCATCCCTCCAGCTCCTGTAAGCAGCGCCTCGCTTGTTTCGAATCCTTCCCCATCGACAATCGGTCGCTCTGCCGACCTGAAGGAGTGTTCACATGTGCCGTCGCCACGCGTTGCTTATGTCTACTCGTGTCCTTGTTGCGTTGGGGTTTACAGCGTTGACGGGATTTGGCTGTCCGTCGGCCATCGCGCAATCGGCAAGCGGGTCTCCCGGAGCGACAATCACCCTTGACGGTAAGCAGCTTCCGCCACCCACGCCGAATTTCGGCGGGGTGATCAAAGAAAAAGCGTCGGAATCACAGCCCTGGTGGGCTCCACGTGTCACGCCGCCAAAGGGTGCGCCGAACGTGCTGCTGATCATGACGGACGACCAGGGATTTGGTGCACCTAGCACCTTCGGCGGCGTCATTCCCACCCCGGCCATGGATCGCATTGCAAACCAGGGGCTGCGGTTTACCAATTTCCACTCGACGTCGCTCTGTTCGCCGACGCGGGCTGCGCTGATTACCGGCCGAAACCATCATTCGGTCGGTTCCGGGGTCGTCGGCGAAATTGCGACGGGCTATCCGGGCTACGATTCAATCATCCCGGTCGAGAAAGGCACCATAGGCACGATCCTCAAGGAGAACGGCTATGCGACATCGTGGTTCGGCAAGAACCACAATACGCCGTCCTATCAGTCGAGCCAAGCAGGGCCGTTCAATCAATGGCCGACTGGGATGGGCTTTGAATATTTCTACGGCTTCGTCGGCGGCGACGCCAGCCAGTGGCAGCCGAACCTCTATCGCAACACGACGGCCATCTACCCGTTCGAAGGCAATCCTGGATGGAACATGGAAACGGCGATGGCCGACGAGGCCATCCAATATATGAAGCAGTTGAAGGAGATCGCGCCCGACAAGCCCTGGTTCGTCTATTACGTACCAGGCGCCACGCACGCACCGCATCATCCTATGCCTGAATGGATCAAGAAGATCAGCGACATGCATCTCTTCGACGACGGCTGGAACAAGCTGCGCGAGACGATCTTCGCCAACCAGAAACGGCTCGGTATCATGCCCGAGAATGCGCAACTGACGCCGTGGCCGAAGGAACTGCGGGAATGGGATACGCTGAGCCTGGAAGAGAGAAAACTCTTCATCAAACAGGCGGATATCTACGGCGCCTACCTTGCTTACGCTGACAATGAAATCGGCCGGGTCATTCAGGCCGTCGACGATCTCGGCGAACTCGACAATACGCTGATCATCTATATCGGCGGCGACAACGGCGCGAGTGCCGAGGGCATGCTCAACGGCACGCCGAACGAGTTCACCACCTTCAACGGCATCCCGGTGCCGGTGAAGGATCAGTTGCTCTGGTATCCGTTCTGGGGATCGGAACGGACATTCCCGCACTTCGCCGCGGCCTGGGCCTGGGCGATGGACACGCCGTTCAAGTGGGTGAAGCAGGTGCCGTCGCATTTCGGCGGCACGTCGCAAGGGGTGGCGATGTCCTGGCCCGGCCACATCACTGATGTGGCCGGCATCCGCCGCCAGTTCTCGCACGTGATCGACATCGTGCCGACCATCCTCGAAGCCACCGGCATCCCGGCACCCGAGACGATCAACGGCATCGCTCAGAAGCCGGTCGAAGGGGTGAGCATGGCCTACACATGGGACAAGGCAAATGCCGATGTCCCCACCCGGCATACGACGCAATACTTCGAGATGCTGGGCAATCGCGCCATCTACGACAATGGCTGGGTGGCAGCGACGACGCCGGCAACCCGGCCGTGGGAGCTGAGCACCGCCACGCCGCCCGACGTCATCACCGGCTATAACTGGGAACTCTACAACGTCAACGATGACCCGACGCAGTTCAACGACCTGGCCGCCAAGATGCCCGACAAGCTCAAGCAGATGCAGGACCTCTTCTATTCCGAGGCGAAGAAGTACGACGTGCTGCCGCTCGACAATTCGACGCTTTCCCGTTGGAACACGCCGCGCCCCAACCTGACGGCCGGGCGAACCGAGTTCACCTATTCGGGGGCACTGAGCGGTGTGCCGCCGAGCGCTGCACCGAGTGTCCTCAACAAGTCCTATACGATCACGGCCGAGGTCGAGATACCCGAAGGCGGGGCGGACGGCATGATCGTGACCGAGGGCGGACGGTTTGGCGGTTATGGTCTGTTTCTCAGCAAAGGCGACTTCGGCGTCGGGCGGGGCAGGGTCGTGTTTCTCTATAACCTTCTCGACCTGAAGCGCACGATGTGGGAGGGGCCGGAACTGGACCCTGGCAAGCACCAGATCGTCTTCGAGTTCAAGTCCGATGGTCCGGGCCTCGGCAAGGGCGGTAGCGGCGTCCTGTCGGTGGACGGCAAGCAGGTGGCGACAAACTCGGTTGAACACACGACGCCCGTCACCTTTCCGGAGGACGAAAGCTTCGACGTCGGTCAGGATACGCGCACAGGAGTCGCTCTGGTCGAGTATCGCTACGACGCTCCGTTCAAGTTCTCCGGCAAAATCGACAAGCTGACGTTCAAGCTCGGGCAATAGTAGGGGCGGCATGTTTGGAACGATGGCTGCAAATGCCAGGCTGCTATTTTCGGTAACGGGCGTGGTCGAAGCCGCGACGGGACTGGCATTGCTGATTGCACCAGCGCTCCTGGTTCAAGCGTTGCTCGGGGCCGCGCCGGACACGCCTGCCGGCATGACGGCCGGCCGTGTCGCCGGAGCGGCCGTGCTGAGCCTGGCCGTCGCTTGCTGGCTTGCGCGGGATGACCTGGCAGGCAAGGCTGCTAAGGGATTGGTGACAGCGATGCTGTTCTACAACTTCGGCGTGGTCGCAATACTCATTCTTGGATTGATTCGCCACGGCATCGCCGGCATCGCTTTCTGGCCTGTTGTCGCGGCCCACGTCGCGCTGGGCGTTTGGTGCGCGGCATGCAGCTTGGCTTCCCCCTTTAAGGGTCGTTAGGCATCGGAGACTGAATAAAACGTTGCGAGGCAACTTCTATCATCGCCAAACTCGTATCAGTCCGTCGCCTTGAACCAATTCGAACCGGAGGCCCGTCATTCCGTCGGACAAATCACTGAAAATTCCGCGCTTTCACCTTTAGCGTATCGATATGAAGATCGGGCGTGAACAGGTCCCGCGGGACAACGGGCCTCGGCCTGTCTCTCGAATCTGGCCCACCGCCGCCGTGGGCAAACTCGTCGCCGCGTCCGGTCGGCAGCCTGAACCGGCTATCCCGACCAGCCAAACCGACGAGGTCGCCTGACAGGTCGCACAGTTGCTGGGCGACAAGATGGACCACCTCCCCTTCCCGCTGAATGCGCCCGTTGATCGCCATCATCGAGGATCCCAAGACAACGCGCCGTCGCTTCTCGAACAGTGACGGCCAGACGACGATGTTGGCGGGCCCCGTTTCGTCCTCGATGGTGATGAACATGACACCCTTGGCCGACCCGGGCTTTTGACGAACTAGAACAAGGCCTGCGGTATAAACCCATTGCCCGTCCCGAGCGTTCATCGCCTCTGCGCAGGTGATGATATTGCGTGCGGAAAGGTCCGTGCGCAGGAAGGCAACCGGATGCTGCCTTAGGGTCAATCCGGCATGGTTGTAATCTTCAATGACGTTGTGCCCCTCCGTCATCTGCCGAAGAGCAACCTCCGGCTCCTGCTGCTCTGCAATTGCCGCCATCTCGCGTTCGGCCGCGGCCGCAAACAAGGGCAAGGGTTCATCGCGCAGCGCCTTGATCGCCCAGAGGGCGTCGCGGCGTTCGAGTTTGAGCGATGGCAGGAACCCATCGGCCTCTGCAAGCTGAACAAGTGCTTCCGTTGGAACATTGGACCGGCGCCACATGTCATCCACCGACGCGAAAGGGCTGTTCATCCGAGCCGTCACGATCCGGGCGGCATCTGCGACTGCCAGTCCCTTGACCTGCCGAAACCCAAGCCGGACAGCATGCCGATCGCTGCTGCCGATCCTCTCCAGCGTGCAGTCCCAGCGCGAGCGGTTGACACAGATCGGCCGTACCTCGACGCCATGCTTGATCGCGTCACCAACAATCTGGGCTGGAGCATAAAAGCCCATCGGCTGACTGTTCAAAAGCGCTGCGCAAAAGACATCCGGGTAATGGCACTTGATATAGTTCGATGCGTAGGCGATCAGCGCGAAGGAGGCTGCGTGACTCTCGGGAAAGCCGTAGGAGCCAAAGCCTTCGAGCTGGGAAAAGGTCTTCTCGGCGAATTCCGGTGAGTATCCGTTCTTCACCATGCCGGAGACCAGCTTGTCCTTAAAGCGTGAGACGCCCCCAGTGAACTTGAAAGTGGCCATCGACTTGCGCAACTGGTCGGCCTCGCCGCCGGTAAAGCCGGCGCAGACCATCGCCACCCGCATGGCACTCTCCTGAAACAGCGGCACGCCGAGCGTTTTGCCGAGCACCGCCTCAAGTTCAGGTGTGGGATATTCCACCGGCTCCTTGCCCTCACGGCGACGGAGATAGGGATGCACCATGTCGCCCTGGATCGGACCGGGCCGTACGATCGCCACCTGCACGACGAGATCGTAGAAGGTGCGGGGTTTCAGGCGCGGCAGCATCGCCATCTGGGCCCGGCTTTCGATCTGGAAGGTGCCGAGCGTGTCAGCCTTACGGATCATCGCATAGGTCGCGGCATCCTCCTGGCGGATCTTCGACAGATCAAGATCGTCGTCCTTGTGTTCGCGGATGAGATCGAAAGCCTTTGCCATGCAGGTCAGCATGCCCAACGCCAACACATCCACCTTCATGAACTTCAGCGCCTCGACGTCATCCTTGTCCCATTCGATGATCTGGCGATCCTTCATCGTTGCCGGCTCGATCGGCACGAGATCGTCGAGACGGTCATGGGTGAGGACAAAGCCGCCGGGATGTTGGCCAAGATGACGCGGCGCTCCCATCAGCTGCTGCGCCAGTTTCAGCGTGAGCGCCAGACGCCGGTCGTCAGGATTGAGATTAAGTTCTCGGATGTTGCGATCCGGCATTTCCTCCGACCAGGACCACATGCCGGATGACAGCGCCTTGATCACGTCTTCCGGCAGGCCGAGCGCCTTGCCGACATCGCGGATCGCACCTTTTGCGCGGTAGCGGGTGACGGTGGCGCAAAGAGCGGCCTTGTCCCGCGTGTAGGTCTTGTAGATCCACTGAATGACCTCCTCGCGACGTTCATGCTCGAAGTCGACATCGATATCAGGCGGCTCGTCGCGCTCCTGGCTGACGAAGCGTTCGAACAGCAGATCGTTGGTCGAGGGATCGATCGAGGTGATGCCGAGAATGTAGCACACGGCGCTGTTGGCCGCCGATCCCCTGCCCTGGCAGAGAATGCCCTGGCTACGCGCATAACGCACGATCGAGAAGACCGTGAGAAAGTAGGGCGCGTATTTCATGGTGCGGATGAGATCGAGCTCGTGGCGCACGGTCTTCAGAACGTCAGGGGGCAGACCCTCCGGATAACGGTCGGGAATGCATTGCCAGAGATAATGCTCGAGCGAGGCCTGGGCATCCTTGCCCGGCACGACCGCCTCCTCCGGATATTGGTAGGTCAGTTCCTCGAGCGAGAAAGTGCACCGACGGACGATCTCCATCGTCCGTGCGAGTGCCTCGCGGTAGCGCGGAAACAGGCGCTGCATTTCTTCCGGCGGCTTCAGGTACCGATCGGCATGGCGCTCACGCTCGAAGCCGACCTCGTCGATCGTCGTGCGGGTGCGAATACAGGTGACAATGTCCTGCAACTGCCGGCGGCCTGGCTCATGGAAGAGGACGTCATTTGTGACGACCGTCCTCACCTTGAACCGCGCCGCGAGATTGGAAATTTCATGCAGCCGCAGCTGGTCGTTCTGCCGGCGCCGCAGACAAAGCGACACATAGGCGCGATCACCGAAGACTTCGGCCATCTTGCGCAGCTGCACCGCACAGGCGTCATCCGGCAGATCCGGCACCAGAATGCCGATCATGCCTTCGGCACAGGCGATAACGTCGTCCCAGTGCAGGATGCAGTTGTTCTTGCCGCCGCGCGACTTGCCGAGCGTAATCAGCCGGGTGAGCCTGGAGTAGGCGGCGCGACCTGTGGGATAGACCAGCACGGACATGCCATCAGCCAGATCGAGCCGGCAACCGACGACGAGGCGCAAACCCGTGGTCCGCGATGCCTCAAGCGCCCGGACAATTCCGGCCAGCGAATTGCGATCGACGACGCCGAGGGCTTCGATGCCGAGGGCCTTGGCAGTCTCGAACAGTTCCTGTGCGGAGCTTGCACCGCGCAGGAAGGAAAAATGGGTGGTGACCTGCAGCTCGGCATAGCTCATGCGAAGATCCCGTGGATGAACCAGCGATGGCTTCCGGTTTTAGGATCGATGCCATCACCGGAGCGAAACACCCAGAGACGTTCGCCGGCCTCGTCTTCGATTATGAAATAATCCCGTACCGCCTCCATCTCGGCGTCGCGCTGCCACCATTCGCCAAAAACCCGTTCCGGACCATCGGCCCGCTTGACCTTCAGGCGTTTGCCGCGCCAGGTGATGGAGACCGGCGGGCGATCCGGCAGCAGCGCAATCGCCTCGATCAGTTCCGGTCGGGCCAGCAGCCGGACCGGCCGGCGCCAATGGCCGACCCAGGTGACCTCGATCGGATCGGCCGCGGCGCTGATGCGCTGGACGGAGCGCTCGGGCACGTCGGAGGCAACGGGCGCCACCCGATAAACACGCTGGCCACGGTTTCCATAGATGTCGATCAACGGTGTGACGTCCTTGACTTCCTCCTCGACCAGCGACGAGGATTTCTGGCGCTCCTGCAGCGGCTCGGCCATTACCGCAACCAGGATGAGCTTCTCGATCCCAAAGCCGGGCTCGATCTTTTCCGTCCGATCACGAAACAGCTTTGTCAGCCAAGCGACATCGCGCACCGGTTTTGCCGTGCCGGCGCGGATTGCCTGCCGGGTCCCATCCACCTTCTCGACGATTAGATCCGCCCGGCGAACGCCAAGACCGCGCTTTTGCAGTTCCTCGATCAGGTGCACGACCAGGCGGCCGACATATTTGTTGATGGTTTCGGCCGCGCCGATCGGCTCGGCAAAGACGCGGCTGACCTCGATCAGTTCGGCAGTGCGGATCGGCTCGATCGGTTCCGACAAGCGGCCGAACATCTGGTCGATCCGCCGGCCGATCTCCGGACCGAAACGAAGCGTCAGCGGCGCGCGCGGCGTATTGGCCAATTCGCCGATTGTCTGGAAGCCGAGCGTGCGCAGATCGGTGGCGACTTTGCCAGGAAGGCGCAGCAGCGATATCGGCAGCTTCTCGACGGCGCGCGCGGTCTCACCGATCGGCACGATGACCGTATCCCGACTGATGGCGCGCGCGCACGCACGCGCCGCGCCCCAGGTGTCGGCAACCGCGACACGGGCAGTAAGCTTCCTGGCCAGGAACTGGTTGGCGATCTTCGTCACCATCGGCAGCTCGCCACCCTGCAGGTGATCGGCGCCTTCGGTATCCATGATAATGCCGTCAATCCCGTCAACCGCGACGATCGGGGAATAGAGCGTCAGCGCCCAGATCGTGATCCGTTCGAGTGCTGCGGCATCCGCCGCAGGATCCGCATCGACCAACATCAGGCCACGGAACAGCGCCTGCGCTTTCGCCGCCGGCATGCCGACATGAACGCCGGCTTGTCTGGCGGCCGCGTCGCTTGCCGACACCCAGCGCTTGGAGCCGCTCCTGGCGATCACGGCAATCGCCTGTTCAGGCGGAATGGATGGATCGGCGCGACGAATACGATCCGTCGGCAGATCCGGAAGATAGATCGAGACGACCCTTGTCATCGCACGCCCTCACGAGAAACTCAGCACACTCACCCGCTTTCACGCGCATCAATTCCAGAAACCATTGAGCCCTTCCCACACCGGGTACCGGCAGCTCTTCCGATGGCATCACGCTCACCCGCCATCGCGTGGTTGAAGCCGTCGGCTGGCCAAAATCATTGGCCTCAGTCTGTCGCCGCCATCGTCGGACCGCGAGCGCCATGGTCCCGGTTCGCTCGGCCGCCAGCTGCAGCCGGCGCGAGCCGACCATTGGCAATCGGACAAGTTCGCCGACCACGGCGCCGAGGCCGCCGAAGGACAATCCTTCCTCCATGTTGGCCAGGACGTCTTCCTCCTTGTCCGACTCGACAAAGATTACCCTATCGGCATGGAGGCCGACCTGAGCGAGTGCCGGAAAGAAGAGATCCGGACGGGTCAGGCACCAGACGATCGGGCCTTTCGTCCGCGCTGCTATCCCCGCCGCACACAGGGCTGCCGCCGCACCATCGACGGTACCCGCCCCGCCACCGGCAAATTCGTGCAAGGCGCCATAGGCCAGACCACCTCCCGGCAGGACCGCATCGATTTCCGGCACACCGAAGGAAAGACAGCCAGCCTTTCTGCCTGACACGCCCTCAAGCGAAGCGATGCGCTCGCGCAGATCGAAAATCACCCGTTCGCGGGCAGCAGTCATCGTTCACGGCTCCCTTCAAGGTCGTATTGGCGGCCAACATCATGTCGATCCAAATGCGGATGTTCTCTATCTGTTCCCGACGACTTGAAGAGTCAAGCAACCGGAGGATGGGAATATTATCCTGAACATGAGGAACCAGAAGAATACTCAGGAGAATCAGGTGGGTAGCGGCTGAAGGTTTTTTCCGAGCGGTTGCGAGCGCTAATCCCTTTGTGTGAATTGCGGGGAGAAGTCGACATCGTCACAGTGTCCTTAAGATTTTTCTGCTGAACTGTCGGCATGACGAAGCCTCCTAGACCAAAACCCCTCCTTCGTGACGCCCAGGCCCCGATCCGTTCCCGGCCCCGCAGGAAGCGAAATTCAGCCCAACACAGCTCCTGTTCGATCCCAGGCCAGACCGCGTCGAACCTGCGCTGGCGCAACTGAAGTCCCGTCCCCCAAAGGGAAACGAGTGGAGCTGGGAGCTGAAATGGGATGGCTATCGCCTCGCTGTTCACATCGAGCCTCAAGGGATAAGGATTCTCACCCGCGGCGGCCATGACTGGACGCACCGCTTTCCGGCGATCGTAGAGGCGCCCGAGCGCTCGGACCGGCGACGATGATCATCGATGGCGAGGCGGTCGTGCTTAATGAAGAGGGCCGGCCGGATTTCGGGCTGCTGCAGCAATCGTTGGGCGCATCCGGCAAACAAGCCGGCAACCGGGCCTGCGGCGCCATCTTCTACGCCTTCGATTTAAGCTATTTCGACGGGCACGATCTGCGCGGTGTCGAATACCGATCGCGCCGACATCTCCTCGATAACACGTTGAACGGAAAAGACGGCGCAATCAGGTTGTCGGAAACATTCGACACCGAACCAGCCGTCCTGCTGGAGCATGTCTGCCGCCTCGGCCTGGAAGGCATCGTCGGCAAACACCTCGATCGTCCCTATCGCTCGGGCCGGACCGGGGATTGGGTTAAGATCAAATGCGTCCAGAGCGAGGCTTTCTTCATCATCGGCTATGAGATGTCATCTGCCTCGCCTGCCGGTTTCGGCTCGTTGGCGCTTGCTGCCTATCGCGGAGCCGATCTCGTCCACGTCGGGAGTGTCGGCACGGGCTTCAGGCAAGCCGAGGTCATCAGATTGCGGAAGATGATGGACACGCTGCGCTGGAAGCGAAAGCAGCCACCCCTGCCCTATTCCGGAAGTGCCGGTATCGTCTGGGTCGAACCGACGCTGATTGCCGAGATCGAGTTTCGGGCATGGACGACAGACGGCAAACTTCGCCACCCGTCATACAAGGGTTTGCGCGAACGCCAGGACAATGCCGACGTCTTCCGGGTCGACTAGCGAAATTGGCGCCGTGAGCTAGATTGTCGTCCATTCGAGCTTGGCGGAGAACATATCTAGCATGTGCAACCTTTATCGCATGGAAGACAGGGACTGGGTCGCCAAATGGGCCCAGGACGCCGAAAGCCTGATCAACCTGATGCCGGCCTACCAGATGAACCCCGACCAGATGGGGCCGATCATCCGCAATACCCCCTGAGGGAAAGAAGCAACTGGTCCATGCGCGCTGGGGACTGCCCTCGCCGCGCTTCGCCCTTGAGAAGGCGGCCAAAGCCAGGGCCGAGAAACTGGCGGTCAAGGGCAAGGCTTTCGATCTTGAGGAGCTGGTCCGCATGGAGACCGACCGCGGCACGACTAATGTGCGCAAGCTCAATTTCCCGCACTGGACGCGATGGTTCGGTGTGGAGCATCGATGCGTTGTTCCTGTCACCAGCTTCGCCGAGCCCGACCCAGGGAGCAAACAGGAGGGAGGCAATGTGCCCAATGCCTGGTTTGCCCGCGATGAAGCAAAGTCGCTGATGTTCTTCGCTGGCATCCATGTACCGCGATGGAAAAGCGTGCGGAAGGTTCGGGACGGGCTCACGACCGATGACCTCTACGGCTTTCTGACTACGGATCCCAACGATCTCGTGAAGCCGATCCATGAAAAGGCCATGCCGGTGCTGTTGCTGTCGAAGGAAGAGACCGACACGTGGATGCGGGCGCCCTGGGATGAGGCCAAGGATCTAGCCTGCCCGCTACCGAACGATGCGCTGATCATTCTGGCGCGTGAGCCCTATGGATCTTCGATCGTGTCGAAGTCTGGCGAACCGGTGGAAGACACTCTACTGTAATCACTGGCCTTCCGGCCGGCTTCGTTCACTTCGTCTTCCGCTAATTCAGCGGCTCGTCCTGCAACTTTATCCAGACGGGGGCATGGTCGCTGGTGTGGTCCCACCCGCGCACGTGCTTGTCGACCTCCGCCTTCGACAGCCTTTCCGCGGCTTCGGAGCTCAGCAGTCCCAGAACGTGTAGATCCGTTCACCCGGATGCAGATGGCGCAGAGTATCCGCCCACCCTTGATCGACAAGCTTCTTGTATGCGTCCCGGACCTCAACCCGAAAGAGCCCGTCGTTTGTCCAGCGTTCCGGTTTGTAAACGTCGATCTCCGTCGGCATGACATTGTAGGCCCCCGCAAGCACGACCGGGACGTCCAGTTCTGGCAGCTCCACCGCATCGTCATGCAGCCTCTTGAACCGGCGGAGTTTGTAATCGAATTTCGGCCCGCGGTATGGGTTGCCGTTCGGGAGGTAGAGCGCTCCGATAATGGTCCCCTCGACGATTGCCTCGATGTAGCACTTCCGGTTCGCCTGGCAGTCCCTTTTTCGTAAGGTGAGGCTCCAGCCCCTTTGTGCGAGGATTGCGACGCCGTTCCAAGACTTCTCGCCCTGCCAGCGGCGCCGTACCCGGCTGCCTCGATCGCCTTGACGGGAACTTCTCCTGCGGCGCCTTCAGCTCCTGCAGACAGACTACGTCCGGCTCGGCCTCATCCAACCATGGAGGACTTCAAGCCGGCCGTTTACGCCGTTGACGTTTAGGTGGCGAGCTTCACGGCCTACCGGCGGCCGATTTCCGCTTCGACCTTCTTGCGAGAATTCCCTGCGCTCTTCACGGCTTTCTTGACCGTGTCCTTGGAAACACCTTCCTTCTTCGCTTCGTAACGGACTTCATGATCTTGTCCGGCTGCGACCTTGGCGCGATCCTGCGCTCTGCCTTGGGACGTCGTTGCCATTTGCAATCCTCCTAATGATTTTGGTCAGCGGAAAACGATCGCGGAGTCAGGAAGTTCCGCCTGCCCCTCAGGTGAAAGGCATTCCTCGCGGATCCCGCAGAGGCAAGTATCCGATCGCGAATTTCTCGACAAAGATGCGCACGTCGAAAAGCGGTTCACTTACGTCTTCTAAGGGGACGCTCAATCGCCCGGTCGACCTGGAAGTTTAGTAATATCCAGGGCCCATGCTAACGCCGACGAACACCATATCTGCGAGCGGGGCTTCAGATCCTTACGCTGGTTCACCGTTCCCAGTCTGATCCCAACCTGCTCGGCATCTTCCTGCTCTCCAGCCGTGTAGACGGGCGATCCGCAATCGGCACAGAAGAACTGCAGCCGCCGACGACCATTGTCGGCGGTCTTAACATAAAGCTTGGGCTCACCGGACGTGATCTGGAACTGGCTGCGTTGTGTGCTGACGGTTGCCCTGTACGCGGTGCCAGTCAATCTCTGGCAGTCGGTGCAGTGGCAGATCGCGACGTCCTGCGGATCCACCTCGGCTTCATAGGCGATCTTTCCGCATTGGCATGCGCCATCGATGTACATGTCATTCCTCCATCCGTGTTGTTGCGAGACTTAAAGAATGGCCCTCGCAAGTCGGGATCTACCTCTGCCAGTCCTGCCTTCCCTCGACACCTTCTTGATTTCTGCGCTTGCGCGTTTCAGAGACCTTGCCTGCCGTCTCGCATCCCGCAGCTCATTCAGCGTCAGCTGCCGCCATCCGCGATTTTTCTGATATTCTGCCGGCTCCGCCGTCGCCGCCCGGCTCCTTTGGTTTTTTGGAAATCACGTTGAGAACGGTAGGTGGAGAGCGCGTCGGCCATCGGGGATCTCCGGGATCAGCGTCCGGAGACCCGGATTGCGCCGACGTCCCCGAATGTCTGCTGGACCGCAGGGATCATGCTGGAATTGATATCGGCTGAAACTTCGATCTCGCCCTCCAGCGGAGCATCGCCGCGCGCACCACCATCGTGAGAGACATCGCCGCCTGATGGAGCAGAGCCAGCGGTATTCTTAGCCGAGGTCGATTGGATAAAGATGTCCGGTCGAGCAATACCGTGCTGCTGGACGAGATGTTCTACCGCGAGATCGGCAGCCTCTCGTGTTTTGAAAACGGCTGTGATGGTTGTGGTGCTGTCGTCGGCCATGGTTCAATCTCCTATCTAATCTAATTCATGATCAAACGCCTGAAGAAGCGTGGAGTTTCCCTCTGGAGGTCCTCCGAACATGGCCAGCACTTGGATACCATGTCGGAAGATGATATGTTCCTGTTTCGTTTTCGCCAGTGACGCTCAATCGCCATGGATCTCACCACCATCTCAACCATCAGGAAAATCATCCATGTCGACATGGATGCCTTCTACGCATCGGTCGAGCAGCGCGACAATCCGGAGCTTCGTGGCAAGCCACTCGCTGTCGGCGGAGCGGCTGCTCGCGGCGTCGTTGCAGCAGCAAGCTACGAGGCGCGGGAGTTCGGCGTTCGCTCGGCAATGCCGTCGATCACGGCGGCGCGGAAGTGCCCGGATCTGATCTTCGTGAAGCCCAGGTTCGAAGTCTATCGCGCGGTCTCGCAGCAGATCCGCGAGATTTTTGCAGAGTATACGCCTTTCATTGAACCGCTGTCGCTCGACGAGGCTTATCTCGACGTCACCGAAAACCTCAAGGGCATGTCGGTTGCCACCGAGATCGCGCGGGAAATCCGTGCCAGCATCAAGGCTGTGACTGGGCTGAATGCTTCGGCCGGCATCTCCTACAACAAGTTCCTCGCCAAGATGGCGTCCGACCTCAACAAGCCGAACGGCCAAGCGGTCATCACGCCGAAGAACGGCCCGGCGTTCGTCGAGCAACTTGCGGTCAAGAAATTTCATGGCGTCGGCCCGGCTACGGCGGAGAAGATGCACCGGCTCGGTATCGAGACCGGTGTGGATTTGAAGGCAAAGTCCCTGCAGTTCCTAGTCGAGCATTTCGGAAAGTCGGGCCCGTACTTCTATGGTATTGCTCGGGGCATCGATGAGCGGCAGGTCCGGCCCGACCGGGTGCGTAAATCGGTCGGCGCGGAAGATACATTTGCCGTCGACATCGACGACCTTGATGTGGCGACACAGGAGCTCGAGCCGCTTGCGGAAAAGGTTTGGTCCTACTGCGAAGCCAAGGGGTTCAGCGGCAAGACGGTAACCGTGAAAATAAAGTACTCCGACTTTACCCAGGCCACCCGGAGCAAAACAACTGCTCTCCCCTTTGCAGGTGTTGAGGACATCCTCGGCGCGGCCAACGTCCTTCTGGCCGGTGTCTATCCGTTCAAGCGACCAGTCCGGCTTCTTGGTGTGACGCTGTCGTCGCTGACCAATGACAAAGATTCCGAAAACGGGGAACAACCGCAGCTCGGCCTCGGTTTCTGAGCAGAAGGACCTGGAGCAAATCAAGCATTGAAAGCCGAAATGTTGCCATCCTGTATTCGCGTTATCGACCTTGAAACCGCCGGCAACGGGCCGAGCGATGTCTGTGAGATCGGGTGGCAGGACGTCGTTCAGGACGAAGATGGGCGGTGGGAAGTTTCGGAGGAGCGTGGCTCGGCACTCGTGAATCCGGGCCGGCCGATTTCGGCCGACACCATGGCGATCCATCATATCCAGGATTATGAAGTCGGAAGCGCACCGTTCTGGAAAGAGGTAGCGCCCAGCATCTTGCGGCCACCGCACCCGATCGCGGCGCTTGCCGCACACCGTGCCGCCTTCGAGCAGCGATACTGCACGCCAAGACTGGCCGGTGTTACGCCCTGGATCTGCACATGGAAATGCGCTTTGCGTGTCTGGCCGGAGCTTCCAAGGTTTTCCAACCAGATGCTGCGTTATCAGCGCAGGCCCGAAGGTCTGATCCATGAGATCGGCCTTCCCGCCCATCGGGCCATGCCCGACGCCTATGTCACGGCCCATCATCTGCGTGACGAGCTAAACGCCGCTTCGTTGGATGAGCTCCTGTTTTGGAGTTCAGAGCCGGGCTTGTTACCGCGGGTGCCCGCGGGCCCTGACCGCGGCAAAAGCTGGGATCGCTTGACCATAGAGGCGCTGACTGCCTTCCTAAGTGATCGCGATACCGATGTGCGCTTCAGCGCCGAGACGGAGCTGCTGCGGCGAGGAGGGAAAGTACCCACGGTGCCGGTTCCGGCCCAGCAGACGCTTTTGTGACTGATTTGACTTTACTTGATGAGCCCGGACCGCCGACTTGAAGACACGCCATCCGATGATCGTGACAGCACAAATTGCGGAGCATGATCTCATCCCTTTCGATCTGCTACGTCAGAAACATTTTCCCCAAGATCGGAATTTCCTGCGGGCTCATCTGACGATGTTTCACCGGCTGCCGGGCGAATATGTTGGGAGGATCGTCGAAAGCCTTCAATTTGTTGCGAAGGAGACGCGCACGATTTCAGCCCGCGCTACCGGCGTCCGTCATCTCGGAGCCGGCGTGGCATTCACAATTGAAAGCACTGAGCTGAACTCGATCCGCGATGCCCTACGCAGCGATTTCGTCCACTGGTTGGGCTCGCAGGACATGCAGACGTGGCGGCCGCACATCACGATCCAGAACAAGGTCTCCGTCGCCGAAGCGAACAAGCTTCACCGCGAACTCGCCGGCAATTTCCATCCCTGCGACATCACGATTGCGGGCCTCGATCTATGGAGATATCTCGGCGGTCCTTGGGCAAGCGAAGCCACATTGCCATTCTCTGATTAGTTCACGTAACACCGTTTTATGCCTCGGATCCAATCGAAGCCAACGCGGACTGGGTACAAGTATGGGTTTGCTTCGACTCCGGTTAAGGGCGAAAGGCAACGCGAACAAAGCCTGCCGCGGGAGTACGTGCGGCAAGCTTTTCGAAAATAACCGAACAGCGACTGGGAAGAGGAGTGCCCTTGGGAGGAGTGGAGCGTCTGACAAGAGTAGCGTCGACATACTCGCTTCCAGATAAGTCGCGCGACGCTTGCGCTTCAAGCTAAGTCGCAGCATCGCAACGCATCCGCCCGCCCGCCCTTATCGATCAGAAACAGCGTCCGCCCTGACAGGCCTCTGCCAGCGCCCGCGACAACTGCTTCTGGCTGAACGGTTTTGATAGCCTGACAACCTCGCCAATCTCGCCAGAGCCCTCAGGCAACTCGGCATAGCCTGTCGCTAGAACGACCGGGAGCGTGGGAAACCGCACGCGGATCTCCTGACAAAGGCGCGCGCCCGTCATCTTCGGCATTGCATGATCCGTGACCACCACATCGGGAAGCTGTCCAGAGCCAAGGATTGCGAGTGCTTCCTCGCCCGAAGACGCCTGGATCGTTTCCATTCCCAGATCTTCCAGCAACAGCACCGTGTAGACCTGATCCGCGAACGCTATCTCGATTTTTCCCGACGCTGGCGCGCGAGAAGTTGATGCGTTGAAACACATCGATAAAACTTGATTCATGCGTCCATTTCGTCGAGATTTCGCCGCGAATGGCCAAAATCCTCTCTTGGCTACCACATCGTTGCGACGCAGGGCGTCCTAGATTTCTCGAGCGAGCCAGCGGATCATATTGGCCATCAGCAGATCATAGCCGGTCCATCGCATGAACTCCTGCGACAGCCAGTGCGGGCCGATATCGGTCGTCCAAGCCAGGGTTCGGCCGGCGCCATAATCGCGAACCGATAGGAGCGGATTTTGTCCTGTGCGATGGCGGCAATTGATCAGTGTTTTCGTCTCCCCGCCGCGGGCGGCAACGCGGTTCATGCCAAGGAGATAAGGTATAGGCGATGGCACTCCCGCCAGTATCGAATGACCGATTTCATGTATGACCGGGTCCAATCCCTCTGGCGCCTCTAAGCCATCCGGTCCGGGAAAACACTCGATAGGCAGGCATTCCTCGACACCGGTGCCACGAAACATGGCAAGACCATCGATGCCTTGAAAGCTGCAATATCCGCCCGCCATCATCAACGCCCGCCTTTTTCCACCCAGTCCCTAAGTAGCTCAAGGCGATTGACGGAGCGGCGGCCCGCCCTCGTCTGTGGGGTATAGAGAAGCGACAGCGCACCCACATCGGAGAGCAGGACGACGGAATAGGCCATAAGGCCTTCCAGTGTCGTCGGGAATTCGCTTTCGCAGCGCTCGCCGCCGATCTGGACAACCGAAATGTCCTGCGCCGCGAGGCCTAGAATATATAGCGCTCGGCACCGTTGGAATAGCGTGACGATGCTCCAACCTCATATCCCTTGGCGGCAAAGGACGTGACGTGAAACGTCTCGCCGGCGAGCAACACTGGCTTCATGGTGGGCTCCCGATTTCAATTGGAACGGGTGGAGCCATGCGGCGCCACCCTTCAGCTCGAGGATTTCAGAACTTGAATTCTTCGACGTTTGCCGGCGTCACGATGTCAGCTGGTCCGAGAAGAACTTCGCCTTTTGCGCCAACCTTGTAGGAACCCAGCCTGCCGGCTTCGAAGGTCTCGCCCTCCTTGCCGGTCAATTTGCACTGCGCCACGGCCTGGGCCGCATAGTAGGTGAGATAGCCAAGATCCTTGACGTTCCACCAAATGTCCTGGACCGAGCCGTTCTGGATGTATTTCTTGATGAGGGTGGCTGGAGCAAGACCGGTCAGCTTGATCTTACCGAGAAGACCCGCCTGGTCCATGGCACGGGCAGCCGCGGGCAAGCCGATGCCTGCCGGAATGATGATGCCCTTGAGGTTCGGAAATGCCTGTGCCAGGGCCAGAGCCTGCTGCTGATTGACCTGTTCGCTCTCCTGGCCATAGGCGACTTGAACGAGCTTCATCTTGGCGTATTTCTTGTCGGCCGCCATGGTCTTCTTCATGAAGTCGATCCAGGCATTCTGGTTCGTCGCCGTCGGCGTCGACGACAGGATCGCAAACTCACCGTCGTAGTTGATCATCTGTCCCATCGATTCCAGCATCATTTCGGCCAGGCTGTCGCCGGCCGCCTGGTTGAGGAAGACGGAACGGGCGGCAGCCGACACGTCGGAATCATAGGATACGACTTTCACACCCTGCTTGGCTGCGCGGCGCAAAGCGGGAGCGACGGCATTGGCGTCGTTGGCGGAGATCGCGATGACACCGACTTTTTGGGAAACCAGATTGTTGATGAAATCGATCTGCGCCTCGGCGGTCGCCTGCGACGGAGCCTGCTTGATCGCCTTGCCGCCGATTTCCTTTGCAGCTTCTTCCGCACCTGTTTGCGCGACTTGGAAATAGGGGTCGGTGTCCAGTTTCGGCAGGAAGCCGACCGTGACCGGCTCCTTGGCGCATTCCTGCGCGTTTGCCGTCGCGATGCTTGCGATCACGCTGCCCGCGACCAGCAGGCTTCTAATAAGATGCGATGTCATGACGTTCCTCCTCAAGATATCCGGTTGAGTGAAGCAGGCTAGCCCCGGAAACTACTCGCCTGCTTTGACTTTGAAATATCGCGTTCGAACGCCGGCAAAGACGCGCTCCGCCGCATTGCTGGCCAGCAGTGAAACGATGAGCAGAAGGCCGATGACCGTACCCTGCGCGTCGCCGCCGATCTGCAGCAGACCAAGGACGTTGCGGATGGTGGCGACCAGAAGCAATGCCCACAGCACGCCGGTCAGCCGGCCACGCCCGCCGAAGACGCTGATCCCGCCCAAAAGCGCGATGGTGATGACGTCGAGTTCGATGCCGACCGCATTGTTGGCGCGGGCATTCGCCAGCCGGGCCGCGTAGACCATGCCGGCTGCCGCGCACATCACACCAGATGTGACGAACAGGCCGAACACGGTGCGAGCCAGGCGAATGCCGGAATAACGCGCGGCGTCAGGGCTCCCTCCGATCGCATAGATGCGCCGGCCGAGCGGCATCTTTTGAAGCGATATGGCGAAAATCGGGGCAAGCAGCAGGAAGGGAAGAATAGTCTGCGGCACCGGCGATGTGCCGACAGTATCGATGCCGAAATCGAGGAATCTGTCGGGAAAATCGTTGATGGAGTCCGAGCCGAGCAGAATATAGGCAACGCCGCGAAACAGGGCCATCGTTCCGAGCGTCACGACAAGCGAGGGAAGACCGAGCTTGGTCACCAGCACGCCGTTGAAGGCACCGCAAATTCCGCCGGCGACAAGTGTTACCGGAATGGCCAGAAGGAGTGGCGCGCCCTGCTGGGTGAGCAAACCGAAGATCACGCTGGTGAGCGCCAATATGCTGCCGACGGACAGGTCGATTTCGCGCGCGATGATCAGCAGAACCATCGGCAACACGATGAGCGCCCTCTCCGAAATGCCCGCAACGGCCTGCGAAATATTGAAGACGGAAGCGAAGTTCGGCACGCCCAGGAGAGCGTAGGCGATAACGGCGATCGTCAGCGCCGCCAGGAAATTATCCCAGTTGGCAAAGCGGGTGACGAAGTCGGAATTGCGCTCGGAATTTGTGTCCATCAATGTGCTCCCTTGCGCTTGCCGGCGGCGCGGCGGGCGACGAGTGCGTCGATACCGATGGCTGCGAGAATGACGAGGCCATAGACCCCCTGCAGCCAAAGTGGATCGACACGCACGAGTGTCAGCCCGTTGTTGATGATGAGCAGCATCAAGGCGCCGGCGGCGACGCCGAGCACCGTGCCGGAGCCGCCACGCACGGCAATGCCGCCGACGACGACAGCCGCAATCACCGTCAACTCGAAACCGTAGGCAACGCGTGCATCGACTGTGGCATAGCGCGAAGCCCAGAGCGCACCGTCGAACCCGGCCAGAAGCCCGGCTGCCGAAAACGCCATGAGGATGCGCGCCCGCGAGGGAATGCCGATGAGGCTCGCTCCGCCGGGATTGGAACCGATGGCGAACATTTCTCGACCGATCGAGGTATTTCGCAGGATGTAGGCGACGACGAGCAGCGTGGCGATGGCGATCAGGAGGACAGCCGGAACCCCAAGAATATTTGACGCTGTCATATCCAGCCAGGCTTGCGGCACCTGGTCGGCACTCACTTGCGTTCCGCCGGCCCAGAGGCTGTTGATGCCCCGGAAGATGGACATGGTGCCGAGCGTGACGACGATGGCCGGTACGCGGCCGTAGGTCACGATCAGCCCATTCAGGAAGCCTGCGGCGAGCCCGATCGCACAAGCCAATACGACCCCACCCATCACGCCGATCTCGGGATGCAGATGGATCGTCGAGGCCGCTCCATAGGCTGCAAGGCCAATGATCGCAGCCACCGAAAGATCAATGCTTCGGGTGATGACAACAAGCATTTGGGCGACTGCGACGATCATCAGAAGGCCGGCATCCATTGCCAGAGCGGATAGATTTGAGCCGCTGAGCATACGTATGTTCAATATTGAAATCGGAGTGACGACAGCTGCAATGGCCGCAAACAGGCCCAATTCCCGGCGGGCGAGAATCCGCCGCCATGTGCCCTGCGCCGCTCTTTCCGGGACCTCCAATTTTTCCTCTTGATGCGGGACCGGCTTGGCGACGATCTCGCCGTCCACCTTCTTGACGATCGCGTCTGTCGCAGCGCCGATCACCTTTTCTTGCGTGGCCTCGTCGTGGAGGAATTCGGCCGTAACCAAGCCTTCTCTCAGCACGATCATCCGATCGGCCATGCCTAGCAGTTCTGGCAGCTCGGATGAGATCAGGATGATCGCCATGCCTTTGCCGGCGAGATCAGCCATCATCGCATGCACGTCGGCCTTGGTCTGAACGTCGATGCCTTGCGTCGGCTCGTCGAGAATAAGGATGCGAGGATTGGTCGCCAGCCATTTTGCCAGAACGACCTTTTGCTGGTTGCCGCCGGACAACGCGCCGACCGGCTGATCGAAGGATTTGAAACGCAGCCGAAGACGATCGAGAAACGGCTTTGCAAGGTCAAGCTCCCTCTCGCGCGACATCAACCCGCCTCGGGTCGCCTTGTCGAGCACTGTCAACGACGCATTGTTCAGAATGGAGAAATCCATCACCAGGCTCTGCCCGATCCGGTCTTCGGAAACATAGGCGACGCCATTGTCCATGGCATCTTTCGGAGAGGCAAAGCGCTGTGCCTTGCCATCGATCCTGATTGTTCCCGCAGTCGGCTGATCGATCCCGAACAACACCCGGGCGATCTCGGTACGGCCACTGCCGACCAATCCGCCGAACCCCAGGATCTCGCCCGCTCTCAACTGAAACGACACATCCTTGAAAGAGCCATCGCAGGACAACCCCTTAACATCGAGAACTACCTCGCCCGGGGAGGCGTTGTTGCGAGGATAAAGCCCGTCCAGCGCGCGCCCGACCATCATCTGAACGGCACGTTCCCGAGACAGATCAGCCGCGGCTTCCGTTCCGACATGTCGCCCGTCGCGCAGGACGGCGATACGATCGGCGACTCGATAGATCTCGTCCATGCGATGGCCGACGAACATCATCGCCACCCCTTGGGACCGGAGATTGTCCACGACTGTGAACAACCGCTCCACCTCTCTTTGGGACAGGGCCGCGGTCGGTTCGTCCATGATCAGAACGCGCGCGTCGAGCGAAAGCGCACGGGCAATTTCGACCAATTGCTGCTCTGATGTCCGAAGCCGCCGCAAGGGCGCCGTGACATCCACCTCGAGGCCAACGAGCGTAAGGAGGCGCGCCGCTTCGCCGCGCATATACAGGTGGTCAAGTTTCCAACGCAGCCCGGTCTGCCCGATGAAGAGATTTTCAGCAATGCTGAGATCGGGAAAGAGACCCGGATGCTGATGCATTACCGCTACGCCGGCATGCTGGGCTTCCAGCGGGGACGCGAATGTGACGGCCTTCCCCAGAATGGAGACCTGCCCGCCATCTGGGCGATACACGCCGGCGAGCAGCTTGACGCAGGTACTTTTGCCCGCCCCATTCTCCCCAAGCAGGGCCAGCACTTCGCCTGCGCGCAGTTGGATAGACACATCCGCAACGGCAACGGTGCCGCCAAAAACCTTCGTGGCACCTTCGAGCGACGCAACGACCTGCCCGGCCTCCATCGTCGGCGCGGCGGTTTGACGGCCTGATATTTCAAGCATCCCGAGCGTCCGACATAACCGGAATCGCTAACCCTGCACAGCACGTCATCTGTTCGATGCCTCCTCATGACCGAGAGCCTATCTCTCGCCCCAACTCCCATCACCCATTTATTAAAGCAATTTACTATAATAATGGTTGAATGTCGTCAAGCCTCGTCTTAATGATTATCTGTGGAGACGGTTTTTGCTTCCGGCGCAATGAGTTGCGTTCATTCAGCGGTCGCGCTAGGTGTGGCGCACCGCATGCGCTTAAAGAAAAGTGCTTTTTGCTATGGTTATCAACGGTGGAATCGGATGGCAGGAAAAGGCAGCAATTCCGTCCAGCTCCGTCACTACAACGAGCGCGTTGTCCTGGATGCCGTTCGGCGTTTCGGCCAAGCGTCGAAGGCAGAGATCGCGCGGTTCGCGCATCTTACGCCACCAGCTGTCGCTGCGATCGTCGAGGCTCTCGTCGCCGGCGGCTACCTGGTCGAAAACGGCAAACGCTTCGGCGGCAAGGGCCAGCCGTCTGCCATGTACGGACTTGCCAGCAGCGGGGCCTATTCGATCGGCTTTCATATCGGCCGCAGGGCCATGGATGCCATCCTGATCGATTTTGCCGGCCAAACCTGCGCTTTCGAGACCCATGACTACGACCATCCGGATCCTGAGAGCATAAGGCGTCTCGGTGGCGGGGCGATCGGGCGGTTCAGGACCCAGCTCGGGAGCGACGAAAGTTCGCGTCTGATCGGCATCGGGATATCAGCCCCTTATTTCATCGGCGGGTGGGACGAAGAACTCGGCTTTCCCAGCGATGTCCAGCTCGCCTGGCGGTCCTTTGACCTGAAAGCCCATTTCTCAGACACGCACAATCTTCCCGTCATGATCGAGAACGACGCGTCAGCAGCCGCCGTCGCCGAACTGGTCTACGGATTGGGCAAGAAGTTCGCCGATTTCCTGCATATTTCGCTCAGCACATTCGTCGGCGGAGGGCTTGTGGTCGACGGAACGTTGCAGACCGGTCCGAACGGCAATACGGCTGCGTTCGGGCCTTTCCCGGTCACACATTCAACTTTAAGCTCCGTTCCAAAGCCGACTGGAAAATTTGAAGTCCTGCTGCATCGGGCGTCGATCTACACGCTCGTCCATCATCTTAGAACAAACGGGATAGACATAAAACGTGTCCGGGATCTCGACCCGATGCCGGCGGCCGCGCGGACCCTGGTCTCGGAATGGCAGGATGACTGCGCGGATGCCCTTGCCCAGGCAATCATCGGAAGCATTGCAGTCATCGATGTCGAAGCCATTGTCATCGATGGGCTTCTCCCCGCCCCACTGCTGATGGAGACCGTTGCCCGCGTCCGGCAATGTTTTTCGGAGATGGTGCCCCCCGGCCTGATCGCGCCCACGATCGCCGCAGGCGCTCTGGGAGCCCGGGGTTCCGCGCTCGGAGCAAGCGTTCTTCCGCTATATCTGATGTTCGGGCCAGATACCGGCGTCCTTATGAAAAAGGGCAACGATAAGAAGCCGCTCTTGATTGGCTCGTAGGAAGTTGACCGTGCCCTTGGTTTTCACCAAGGCGATTCACGTTTCAGCCACAGTCCTGTCCACTAGACGGGATATATCCATGTGATTAACCATGTTGCGTCGCCTTTGACGGCGAGGCCGTGGTTCTTGACGCTGAGGGCCGGCCGGTTTTCGGGCTGCTGCAGCAATCGTTGGGCGTATGCGGCAAACAAGCCGGCAACCGGTCATCCGACGCCATCTTATCTCCGCATGGAGGCCGACCGCGGTACGACCAATGTGCGCAAGCTCAATTTTCCGCATTGGAAACGATGGTTCGGTGTCGAAAACATATGCCTCGTCCCGGTCGCCAGTTTCGCCGAGCCGGATCCTGCTAGCCAGGAGCAAGGCGGCGACGTGCCGAACGCCTGGTTCACCCCTGACGCATCCAAACCGCGATGTTCTTTGCCGGCATCCGTGTGCCGTAGGCAGAGCGTCCGAAAGGTCAGGGAGGGGCTGACCACCGACGATCTCTAGGTTTTTGACCACCGATCCCAACGACCTGGTGAAGCCAATTCATGGAAAGGCGATGGCGGTCCTGTTGCTGACGAAGAAAGAGACGGACACCTGGATGCAAGCGCCCTTTACTGGATGACGCGCTGATCATTTCGTCCCGCGTACCCGTACGGATCCACGATCGTTTCGAAATCCAGAGAGCTGGTGGAACAGGGCCGTCCGCTTTGCCGCCTGAATTCCGGGCTTGTATCGAAAACGAAGAAGCCTGCCGCGGGAGGAGGTGCGGCAGGCTTTTTCAAAGATTGAACAACGGCTGGGAGGAGGAGTGCCGCTGTTCCGTCAGGCGCCTTCTGGGAGGAGGAATAGGTCGCCTGAAACACGAAGCTTTGCGGGAGGAGGTGCATTGCTTCGCTGACTTAAGATATCAGAGGCTGCCCCGACCGCCAGCGCTCACATCGCAGTGCAGTCATGCGCTTGCTGCAATGCAACATAAAATCTCCGCTTATTTTTCCACCATTGTGGTCGGGAGGCAGCGTTCTCAGGTACTGGGCTCGAAACCGACAACGAACTCGATCACCTTGGCAGTGGACATTTCGCACGGCTTTAGGATCGACCCCGATCCAGCCAATCGATAGAGGTTGAAGCTGACGATATCCGTTCCGCTCAGCTCCTCTCCGTATAGCCAGATCCGTTTGCCATCCTGCGACCGCTTGACAGTCACGCCCCATGATCGCTGATCAAAATGTCCGTCGACATAGCCGTCGGGCAATTTCGCAAGCGCGTCTTCGAACGTCGCCTGTAGAGGTGAAGGTGTTTCTCTGCAAGCCGTCATGTTGTCAGGCATTCGTCGCAGATTCAGCAGCCATCGTCGTTCATGATCGATGCCGGTCGTATCTTTCGACAGCCGGGAATGTCGTTGAGTCCGCGGTCCGGCGGAAGAATTTCCACGAAGACTTTCGCTGCCAGCATATTGGGCGCTCTTCGATCCATGGCGATGCTCCGGGTTTGGGATTACACCAGAGATAGTATGCCTCGACGGCTGCACAAGCCGGCAGATCGCTGTCAGGACGATCCCACTTCACCATGGCCACAATCAGGTGCCCATTTGACAAATTTCTCCCGTGATAATCAGACCTTCCGCCATTGCGGCCGCCGCCGCAGGCTTGCTGGGAAGTGATGGTAGATATCGGCGGCCGACATTTGTTGCGGATTTTTGCTGGCGGTCTCTCTGCCCATGCGGTCACTCCGCACATGATGTCCTAAAGGCCGTCAAAGGAGGTAGGGTCCCAACCATTGCCGAGGCCACACAGCGCCCTAATTGCAAAGACTTGGCGAGGGCGACCGACATGTCGATGTCTTCGAGCAACGCCAAGTTCACGGAGGCGGAATTGGAAAAAGACCTCGGCCCCCGACGTGTATATTCGACCTCGACATCCTCCCCTTCACGAATGCCTGCCTTCGCGAGTGTACTCGCTGTTATTGCTATTCTGTATTTCGGCAAGGACGTACTCTTACCTCTAGCAATCGCAGTCCTGCTGACGTTCGCCTTAGCTCCCATTTCCTCCCATCTTCGAAAGCTTGGCCTGCCTCGTATCCCGGCGGTCATCATCACTGTCGTGCTCGCTTTTCTTGTCCTTGTCCTGTTCGGGCTTGTCGTAGCGGGACACATTGCCGAAGTTGCGCAGAACCTTCCGGCCTACCAGGGCAATATCATAGCGAAAATCCGCTCTCTGCAGGAAGGTGGAACGGATAGCAGCATTGTGCGGCGCCTGACGTCCGTCGTTGAAAGCGTCGGTCGTGAGCTCAGCAATGCGGAGGAGCGCCCAGTTGCTTCCGGCACCTCATCGAGACCAAGGGAGCCCGTGCTCGTCGAGATATTCGCGCCGAGTAGACCAATTGAAACGCTCACTAGCCTGATTGGTCCTCTGCTTGGTCCCATCGCCTCATTGGGTTTGATCATCGTCGTGGTAATATTCATGCTGTTGGAACGGGAAGAGCTTCGCGATCGCTTTATCCGGCTCGTTGGCTATGGAGATCTGCATCGCACAACAGAAGCCATCCAGGAGGCGGGAAGCCGCGTCGCACGGTATCTTCTTATGCAGTTGGTGGTGAACTGCGCTTATGGTGTTCCATTGGCTCTTGGACTGTGGGCGGTTGGCATTCCAAATCCAGCGCTCTGGGGGATGCTGGCCATCGTCCTTCGATTTGTCCCCTATATCGGGCCTGTCATCGCTACAGTTCTGCCGCTGTTCCTGGCCTTTGCAGTAGACCCTGGCTGGAGCCTTGTTCTCTGGGTTTCGGCCATTTTCGTCGTGCTGGAACTGACCAGCAACAACGTCATCGAGCCCTGGCTCTATGGTTCTCGTACCGGCCTCTCTCCGCTGGCAATCATCGTCGCGGCGATTTTTTGGGCATGGCTGTGGGGACCAGTTGGTCTTGTGCTGTCCACGCCCCTGACCGTGTGTCTTGCAGTGTTGGGCCGGTATGTCCCGCAGTTCGAGTTCCTTGAGGTCGTTTTTGGTAGCGACCCGGTGCTCGATCCCAAGGAGCGGCTGTACCAGCGGCTTCTTGCCGGCGATCCCGACGAGGCGACCGACTACGCTGAGGAGTTCCTCGAGGAGGATTATCTGGAGGATTACTATGGCGAGGTTGCCATTCCCGCCCTTCTACTCGCGGAGAAGGACAGGCGTCGAGGCGTCTTGACCGCGGAGCAGATGGAACAGGTGTTCGGGACCGCCATCACACTGGTCTCGAACCTCGGGGAAATCGCGGAGGAAGAAGAGCAGGAAGAGGAAGACGAACAGAAGGAGACGGAAGCGGCAAGTCGGCCCAGCACCCCCCTTAGGGAAGGAAATGGGGATGAAAGCGAACTACCTGATGGACGGGGCAAGACCGTCTTTTGCGTCGGAGGCAGGGGCCCGCTCGACGACGCGTCGGCTGCGATGCTTGCCCAGATTCTTCAGGTACAGGGAGCCGAGGTGGTCGCAGCGAGGCATTCTGACATCCCCAATCGCCGTGCCATGAGCCTCGTTCCGAAACAATCGAACGCCATCGTGGTATGCTTCCTCAACGAGGACTCCGCAAGGCACGCCACCATACTTGTTCGTCGATACAAGCGCATATACCCGGCCATTCGGGTCGGCGCGGTCCTTTGGGTGGAAAATCAGGAGGAAGAGCAACCGCCTGCGCTTCCGGAGGCGGATTTCGTTGCCACCACCTTGACCTCAGCTGCCCGCGAGGCACTCGCCGATGCACCAGCATCATTGGTGACGCCCACGCGCAAAATTCGGACGAGGCGATCCTCGAAAAAGACAGCATAATCCCCGCACAGTCCAGAATTTAGCGGCAAGTCTTTGCCCGGATATGCCCTAGATGTGATGGGACGAGAACAAACCTGCAGATGTGGATGAACTCTAGAAGTGCTTGGAGTAGCTCAGGGCGAGACTGAGGCCCCATGCCTGAAGTCCGCCGAACAAGTCCGCTGGGAACATATAAACAGGGTGTTCGCTGAAAGCGGTAACAACATTGAGATGACAGCGCCAGCGACTGTTGGCCCGTGGTCAACCGCGTAGATGACTGTAACCCACAAAAATCCTTTCTGTTTTGATCCGGGTTTCGCGCACTCCGTAACAAGTCTGCTCCATGCAGAGCACTATAGCAGTGGAGCCGGCTCCACACCCCAGGAGCTGACGCGGATCTGCATAGGATCCGCAGGGGCCGGCGGCCGCTCCGCCGGCCCTTCATTGGAGGAAGTCATCAATGGACTACGAAGACGGTATGACCGTGTTTTACGATCCGGTATCAAAGACAGTAATCGTTGTTTTCCGTGGGAAAACCACGATACTCAAAGGACCTTATGAAAGTGCCCGCAGTGGCGTTGCTGCTGGGGAAGATTTATGCTTCAAACTCGGCTGGCGTTCGAACGATCGGGATACACCGAAACAGTTGATGTGACTTAGATTGAGAAAATGCCTGGCCGATAAGTCGGCCCGGCACTTTCATCTGGGAAGAAGTACCTTATCGGTCACGTGGATCATGCCGTTCGACTGCTTCACATCCGCGATCGTCACTGTCGCCGTGCCACCTGCCTCGTCTGTGAGCGTGATCTTGCCCATGCTTTCCTTGGCCTTCAAAACGCACCCACCGACGGTCTTGATGTCATGGTGGCCGCCATCGTTCTTGATCATCGTGGCAACGGTGCTGGCCATTGCGTCAGCGGCGACCACATGGCAAGTCAGAATTTTAGTGAGCTTGTCCTTGTTTTCGGGCTTGAGCAGCGTCTCGACGGTCCCTTTCGGAAGCGCCTCGAAAGCTTCGTTGGTCGGAGCGAACACGGTGAACGGACCCTTCCCTTCGAGTGTGGAAACGAGACCCGCAGCCTTGAGGGCAGCGACGAGCGTCGTGTGATCCTTCGAATTGGCGGCGTTTTCGACGATGTTTTTGTCCTCGAACATCGCAGCTCCACCTTCGGGTTGGCTGCATAGGCAGCCATGCTGCTTGTCATAATGCTCGCCAACGCGACGGCCGAAACTACCAAAAATTCCTTAGTGATCCTCTCCTCTCAATGCCGGCCTCCTGGCTCGGTATCGATTGTACGAATGACGGCCGCTTCAGTTCAAAAATTGAAGAAAGATCTGGTGAGGTAATATTCACGGGCGCTCTTGAGCTATGCGATGGTTGATCGATGATGCTGACCGTCAGATGCCGAGCATTGGCTGTATCAACCGCAAAAATCTGCTCTTGAAGCGGAGCGGCGCCTCGGTCACTGCAAGACAAATACAGTCTTTGCCGGCATCAGCCTTCGGCTGATGCATCAAGCTGTCGTCTGCCATTTCGACGTCGCCTCGCGCAAATGTCGAAACCTCGTCGCTGAAGCTCCCATCAAGCACCAGCGTTAATTCCACGCCCCGATGGGAATGCTCCGGAACCGGTTGACCGGCGGGAATCTTGAGTAATCGCACTTTCGTTGTTCCGTCGCCGGTCGGTATCATCATTTGGGCAGCGCCGCGCCCAAGCTGACGCCATTTCAGACCGCCGGCTGCGTCGATATAGGTCCTCAGCGGTTCCGGGTATGTCTGATCCGAAGCAGACCGCTTCTTGATTGGCACAACCTTGTCCATCTGGCCCGCATCGATTTTTGCTTTGAGGCTTGCCCAACTTTGCGAGACATCGGTTTCATCAGCAGTTTCACTATCGATAAAATAACCGCCAACGCTTTCGAGGACCGACAGCTTGGATCTGCATGCCGGGCATAAGGCGAGATGAGACGCCACAGCAACGCTCCAGCCTTCAGCCAGGGTCCCGGCCGCATATTGCTGGAGCATGTCGTCATCCAGATGATGTTCGATCATTTGGCTTCGTCCTGAAGCGCTGTGCGCAGTTTCTCGCATGCAAGTCGTATCCTTGATTTCACCGTACCAATTGGGAGGTTTAGGTTTTCCGCGATCGTCGAATGGGTGAGACCCTCGAAGAACGACATGCGCAGCACTTCCGCATATCTGCCCTTCAGAGCCGTCATTGCCCGGCCCAGCGCTGCAGCGCTTTGCTTTCGCTCGATTAGCAGGTCGGCGGCCACGAACTCATCTGGCACGAACGCCGGATCGTTGGGATCGAAGTCAGGTCTTAAAGCTCTGCGAACCGAGTCTATCATCTGATTTCTGGCGATCGTGAATATCCAGGTTGACGCCTGCGCCTTGGACGGGTCGAACAATGCCGCCTTGTGCCACACGCGCATCATCGTCTCCTGCGCCAGCTCCTCTGCTAGTATCCGGTTTCCTCTCGTCATCTTCACCATGTAAGAGCGCACGCGGGGATAAAAGTGCCGATAGAGGAGTTCGAACGCGCCGATATCGCGCGAATCTGCGACCGCGGACATCAGCGCCTTGATCCGTTCGGCATCTAAGCTGACGGGTTCTTCCTCCAATTGACCGACCTTTCGCGCCCCGCCCGACGACGACGTCGGCCACACTTTCGCCTTGGCGCATGTATCTCGAAGTAATCCGGTTCGAAGCGGCATTTCCATATTCATGGCATAACCTACGCATCAGCCTACTACTGGATCAAAAATCAACTCCAAAATTTGCCTCGAGGTCTTTTGCTCGGACCCCGATAGCGCCTGTCGGCCGATGTCGCCTTCAGGCGTCAAGGGCGCGCAACAGCGCCAAAGATCCGCTGCGTGACCCAAAACCCGACGCCTGACGCTGCCGCCGACAGGACGGTTCCCCAGATAAGGTCGGCAACCGTCAAGACGGTCGACCAGTTTTTTAGGGTGGACTGATTGGTCAGGTCATAGGTGGCATAAGCCATGAAACCAACGGCAGCGCCATAGATCACTGCTGTTGCTATCGATCCTGACATCAACCCTGTCCTGACAGCGAGGAAGGTCAGCCCGGCAGCATAGATCAGATAGAATGCCACTGCCGGCACCAATCGGAACTGCGGCGCCAGCATGTCTCCTAAGGTCGGTCGATAGAGACGGTCGGCCATGGTGCTCAGCCAGACAAAATCGATTGCCACGAGAGCGATCAGTGTTGCAGTATAGGCTGTCAGGTAAGTTTTCATACGGGGCTCCCAGATGGATTTTCGGGCTCATTTCATGCGCGTCCAGTCCACGCCCTTGCAAATCAGACCGGCGATAACACAGCCTTTCGTGGTCATCCTGTCGCCGTCGATTTTCACGGTGAGCTTGTAGCTCAGGTCGCGTTGCGGATCGAAAGCGGTGCCAGAGTAGCTGCCCTCAGCGTCTTCCTTGATGGACATCACCAATTTGTCGCCTTCCTTCTCCTTCGGCGTACCGGGCTTTATCCATGTGTTGACCGCACAGATATCGGCGCCGCACGGCGCAATCCGCACATGCGCATTTCCGTCTCCACGGGCCCAGTTGCCGTTTATGTCGGAGGCTTCAGCCGGGAATGCAGCTCCAACAACGATAACGGGGATTGCCCACGCAAACGATTTCATTCTGTTCCTGCCGAAGACCGCCGTCTTAGGCATGCTCGATCGTGTAAAGTCCGACATTGATACTATCCTCCTCAAACCCTGCCTCGCAGTAACAAAGATAGTAGTGCCACATTCGCTTGAACGTTTCGTCGAAGCCCAAACTAGCGATAGCCGGCCAATTCGCGTCAAACCGTCTTCGCCATTCCCGAAGGGTGCGGGCGTAGGATTTGCCGAAGTGCGCGACTTCGGTCAGTTTAAGCCCGGCGCGTTCGACCGCGCTTCGCAGCGCCTCGTCGGAAGGCAGAAATCCGCCGGGAAAGATGTATCTCTGAATGAAATCGGTGCTACCCCGATAGGCGTCGAACCGGCTCTCTTCGATCGAAATGACCTGCATCAAGGTTCGCCCGCCTGATGTCATGCACCGCTTGACCATCGCGAAGTAATCCGGCCAATAGGCTTCACCGACCGCTTCGAACATTTCGATAGAAACAATACGATCAAACTTACCGTAAAAATCACGGTAGTCTTGAAGCCTCAGTTCGATCTGGCTTGTTTTCTCGGCCGCCACTATGACGCGGTCTGCCCAATCGAGTTGGGAAGGCGACAGGGTTATACCCATCACATGTGCATTTGAATGCGTGGCGAGGTCGAGCGCCAGAGCGCCCCATCCGCAACCGACCTCGAGAATGCGTTGCCCATCCGATACGTCCAGCTTGTCGCGGATGAGCTGGAGCCGATTTTGCTGCGCCGCTTCAAGTGTCTGCGTGGAATTCTCGAAGACGGCCGAGGAATACAGCATCGAGCCATCAAGCCATTGCTCATAAAATTCGTTGCCCAGATCGTAATGCGCCACAATATTGCGGCGGCTGCCGCGCTTGGTGTTAGCGTTGAGGATATGACGAAGGCGGCCAGCCAGTCTTGCTATCCGAGTTCCGGACAGAGCTGGCTCCAGCAAATCGGCGTTTACGGCGACCGAGCGTATAAGCGCCGTTAGATCCGGTGTTGTCCAATCTCCGTGGATATATCCTTCCGCCGCTCCGAGATCACCAGACACCACAAGCCTGCGAAGCGCATCCCATCGGCGAATGACAACCGTCGCTTCGGGTCCGATTTCAGTGCCTCGCTTTGTAACGGTTTCCCCATTCGGCAGGACGACAGTCATCTGACCGTGCTGAAGGTTCTTAATCAACCGTCCGAATATAAGCCCACCAACGCCAACCCTCGTCTGCTCACCAGGACCTGCGATCGGTGAGTTGGTAGCTTCGTTAAACTGCGCCATGGGGTCTTGCCTCGTTAGTGTTTGAACGGCAAGAGACATACCAGCCTAAATGGCGAGGCCATGACGTCCTGCTTGTGATCCTCATGCAAGCACTTCCCGATCAGCAGGCAGCAGGTCGGAAGATCGCATCGATGGGACGCGAATAATGCGCCCGCTTTCATCACTGACTTTCCACGGGCGTCGCACACCGCCGAGATCTTCAGCAACCGCTAGCCCCGCCTGAATGCCGTCCTCATGGAAACCGGAGCCGAAGTACGCGCCGCAAAACCATGTCTTGCGTGAGCCCTGAAGCGACCAGATTGCGCGCTGGGCGCGGTCTGTCTCGAGATCGAAAACCGGATGCTCATAAGTCTCTGTGGCGATGATCGTCTCGGCACGTGGCGGACGGCTCGGATTGAGCGTGACGAAGGTGGGCGGTGCAGAACCAAGCGGCTGCAGCCTGTTCATCCAGTATGTGATCGAAGGCTGCGTATGATCCTGCGGATAGGAACCCCTGTTGCCTGCGACGTAATTCCAGCTTGACCAGGCTGCAGCGCGCTTTGGCATAAAGCCGGTATCGCCATGCAGAACCGCTTCGTTCCGCGAGTAGCGGAAGCTTCCAAGTATCCTTCGCTCCTCTTCACTCGGATCGGCCAACATCCGAAGCGCCTGGTCCGCGTGCGTCGCAACGACAACGTCATCGAACGTATATCGTTTGTTGAATGAATCGCGGACCTCGACGTGATCGCTGAGACGGCGGATCTCTCTGACAGGAGTCGAAAGCCGTACCCGGTCAGGGAGACTAGCGGTGATCCGCGCCACGTATTCCCGACTGCCGCCCTTGACGGTGCGCCACGCTGGTCTATTCCAGAGAGCGAGAAGTCCGTGATTACAGCAGAATTTGACGAAGCTGGCGGCAGGATAGGCACCGACCTGGATTGCCGGCGTCGACCATATCGCTGCGGCCATCGGATAAAGATGATCCTCGCGAAACGCACGACCGTAATCGTTTCGAGAGAGATAGTCGTCAAGAGAAATGCCGCCCATCATCGCGAGATCGCGCGGCGCATTGCGGTAGAAACGCAGGAGATCGCGCATCATCGACCAGAAGCGGGAGCTTGCGACGTTTGACCACTGGGCGAATAGGCCAAGTCCTGTGCCGCCGGAGTATTCGAATTCTCCTTCGTTGAGGGATACGGCGAAGGACATATTGGATGCAGCCGTCGGGACATCGAGTGTGTCGAACATTGCGGTGAGATTGGGATAGGTCACTTCGTTGTAGACGATGAAGCCTGTATCGACCGCAACCTCGCCGCTCTCTGCCGTAAACGTCACAGTATTGCTGTGACCGCCAATCCGACCCGCAGCTTCGAATACGGTCACGTCATGATGTTTTGCGAGAAGCCAAGCGGCGGAAAGACCTGAGATACCGCTACCAATAATTCCAACTTTAAGGCGGCGCGAACCGGCGCTGCGAGGTCCAAATTCCATAAACGCTCTCTCGTCATTCTAAGGCATGAATTGACAATCTCTACGGATGAAATTCGCTGCGGTTTTCTCACGTGCAGGTTTTTTTCGCGTTTCTGGCCGTAATCCGCAAACCGACTTGCCGAACCCGGCGTAGAGGCCTTCGCAAAACAGATATTTGTTGGGAATATGATGGACGTCTATCTCTTGGTCATCATTGCGATCGGGCTCTCCGTGGTGATGGCTGGCGCCTGGGCCATACAGCGCGCGACTGGCCTCAGCGGCTGGATAGATACGATCTGGTCCTTGACTGTGGGAGCCGGCGGCATAGCAGCGGCAATTTTCGCAGACGGTAGCTTCAGTCGTCGCTCCCTCGTGCTGATCCTCGTGGCAATCTGGTCGCTGAGGCTCGCCAGCCACATCGGGCTGCGCACAAGAGGCGCGAAAGAGGATCCCCGCTACGCGAAATTCATCGAAGAGTGGGGCAATAGCGCGCCGAGGCGGCTGTTTGTATTCCTGCAGGTGCAGGCCGTCGCCGCCTTCGTCCTCGTATTGGCCGTTTATCTGGCGTCGGCCAATGACGGATATCTCTTACGCCCTCTCGACTTCCTTGCACTTGTGGTCGGGTTGATTGCCTTGGGCGGCGAAGCAGCGTCGGATGCCCAATTGGCACGATTTCGGAAGTCACCCGGCGTAAGAACAGGAGTTTGCGAGGTGGGTCTGTGGCGTTATTCCCGCCATCCGAACTATTTCTTTGAATGGCTGTTTTGGTGCTGCTTTCCGCTGTTTGCGCTTGCCGGGCCTATATGGAGCTGGCTTTCGCTCCTGGCCCCGATAATGATGTATTGGCTGCTCGTCCACGTCTCCGGTATTCCGCCACTGGAAGACTACATGCTGCGCACTCGCGGCGCCAAGTTCCTTTCCCTGCAACAGCGCGTCAATGCCTTCTTCCCCGGCCCGCGCCGTAAATCTTCGTTCAATCCCAATGGAGACGTTCAATGAATATGCTGGCCTTTGCCATCAACACCGCCGAACGTGCGCCCATGCCAGACAGGATATCGCTTGCCGCCATCGATTTGCTGTGCAGCCGAATGAAACGGCGGTTGATTTCGGAGACCGACGAAGCGGAACAGGCTTTCGTGGATGCTATGGATCAGTTTCCTGTCGCCATTCATACGGTCGAAGCCAACCGTCAGCATTACGAGGTGCCGGCGGAATTCTTCGCACAGGTTCTTGGACCGCAGCGGAAGTACTCCTGTTGTCTATATCCCGATGCCACGATCTCTCTTGCTGAGGCGGAAACGTTGGCGCTTGCCGAGACGGTCAGGCATGCCGAAATCGAAGACGGCATGAGAATTCTTGAGCTTGGTTGCGGCTGGGGTTCGCTTTCACTCTACCTTGCACAGAAATTCCCAAACGCACGGATCCTCTCGGTATCGAATTCCGCATCGCAGCGCTCACATATTCTCGGCTTCGCAAACACGCATGGCCTAAGCAATCTCGACGTCATCACCGCTGATATGAACGAGTTTGAGACCGGCCAGCGGTTCGACCGCGTGGTTTCGGTGGAGATGTTCGAGCATATGTCGAACTGGCGCGCTCTGCTCCATCGTATCTGGGGCTGGACCAAGCCAGACGGCAAGCTTTTCCTCCACGTCTTCACCCACAAAAACAGATCCTATCGCTTTGACCGCGCCGATCCTGCCGACTGGATCGCACAACATTTCTTCACGGGTGGGATCATGCCGGCTCACGATCTGCCTCACAGGTTTGGCAATCTCTTCCAGGTCGAAGCGGAATGGCGTTGGTCTGGCATGCATTATCGCCGCACCGCGCTCGACTGGCTTGCCAATTTCGATCGACGCGTCGAACAAATCCGCCCGACTTTTACTGGGGTATACGGTGCCGACGCCGCACTCTGGCAGCGTCGTTGGCGGCTGTTCTTTCTCTCGACGGCGGGGCTGTTCGGCCATGGCGCTGGCGACGTATGGGGCGTCGGCCACTATCTGATGGCACCGATGCGATGAGAGCTGTCGACCAACGGCTGGACCCGCTAACCGAGGCGACTGTCACCGTTGCGTGGGTGATCATCGCAAATAAGCCCTTCTATCCGGTCTACGTGTGGTACCTTGTCGGCGATGGCGTATATGCGTCGCTCTGGGCATTGGCAGCCGCTCCTCTTCTCCTGACAATCCCTTTTCTGGCCAAGCGGTCGCCGCTCGCTGCAAGAATTGCGCTACCCCTCATTGGAACACTCGATACATTGTTCGAGACGAAACTATTCGGACAAAACTCCGGGACAGAATTGTTTTTTTCGGCCTGCACCATGTTGGCTGCGATGTCATTCCGTGCCGAGGAGACATGGTGGCAGCGGGGAATGGCTGCCTTTGTATTCGTCGTTTTTGTCGCTTCACGATCATTTGTAGGTGCGCCGCTACATGTGTGGAGCGAAAGCGACTTGGCTACACTCTTCAATCTCAACGCGTTCGCGGTCGCCAGCCTGACGACCTTTGTCGCGCTCCGATACGCGGGAATTCGGCGTCAACAATCAACATCGGAAACTCAGAGTAACAGTCCAGGGAGGTCTCAATGAAAAATCATCTTCGTAAGATCCGGCCGCTGACGCTGGCGCTGGCCGTCATTGTGTCGGCAACGAGCCTGGCACAGGCCGAACCCAATGTCGTAAAGGTCGGACCTGATCACTATCGCGGCAGCTGGCTGGAGATCGGCAGGAGACCGATGTATCTGACCGACGGCTGCGTCGCGGGCTACTCGACGTATAGGCCCGGCCCATCGCGTGACGAGATCCTCGTCGAGGATGGTTGCAAGGTGGATACGCCAAATGGCCGACTGAAGACCGTCAAGGGCGTCGGCACCATCACCGATTATGGAACGACGAACGCGAAAATGCGCGTCCGCTATCCCTGGTTCATCACGTTCAATTACTGGGTCTTGTACAAATCCCCGGACAAATCGTGGTTTATCAGTGCCAACCCCTCGATGACCGACCTTTGGATTTACGCGCGGACGGTACCGTCCAAAAGTAAACTTCAACGCATGGTCAGAAAGGCAAGCGAGCTGGGTTACGACGTGCGCCGGCTTGAGTTCCCGGCGCAATAAGCATTGGTGGCGATGGGGCGTGTGAGCTCATTAAAGTTCAAGGAAAATGGAAAACATGACGTCCAGATCTTTCGGCAGCCCGACGGTACTCGCTTTTTTCCTTTTGCTGGTCCTTGGAGTCGGGCTCCTGATCGGGTTCACAATCAGGCCTGGAGAATGGTACAGTTCGCTGAATAAACCATTCTTCAATCCTCCGAACTGGGTTTTCGCTCCGGCCTGGACAATCCTTTATGTTCTTATCGCCGTGGCTGCATGGCGAACATGGGTGACCAGCGGATTCAAGCAGCCGAGCGGTTTGATCTGGGCTGGACAGATGGTGCTCAATTGGCTGTGGACACCGCTGTTTTTCGGTGCCCACGCGATGTTGTTAGGCCTTGTCGTTGTCCTGTGTTTGCTGGCGTTGATCGTTTCGTTCATCGCTGTGTCCACAGACCTCACAGCGCGCCTGTGCTTTGTCCCCTACGCCTTATGGGTCGGATTTGCTTCTCTTCTCAATGCGTCCCTGCTTTGGCTTAACGGATGATCTGCATAAAACATCACAACACCAGAAGCGCGTAAGGTATTCGTAGTCCCTACGGTGACTGATGTGGCTCGCAACACGGCCTTCAGCGTAGGACGACCCCGCATCCACTATGCTACAAAGAGCTGATGGCGTGCTCTGCTTATCGTGACCGGATCACGACGTGATGTCGGCTCTCGTCTCCTATGCGGCTAGGCTGACTCAAATCCTACGAACACTCCATGCAGTCCAGATCTCATGACAATAACTGCGCGTTACCCGGCCCAATGCAACACAAACATCAGACAGAAAGCGAATAGAACGACCAGCGTGACCCTTACACGAAGCTTCAAGTACCAGCCGAGGTCATCGTGTTCAGCAATAATCCTGGCGTCGGCGGCGAGCAGAAGACCGAACGAAATCATCTGAGTGAGAAGGCTCACTGTGGTGGATCCAATGAGGAGCGTCGCGAATGCAACCAACGCCAACACGTTACTCGAAACGACAACCAAGACGTCGTGCCGGCCGTTTTGAATACTCCCCCAAAGCGTTCCTGCCATGAATGAGCCGATAATCGCACCATAAATTATAAACGCGCGCTGAGCTTCAATCTGCGGGGCGGCCACGGACGCGAGTATAAGCAGCCAAAACGGCAATGCGCCCAAATACGTCAAGGCGATCGACACGACGCGCTGATCGCTTTTCATTCTACTGATCCGCTTATTCTTATAAGCGCCTGCTCGGCGGCAAACGGTTGCCCGTCCCATCCTGATGGGAGAAACCAGCGAGCAAGACCTTGTCGCCAGGAACCGCAACCTCGCCAATCACATAAGCAACAGCGAGCAATCCCGAGCTCGTGACCACGTAACCGCCTGGCATCAAAGCGCGCAGCTCTAAATCGAGGAGATCATGGTATCGGCCGGGAATAACAGCAAAACTCTTGCCGCCATCGGCGGAGAAGCTGGCGAACTCCTCCGTGTGGTCATCACAGAAATCATCAAGCTCGGGATACTGTATCGCGATGATTGGCTTCAGTTCAGCAAACTTCAAAGCGTCGCGAACGCCCCAAATTTCCGCGGCATTCTTGACGGCCGGATGGTTGCGCCACGCATTGTGCCTGATCATCGTCGCTGCGGGACGGCCTGTATTGGACACCGCAACAACATCGGTTCTGATGCCACCCTCACCGGCCGAACGGCAGCCGTTGAAGCGGATGACGAGATCGCAACTGTCGATCTTGTCCGCTTCGTCTCCCGAAAATGACCCGTTCCCCACTATCACGATTTTTGCCGACATTGGGATGAACTCCATAAGACACGCAGATCTTACGCCACGGCCGCGTAGCAGATCAAAAACTTGCTATTCGAATGCTGGGAAATTTGATCCGGCGTAAGACGACCGACGTACCAGCGCGGTTATAAATGAAGGACATGTTCCGATGGACGCGATCGTCACCGATACCGAATTTTTAAGAGCTTCAGACATCCCAACGCAGGAGGAAGCAGAAGCCGCCGTGCGCACCTTGATCCGCTGGGCTGGCGACGATCCATCGCGCGAGGGCCTCCACGACACCCCGGCGCGCGTGGCCAAAGCATATCGTGAGCTCTTTGCCGGCTACGACACCGCCCCGGAAGACATTCTGGCAAAGACTTTCTCCGATGTTGCTGGTTACGGCGACATGGTGGTCGTCAAGGATATACAATTCCATTCACATTGCGAGCATCACATGGTTCCCTTTCATGGCGTTGCCCATATCGCATATGTCCCGGAAGGCGGCGTGCTCGGCCTCTCCAAGATGGCACGGCTGGTGGATATTTATGTCCGCCCCAAGGGTGTGGCCGTCATGATCGAAGCCGAGCATATGTGCATGGCGATGCGCGGCATTCAGAGACAGGGTGCCAAAACGATAACGACGGTGTTCATCGGCCAATTTGAGCGCTCAGCTGAGGACCAGTCACGCTTCATGATGTTGGCGCGCGGCTGATCTGTCTGGATTGGTCGTCCACCCAAACTGCGGGAGGGAATGTTCCATGGCCGATACGCTGATGAAATCGTTGCAGGCCGGTTACTCGGCCCTAGTCATAGGAGCCAGCGGCGGCATCGGGCAGGCAATATCCAATTGCTTGGCAGCTGATCTTAGCTGTTCGAACCTGGTTCGGCTCTCGCGCCGGGAGGACGGGCTCGAGATAACGGACGAGGAAACCGTCCATCGCGCCGCCGACCGGCTTCGGGAAACTGCATTCGATCTGATTGTCTGTGCGACGGGCGCTCTGACGATAAACGGCGTCGGGCCGGAGAAGTCGATCCGACAGCTTTCGCAAAACGCGATGATGAACCAGTTTGCCGCCAATGCCGTTGGACCTGCACTGATCCTGAAACACTTCGCTCCGCTACTTGCTAGGAAAAGGCGCGTAATCGTTGCGTTCCTGTCTGCGCGCGTCGGGTCGATTGGCGACAATCAGCTCGGTGGATGGATTTCGTACCGCTCCTCCAAGGCAGCACTCAACCAGATCGTCCACACGGCAGCGATCGAGGTTTCCAGGGCGAACCCGGCGTCGGTGGTTGTGACAGTGCATCCGGGAAGTGTCATGACCTCGCTCTCCGCTCCGTTCTCGTCTGGCCATCAAAGGTCGGAGCCTAAAAACGCCGCGCAGGCGGTTCTTCAAGCGCTTGACTCCCTCCAGCCTGCTGATTCCGGGGGGTTCTTTGCCTATGATGGCAGCCCAATCGCTTGGTAAGCCGCATCGCCACAGCAGGTGTGCTTACTAGGACTTATTCAAAACCAAAGAGGTGGCTTTATGGAACCGGCCTCGCAGCCTAATTTTCATCCGCCGAGAGATTTCACGCGTCCGGATCCGTCCCTGCCGACAATGATGTTGATAACCGTCGAGGACCTATCACTCGAGACGCTGCCCGAAATCAACGCGGTCGACGACGCGCTAAGACGGGCAGCCAACACCTGGGCGCAGGCAGTTATCGTGTCATCGCCGGAAGAAGATTGGCTTTGCGCCCCAAAATCGCTGGGATGAAACAGATCGCCACCGGCACTGCTGTAGGTCCCCCGGCTCGAAGATTCGATCGGTTACGACAGAGGGCTTGCGAGGGAGGAATGTCCAACATGGGCGCTGAACTGCCTTAAAGAAATGTTCGCGCGTTACTGCTGAGATCCGGAGAAAGGCGTTTGCAACAAATCTCTGCAGCATGTAAGCGCCTTGCACGCAGGCCATTGATCTTTTTTAGTGTGTCGACGGTATTGTTACTGTCGGCTTCACTGAAGAAATCCCGTGAACGCCGCTCGGTTAAGCAGATGTATGATCCGGCTCGTGAAAACCCAATTTAGTGTACCCCGAAAAGAAGGAGTAGGCGATGAAAGTGATCCTTGGCTTAACGGTCATAGCCATATTGTCCTCTTTTTGTACTGGATGTTCTCATCACGACAACGTTCGCCCCAAACCTGCTGCCGCCGACAAAAATCAAGTTAAGAGTAGGCCGCCGGCGAAAATATCGTGCCAGAAAAAACCCAATGTCGAAGGGATGCTGCGCACGCTCTGTTATTAACGACAGCGAAGCGGCGCAGAATTCAACCATCCCAAACGGAGCAAAACAAGTGACCAAGGTTCTCGTTCTCTACTGCTCGTCCTACGGCCATATCGAGACAATGGCAGGCTCGATCGCAGAAGGGGCAAGAAGCGCTGGCGCTGACGTTACGATCAAACGTGTCGCAGAAACCGTCCCGCTTGACGTCGCCGAAAAGGCTCACTTCAAGATCAAACAAGACGCACCGATTGCGACGGTAGCGGAACTCGCCGACTATGACGCGATCATCGTCGGTACGGGTACTCGCTTCGGCCGCATGTCGTCGCAGATGGCTTCTTTCCTCGACCAGGCCGGTGGCCTGTGGGAACGGGGAGCTCTCAACGGTAAGGTGGGCGCTGAGTTCGCGTCGACAGGTACCCAGCATGGCGGAGAGGAAACCACCCTGTTTTCGATCATCACCAACCTCATGTACTTTGGCATGATCATTGTCGGCCTGCCCTATAGCCATCAGGGCCAGATGAGCAGTGAGGAGATCGTTGGCGGCGCTCCTTATGGCGCAACTACTGTGGCCGGTGCTGACGGATCACGCCAGCCTTCGCAGATCGATCTCGCCGGTACCTTCCATCAGGGAGAGATCGTCGCCCGCACTGCCGCAGCTCTCGGCGCAGCCCGCGGCTAAACCCACCTAACTCACTGTTGAATTCAGCTCCAACTGGACCAGCCGATTGCGATCGGCTGGCAAGGAGAAGTCATGTCCTCGCTTTTCTTAAACAATGTCGTCGCGGTCACCGGTGCGGGCTCTGGGATCGGTCGGGCGATAGCACACGGCGCGACAGTGCATCTGGCTGATCGCGATCCCAACGGGCTCGCCCAAACTGCAGACCTCATCCGCCTCCAACGTGGCTGGGTGTACACAACCCAACTCGACGTATCAAGCGAGCTTCAGATCGTTCTGCCATCGCGCCTCCAGGGTTTGCGAAGATTGAAACCTTTTCCTACCAGAGAGTTCCTGGTGCCTGCTTGCCGGAAGCGCCGATCAACGCCGCATTGGAAATGACAGGTGAGGACGAGGATTTTCCATCATCCTAGCGCCCGCGTCACAGGGTGCAAAGGGACAACAAACTGACTAAGGGAGCGGTTTTCTGTCAGCATAGCAGTGCAGAGGTTTTTTGCAGAATTAACACTGGCTTTTTACGGCTCAAAGGAACTGGTGCATTGGAATGAAGTTACTTGATCGGGATCGCAAACGGTTGCTCGTTTGGCAAGTCATGATCCCTCTGAGGTGGCCCGCGCAGAGGGAAGGCTTTTTGCCCACTCCCAGGCTTGCGCACTGCGCGGCTCGACCGTGGCAGGGGCCTGATGGTCGCAAAAGGCGCTAGGCTCGCGGAATATTATCAGTCTGATACGGCCGGGTTCAACAGGAAGGCACCGGTTCCTGCTGCGCATTTGAGCGGTTTTTTTAGATCGCCGGGGACCATCATCACTTTATGTGGATGTCGACAGAAGTCGTCCTTTCCACGGGGCCTGGATCATCACGATCCAAACGTCCCCGGAGGAGTTCAGGGCAGCTCGCCGTCGCGGGTTTTCTAGTCCCGGTTCTGGCAGTCTTGAAACCACAAGCCACGGAATTATATCAGTATTGTCGATCGTCAAATAGGGATCGGCACAAAGCCCAGGAGACGCCGGTCGCTCTTGGCGTCTCCTTGTGTCATGTTGCTTGCAAGGAGGATATGGCTATGAGGACAAACCGCGATTTCTCTCCCCTGTTCCGGTCGAGCATCGGCTTCGAGCGGATGTTGAACGCGCTTGAGGCTGCAGGCCGCGCCGAGACAATCGACAACTGGCCGCCCTACGATATCGTCAAAACCGGTGAGAACGACTACCGCATTGCCATGGCAGTGGCGGGCTTCTCGCAGGATGAGCTGGCGATTACTCAGGAGCAGAACTTGCTCATGGTATCAGGGCAGAAGGCGAACGGCGAAGATGTTCAATACCTGCATCGCGGCATTGCCGGACGCTCGTTCCAGCGTCGGTTCGAACTGGCCGATCATGTTAAGGTCGTCGACGCCGGTCTGGCCAACGGTCTGCTGACCATCGATCTCAAGCACGAGATTCCTGAAGGGATGAAGCCGCGACAGATCGAGATCCAAACTAGTCATGCAATGCCGAAGGCCGAGCTCAAGCAGATCGAAGCCGAGACGAAGGCGGCCTGACACTACCGTGAGGAAATCCGACGGCGCCGGGCCAGGCCCGGTCCCGGAAGAAGTGCAATGCGAACGAAAGGAGAAAACTATGAGTATTCGTGATTTGATTCCCCGGGGCCGCAACAACGGCCATCAGATGCCGAGTCTTCTTCGCGATGACGAGCGCGATCCTTTCCTGTCGCTCCACCGCGAGGTCAACCGGCTGTTCGATGATGTTTTCCGCGGCTTCGGCCTTGGCCTGCCCTCACTTCGCGGCGCCAGCGGCTTTGGCGCCGGCTGGCCGAGTGTCGAGATCTCCGACACCGACAAGCAAATCAAGGTGACGGCCGAAGTACCCGGTCTTGAGGAAAAGGACATTGAGGTCTTCCTCAATGACGGCGTGCTGACGCTGAAGGGTGAGAAGCGCTCGGAAACGGAAGACAAGGAGAAGCAGTTTTCGGAGCGCTACTATGGCCGCTTCGAACGGCGCATCCCGCTCGGCTCCGAGGTCAAGGAAGACCAGATCGACGCCACCTTCAAAAACGGCGTTCTGACCGTCACTCTGCCTAAGACCGAAAAGGCGCAGTCACAGGTCAAGCGTATCGCCATCAAGAGCTAATGGGTCCACACCGCCCGGCGATCGGCCTTGAGGCGGCCGCCGGCATTCCTCGCCAACAAGGAGGGATAAAATGATCGAGTTTATTAGGGAGATCCATCATTCAGGTACGGCCAATATCCTACCCTCGAATGATAACCGGCGGAAGCCTCTGTCTTTCGGGCGCTCAGTATTTCCGGATGCAATTGCACGCATCTTCAAACCATCACGTTCCACAATGACATCAGGCAACGCGCGAACGACAGGCTGGCGGCTTGTCTTTGAACCCCGCAAAGCGCCGTTCATCGAGCCGCTGATGGGCTACACGGGCAGTACTGACACACTCCCTCAAGTGGCGTTGAAGTTTCCGACGCTTCAATCCGCGATCCGCTACGCCGAACGCCAAGGTCTCACATACATCGTTGAACGTCTGGCGAGCAAGGCGGCCGTTCCGCCGAAGCGGAGAACTTATGCGCGATCGAACCGGCCGTCTCACGCCTTCTCCGACGCGACGTTGGAGCGGCTTGGCCTAACGGACCTTCAGGAGAGTTATGAACAGGCATTAGACGAGGCGTCGAGCCGCAACGATGCTCCTGGTCTCGCGACAGGGTCGGCGCCCATGGAGGTCGTTCGGGATTCAACGCTGTCGCTTGAGGAGAAGCGTTCGATCCTGATGAACTGGGCCTGGACCGAGTACCTGATCGATCAAGCGACCAACGAGGGCATGCCGGAGAAAAATCGGCCTTCGCGCCTCGAAGAGGTCGACCAGGCACTGCTGGCGCTAGAACGGGATGTCCAGCGTCAGGATCCTCAGCTCGCGACTGAGCAAAACGCAGCATGAGTTACAGCCATGGATCCCCTGATTGTATTCGACTGCAAGAGAGTTCTGGCGAACAGGTTCGCACTGGCGGTGGCAGCGGCGGCGCGCAGCCGTTCACTCAATCGAGGAGCGGAGCCGAGGTTTGAAATGCCCCGCGCTACCGCGAGCGTAATCGCACTAAACGAGATCGCACAGAGCAGCTTTCTGCCGGGTGAACTCGCCTTGTTTCTGATCGAACCAGCAGAGGCAAAGCCGCATCCTCCGCGCGAACCCTCAATCCAGCTTCGCGGCGGTGGCAGGCATGCCGCGGCCGCACCCGCCTCCGATTCGCGGGAGGCGGTTCACTGATGATGCCAACCAAGGAAAGGAGGAATGAATGATGCTGAAGTCTACGTCGAGCGAAAACCGGATGGCTTTCGATATCGTCAATATCGTCGCCGGCCTGGCGCTTTTCCTCGCACCCTGGCTGCTCGGTTTCACGGGTGAAACCTACGTCGCCTGGAACGCCTGGATCGTCGGTGCGGCCATCGTCTTGATCGCCGCCGCAGCCCTCTACGCCTTTTATGAGGCAGAGGAGTGGCTCAATCTTGTGCTCGGCATATGGGCGGTGGTCGCACCATGGGCGCTTGGCTTTACAGCCGTCACCGCAGCCATGTGGGTGCATGTGGTGGCCGGCATAGTCGTCGCGGTACTTGCCGCCGGCAGCATCTGGTTTAGCCATAACCATCCGCTGTCGACCGCTTAACCCAACCGAACGCGGGTCGGGGAACCCCCGGCCCGCTTCTTTGTTAAACAGCCCGTTGAATGGTGAAACCATTTCAAGGAGCAAACCATGTCAATTCTCGCCCCGAGGATCCGCGGGACTGTAACCTCAATTGCTTTTGCCCTTGGCGCCATTTTGATAACGGTCACGCCGGCCACCCCGGAGACGGCGGGATCATCGGCAGCTTCTTCCTCCCGCTTGCCGACGCTGGCTCCCATGCTTGAACAAGTCACCCCGGCCGTGGTCAATATAGCAGTCGTCTCAAAGAAAACGACGGAAGACAACCCTCTTTATAACGATCCGAGTTTCCGCCCCTTCTTCGATCTGCCGGAGCAGCAGGAGAGGGCCAGGATGAGTGCCGGCTCCGGAGTGATCGTCGACGCCTCGAAAGGATATGTGCTCACAAACCATCATGTCGTCGATGGCGGGACTGAAATTTCCGTCACGCTGAAAGACGGACGCGGATTGCCCGCAAAACTCATCGGCAGTGACAAGGATACCGACATCGCGTTGCTCCAGATCGACGCAAAAAACCTCACGGCGATCCAGATCGGAGATTCCGATGCGCTCAAGGTGGGGGACTATGTCATCGCCATCGGCAACCCATTTGGGCTCGGCCAGACGGTGACTTCCGGCATCGTCAGCGCACTTGGACGCAGCGGTTTGAACATCGAGGGCTATGAGGATTTCATCCAGACCGACGCCTCGATCAATCCGGGCAATTCCGGCGGCGCGCTGGTGACGCTCGACGGCAAGCTGGTCGGGGTCAATACGGCGATCCTCAGCCCCGCCGGCGCCAACGTCGGTATCGGTTTTGCGGTTCCCAGCAGCATGGCCGCAACGGTGATGAACCAGCTGATCGCCCATGGCGAGGTCCAGCGCGGTAGACTCGGCATCGGCATCCAGGATCTTACGCCAGACTTGGCTGAAGCTCTCAGACTCGGCGACCTGCGAGGCGCGCTTATCGCGAATATCGAACCGGGCTCCGCGGCCGAACGCGCCGGACTGAAGACTGGAGACGTCGTGACTGAAATCGACGGGCGTCCCATCCATGGCTCGACCGACCTTAGGAACCGCATCGGGCTGACGCCCGCGGGCAGCAAGGTCAGTCTGAGGGTGAAGCGTGGCGATGACGAGCAGGTGATCGCCGTCACGATCGCGGCCGAGGACAAGGTCGTGGCAGACATCTCCGGAACGCCGCTCGAAGGCGCCAAAATGAGAGATGCATCCGAGGCTGGATCTCAGTTTGGCGGCTTCGGCGTGGTGATCGAGAGCGTGGCGCCTGGCAGCGCGGCCGCTCGCGCCGGCCTTCGACCCAGCGATATAATCGTCGCGGTGAACAGGGTTCCGGTTGCCTCGGTCGCCGACCTACGACGGACCATTGCCAAGAAACCAGCCACCGTGGCGCTTGAATTGATCCGCGATGGCGGCCGCTTGCTGTTGGTCATCCGGTGACGGGAGCGGCGGCATGGAGATGAACAAGAAAACGCAATTCAACATCTGGTATTGGATCGCCGCCTTCTTCATCCTATGGCGATCCAGTATTTCTTTGCAACGGCGACTTAGGTGGCCCGCATTCCTACAGCCGGTTCGAAGCGGACCTCCGTGACGGCAAAATCGCCGAAGTTGCCGTCTCTGACAGATTTATCCAGGGGCGTTACAACCAGCCGCGGAACGACAATGCATATTGACTACCCGTGTGGAGCCGGATCTCGCTCAGCAGCTTCAACAACACGGCGTGGTCGTAGCCGGCCAGATCGAAAGCACCTTTTTGCGTGATCTCCTGTCCTGGCTCATCCCGGTGGCTCTCTTCGCCAGCGTCTGGATGTTCATGCTGAGGCGCTTGGGCGGCGGGATCGGCGGCGGCCTGATGCAGATTGGCAAGAGCAAAGCGAGGGTCTACGTCCAATCCGACACCGGCGTGACCTTCAATGACGTAGCCGGCGTCGATGAGGCAAAGGAAGAACTAAAGGAAATCGTTGATTTCCTTAAGGGCCCGGCAGCTTACGGCAGGCTTGGCGGCAGCATGCCGAAGGGTGTTTTGCTGGCCGGCCCACCCGGCACCGGCAAGACCCTGCTGGCGAAAGCGGTCGCAGGTGAGGCCCGCGTACCTTTCTTTTCGATCTCCGGTTCTGAATTCGTCGAAATGTTCGTGGGCGTCGGTGCCGCTCGCGTCCGCGATCTTTTCGAACAGGCGTGTGCGAAGGCGCCTGCAATCATCTTTATCGATGAACTTGATGCCCTCGGGCGTGCTCGCGGAATTGGCCCGATGGCGGGCGGACATGATGAGAAGGAGCAGACACTGAACCAGTTTCTGGTGGAGCTCGATGGCTTCGACTCTTCTACCGGTCTCGTGCTGCTTGCAGCGGTCAACCGGCCGGAAATCCTCGATCCCGCCCTCCTCCGGGCGGAGGTTTCGATCGCCAGGTACTGGTGGACCCCCCTGACAAGGCGGGAGGTATCCAGATCCTCAAGGTGCATCTGACGAAGGCGAAGCTGGAACGGGGAAGTCGAAGTCGAGAAGATTGCTGCCTTGACACGGGGGGTTACGGGCGCCGATCTCGCTAATCTTGTCAACGGGGCGGCGCTTTTGTCCACCCGGCGAAAGGCAGATGCGGTCGCCATTGAAGATTTCAACAGCGCGGTTGAGCGCATCGTAGCCGGCCTCGAAAAACGGAACCGGCTGCTCAATCCGAAGGAGCGCGAAATCGTCGCCCTATGAGATGGGCCATGCTCTGACCGCACTGGCGTTGCCAGGGGCCGATCCCGTCCATAAGGTTTCCAAGCGCTTCAAAAACCGCTGAGGCTCTGATCGCAGCCGGATGAACCTTCAGTGGCAGGTCAATTTCTAAGCCAATCTCATCAATCTAACGATTAACCGCCAAACAACGCGCGTAGCGCCACTGCCAGGAGAAATCTCTGATCAACTCCTGGCGATTCCCTTCAATCCGCCTCCAATGAGAAAGGTCGCGTCCATCAGCGCGATCATCGGATTGCCCCCTCCTGAAACAGCAAGATAGCGCGGTTGCCAGTGCGGATGAAACTTTGATTTGAATGTCCGAAGGCCTTTGAAATTGTAGAACCGCTCTCCGTGCTCGAAGACGGTGACGCCGATCCAGTCCCAAACCGGGGCGGTTTCGCGCTTCGACATGCCCGAAAGCGGCGCCATGCCAAGGTTGAACTGCATGTAGCCCTCGGCCTTGAGATACTCCATGATCTGAACGAACAAGAAGTCCATCGATCCTTTCGGCGCCTCGGACGAAAAACGCATCAGGTCTATCGAGCCTTCTGACTTTGTTTCAGTGACTAAAATATTCGCGAAAGCCACGATTTTGCCGTCCTTCTTCAAGACTCCGACGGGCTGTGAGCTGATATACTCCAATTCGAAAGCGCCAAGCGAGAAGCCCTTCTCCTTGGCATTATGGTTCTCCAACCAAGAGCTGGAGACCGCAGCCAGATCGTCGAGAATCATGGGCACGTCTTCCGGTGGGATGGCCTCGAAGCTCAGACCATCGCGCTTCGCGCGGCTCGCCGTCTGGCGCAAGTTCGCCCATTTGCCGCCCTTCAGCTCGAAGGTACGCAGATCAACCACTGCAAGTTCGCCGAGCTTGAAGGCCCGCAGCCCCGCATCTGCGCAGTGCGAAAGCAAGGCCGGCGAGATCTGATAGAACACCGCGCGGCAGCTGGCGGCGCGCGCCTCCTCGACGAAGCTCCAGACAAGCTCGGGGATCGCTTGCCGCTCCCCTACAGGGTCGAAAAGCGCGATCCGGGAGCGGCCCTGGCGTCCATACATGATGAAGGCATCGCCCCTTTCAGAGAACATAATGGACTTATCGCCCATGCGAACGAGATTGGCGTCAGCATAATCCTGCGTCCTGACAATATCGACGGCGCGCTGTAACGCCTCTTCGGTTGGCGGTTCGGGTCCAGAGGTCGCCGGGCGCAACAAACTGAAGATCGCGACCGCCGTGGAGATAATGGTGAGACCGAGCACTGCCCGCAGACCGCGCGGCGCTTCAGCAGCGAATTCGAACTGCCACCAGAGCTCGTTGCTATATTCGACGTCCCGATAGACGAAGAGCAGGATGACAACCGCGCCGACGATAATGACGACAATTGCCGTAAACCAAGCCGCCGTCAGCGTCTGGTTCAGGAGCGAGGCATGACGGGTGAACAGCCGGCGACTGACGAACAGGCTGAAGATCAGGATCGCCAGGAAGGTTGCCTCCGCGAGGGCAATCGCCTTCGGCAGCGACAGCGCCAGCGCCAGAATGGCGGAAATAATGGATACCAACCAGGCGCCATCAAGCCGCTGGCCGAGGCCGCGCGCGGCGACGACAAGCGCAAGGCCGAGCAGACTCGAGAAGAAATGCGCACCTTCGACAATCGGCAGCGGCAGGTAGTTCGCTAGGAATGTGAGGTTTTCGTCCGGCGTCGGCGTCACGCTCGAAAAGATCAGCATCACGCCGATAAGAAGCGCAAAGGCCGAAAGCAGCTGCGGCGTCAGACGCCTGCCGATACGGCGGATGCTCGCGGCGGCCGGGTGATCGACGAAACGGCGAAGCTCGGTCAGTGACACGAACAGCACGGCGAGCAACAGCGGCAGAACGTGGTAGATCAGGCGATAGAGGATGAGCGAACCGAGAACCGCGTCGATATTCACTGCACTGCCGAGCGAGGCGATGATGATGGTTTCGAAAACCCCAAGACCGGCCGGAACGTGGCTGAGCACGCCGAGCCCGACCGCGATCGCATAGACCGCCAGGAACACAGACCAGCTGATCGCGGTCTGGGGCAGGAGAACGTAAAGGACGGTCGCAGACGCAGCGACATCGAATGCGGTAACTAGGAACTGGCGCGACCATGTGCGCGAATCCGGGAGGCAGACGGCGATCGGTCCGAGATTGACCACCCTCTCATCACGTCCGAGATAGACCACCACGCCGAGCGCCGTCAGGATCACCCCGGCAATGATTCGCAGTAGCAGCGCATTGGTGTTGATCAGCGGCCCGATTTCATCGGCTATGATCATCAGCGCGATCGCCGTGAAGCTCGCAATCCCGAGACCGAAAGACAGCGTGACGAAGGCGATGACGCGGCCGATCTCCTCTGGCGTGAGGCCGAGACGTGAATAGGACCGGTAGCGGATCGCGCCACCGCTAAGCGCGCCGAAACCCGCGGTATTGCCGACCGCGTAAGCGCTGAAAGCCGTCAGCGCGACATGCGGAAAGGGCAACTTCCTGCCGATATAGTCGATGGCGTTCAGGTCGTAGAAGATCAGCGCAAAGAAACTGAGACCAGTGAAGAGAACTGCGAGTAGGATCGCGCTGGCGCGGGTAGTAGCCAGCGCATTAACGACGTTGTCGTAGCGAACTTCGCCGGTAAGTTGCGTGATCGAATATCCGACCATGCAGAAAACGATGACCGTCGCCCCCGCGATGAGCTGGGTACGATGATGCCGGAGACGGCCGGGAAACTCGCCGGCCTTTCCGCTCTCCATCTCTCTCGAACCGTTATGACTCGTCATCTACCCGTGTCGATCGCAGTGTGCCCTACCGTTCGGCAAAGCACTAGCAGATGCTGCGGCCAAGGATTGTTTCAAGTCGGACATCTTAATATGAAGCCCCGTCGATCGCTAGTTGCCCAGACAGTGCTGTCACCTTCCGTCCCGAGTCACCTTGAGCGCGCCACCTCAGTTCCTTCCATTCCCAGCGGAAATGTAAAGGGCGCCGGGCCTTGCCCGGCGAACGCATGCGACATACGCTAACGCTGCCCCGCATCATGTCGCCGCAAAAGCCTAATTCGACCTGCCAAACCCGATCGTGTGGCCAGGATGGGTCGGGGGCGATCCAGATTCGTACGGTTCCGCACGAGCGGTTGAAATCGAAATTCTTGAAATTAGGATGCGCTTATATTCCTGGGGAGGAACACATGACGCAGCACACCGGAATTACGAAGCCAGCTCTACAACCTGCCGACATCGCCATGTTGCAAGCTATTTTGCAGGGGTGGTGCCAGGAAAAATCCTGTGGCATGGCCAGTCAGGCAGCGCGGCATGTTGCTAGGGAGCTTGTTTCCTGGTTTGAGTGCGGCATCCGAGATCAACATAGACTTAGCGGCCTAGTGCGATATATGCATTTGGAAGCGCAGTCTTGCCTGCCGCCGTCGTCTGGTCCTAGCGAAACCTGTGTGTCGTGATGGATATCGGCCATCGCGAATGGGAAGCCGTCGATCCCTCTACCCTCAACAGCGTCGAGCGGCAGAATGTCGTGCGGCACATCGTTGATGAGCTTCAAGAAATCTGTGATCGCGACGCTGCAAGCGGTGGCGACCGATACCCGGCGCTCAATCGTCTGCTTCAGACGATCCGCGCTTCGACGTTATCGATCGCCAGGGCCGACGATGACTGTTTTGAGAGGATTGTCGATGAACTCCTCCAACTTCGCGCGACGATGATCGATCGGGACGAGGCTCGCAGCACTTACAATTGATAGGTGAGGCCTCGTCCGCTGCCTCCCAGATTTACTAGCCCGGAAGCGGCTGCTTTGTTGTCGTACGATTCTGGTCTTTCGCATCAACCGTTCGACACAGCTCTTTTGGAATTCCACAAGGGGGCAGACGACAATTGATCCGCGCGCCGCGACCAGTTTCGCGCTTTCAAAGTTCTGCTGCCTGCAACCTGGAGATCAGAAACCATGAAGAAAATCATCATCGCCTCTCTTGCCGTTGCGCTTGCCGGACCTGTCATGGCTCGATCCGCCGCCTGAGTCCGGTCCACATCACCGATCAAAACGGGCATCGCCATCGCCAATCCTACCGTGAGGAGCTCTCTTTTCCAGGGGCGCTGCTCACAAATGTTGTCGACCTTCCTTTGTGGACGACCGCATTGCCTTGTCGGCCCCCTTTGCTAAAGTCGACATCGCCGAAGTCGAGACCTTCCTCCTGAGGGGATTTTTCGGGTCTAGCAGAGGGAAACGGTTTTTTCTGCTGTGGCGTTTTCCCAGTCATTGTATCATTCTCCTTTCACCTTGCGTATTGATGGTGGACGCCCGAGTGCCGTAAAGCCCGATCAGCAGCAGCTCTTGCGCTACTCGGGGCTTCATGGTTGCCTTGCTTGGGCCAAGAGCGTCTCCAGAAAGTCCCCGAGCGAGTCTTCGCTATCCTTGCCTTCTCCCGCGAGAACGGTGACGTCCCATCTTTTCAAGACGTGCCGCTGGACTTCGTCGGGCTCGTGCATGAAAAGAAACAGCGGCGGCCGCTGCATCGCCTCCCCCGTCCGCTGCCATATCGACCAAAGGCGATGAAGCAGGAAACGGATGTTAAGGTCCGACATACTGTAGCCGATAAAGAGCAGGGTTGACGCAAATGCATCTCCTCGGAATTTGATGTCCAATGGTGCGTCGAACGCCAAGCGATCGAAATAATCCGATTCCGTCAGCACCAGCGTGTCCGGGTTTGAGAAGTCGCCGTGGTACTTCACGATCTGCGTGACGCCGGGACGCGCTGTTGCCATGTCGGCGGCACCGGTGATCTTCGCGAAGGGACGACCACAAGCCTCGTAGGTCTTCTCCAGGTTGGAGTCGTAGTTCGTTGTGTAGATGATCGGGAAGTCGAGTTCGACCACCAGCCTGTGAAGGCGCGAGGCGCGAAGACAATCCGGTGACACCCGCCATTCCTTAGCCATCCAGGCCACGAGCGGCTCGAACGATCCGTGCTTTAAGCGATAATACTCCGCGATGGCCTGGTAGGTCGTCTTCTGCGCACCGGCTGACGGCTTGCCCAGGCCGAGATCCGCCGACAGGTAATCGACCAGGCTTTCCCAAGAGGGCAGCCCAACGCTCATCGAAACGCCCGCGCAACGAACAAAACAGCCTGCCTTTGCTGGAGCGCATTTGCGATGGTTTTCGATTCCTCGATGTGACGCATGTTCTCTCCAAGGGATAACCTAACTCCTGGGAGAAGATACGGTTCCGCACGGTATGGACCGAGGGCCGTCCGGCGTGAAGTGGATCAGCGAAGGCGAAGTTGTCGGCAGTCCACCGATCTAACCGACCATATGGCGAGACCCCTCTCTGCTTCGGGTGGCAGTTCTGCGATGATGGATGGGCGCAACCGCCGAATCTCGTGTCCGGGCGTCGACGGATTATCACGAAGGTACTGGAGACTGCCCGCTGATGCCGAACACGAACTCCTGAAAGAGGCACAAAAGGGGCGCGCGTCTACCCAACCGGCGCCTCGAGCGGCTCTCTACGTGTCGGGCGTGCGATCGTGCCGCGTCACTGCGTCACTGCGTTGCGGCGTTCGCATCCGGCAGCGGCACCGGCGAATCGGCGAGCGTGTGCAGGTAAAGAATGACGTCGGCGCGGTCCTGATCCTTCGCCAGACCGGCAAAGCCCATCGCCGTGCCCGGAACGTCCTTCTTCGGCGCCAACAGGAATTTGTTGAGGGTCTCGAAGGTCCATTTCTCGCTGCCGCCTTTGGAGAAATCCTTCATCGCAGCGGAATAGGCGAAGCCCTCATGCGAGGTGATCGGGCGATCTACGACACCAAAGAGGTTGGGACCGACCTTGTTCGGTCCCCCTTTGGTGCCGTCATGACATGCCTGACACTTCTTGAAGACCGTTTCACCGGCCTTGGCATCGGCAGAAGCGAGCAATTGCGCGACAGCAGCGGCAGGCGCAGCCTCACCACCAGCGGCGGGCGCCTCTTCGGCAACGATCGCGAAACCTTCTTTTTCCGGCGCTTCGGAGTGGAAGATCCCTTCGGACGCGATGGAGACCGACATCAGAACGAAAATCGTTTCGAGGAGCGCCCCCACGGCCGCATTGACGTATGAATTCATCTGCAATGCTCCCTCGCAGTCGGCAGACCGGACATCTGCAATCGCACTCTCAAAAAGAGCACCGCGTTGCCGGCGGGCCATTGAACGTGCACCGAAAAGCTCTTCTAACCCTCGATCCGGCCGCCCGACGCACGGCCGCACAAAAGGTTCCGACGTGTACAATGAAAAAGAAAAACTCCTCCGTCTGCGGCAACCGCACGGGCTGGCGACATTCCAGCCTCGCCCGAGGATCGTCACGCTAGCAAATCTTGGCACACCTTCAGCTGATTGATCTCGCCATGCCAAATAAACATGCGGCGGCTTCCGGTATAACCTGTGCGGCTCAATCGGGCAGAACCTGCCGCGACGTTGCCAACGAGGGAATATCGGCGGCGTTCACAAAAACTACGCGGCGTGTATCGTCGCCATCCCGGAAGAGCGTCGCTATAGCCATAAATCGTCGTGTTGAACTGATCATTTAACTGTGAGGTCGTAAGGTGAAGAACTTGTTCGTCGTGTAAAGGGCATGTCGCAGATTGGCCGCAGCCGATCGTTGCGCGCCAATCTGCATTACGTCAGCACTACATGGACCAACTGGCTTGGCTTCGCGCAGGAATAGGGTCGCGATCCGCCTGCGCCTCGGTTCCACTGAAGTAGCAGCCTAGCGAACCGACTGCCGTGTTGGAGCGAGGCTTGGCGCTCAGCGTAGTCAATGGCGGGAGACCTCCCTACGGGATCTGTCATTCACATACTTGCGCCAATTGTGTTCCTCTTTGAAGCCGAGCGGCTCTCGGATCTTCCGGTTCGACAGCAGGCCTTCGTTCTCGCCCACCGGCCGCCTGGGAGGGACATTTGGGAAGAAGCGAGCAAGGAACGCCGAATTGGGATGAGGCACTTGGAATCGTTGCTAGTGTTGAAGACTTGATAGCCAAGACCGTCTTTGCGCAGGTCAACGGTCTGCCCCAGGTTACGGGCATCCACGTCCCCGTCAGCACATGCGCCTTTAGTTCCAGCCGAACTTTGTTAGCAGGAACTGCCGGCGGGGCGCAGCAGCTTAAGCACGGCCCTCAAGGGCTTGTTTCATCAAAAGCGTGTAGTCAGGCAGTGACAATTTCGTCCGGTGTTGCGCAATTGCGGCATCGGCGACCGGCGGGTAGTCGAGATGGCCCCCTTCGGCATATTGCGTCTTAGGCACTTCGGGCCATTCTTGGGCTTGGCGGCTCGGCAGGTGATGTTCAACCATCGTGGCACTCCGTTATTGGCTCGCAGCTCAACTTCGGACGACCAATTTCGTTCCTTGGCGATCGACTGTTTACAGTCGCTGCTCCGCTTCCCGGTCCGTGGCTCTCAAGAGACGCGCGACTGGCGTTCCCGACTAGCGCACGCCCTGGAACAAGCCCGCCATCGGCGAATGGCGTATCGCCAACACGTCGTACGATCAGGGAACAAAGAACGAGCGCGAGCATTTCGCGAGCATGAGCGAAAAGACAACATGGATCGGCGGGTGCCTGTGCGGAACATGCCGATATGAATTCCGCGGCAATCCAACGCACACTGGCTATTGTCATTGCGACATATGCAAGAAGGCGACCGGCGGGCCATTCGCCGTCCTTGTTCAGGCAAGTCTCGAGGCATTCAGATGGACAAAAGGTCGGCCCCGGTCATATCGCTCTTCCTCCATTGCAACGCGCGGTTTTTGCGATCTGTGTGGGACACCTCTTTACCTTCAGTACGACAATGACGAGTTGATACGTGTGACCGTGGGTTCGCTCGATTATCCTGAAAGGGTCCGGCCATCGGGGCATTACGGCGTCGAAAGCAGATTGGGCTGGGCGGACGGCGGACGGGGCTTGCCTGAAGAGAAAACGCAAGAAACGTTCTGAAGCCCCGCGCCTTCCACAGGGGAGACCGTTCTCACTTTGTTCGCGAATTACAAGGGAGTAGGTAAGATGGTTGCAGCGCGTTTGGTCGCGGATGGTTTTTGCTGAGCGAAGTCCTCTCGGTATTTCGAGGAGCGGGCGACCGTCGTCCAGGTTTCGACCGTCATTGGAAGAGACCCCGATTACTGGACGCGTGCATTGGCTCGGTACCGACCAGCACGCGATACCCTCCTAATTCGAGATCATCGGGCAGGTCGAACCTCCGGAGCGGTCTGCGCTCCGCCATGCAGCCGAATAGCGTTGGCTACCAACTATTGGACGAACCTGGCGGTTTAGCGGCCGGCACCGAACACACTCCCAATTCTGCATTAGCTTGAGGCCTAATGCGCGATTATTCGTGCTTGCCGGGCAGGACTGAGCTCAACACCTGCCGCACCGTGCCGCGAATGACGCCTTCCTGATTTGGATCACCCTTCATCAGCTTGGCTGTGAGTATCTTCACTTGCTCAAACGTGAGATGCGGCGGCATCGTCGGGACTTCGGGGTCGGTTTTGACCTCAAGGAGAACAGGGCGGTCCGACGCAAGCGCGTCGTCCCAAGCCGGCCCCAAATCTTCCGCGCGATCGATAAACACACCCTTGAGACCAATGAGCTCGGCAAACCGGTGGTTAGGCAGATTGCGAATGCTCTGCGAGGCCTTGAACTTCGGATCGCCCTCCATCACACGTCGCTCCCAGGTCACCTGGTAAAGGTCCTCGTTGTTGGAACGGACGGTCCCGTGAACGCGCTCCGGTTCCTCATAGGGCAATTCCTGCAAATCGTTGGGCAGGATCAAGGCTGTCACGGTTTGGTTCGACAATGCGATTCGAACGGCGCTGTCTATCAGATGACGAACCTGCGCAGGCGTGGACGCCTGATGAACGAAATCCCCCGCGACATCCTTGAACAGGGCGGCCAGATCGACTTCCTGTTGGTAGTGCCCGCCAAGCGCGCCGCGGGCCTGTTGAACGACGATCGCGAGAAGTGGCCGATGGTCGGCGCGGGCATCATACATGCCGGTGACGAGATGTGCCGCCCCCGGGCCAGAGGTTGCGATGCAGACGCCAAGCTCGCCGGAAAACTTTGCGTAGGCAGAGGCCATAAAGGCAGCCATTTCCTCATGGCGTACCTGGATGAACTCGATCTTGCCGCCTGCACGGTTCAGCGCGCCGAAGACGCCGTTGATGCGGCCGCCGGGATAGCCGAACATGCGGACGCCCCAAGCGTGAAGACGGGAAACAACAAAATCGCCGACGGTCTGTTTCATATCGATGCCCCTTTTGTCTTGTCAAAAATGGAGCTGCAACAAACCCTTGCTTCCGGGTGTTGGTTTCGCAATTTCGGCATGTCGGTTTCCTGAAGGAGGTTGATCAAAGAGGTACGACGTGGACCTTCTCCCAGCGTCGGTCGCAGACCCGATCACGATTCACAGTCAGCGGAACTTTGGTCGAAAACCGTTTTCCATGCGTCAAATCTCATATCATCCAAGGAGATGTTCCATGCCTCAAGGTGACAAGTCCGCCTATACCGACTAGCAAAAGCGCAAGGCTGACCACATCGAGTAAGGCTACGAAGACCGTGGCATTTCCTAGAAGCAAGCCGAGGGCCGCGCCTGGGCCACCGTTAACAAGGAACGCGGTGGTGGCAAGAAGTCCGGATCCGGCCGTGGCCATGCCGATGACCACTCCTCCTCCAAAAAATGGGGGCGAAAGGGTGGTATCACGGACCAAGGCACAGCGTTCGGCCTCGGCCAAAAGGACCGCTGCACCACGCCCATCATTGACCCCTCGTACGGCGCCCGACCCATGGCGCCACTTCTGTGCTTCTTGAACTCTTCGTTAATGCGTTCGAGCGGTCGTCGGAAATCGGCCGCAGCATGCTAGTGATGGGCAACTTCGACAAATCATAAGGCATCGAATTTATGGTAAACGACCTGTTAAACAGACACTATCTCATAGTTAGCGTCCGTTACTGGATAGTCTGCAAGGTCGCTTCTGACTTCCGATAAGTAATGCTTATCGGAAGTGATTGATTTAAAGCCGCAAATCAATGAAAACGGCATCAAGGTACGGCCAATCGGCCGTATTGACACCCGATTTTCGCGCCTCAGGAGGCATTTTCGACATTCTTGCTGCGAATACGGCAACAGACGCCATCGCTCTTCGCGCCGAAACCCTCGACACCATCGCCGCGGTGCTGCCGATCGACCGGCGCGACAAGCTCGCCGAGATTCTCACCGACCCTCGAGACGCTCAAACATCTGGTCAATGAGGGCATGGGCGACAACACGCTTCGGGCGCTCGCCTCCGATCTCGCTTACCTCGGGTCCTGGTGCTTAATGGCGACCGAAGGTCCCCTGCCCTGGCCGGCGCCGGAAGCGCTGTTGTTGAAATTCGTCGCCCATCATCTCTGGGATCCGGCGCGGCGCGAAACCGATCCCAAGCACGGCATGCCGGCCGCAGTCGAGCAGGCGTTGCGGACTGGCGGTTTTCTGAGAACGTCGGGACCACATGCACCGGCGACCGTCGGACGACGGCTGGCCAACTGGTCGACGCTGACCAAATGGCGCGGTCTCGACGGCGCCTTCGGCTCCCCTGCCCTCAAATCAGCCATTCAGCTGGCGATCCGAGCCGCGCCAAGACAACGTCTTCGCAAGAGACGTCTTGGCGAAATTGCTGGCGACCTGCGGCGGCGACAATCTGCGCGATCTCCGCGATCGGGCGATCCTGATGGTCGCCTACGCGTCCGGCGGCCGCCGGCGCAGCGAAGTCGCTGGCCTGCGCAAGGAGCAGCTGACGATCGAGCAGCCCGTTGCCGGCGAGGACCCCTCCCCTCGCTGTCCATTCATCTCGGCCGCACCAAGAATTCCGGCGCCAGCCAGGACGAGGTCGTCTACCTCACCGGCCGGCCCGTCGAGGCGCTGAATGCCTGGCTGGCGGCGGCGAAGATCGACAGCGGCAGTGTGTTTCGGGGGATCGATCGATGGGGCCATGTTTCTGGCCGGGCGCTGGATCCGAAGGCGATCAATGATATCGTCAAGCGGCGGGTGGCGATGGCCGGGCTGGAGGTTGGCGAGTTTTCCGCGCACGGGCTACGATCTGGATATCGAGGCGGCAAACCGTGGCATCCCCCTGCCGGAGGCGATTGAGCAGTCCCGCCACCGCTCGATTCAACAAGCGTCAAGTTACTACAACAGCGCGACACGTCGAGGCGGGCGGGCGGCTCAAATGGTGTGATATATGATGTTCGTATGCGACGCGCGGATGCAGCGATTTGCTGTCACGGAGGAGAGTGGCGACTGACGCCGAGCATCCATGCCGAGGCGGGGAATTTCGTGCGGCTGTCCCAGATAGTCGCCCTCGCGACCGGCGCGGCAAGCCATTAGGCACAAAACAATGTGAACGCCGCGCGGCGCGCCAACTGACACAGCCCAAACATCGACATGTCGTCCTTGCAGATGAGTTGATCGATTCAAGCCCCGCCGTTGCGATCATTGGCCCGCGTCAGGCAAGACGACGCTGGCGCTCGCCATAGCCGAACAGCGCCCATCAATCTATCTCGACCTGGAATCGGATGCCGACCGCGCCAAACTCACCGAGCCGGAACTATATGCCCGCGTTTCGACCGACGATCAGCTCAATGATGCCCGGGTCGATGATTTGCGCGCGGCCGGCTGTCAGCGCATTCAAGAGTTACGGATCGGGTGCGTCCCGCACAAGGCCGGCGCTCACCAAGCTGCTGAAGGAACTCGCAGCCGGAGACGTGCTCGTCGTTGTGCGCCTCGATCGTCTGGCCCGATCGGTCAGCCATTTGCTCGAGTCCAGAAAAAGCCCCTTACCTATAACTCCGGCAATGTTTCAAACGGATCGAGTGCCTGAACGCCCAAGGGGCCGAAATGGCGCATATTACGGGTCAAGACCGTCAACCCGTGCACTTTAGCCGTGGCGGCTATCGCAATGTCTTCAAAACCCGGCTTGTGGGCGCGAGCGTCATCGAGAATCCGGCCAGCAGCATGCGCGCATTTCAGATCAAACGGCAACAGCTTCTGCGCGTAGAGATATTCTATGCTCTCCCACCACTCTTTTATCCGCTGTGCCTTGGTGGTCGCGCCTTCCCGCTCGGCTTTGGCGATCCCAAATTTGACCTCAGCGGCCGAAATGACCGACAAAAACAATTTCGAACTTGCCTGATCGAGCCATTCGACAAGCTGGCCGGGACTTTGCCGTTTGGACGGGGCAAGGGCGGATATGACGTTCGTATCGACCAGGAACATCAGAGATCAACGGCGCGGGTCGGCTTGCTCCTGCGAGCAGGGATATCAGTTTCATCGCCGGGGAACGCTGCCAACAAGCGGCCAAAGCTTGGCATGCGGGACAACTTTTCATACTCCTCGAACGAAAGAACCACAGCTTCCTTTTTGCCGTGCCGAGTGATGATAGCCGGATTACCATGGACAGCCTGATCGATAACCGCAGAAAAAGTTGCCTTGGCATCCTTGAGCTGGATTTCTCTCATATGGGCCTCCGTTGTGACTATAGTAGTCATATATCAGGATGGGGATACTTGAGCAAGAGTTTGAAGTTTCCGAAACTCCGATTTTTTAGTGCCGCATGCTGTACAAGCCGCCGCTATGGACGACATCTGAGTTCCGTAGCGAGATATGCAGTCCCCAATCCCAATCCGGTCCCCGGAGGCTAATTGGATACGCGCGGGTGTCGACAGAAGACGAAGTCAACGACACCCAGCTGCTCGAGTTGCGACCGGCTGGTTGCTATCGCATTCACATGAGCACGGCTCCGGGGCATCAAGGGTAAGGGCCATCCTGAGAAAGCTTCTCCGCGAACTTGTCTCGAGCGCCGTGCTCGTTGTCGTCCCTTTGGATCGGCTACCGCGCTCCGTTAGCCATTTGTTGCTGTCGTCCAAGACCTAGAGAAATGGGCGTTCACCTCCGGTCCCTTTGTGATCCAATTGACACCCCGACGCCGCAAGGCATGTCTTCTCTCCAGGTATTGCGTGGCGAAGCCCAGCTCGAGCGTGCGCTCATCGCGATGCGAACCAAAGAGGGCATGATGGCGGCTAAAGTGAGGGGGAGGCTCGCCGGAATACAAGACTTCGCGAGCGGCGACCGTAGGCTATCCGTGCTGTCTCCGCCGCTCGCAATCGGGCTCATTTGGACGAACTGATCTTTGGCGCAGAAATGGTTGCCGACCGTTCACAAGCTGCGACCGCAACATAGTTGGGGCAACGTCGTGGTGATCCCTAAACGCAAAGACCACAGCTGGACGGCCGAACGCTTGCGCCGGAGGTTCACCGGGTGGTACTTGAAAGGCTTGCCGAGCCAGAGCTGCTCGCCCGCCGCCGAAGGACAATCTGATGAAGCTGGTTGCCGCGATCGCGATCGCCGATCCCGACCTTTCGCTTCGAGTGGTTGCTGCGCAGTTCGACCAGATGCATGAGCGACCGCCGCGTGGTGGCCGGACATAGCAGCCGTCTTCAGTCAGAGCGCTGTCGGACAAAGCGCGCCGCTCGAGCGCAAACGCTTATGAGTGCTATTATAACGCAGCCGAACGAAGCGCGTTGGATTGGCGACATATGGGTCTGCTATCCTTTGGACATAGTCGATTCTAACCTCCCAGATGCTCTCTAGGTCTCCGCGTCAGCTTCGATCCAGCATACGAGCGATAGTTTTCCTCTTTATCGCTCATGTGATGGATTAAAGTGAGTTATAGAAAGGGCGTCTATAATTCATGAAACTTCATCTATGCTCATGCGCCGCTTGAACCACTCGAAAGCCGATTCCTTCCGTCCGTGGGGCGAGTGATTGGCGCAGCCCTTCATGTCAGCGATGACGAACGCAATCTGCTTCGTATCGAGCTTGTAAGCGGCAAGGCAGGGAAAACCCCGAGACTGAGGGCGAAATGCTTGATCAATTGAGCGTGCAATCCTCATTGCGCCGCCCGCTCAGCACCTATCCGTAACGTTCACGCAAGCTGTGTCGCTTTTAGTGGTTGACCTTCTTGAAGGAGGAGACCGGTCACAGCCCTGTCGGCACGCAACGTCCAAAAGGTAACAGCTGTTACTTTTGCTGCGCCACTCACATCGCCGTACTTTACAGGATTGAAGACGAAGTACGCTGCCGGACGCAGGATGATGGTCGTACCACCAGGCGAGAAAAGAGCCGTCCGATCATCGATGGCCTTCGCATCACCCAACACCACACTCTCATCAGTCAGAACAAAGCTGGGCGAAACAATCCAGTGTGCCCTGTAAATATGGCGTTGGCTGACCCGGTTCACAGACGAGGGACGGGTCGAGATCTGCTCCAGCACAGTCGAGCGATCCGTCAGGCCAATAGCCCTCCATCGCAAGGATGCATTGTTTGCAGGTTCCGAACAGAACACTGGGCGAACATCGCTTCGCTCATCGAGACCGCCAAGCTCAATGATGTCGAACCGCTAGGCCATGTCTCCGACGTGCTCACCACCACCGTCAACGGCCACCCATCCGATCGACGAGTTATTGCCCCCGGGCATAGCGCACGGCAAAAATGCTTCGATAAGATTGGCAGCGATTGCATCTTATGGGAGCAGGATGGAATCGACTTAGCTGGTTCTTAGCCAAGAAGATCGGCGCCGTGAGGAGTCCAATCGTCGTCCAGGCGGCTGGTGGTTCCTCGCTAAATGGCTCCCTGACACCGAAGGGCATGATATCGGGCCGCTCAAAACCAAGTCGGCAGCAATAGCTGAAGCAGAACGCCTGGCTGCTCAGCAGTGACGAGCCAAAGCCGGCCGCTAAGAAGCCGACGCCGATGGACATTTTGGAGCTTATAAGGACGCGCAAGGCTGCTCAGACCGAAACCTGGGCTCCATTCGCAGCGGCACTTTACGACGCCCTGGCGGAAAAGTGGAGTGAAAACATTTCGCGGTGGCCTGTCACACAGCCTACCGTTCAGACCTGACTTGGTATCACCTAGTCGTTGAGCACGGCGGTCGATATTACGTTTCACTTGTCGAGTTCAGCAATGAAATCCTCCGAAACCGCTTGAAGATCCACCCTGCGGTCCAGTTCGATTGGGAATTTGGGCTGGAGCACGCGACGGATGTCAAGAGGAAGCAGACTACGACGCGCTACATTCGCTTTTGCTTCACGCCGCGCGGTGAACAAGATGAAAGCCTTACAGGTTCCGCTTTGACCCTATGCGAACCCAGACGATGTCCGCACCATCGCATACGAACTATCATCGGCAACATAACTGAGCGGTGCCCTCGATCGGCAGCCAAGCAGCTCCCCTTTCGATGGACAGGAGGAATGGGACTTCACGGTCACAGCTTTGTCGGCAGGGACTTCAGGGCGTAGTACCGCCCTCACCGTCTGTTGTGGAAACCACATTGATGACCGGATCACGATCATAACATTGCCACATCATTGCTCAGCGAATAATTTTCATCCAGACACCCTTGGGTTCCGAGGATTGCGGTTCGCGCTCGCTACGACTCTCGAAGCCCGAAACCGGGTCTCTCGCCTGAGAGAGACCCTCGGCGCGGTCCAGCTGTATTAGCGCCCAAGTCATCGACGATGAACGCTTAGCCGATTCACATTCACTTGCGTAACGTAGCATAGCCTAGGCGCCCAACGGTAAGGCCATGCTCGAAGACTGTGAAAAACTATCCAGTGGCGGCGGGATTCACCCGGGCCCGAACAGACGGTCCCGCGACGCGTTCATGGACACGAAGGAAGATCGCGTTACAATCCGGAGACCTTGAGCCGATATTTGACGCAGCCCCCGTTTGTGAAAACCGAGTGATTTCAGTGGTTTCATGCGGTTAGTCCCGACTAACGACCAATGAGGTCCCATCGTCGACGCCCATTGAGCAATTCCAGCGAACCAACGCGGGCATCTGTCTTCCCCGTGAAACTATTAGAACTGAAGGTCAGACCATTTGGGTGATTGGACGGCGGTGGGGCTACGATTTACCCAAGCTTCACACCAGCAACTCTACAACCAACACTAAACTTTCACTTCTCAGGGCATCCAGTATACGAATCCCGGTATTACAGTAGAACGCAGTTTGCTGCCAAACCGTGAAATTCGCAGAAATAGACGATGGAAACCCACGTAGTTCAGAAACGCCCGTTATTTCAGTGGTTTAGCGCCGTTAGTCGCAACTAACAGCGTTTTAGACTGCTTGAAGGACCTTCTCGCCGTTGTTACGAAGCAATGCCATGATAGCCGGCCCGAGAGAAAACTCGCGCCGCTCCGCTCGCCGCGTCAGATCACGCAGATATCCGCCTGGCGAATTGATCAAATTTGCGCGCTCAAGAATACAACCAACGGCGACCGCTGCGTTTTCCGGCCCCATGACCTCGCAGGCATCTTGATAGGCGGACGGGCTAATCCCCAGCATTGATCTAACCACTACGGCGGCCGACATGAGGTCTCGCCAGCTTCCCACTGCTCGGTTCGGCCCGTAGTCGGCCATCTGCTGACAGGCCTTCAGCACAATACCAAGCGGGAAAGATTTTAGCGGCTCAACACCTGTCCTGCCGGACTTGCTCAGCTTTTCGGCCTGCTCTTTTTCAGAGCTAGGTTCAAGTTCATTAAAGAAATCGGGGTTTGAATTCTGTATGTGCTGCTCAATATGAGCATCATTGGTGCTATTAAAATGTAAATTCGACTGATTACTCAATTGATTAAGGACCTCTTCGCGAAGGAGTTCCATCTCGTCGAGAACATCCGTTACGTCTGTCATGGTTGGAGAGCGCGGAATGCGGCCGACAAGCTCCACGTACATTGCTTCAACAGCGGCCCAGTTACCATCGGCGCCCTCCTCCATTGCCGCCGAAATAAGCTTTCGAACGTCACGGCGGCAAATAGTTAGATTCTCCTTGGCTTTCCTGAAGGCCGAACGCGCCGCCACGACTTTCTGCGCGACGAGGGCCAACTCTTCCGATCGGGCAAGGATTGGCGACAGGTCGAACCCGAAGGCGCTCTCGATCTCGCCCGCGCCATTCTTTCGAGCATAACGTTTGCCGTTGGCGCTGTCTTTCCGGACGATTAATCCACAGTCCACGAGCAATGCAAGATGGCGCCGAAGTGTCGCGCCGGCCATGCCGTGGGCGCGAAGGATCAATTGTGCGTTTGAAGGAAACACGACCAATTGTGCGTCCTGGCGCAATTCGTTTTCCGGGTAGAAACTCAGGAGGGCGTCAAGAACAGCGAGGCTGTTTGACTGCAGACCAAGCTCTTCCCGGGCTTCGGAAGCGTCCCTGAAGACCTTCCACTTCTCGACTGATTTGCCGGCTTTGATCTCGTTGGTCGCAACCTGCCGCTTCACAAGAGCGAGCGTCATCGGCCGCCGCCCAAAGGGCGTCGTCACACTTCCAGTCTGCATCGTCTTTCACCCTTCAGAAGGCAAAAGAAATCGGCTCACCAAATCGGTGCCAAGACTCTTGACGAATATTCGTGGAAGTGCGATTCTCAGGGTGCTTAGATCTGAAAGAGGTTTCCACGACGGCGACGTTTTGGGGGCCTTTTTCTTTTTCCGCTTAATCTCCGTTCTTCAATTGGTCTGTAGCGCCGCTCTTGGAGCGATGCTCCTCAAAAAGTGCGGGCAATCGTTCGAGGACGAAGGTTGCAAAATCAGGCATCTCGCGTCGATCGATCGAGAGGTCCAACTTGGTTTTGCTCTTCGTCACCTGCGCCAGACGCACGCCCGTGGGCGTCGTCAAAAGGTCTGGAAGGCCTCGCCTTGCTGGTGCCGGTTTGAGGTGGGCGACAAGCGACTTGAACCGGTCGGGCGAGGGCAGGGATTTCGCCTCCGCCGATCGCAAGAAGGTCGACGCCTGTTCGAGGTCGTTGTCGCGCGCCAGAAGATCGGCGAGACCGACCCAACTTTTCAACCCAATTCCGGGCGCCGAGCCGATTGCGTCGACAATTTCCGTGGGGATGCGGGTCACCACCGACAGCATGTTCGAGAGATCACTTTTGTAGACTGACAACGCTGCCATCACCACGTCTCGTGAAAACTGCTCGGTCAGCCGGGAGGCAAAACGTGCCTTTTCGATGAATGTCAGGTCCTGGCGTTCATTGTTTTCCTGACCTTGGGCTATTACCAGTTGCTCGTCGGTCAGTTCCCTGACAACCGCCTTGACGGGCAAGTTAAGTTCCGAGACTGCGCGCAAACGACGGTGCCCAAATGCGACTTGATAACGGCCCGGTGCATCGGGGTGAGGGCGCACCAGAATAGGGATTTGCTGGCCTTGTTCGCGGATTGCTTCAACAAGACCTTCAATATCACCCGGCATGCGGTCCTGAACGAAAGATGGATCGATCATACCCGCATCGAGCTCAATGATGGTCTGGCCTTCTGCCAGGCGCTTTTCGATCTCTTCGGCACGCTCGAACCTCGCCTTGCCTTCTGCAAAAGCGCCGCCAACCTGGCTCGTGAGACGCGAAGATGTCGGCGTCGCCCCTTCCGCTGGGTGGGAGCCCAGGAGCGGAAGAATCGTTCGGCTCTTAATCGGTCTTTCAACCGGCACCTCGACGGCAGCGGTTGGCTTTGGGGTGCGGAGGATGTCCTTCCTGCTCATGATTTTCTTCCCCATGCTTTCTTGATCAGCGACTCGATCTCTTCGTTGACGTTGTTCATCGCCTCCAGCGCGCGATCGTAGGTCGCCCGGGTGAATTGGCCTCTCTCAACCTCGAAAAGGGTCTGGTTCGTGAGACCTGCATCGGAAACGGCCGTTGTCTTCAGCATTGGGAAGTTCAGAACATTTTCTCCGAAAATCGCCCTGAGATACCCGACCATCTGGTTCTGTGGCCCGTCACTCGGCTCGAAACGAGTGATGAGATAACGCATCCAGTTATAGTCGAAGCGCGCACCGTGCGAGGAGATCTCCCGAAGTAAGTCGGATGTCATCGACAAAAACTGGTTCATCGACATTACGTCGAGCATCTGCGGATGCACGGTAATCAAAACAGACGTTGCTGCGGTCAGCGCAGACAGGGTGAGGTAGCCGAGCTGTGGCGGGCAGTCGATTACCACAACGTCGTAATTGGGCGCCACTTGGTCAAGCACCTCGCTGATCCGGTGGAAGAACATGGTATCGCCGATCTTCCGCTTCATCAGCGCCCGCGGCGTATCGTGTTCGAACTCCATAAGCTCGAGGTTGCCGGGGATAAGATGAAGATCAGGAATGTAGGTCGCGCGAACAATTTCGGCCATTGGGCGAGCGTCGTCGTATCGAATCGCACCATAAAGCGTCTCGTTTTCGCCGACATCGGTTTCTGGCTGGTTGCCAAAGAGTGTGGACAGGCTCGCCTGCGGGTCAAGATCGATTGCGAGCGTGCGGTAGCCGCGAAGCGCGAGATATTGGGACAAATGAGCAGCTGTCGTGGTTTTGCCGGACCCGCCCTTGAAATTCATGACCGAGATAACCTGCAACGCTTCATCGTCGCGGCGGTGTGGAAGATAGCGGCGATTGCCACGGCCCACCTGGTCGAGATGCTTCCGGATCTTGTGCATGTCTTGGACGGAATACGACCGACGGCCGGTAGGACTGGTGCTGACCTGCAGACCCTCAAGCTCGTTTGCGAGCTGACGAAGATATACTTCTTTCACGCCGACCAGTTTTGCCGCCTCTGCCGGCTGAAACGTGCGAATGCCTTTTTCCGCGGTGGGGGGAAAGGTCGCGAGCTGATGATCTTGCAGTTGCGCCGACAAAGAACGAGAATGGCGCTCAATCAACCCCATCAGGTCTTCATCTTTTGGCGGTAATTTTTCAGCGATTTTGGGCATCCCCGGACCTGATTTCTTGAAATAGCGCTTTTGAGCGGAATTTCCTAATCACTCCGCTGCTGACAATAAGCATCGATTCTAACAGACTGGCAAGCTATTTAGGGTTAACAAAACCTTAAAGCCCGCGCCTGGAAAGCACACTTCGCGGCCGGTATGTGGTTTGAAAACAGAGTGTTAGTGCCGCCGCGGAAACAAAATGGCCCGAATCCATCAACTGGAATCTTTACACACCGTGCCAGGGTAGCTGCCATCCAGCCAATCGACGTTGATAATTCGGCACATTTACGTGCCCGGCTTTTGCGACTCAGTCGACGGGGTGGATCAGAAACACGCGACGTAGCGGGTGTGTAGCCTCATGGAATTCGACGGCTATCTCAATGACTGCTCCAAACGCCGTCTTCTGGATCGCCGAATCTTGAAAGCAGTGGCGGCAATCCTGCTATGGTATTTATGAAATTAGTCATGCGTTCCATCCAGTGCGTCGGGTGGCGCCGTTGTAGTAGCTAGACGCTTGTTGAACGGAACGGTGGCGCGACTGCTCTATCGTTTCGGGGAGGGGCACGCCACAGTCCGCTGCCTCGGTGAGATATCCCGAGCGTAACCCATGAGCCGAAAACTCCCTAGGCTCCGGCCCCGCCACCCCCGCCCGCTGCTTGATGATGGCATTGACCGGCTGCGGACGAAGGCACCGTCGAGGCCGCGTCATTTCGTGAGTGTCGACCAGTTCACCAGCCGCCGGCACACCGTGGCCGGCGTGTGCAGTCCGACGAACCTTTCCTCAAGGAAAGGGGGAAATCGACGTGCTCTGCATCTACGAGATCAAGGACAGCAAGATCGCGAAAGCCTGGTTCAGGACCAGCGAGCCGCGACTGCATTTGCCCACTGGTTGACGGATCAAAGAGGTCTGCTTTGGGCCGACTCCGGCCATCAAAGGAGGCGTGCTGCCCGGCCGCTGCGCCGGGTCGCGTTGTTGTAGTAACTCGATGCCTGTTGCACGGATCGATGCCGGGACTGTTCCATCGCCTCGGGGAGGGGAACGCCGCGGTTGGCGGCCTCAGTGAGGTATCCAGACCGCAGGCCATGCGCCGAAAACTCTCCACTCTCCAACCCTGCCATCTGTGCCCGCTGCTTCAGGATCGCATTGACCGACTGCGGATCGAGCGCCCGGCGCGAGACGGTTCCCCACCTGCCGATCGCCCGAAACACGCTGCCCTTGTCGATCTTCGCCGCCACCAGCCAGGCACTCAACGCCTCAACTGGTCGGCCTGTGAGATAAACAACGTCGTCCTGCTCGCCGGTGGTCGTCTTGGTGCGGCCGAGATGGATGGCCAAAGAGGGGAGGGGAGGGCCGTCGGACACCTCGATCGGTGGCTCGACGGTCAGCTGCTCGCGGCGCAGCCCGGCGATCTCGCTGCGCCGGCGACCACCGGCGGCAAACGCGACCATCAGGATGGCGCGATCCCTGACATCACGCAGGCTGTCGGTTGAGCAAGTGGCGAGAAGTTTTGCCAAAATATCCCCGGTCACGGCTTTCGCGCTCTTGCGGCGCCGGGTCCGGGGGACCGCGCGCACGGCCAGGCGGATGGCCGACTTGAGGGCAGGGGAGGCGAAGGCGCCGTCGAGGCCGCGCCATTTGGTCAGCGTCGACCAGTTCGCCAACCGCCGGCGCACCGTCGCGGGCGCGTGCGGGCCGACAGATTTGAGAAACCCCTGGCTCCGAAGGCCTTCGTCGACATCGGCCGGCATTCCGTGGTCGGCATCGTTCTCCCGTTGCTGCGGGTCCCAAAGATGGTGTGCGACGAATTTCAATAGCAACGCCTCGGGGGCGGGCCAGGGCAGGGAGCGACCGGTGGCAGCCATGCCCCAGGCTTCGAGATAGGCGAGATCTGAAGTCAGGGCGCGCAGCGTATTGTCGCCCATGCCCTGGTTGACGAGATGGCGCACCGTCTCGACATCCTGGTCGGTCAACAGTTCGGCAAGTTCGTCGCGGCGCTCGATCGGCAGCACCGCGGCGATGGTGTCGAGTTCTTCGGCGCGTCGCTCGACGGCGGTCAGTGATTTTTTGGGTTTGGCCACAGGCGCTCCAAAAGGAGGGTTTCGGCGGCCTCCAGGGCCATGATTTGCCCCGATTCTTTCTGATTTGCGACTCCAGATCAACTACCATCGATAAACGTCAGTTATCGATGGTTAGGCGTGGCCTAGGGCATCATAAGGAGTGAGGAATGATAACTTTGAGATAGAGTTCGTTTAGCAAATCATTTACCATGATTTCAATGGCTTACGAGTTGTCGAAAATCAGCATGACAGCCCTGATGGAGCCGGCTTTTCGCGCCGGTATCGAATTGGCGCGTCTGGACGAACGTATTGCTCGTTCGCCGGTCGGCGCGGGCTTCCTCGAACGCTCCCAATTCACCGATGCTTGCGCCTCTTTGTGGATCGACGGCGAACTCGTTCACCTCGAAGACCTCGTCCTCCACGACGCCACGAAGGATATTCGCACACCCACCCACGAGCTGACAATCGCCCGCGACGTGCTGCGTACCCGCCGGCGCATTGCCGCCCATCTCCCCGGCTGGGCGTTATCCGCAGAGGGTATCCGAACTTTGCGACAGACGTCGGACATCGATCCGGTCGGCGCTGAGGCGGTGGAGCCGGCCAGCGTCGTTCGGCCAGCGGTGGCCATCGATCCGGAAGGGGAGGGGGACGAGGGTGATGACGCGGAGAATTTGCCCGGCGTCGACTATGCCGCCATTGATGCGCTGCTCGCGCGCTCTGACGCCGCGATCGAACGAGCCAAAAAGCCCGGCCGGGCTCCGGCCGATCCGCTGGTCTATGATCTCGATTGGGACGAGGACGCGCGGCTGGAGGAATGGCGCGGCGTGCTGCGGCAGGCCGAAAACTTGCCGGCGATGCTGCAGGCCATCGTCGCCCTGGATGCCTGGAACGAGCTTGCCGTCCTCCAGCATGCACCCTGGCTCGGCCGGCTGCTGGCCGCCTCGATATTGCGCCAGGCAGGCATCACGTCAGGTGCTCATCTCGCTGCCATCAACCTTGGTCTCAAGACCATTCCCGTCGATCGGCGCCGGCATCGCGACCGGGAAACGCGGCTGCTGGCCATCGCCCATGGTCTTTTGGCGGCTGCAGAGATCGGCATGAAAGAACATGATCGGCTGGCGCTGGCGAAAAAGATGATGGACCGAAAACTGGAGGGGCGCCGGACGTCTTCAAAACTGCCGGAGCTGGTAGAGCTGGTGATGGCGAAGCCGCTCGTGTCGGCGAAAGTGGTGGCGAAGACGCTCGAGGTCACGCCGCAGGCGGCGCGGCGGATTGTTTTGGAGCTGGGCTTGAGGGAGATGACGGGGAGGGGGAGGTTTCGAGCGTGGGGGATTTCGTAGCGAAGTGGCTAAACGAAATAACACTCCACATTGAGCCGATGATTGCCCGGTCGAATCAACTCAGTTGATCCTGATGGTAGCGTAGGACAGGGATGACAAGTCTACTTTCAGGTCGTCCGTGAAATGCATCTCATATGCATTCGCATCGTATCCCACGAACCGCACGCCTCTTGCCCGTAAGCTTCGAAACACGCGGCAAACTGCCGATATGAAGAAAGGTATAACGTTGAAATAGAGCTGTTTGTTAGGGTAGCCCTCTCGCCGTGCCTTCGAGAAAAACTCGTTGAAGCTGAGGTCAGCTTTCAATTGTCCCAGAAGCTTGCTTCTGTTCAAAGCACTCATTTTGCCTTCTAGAGCAGGTGAATTTTGACTGGGGTCGAGGCGAAACAGGAAATCTTCGGCCTTGTAGAGTTGGCGTCCGACATGTGCCTCGCCTACCAAGGTGTGGCTCGCGATCAAAAATTCGGCGCCGCGGAACCGATCGGGGCCTCCATCCTGCGCCATCGTATTGTTCCAGCTGGAGAACAGTTCGTGATCTCTGTGATGGATCGCATTTCTAAGCATTAAAATAAGCGCGGTGTCGGCATGATCAAAATAATTGAAAAACGCTCGATCTACGTCATAAATGCTGCTAGCCCGTCGAAGGGTAGACGGGCTTCCGCCATTTTGCTGTTCAAGAAAGTCGAAACAACTGGCAGGGTCGGGATCGCTCATAGCGATCCCGTATTCTTCTCCAAAGATCGCCAGAAAGAAGAACAGCCTCTTGTCTGCCGTGTAGACGAAGTCGAATTCGTGAAGGACCTCGTAGACATCGGAGTTCTCACGGAACAGTGCGTCATGCGCGTAGAGCCGGCGGCGGGAGTAACCCCACGTCGACGGTTGTTCACCGATCCTCACATACCGCCGGACGGGATCGAGGGCTTCCATCCCCAGAAGCTCCTGCCGCCAACGGCCACCTCGCCAAAGACATCGATGCCCTGATGCCATGGGCCTATGACGCCCGCATCAAAGCCTCACAATAAGCTCGTCAGATACTACCCGGTGAGCTCACATCAAGCCATCAGCCAGCACTACCCAGTAGCGGAAACCGAAAAATCAATGGGGCGTGGACGGCGCATACGGCGCAGCGCACGCCTTGGTGCTCAGCAGGATTGGCACTGCCGCATGTCCGACACTACGTCCGGCACCTCCTCGATCCACTCCGCCGCGCCTTCGGAAAACCACATGAAGCTAAATTCTGTCGATGCACTCGAGCGCAGAAAAAAGGCAGGCCCTAATCAACCCGAGGACAAATACTCACAATTTCCGCGATGAGCCGATTCTTCTTCTGGCCTAAACTCGGTTGCCAAATGGATTTTCGCACGAGTCAGGCTGTGGTAATCAAGATCGAAAGCGAATCCGATGATCGTTCAGGTGCCGGCGGTACACGATGAGTTACTCTGCATTTTTTCTTGCCACGAACTGGGGACGCGCACACGGCGGTATCAACGTTTTCAATCAGGACCTTGCCAAGGCCGTCGCCGTGGAGCTGGGCTCGACAGGGTTGTGCTACTGTCTCGTGAAGGGGCCGAGGGCAAGTTCGGTCGAGGATCAGGTTATCGTCGAAACGGGAGAAGAACTCGGGTCCTCGGAGGCCATCGCGAACCATATCTACGCTGCACTCGCAGCTTCGAACAACTTACAGAACGACGTCATCGTCGTCGGACATGACGTGCATACAGGTTTTTTGGCAATCGACACCGTTGGCCATCTTAGGGGGCTCAACCTTCCGACGGTCCGATCTGCTGTCATCAAGCATATGCATTATAAGCAGTACGACCTGCAAAAAGGACTTTCCCCGGAAGAGCGAGGGGAGAAGGAAGCTCGGCAGACTGAACTGGCTGATCGTGCGGACCTCGTCCTAGCGGTTGGGCCACTTCTCGCTGAGAGCTCCTACGGCGCAAATGGCAAAAAGCGGGTGAGCATGCTCATCCCCGGTGTGCCGCCGATAGAGCCCGCCGTTGAAAATAACGAACCGGCGTGGCAGATCTTTATGAGCGGCCGTCTCGGCCAGCAGGACGACAGGGTTAAGAATGCGCAGCTAGCAATCTCGGCGGTCGCCACTGCTTATCGAAAGGCGAAAGAGGTCCATCAGGGCAGGGATAGCCGTTTTCTAAACAGAGGTTGCCTAACTTTGTTTGGAGCTGGCCCCGAAACAGCAGAGCCAGCAAACCTCTCTGAGTATGGCGAGCATATCTCACTAGATCCGGTTTCCTACACAGGTGACACGGGACGTCTATTCAAGACACTCGCGAGTTCTCATTTCGCCTTGATGCCATCTTGGCACGAGGGCTTTGGGCTTTCCGGGTGGGAAGCTCTCAGTCTCGGCGTACCACTGATCTGTTCCAGCCATTCCGGCCTCTTTCAGTTCTTGAAGGCTAACGTTTGGGGCGGGAATGTCGGTGTTAGCAGCGAGGGGGTGGTTGAAATTTCCCTCACGGGCGAAAAGGCCGTCGATGCTGAGACAATGAGCAAAGCGATTCTTGGCCTCGCTGGGAACTATAGTCGACGCAAGCATGGTGCCATGGAACTTGCATCGTTCTTGAGGGCGCATTATACATGGTCAGCCTGCGCGAAAGCGTTTGCGAGCGCGTGCGATTGGCCACTTGCGACATCAGTGGCATGGCAGGAAAGACAGGCAGTCGCCAAGATTACCCTGCAAGATCCTGAGACTGAAGACGGGCTGATACGCCAGGCGGAGGAGATCGTCGCGAACGGTTTAGTCTATGCCGAATGGGAGCGCGTCTGTACCGCCCTCAACATTCTCAGTGCTCGGGGAAAGATCGAACAGGGAGTAGTCGGGCTTGAAGCTCTCGCATATCTGGACCAGTTGTCGCTGACGCTTGATACAATGTTGGAAAGTCAAGGTGCCGTGACCTTCTCCCTGCGCAGCTCGGGGGAACTGGATGTCATGTGGCGTTTCCTGGCGGCCGCGTCGAGCGTATCGGGATCGATCAACGACTTTATCAATCTCGTCAGGCCAAATGTTTGGCGGCAGATTTCCAGCGATGGTTTCCTGCTACGGGAATTCTTTTTCTACCTCGGCAGATTTGCCAACGATTTCCAGTCCCACGACTATGAGGTGACCACAAAAATCGATGAGGTCATTCGCATGGGACTGGCGGATGACGATTTTCAGACACGACTTGCCCGATTGTGCCTGAAGCATTCAGTTTTGTTAGACGTGTTGGGACAGAGCGATTACTACAGCCAGTTGCCTCGGTTCGCTGCCGTCATAACCGCTTTTCAGGCTCAGCAGCTAAATTTTGCGGAAGTCGAACCTCAGCACATTGCTACGTTCCTGTGGCTAGCAAGCGAGAGCGTCCTCCAAGGGAACTACTCCCCTGATTTCACGCTGGACTTCATCAGGGAGTCGCTCGGAACCGGTTCAATTCCTCGACGTTGGCGAGGCGACAAGCGCTTCCCGGTCGCGGCAATGCTGGGTGCCCTGCCGGTCGACAAAGCGCTTCGCGTACTTGAGGCGTTCTCTACCGATGAAGACGAAACGATTCGCTGGGCATGCCTGGATGTAGCGTTCTCGCGCTCGTTTCGCTCACGTGTCGAGGCTACGTATAAGAGCCGACCGCTCGCAGCCGGTAAGAAGCTGACAACGCGTTTGGGCGAGATTATCGACTCGGCTGTCCGCTACGATGGATCCCATCCCTGGCTTCAGCGCGAGTTCATTAGGCTCTATCACGAGGAGGTTATGCAAGGTTGGCGCGGCGGCTCCACGCCTTTCACCTTGAATGATTTTCCGAGGTCGCGAGAACTGCTGGGCGTTAGTTTTTATCGGACGACAGACACACCTCGAGCGCGCCTCCACCCGGAAGTCGAAGATGTTCGAAAAGCCGCAGCAGCAGACCTGAGGCGAGTCTTGCTCGTGCTACCGCCGATCGAGATCGCTGGTAGCGCCGAACGAAAAAATGCATCTCGCACTACCACGCCTCCGTTGGGCCTCGGTCTCATTGCGAGCGCGCTCAGTCGTGCCGGACATTTTGTCGAGATTGCCGACTGTCACCGCTTTCCATCACTGACCGAAGAGTTGGCGGATCGCGCGGGCGAGTTCGATTGGGTGGGATTCAATGTGGTTTTGAGTACAGTAAAGTCCACTCAGCAAATCGTCGCGGACATCAAAGCTCGATCCCCCGATGTCATGATTGCCATAGGCGGACCGGCCGCAAATCTGGGCGTCTGGCAGACTTCGGTTTTAGGAGCAGGTCAAGCTGACTGGGATTTCGTCGTCAGGGGAAATGCGGAGCAGAATTTCGTCGATCTGGTGGCTCTGACGGGGAGTGCAGGCGCGTGGCCGGAAATCGCGGACGTGATCGCAAATCCAAAGAATCAACGACTCTTAGACACACACTGCGGGAAATGGCACTTTTATCCTAGATCGATCGAGAACGCTTTGCCGGATAACTGGGAACCGATTGCGATACTCGACAGGCGCGTCTTCCGAGGTCCCGATGGCGCTTACGAGCCAGCCCCCACCCGCAAGAAAAACCGCACCCATAAAGAAGCGCATGTCGTGATGTCGCGAGGCTGCGAGTGGAAGTGCACTTTTTGCACCGAGCGCAGAAGTCTAAGCGGGGGCGAAAGAAGGCGCTCCACCGGATCTGTATTGAGTGAACTGCTGGCATTGGCACAAGAGCATCGCGACCTGCGTATCCAGTTCATCGACGACAATCTTCTCCCCCAGATCGCAGCTCGACCTGCTGACAGCGAGCTTGCCGTTTTGCACGATCTTAAATGGGCGAAGGAATTCCTTGCGGGTTTGGTCAAGATTCGTGAAGGCGCGCCCTGTGGCTTCGGATGGCGGGGCATCTTCCGCTTTGAGGATTTCGTCGAATATGAGAAGCAGGTTCCCGATTTTATCGGTCAACTTGTTCGGTCAGGCTGTAGCATGTTGGCCTTCGGGATCGAACATGGCAATGAGACGCAGCGGAAGAAGCTGAAAGCGAACAAGACTTCGACGGCACTCAGTAATGACGATATATGTGCGCTTATCTTACGTCTCAAAGCCGCAGGAATTAGGTCGAAAGGGTACTTCATCCTCGGTGGGCAATATGATAGCGCCGAGAGCGCCAAGGAAACAGTTGCGTTCGCTCTACGATCAGGTGTCAGCCTCGCTTATTTTGCAATCTACAAGGATTTTGTTGACGCGGCTTCTAAGCTCCGAAGCAGTTCCTTGACTGATCGCAGAGAAGTGGAAACCTACCTCAGCTACAAGCAGCTCTCGCAAGATCTCGACGGAATTTTCTTACCTGCAGAGGACTCCCGCGATCCATCTCCCGCGCAAAAGTCCGACAGCAGGGCTGCGATTTATCGCGATCTGCAGCAGCTTGGCTTCAGCTTTGCTGATATCGTAAAGTACAACGACTATCATAGTGACGAAGGGCCGGCCGCGCCTTTGATGGTGCGGAATGCTTTTCAGGACAAGGAGGCGTATTTCGAGACCTTAAAGGACGCATATCTCAGCTTTTATCTGAGAAAGGACTTTGTCTCGGAGTATGAGAGCCTCGTTGCGAACGGCTACTAGAGCCCTGCTCGGACGTCAGGTCAGGTGTTCCGACACCTTATCCTTACTCTCATTTGGGGCTTCGGCAAAGACCGTCCGGTGATTGGTCTATGAGAATGCTACGACGGTAATGGCTTGGGTTCCAAGTTGGCAGGTGCGACGGACCGGATGCCGTCGCAGCTATTATAGTCCACATATGGTGTTCATTTTTAGGAGAAACTTCTTTCGAAGATCTACAGAGTGCGGGTCGGCCAAGGTTGCCAGATATCGATCAAACTCCGCTTCCAATTCTGTATGGAATAGTGTGCGGTTCACAGTGATCTGACCATTGTCGAAGCGCATTATTGGGCCGCTGACCCCGACCGTCATCTTTTCGGTCGCCCCGCTGTGATGGAGTGCGCATCGCCCTTGGCTATAGAACTCGTCAGCCTTCTTCGTCGCCACCATGCCAGCGCCGAGACAATTGATAAATGGCTGCCAGTTGCTCAGGAACTCTCTAAACAGCCGACCGCTTTGACGTGTGTGGTTGGTCACGCCCTCACGGAAACCTTGAATTGTTTCGAGAACGAGGCAATCCAGGGCGAGGATCGCAAAGCCATATGTTTGCTGGTGGTTAGATTTATCGACATCGATCAGGGTCTGCGCTGGCTTGATAAATCGGCCCTGTATGCGATCCCTTAGAACATCGGCTGCTTTCAGCCACTCCTCCTGTTTCGCATTGTCGGGATCCAGTTCGAGGCCGCGCCAGAACGCGACCGTGTACTTCGGACTGATCTGCAGGCTACGGCTCTTTGTTGTCTCGCTCATGCGCTTAGCTTTCAAGAACCGCGATGCTGGACCCCAACACGGAGAAGTCGTTGGGCCGGATCTGCTTTCGAACTTCTGGAGGATAGCAATTTCCTCCGCCCTCATAGTTCCTGTGGACTGCGCGAGCCTGCTCGTTCGTCAGGACGTAGAACGTTGGTGCCATCGTCCTCAGATCGAGTTCGATGAAGATGAAGAAGTCCGCGTCGCCTTTCTTGTGCATCTCTACAGGCCAGCGGGTGATCTCAGTCGGCCGGCGCAGGAACTGCCGCGTCTTCACCTCGATCGATTTCGGCTGCCCACCGACGACAACAATGACATCGTGCCCAGGTGCGCCTTCGGGGCTCATATAGGCGGCCAGTCCGAGTGTGTTCAGCTTTGCTACGGTCAGCAGCTCGCCCAGCGTTCCGGATTGTCAGCACCGGAGCAATACTCCCCAATAGTGCCGTTTGAATCTTCCCCAGGTGCTGCGGCCGCCGGTCTTCCGGGGCGCGCCCCGGAAGACCGGCGGCGAGTCTTCGCCGATACTCCTTCCGATGGTCGGAAGGGGGATGTTGGTGATCAAGCTGAGGGAGACGATCATGATCCTGGATCTGCATCAGCAGGGGCTGACGGTGTCGGCTATTTCCAGAGAAACTGGCATCGATCGCAAGACGGTGCGTAAATACTTGAGCGGGGCCTCGAGGCTCCGGCCTATGGTCCAAGAAAGCCTCGGGCGACGGTCATCGACCCATTCGCTTCATACCTGCGGGAGCGGGTTAAATCCTACCCCGGACTGACGGGCAGTCGATTGTTTCGAGAACTGCGTGAGCGAGGCTATACCGGCGGCTACACGGCTGTGACGGATTTTCTCCGCGATGTACGCCCCGTTGCAAGTCAGGGCTTTGAAGTTCGTTTCGAGACGCCGCCTGGTGAGCAGGCCCAAGTCGACTTCGCCCAGTTCCATGTCGTCTTCACCGACGAGCCGATGACCCCGAGGATCGTCTGGCTGTTCTCGATGGTGCTGGGTCATAGCCGTCTCATCTGGGCACGCTTCGTCATGCATCAGAACCTGCCGACCGTCCTGCGTTGCCATATTGCGGCTTTCGAGGCCATTGGTGGCGCTCCGCGGGAAGTGCTTTACGACCGGATGAAGACGGCTGTCATCGGTGAGGGTCAGACAGAAGGCATCGTCTATAACCGTGCCCTCATCGACCTCGCGCGCCATTACGGTTTCCACCCGAAGGCCTGCAAACCTTATCGGGCCAAGACGAAGGGCAAGGTCGAGCGGCCCTTTCGCTATATTCGCGAAGACTTCTTCCTGGCCCGCTCGTTCCGCAACCTTGACGACCTGAATGCTCAGCTTCGGCACTGGCTGGATACCGTCGCAAATCCAAGGAAGCACGCCACGACCCTGCGCGTCGTCAATGAAGCCTTCGCCGAGGAGCGGAAGCACCTGCGACCGTTACCGCTGGCCCCGTTCAAATCCGTTCTGAAGCTGGAGCGCCGGGTGTCGCGGGAAGGCATGGTGAGCGTCGGCGGCAACACCTACAGTGTTCCGGATGCTACGCGAAGCCGAATGGTGGAAGTCCATTCTCTCGCCGACGAGGTCCGCATCTTCGAGAACGGCATGCTGATCGCAGCTCATCCCGTCCTGGAGGGCCGCAAACAGCGCCGGGTTCATCCTGATCATCGACGAGCACTCGCGCCGCAACATCGGTCCAGCACGCGCGACGACGCCATTGTCGTCAAGCCCGCCGGCGACACCGTGTTGCAGCGGTCGCTCGCCTTCTACGACGCCGTCGGCAAAGTCCTGGCACAGGAGAACCGCCCATGAGCGCCGCCCTCGATGCCATTCCGTCCATGATCGATCGGATTCGTCATGATCTCGTCGGCCTGAAGATGCCGCGCGCACTGGAAGCACTCGACCATGTCGTGCGCCGTCTCGAGCACGGTGAGCTTTCCGCGCTGGAAGCTATTGATATCCTTCTCTCCGAGGAACTCACCTTACGCGAGAATAGCCGGATCAAGACCGCATTGCGGATGGGCAGGCTTGCGACGATCAAGACGCTCGCCGGCTTCGACTTCACCTTCCAGCCCTCGCTCGATCGCGATCGGATACTCACCCTGGCGCAGCTCGGCTTTGTCGATCGTCACGAGGCCGTTCATTTCCTCGGCCCGCCGGGAACAGGCAAAAGCCACCTCGCCACCGCGCTCGGTGTCGAAGCCGTGAAGGCCGGAAAGAGTGTGTATTTTACGACGCTCGCCGATCTGATCGGCTCACTTGCCCGCTCCGAGCGGGAAGGTAGATTGCAGGAGCGCATTCGCTTCTTCTGCAGGCCAAGCTTGCTGATTGTCGACGAGATCGGCTATCTGCCGGTCGTCCAAGGCGGCGGCAATCTCTTCTTTCAGCTCGTCAATGCCCGATATGAACGTGGTGCGATGATCCTCACGTCAAACCGCGGCTTCGCAGAATGGGGCGATGTCTTTGGCGATCCTGTCGTCGCAACGGCGCTGCTCGACAAACTGCTTCACCATGCTGTCGTCGTGCAGATCGAAGGCTCCAGCTATCGGCTCCGGCAGCATGCCGAGCTGATGCCGGAACATGTCCGATCCAAAGCCCTGATCGCACCCCCGGCGTTTGCCCCACCACAAAAGCCGCGCGGTCGGCCACCCAAAAATACCCAATCTTCCCTCGCGTCCACGTCGGCATAAGTGGGGAATTTTACTTCGGCACTTTTGGGGAAAATTCACGCGGCATTGACACCGGATTGCGGGGACGATAGTTTTTCCAGCGTCATTGCTCTTCGTATTCTCCCAAAATCTCAATACGCGGACCACGTCCGTCGTTTCACTCTCGGACCGTGTCGAAGGTCTCAGGCATCGTCTGCCGCGGCCACATTTCGAAGGCGAGAGATGTAATCATCTACCCGGTCCAAAATGATTTCGAGACCGAGATAGCGAACGTAACCTCCTCCGCCCCGCTGGATAATTCCATCCAAGAAGATCTCGAAGGAATGACCATCACCCGCTAATCGAGTAACGAAGACCGCTCCACCACTCATGCCATCCAAAGGCTCTAAGTCCTCAGGATATCGCAACACGCCGCAGTTACTGCGGGACTCTAGGTGTCCCGACTTGCAGATCGGATGGATCCGCATCCCTCCATTCTCCATCACCATTCGCTGGAGATGGCTTGGCAAGCCTGAGGCTAAAGCTAAATCACCAGCGCGACCGATGTGGCGACGTTCGACGGAGAAGAACTGATGTCCTGAGTATGATGGTAGCATCTCATACTCGACCACACCGATTACATAGTCACTTTCATCCTCTGTGGAACCAGGCGAGAATAGGTATGTGTTGAACGGAATATTGGTGCTGTCGGTGCCATCGTCCATCAGCACTACCAGATAGTCCAAGCGGTCCTTAAAAGCCGCTGCTGTTTCACCCGCGATCGTTGCTATTTGGTGGCGTGTGAAGACGGCGAAATGTCGCCCTCGGTACGGGAAGAGAACGGCACTACCCTGAAGTCCAAACAGCAAACGGCGAGCGACCGCGCCATCCTGCAGCGTGAGCTCGAACCCATCCAGACCATAGTGTTCGTCCCCAAGGGCGGCGAAACAAAGTGGTCGGATACATCGATCAGCGATCGTTGGCTCTTGTGGGTCCGTGAATCTCAGCATAGGAGGATCAATCCTTTCGACGGCGCGCACGAATTTCGTCAATTTGACGGTCAATTTCAGCCTCGGCGGCTGCGCAACTCTCCGCGAGATCCTCGCGGAATTGCAAGGTTTCTCTCAGGAAGTCGACATAGATGGCGACGGCCAGATGTGTGTTGGCCTTGGAGCGCAAGCGCTGAACCCGCCGCTTCCATCCTGGAACGGGATCCTTGTTGATCGTCAGGCGGTAGTTGGCGGCGAGCCAATCAACAAGGTCATGGATAGATCTGCCGGAAAAGCCATTCTCGCTTGCGAACTTGTGACCCACAGGCGAGAAGGCCAGCCGCCATGTCTGGCAATTGATTGTCGCCTGATCTCGCGTGATCCCCTTCCCCTTAGGAAACACGCCAGTTGAGATGACATCGAGGTAAACATTGTTCTCAGTGATGATAAAATCCATATGGTCCGCGAGCGCACCGATCGTCTTGCCTCTATCAAAATGGCACCGATCCGTCAGCGTTGCGCACGCCTTCTCAAAGTCACCTAGTTCGGCCGGATTGAGTCTGCTGCTGTTGAAATACTTCTTCGCGCGTTCCGGGATTACCATCTTATTGCCGTAGTAAAGACCACGCCCGGGAAACGCTTTCAGAATGTCGCAGGCTACCGAGAAGTAGAAATTAGCAATGGCTGGCAGTATGGCTTCGTGCTGGAGGCCGACATGGTACAGCTCGTTTCGGAACTCATGCATTATTGCAACTATCCGCGCCTGTTCCTCTGTGACCATCTTCTCGATACGTGCAAACTTTAGCTTCGCGTCGAAGGATTGTCCGACAGCCTCGGCCAACTCCAGCTTATGGGGGTACGCCTCCTTTAAATGGTGCCAGCTCTTGAAGTGAGCGTGCTTTTCTGTAGCGAGCCTATGGATTGCTAGCTCTACCGCATTGTCGGTCAGCATCAACGCAAACCGGGCATCATGAACGCCGCCCTTGTCGAGATGTTCGAGGGCCAGATCCATCTGGTCAAGGAGAGCCGCGTAAAAGCTGAGAGCTGTCATCCTAGGTCAATCTCGTCTGCCGCTCGTCGACCTCGCTCGACAGAGAAGTTGTTCATCTTCGGCTCCTGCCGGCTTCATGGCAGGTTCGCGTCAATCACCTGTCGAAATTGGTTGTAGGACGTGCCCTCTAAGAATGATCTTGGTGCAGTCAATCTCGCCTATTATCGGTTCTAGGATCGACAAATCCTCACTCGTGGAGAAAATCACTTGTTGTCCACGAGCCTTCGATGTCGCTGCTCGTCGCAAAAGCTGCTCGAAGCTGACCTTCGAAGATGATTGTTGACGCGGTTCGTCGAAGACCAAAACACCTGGATGGTTCGTGCTGTAAGAAGCGGCGAGTTCGAGCAGCCCAAGCTGATACGCCCATTTCAATCTTATTGCGTCGCTTGCGGATGTCTCAAAACCGATCTCAAAACCCTCAACTTCGGGACGATACGTATCCTGGGAGATAGCAAGATCGTCGGGTTGAAAGGTTTTAAATCCAAACTGCCGCGCCTGTGCACGTAGCAATTCAGACAGACGGTTGAGCTTTGCCTTATCGCTGTCGGACAGCTCGTCGTCAGGAAGCGCGCTTCTCTGTTGAAGAAGCGTCGTATACTGCTCAGACAGGGTGCTGAAACTGCTCACCGCATCGTCAAAGAAAGACCGCAGTTCGGAAAAATCTCGAATCTTCCGTTCAATTAGAAGTCGCTCTTCAATCGCTGAAGCCGAAACGCTCGTCGCCGGCGCTACTAAATCAGCTCTTAGTGTTCTTATTGCCGTGTACGCTTCGCTGAGATCTCGATTTAGTTGTGAGAGTAATCCTTCACGCTCTCGATTTTCCTCTTCTTCGCGCCGAAGTATGTCTTCAAACATTCTGATTTCAGATTTGATGTATGAGATATTATCTTCGATTGGCATGATCGATGCTAGCGCATTTTGCGAAAGTAGAGTGTCCTGCAAGCCTTGTTCGCAGGTGGGGCACCGGTCAGGGCTAAGTGACCATTGAACGCCTGAAAAGCGCTGTAGCTTTTGAACATCCTGGTTTTTTTGAAGATCTTCTCGCAGAGTCTGGATACGCCGTGTCAGGGCGTCAACGTCTGCTAGTTTTACCTGCCTCACGCCGTTTAATGAAAGGCGCTGGACATTGAGGCTCTCCGCGTGGGCGATCACCTCGGCGAGTTTGGCTTCTATGGCGGGGACATTGTCGGACACGACCGGCACTTCGGCTTGGGAAATAGTGTCGAGTTCGGACTTCAGCGATCTAAGATGCTCATCAAGTGGCGTCCAGCCACCTTGTGTTGCCACTGACACGAACGCTTTCGCGATCGCATTCAAATCAACGATTGGCTTCGTACCAAGTGCCTCAATGCGTGACGCAGATCTGTTCAGCAGCTGGCTGAGGTCATGCCAATTTGTTTCCCATCTGCTGGTAAGAACGCTGATGCGTTGATTTAGCTGTTCACGTTTGCGCTCGATCTCATAGGCCTCAAGCCCCGCGATGAACTCCACTGCTCGTTTGTGGACTTCTCGAATGCGGAAATATGTCGGGATGGCTGCGGGGATGGAGGACCACCCAGACTTTTGCTCCACCCAGAACAGCGGGAACACGGTTTCGAGATAGAGCTTGACGTCTTCTTTCTCGTAGCCTCGAACGACAGGAAGCTCCCAGCCAAGAAAATTCTCGAGGAAATGATGAAAACCGTCCTCACGTTGAGCAGCACCCGGGTCTCGCACGAAGAACTGCTGGGTCCGATACTGGCCTTCAGGTTCAGACAGACCAGGGCCGAAATTTACTGTTATCAGGCGGTCGTCGAGTTTTGAGACGACCGGGCGATGGACCGTCGCTATTGTGCCGACTGAGTTTTCCAGTTCAAGCATCACGTCAGATTCAACGACTCGCACGCTCTCGCCACTATCTGTCACAAGATGGCTTGTCATCGCGTGTGGAAGAGGGATCTCTCGGCGAGGGCTCAGCATTCGTTCCAAACCAAGAACGTAAATCATCCCTTGAAGGCAGGTTGATTTACCCATGGTGTTGTCGGCCCAAAGAACATTTAGCCCGTCGGTGAACCCGAGTTCAACTCCGTACCAGCCCCGCTCTGTGAGCGCACGAAGCCTGAGGCGTCTCAGTTTAAAAGTCATACAAGGTTCTCCGGACGCCAGACCGTTTTCATAAATCCATCAGTTAGTTTGGGCGCCACCTCGGAAAGGAAGGCTTTCTCGGCGTCAAGCACGCCGCTATCTTTGGCGACTGCCTCAGCTGCTTTGCGACCTTCGTCCGTCAGAACAACCACCGAACCTTTGTTAACGCTAACGAGGCCCATCGAATGGCTCAGCGCTACCGCGCGGTTCAGCCAAGGCTCGACCCTTACGGATACGTCGAGTGGTCGATACCGTCCCGCGATCAATCCTAGTGCCTCCTCTCGACCCTCCTCGAGTCGCACATTATGAGCGAGAAATTGGAGTTTCTGAAAACTCGCCTTTTTCCCTCGACTGTAAAATACGCTTAGGAGTAGTATCGCCATCCCCCAGGCCATCCGCAAGTCGCCGGCGACAGGCTCTGGGCGGACGGTGAACGTGAACTTGGATGTATTAAGGATATCTAAGAAAGGGCTTTCACGGGACATCTGGGAAATCCAATGGGCATTGCATTATCCATTCTGAGACGGTTCCAAACACGAGCTGATCGACGTTCTCGGGCGATAGGTTTGGCGCCGCACCCTTGATTGCTCCCTTCAGGTTCATAATCTCGTCGTTCAGGATGCCACTGGCCGAAACCGCCGTGGGGCCGGCAAACTCTAAATGGCGCCTCCGGCTAGCAATCACCGTGGCAAGATTGTCATGTAACTCTGGTGCCTGAGAACGAAGTGCACTCATAAGCGCCGCGCCCTGCAGATGATAACGAGTAGCGTCCGCAACCGCATCTTCAAGCTTTTGAGGAGTTGTACGCTTCGCGAGCTTCGTGCGAGCCGTTGACAGCAAATCTTGTGACCCCTCCTCCTTCCCCCAAGAGCTAATCTGCGGATTTGTCGGATTCGGAATGCTGAGTTTGATCAACGATAGTTGCGCCGCATTCAGCGTTAGGGCGTCAGCGCCGAAAAATGCTTGATCATGAATAAGGACCTCAAAGTCAGTGTCGAGGTAAGGCAGTGCTTTCGATCGGAGCTCTGTCGTCTTGTTCGCGCAGTGTATGTTGACGTCCTTGCTATCGTGTAATGGGCTGAGCAAGACCCATCTCTTTATCGGCGCGCCGAGGAAGAGTTTCGATACAATAACATTGTTTTTTTGGAGCTTACCCAGATCCCTGGTGATCTTATCTTTTTGCTTCTTCGCGCGTTCAGCGACTCCGATCGGCTCTTCTACCGCGTAACACTGATATGCGACGCTATCCTTGTTGCAGTAATAGTCGATACCAAGGTCGCCCTGATCTTTGGCGGGCACCTTGTGAACGTTTAACACGCCATGCCGACAATTCAGGAGGCCAAGCGCAAATATCTCCCAGTCGTCGGGATTCCAAATAATTGTTGTTGATGGCAAGACTTCCCCCAATATCCAGTATAGATAATTTACATGAAGGACGGTTGCGTGCAATGGAAGATTATCGGCCTTAGGTAGCATCACTTTGCTTTTTGATCTCATTGGTAAATGTTCGCTCTGCGGCATTTCGCCCAGGCCGATTGGGCGTGTTGAGATGATTCGCTTCCTGGACAGCAGGCGCGGTCTTCCGCATCTTCTTTGGGTGATTGAGATTTGTAAGGATGCTTTCACCCCATCGCTCTTAGTCCGCCTTGGCTGACGACTGGCCCAGTACGACGTGTATTTTGGGCCTTTGGAATCGGGCGGCGACGGGGGCTCGTGAATCAAAACAGGCACCGGCGCGGGAAGGTCTGGCCCGACGATTACGGCTTCGCCAGGCGCTAGAGTCGGGATAAACAGAGCGGCGTTGCGATCAAGATCGCCGCAGGCTTTCTCGACCGCACTGCGATCTTCTTCGTTGGTCAGGCGATGCACAATCAGTGTGCCAAGTTGGCTGAGAACATCGGCCGGAATATCGCGGGGAGCGCTGTGTGGCAAGGATCGTGGTCAGTCCGTATTTGCGCCCTTCTTTGGCGATAAGCCCAAACGCTTCAAGTTTCACGCTGGCATATTCGTCGCCAATGGCTCGCCCCAGGAATTGATGGGCCTCATCCAGCAGCGTGATCATCGGCTTGTCGCGAAAGGTGTTCTGCCGGGCGCGGGCCAAGAGAAAGCGCCCGATGACATTCATAAGGATTTCGCGCGAGTTGTGCTCGAACCGGACGTTTTTGAAGGATATTCGCAGGATGTCCTGGCTTTCGGACGCAAAGAATGCTTCCAGAACCGTTACTAACGACTGTCCACCATTACCGAACAGGCATTCAAGCTCAGGGGAATGGATTAACGTGCGCATGCGCGCGATCAGGCTTTCGCAGTAGCCTACTGCTTGTTCATGGACGTTACCCCAGTGGCTCGGGTTGTCCCAATTCGTCGGCTGAACGCATTCCTGCTGCACCTGATCGGGAAGATTTTCGATGTCGAACTGGCAAAGCGGGCTGTGAATGACGTCGCTGTGAAGTTCCAAAGCTTTCAGAAACGGGCGGCGGTCCTTTTGCCTTTTCGTGAGCAGCTTCTTTTCATAGATCGCCACGCCTTCAAGCTGTCCCCCACTTTTCTTGACAAGCTTCAGACTCTTGATCGCTTCGCGGAGTTTAGGCCCCTGGCTTTGTTCCGATGGGCGAAACAGGGCGAACAGGTCGTCTTCCGTCATGAACTGGTAGGGGAAATGGACCTGCTGGCTGCCGGCTTCTTCGTTGTCGAAGGCATAGTGCGCCGATATGGCGGGGATGTCTGCAAATTCACCGGTGGGATCGAAGAGAATACATTTACCGCCAGCGGCTTTGATCTGCTGGAGGATGGTGGCTAAGGTCCAGCTCTTGCCGCCGCCCGTCGCGCCGAATACGCCGCAGTGGCGGCCGAAGAGCTTTTCAGGCGGCAGGCGCAAATGCACGCCGCTGCCCGCATCTAGCGTGCCGATGTCGAGGGCGCTCGCGCCGCTCGCCACCAGTGAATTTGCCATCAGTTCGCCGAACATGGATGGATCAGCCAGGTAGACAGCATCGCCGACGCGAGGATGGTGGCGGATGCCGCGCATGGTTTGTTCTGTCGCTGATCTACCGAGGCCAGCAGTTGCACCCTGCCGACCGGGTGAGGTTCGGGCTGCGTGCCCAGAGTCGGCTCGACAGTCAGTCGCTCTGCGTCCGGTAGTTTGACTTCGACCAATCTTCCAAGGAGCTTGACCAGCTCGCAGTCCACGAACACGAAGTCGCCGACGGCGCCGCGCGCAAGGGCACGGCGCTCCGGCCGGGCGGTGGCGTAAGGCATGTTCACTTGCACCGTTGACGCAGTCACGACAGAAATCGTGCCGACGTAGCGATCCGGATCAACCAGGCTGTGTTTGATCACGACTGTACAGGGCTGCAGAAGATCGACAGCCGCATCGGCGTGCTCGAGTTCACTCACGACTTCGAGAACGGGTATCCGACCGACGCCACGATCGACAAGCTTTATGACGAGCGGGACTTCCAGCGGGCCTGCCAAGTCTACCTCTGGGCCTTGCCTGCCGTCTCCTTCAGGTCGTGGCAGATCGGCATCAACGAACAGCTCGGCGCAAAGAACGGTCAGATCGTCGCCATCCTTTCTTATGAGGCCAGGCGTGGAATCCTTACCGCCAACGCCACGACGCCCTACTATCTGGGCTTCGCCGATCTGAGCGACGGGCCACTTGTGCTGGAGATGCCCGAACGGGGCGTCCAGGGTGCGATCAGCGACGCGTGGCAGAATACCATCCCCGGCACCGAGGAGCCCGGCAAATACCTGGTTCTGCCGCCGGGGTCGAAGACCCCGCGCGACGTCGCCGGCTACACGGTGCGTCATTCCTCAACGGTCAACGTGTTTCTCGGCGTGCGTCTGACGGACACCGATCCAGGGGCCGCACGCCAGGCGCTGTCGCAGTTGCGAATGTATCCGTATGCGCAGCGGAAGAGCCCTCCGAGCATGGATATCCTCGACATCGGATCGAAGACCTGGAGCGGGCTGCCGCCGCGGGGCATGAACTACTGGCGCAGGGTCGACGAAGTCATTCAGGTCGAACCCATGGAAGCGCGCGACACGTTCTTCCACGCCATGCTGCGGCCGCTCGGGATCGAGAAGGGCAGGGCATTCGCACCGGACGCTCGACAGACGAAGATTTTCACCGACGCCGCCCAGGTCGGGGAGGCGATAGCGAAGGCGAATTCCGCGGACCGGCGATTCAAGGACGGGAAGTATCGGCCCAACACGCACTGGGACTACGCGCTCATGCTCGACGCCGACGACCCGAACGCGTTCTGGAACCTGCTCGACGAACGGGCATCCTGGTTCTACGAGGCCGTTGGCGCTGGCCCAGCGATGGCGCCGAAGAAGCCTGGACCTTCGTCCGCCTATCTCAGCGCCTACAAGGACAGGGCAGGCGAATGGCTCGATGGCGGCGTCTCCTATCGCCTGCGTGTCCCCCCAAACCCGCCAATCAAGCTGTTCTGGTCGGTGACGCTCTACGACGTCGATACCCGCGCCCTCATTCTCAACGACCAGAAGATCGCGGACCGCTCGTCGCGGCTGGATCTGCGCAAGAACGGGGACGGATCCGTCGACATCTTCTGCCGGCCAACGGCGCCGCCCGGCTACGAGAACAACTGGATCCCGACCGTGCCGGGAAAGAACTGGTTCTCGTACTTTCGATTCTACCAGCCGACCGAGAGCTACTTCGACCGATCCTGGCCGCTGGGGGACTTCGAGCGAATATGAGGAGCCGTGAATAAAGTAGAGACGTGATCCCAGATCAACCCGGACGAGGTGCTGGCACTTCCGCCAGCAAGCAGTCAACCGCCTGGAGGCACAGATGAAAGACATTGACCAGCTACCCGATGCACATGTGAGCCGTCGAAGCGTTCTTCTCGGCGTGACGCCGGCTCGCTTGCCATGTCCGCCTCCGTCTGAACCTCCCCCTTTGATTGCGGCCATCTCGTCCTGCCCCGGCTTTTGGTCCTGCCAGGCTCGCGCCGCCGGCAACGGCTTTGCCGTCCTCCACTTCGTTGCG
>NZ_JACIAO010000018.1:0-79091 GCF_014194045.1 Rhizobium sp. BK456
GCCGCCCTCGTTCAGTGAGTGGGCTTATAGAACTAACCCTCCCAAACAGTCAACACACATACCCAAAGTTTTTTGACATTTTTGTAACAGGTTGAAAATGAAGGGCTTTTAGCGCTCATCTCTCAAAACGAAGAAATCCACCGCCCAATCGGGCGGTTTTTGAGATTCGCTTTTGCCGAATCCCCAGAGAAAGGCTTCGGCGAGGGAGCAAGGCTTATATGGGAAGCCCGAAGCGGAATTCCAGGTGCTTGCCTATAGCGCGCCTCACTCGCTAGTCTCGGAGGAAAGACCGATCCGGCGGAGTGAAGGATGCTTGTTCTCGACGACGAACAGCTGGCCGGCGCCATCCTTCCTTGCCTATGAGACGATGACAGGACGAAAGTGACAATCAGTGCATCATTGCCGGAGCTTCCGGTTTCACATGTCCTGCCGGCCGTCGGCGCCGCCCTGGCCGAGCAGAAACGCGCCGTTCTTTCCGCGCCGCCCGGCGCCGGCAAGACGACACTGGTGCCACTTTACCTGCTCGACCAGGCCTGGCGCGGCGACGGCAAGATCATTCTGCTTGAGCCGCGGCGGCTGGCAGCGCGGGCGGCGGCAAACCGCATGGCATCATTGCTCGGTGAACAGGTTGGCGGCACGGTCGGCTACCGCATGCGCCTCGACAACAGGATATCGGCGGCGACACGGGTCGAGGTGGTGACCGAAGGGGTTTTTGCCCGGATGATCCTCGACGATCCGGAACTCGCCGGGGTCTCGGTCGTGATTTTCGACGAATTTCACGAGCGTTCGCTGGATGCCGATTTCGGGCTGGCGCTGGCGCTCGACGTCCAATCGGCGCTGCGCGAGGATTTGCGGATCCTCGTTATGTCGGCGACCCTCGACGTCGAGCGTGTGGCGGCCCTGCTCTCTCATCCACCTGTCATCGAAAGCCTGGGACGCAGCTTTCCGATCGATACGCGTTACCAGGATCGACCAGGCGGCCTGCGTATCGAGGATGCGGTCACGCGGGCGATACTTGATGCCCATGCCGATGAAACCGGCTCGATCCTCGCTTTCCTGCCCGGTCAGGCGGAAATCACCCGAACCGCGGAACGCCTGCAGGGACGATGCGGAAGCGAAACACTGATTGCGCCGCTCTATGGCAATCTTGGCCAGAAAGAGCAGGACGCGGCGATACGACCGGCGCCCAAAGGAATGCGTAAGATCGTGCTGGCGACGTCGATCGCCGAAACCTCGATCACTATCGACGGCGTCAGGATCGTGATCGACAGCGGGCTGCAGCGTCTGCCGGTGTTCGAAGCGTCGACCGGGATCACGAGGCTGGAGACGGTGCGCGTGTCGCGGGCGTCGGCCGATCAGCGGGCCGGTCGTGCCGGCCGAACGGAACCGGGCATCGCCGTCAGGCTATGGCACCAGGGACAGACGGCGGCCCTGCCGGCCTTCACACCGCCGCAGATCCTTTCCAGCGATCTTTCCGGGCTGGTGCTCGATCTCGCCCATTGGGGCGTTCAGGATCCGGGATCGCTTGCCTTTGTCGACCAGCCGCCGGAGACGACGCTTAAGGAAGCGCGCGTGCTGCTCGGCCAACTCGGTGCGCTCGACAAGGATGGAGCGCTGACGGCGCGCGGCAAGGTCATGCGCAATCTCGCCTTGCCGCCGCGGCTTGCCGCCATGGTCGTTTCTGCAGGCGAATCGGGGCACGCCCGGGATGCGGCATTGATCGCCGTGCTTCTGACCGAACAGGGAATGGGCGGGACGAGCATCGATATCGAGGAGCGGCTGCGACGCTTCAAGGCCGAGCGCGGCGAAAGAGCGGAGGCCTCGCGGCGGCTGGCGGGACGGCTGGCAAGCGGCCTCGACAGAGTGACCGCCACGGCGCCGGCGCTTGCGGGCCAGTTGCTGCTGCATGCATTCCCGGATCGAATCGCCCTTCAGCGCGGCGGGCGCGGCCGATTCGTGATGGCGAACGGGCGCGGCGCGGAACTGCCGGAAACCGAGAGGCTGGCCGGCAGCCAGATGCTTGTCATAGGCGATCTCACCGGGCGGGCGGCGCAGGCGCGGGTTCTGGCGGCGGCCGAGGTGACACGCGGCGACATCGAAGCCGAGCTGCCCGACGAGATCAGAACCGGCGATCAGATCTTTTTCGACCGGCAAAGCCGGCAGATACGGGCGCGGCGGGCAACCCGGCTGGGTGCGATCGTCTTCGAAGAGACGCCCTTGCCCCGACCTTCCGGCGCCGCCGTCACCCAGGCGCTGGTGGAGGGGGTGCGCGAACTCGGGCTCGATCATCTCGCCTTCTCGAAGGAGGCCGTGCAACTTCGCGAGCGAATTGGATTTCTTCACCGGACGATCGGCGATCCCTGGCCCGATGTCAGCGACGATGCCCTGCTTTCCCGGCTGGACGACTGGTTCGGCCCGTTTCAGACGGAGGCCCGCGGCCTCTCCGAGATTTCCGCAGCCGGGCTTTCGAACGGGCTGATGTCCCTGGTGCCGCACGAGTTGCAGCGCGACCTTAGCCGACTTGCGCCGACCCATTTCGAAGCGCCGACGGGTCAGAGGCATCCGATCCAATATGAGGGCGAGGAGCCGGTGCTGACGATCCGCGTGCAGGAGCTGTTCGGGCTGAAGCAGCACCCGGCGATAGCCGGAGGCCGCCTGCCGCTGCTGCTCGAACTGACCTCGCCGGCGCATCGGCCGATACAGACGACCCGCGACCTGCCGGGCTTCTGGGCCGGCTCATGGAAGGATGTGCGCGCCGATATGCGCGGCCGTTATCCGCGGCATCCCTGGCCGGAGCGGCCGCAAGAGGCATTGCCGACGACACGGGCAAAACCGCGTGGTACATGAGGACCATTTGAGGAGTCCTCGGCATGATCGACAAGACGGAAAGCCATGCGCTGGAAGACCGGCACAGCAGCCGCAGGCTGCGCCTGCAGACGCTGGTGCGGCTGCGCTGGCTTGCGGTCTGCGGACAGGCGCTGACGGTGTTTATCGTGGCCTTCTGGCTGAAATTTCCCTTGCCGCTGATTGCCAGCTCCTCTTTGATCGCCGCGCTTGCCTGGGTGAATTTCTATCTGACGATCCGCTATCCGCCGACACACCGGCTGGGACCGCCGGCCGCCTTTGCGCTGCTCGGCTTCGATCTTCTGCAGCTGTGCGCGCTGCTCTTCATCACCGGCGGCCTCGCCAACCCTTTCGCAGCCCTCGTCTGCGTGCCTGTTATCATCTCGTTTGCCTCGCAGCCGATCCGTTACAGCACGGCGCTTATCGGCTTCGCGATGGTCTGCATCACGGTGCTTGCCTTTTCGCCCTTTCCGCTGCCGTGGTTCGACGGCGTCGAGATCAATGTCCACAACGTCATGCAGTTCGGCGTCTGGTGTTCGATCGCCTCGACGATGGCATTCGCCGCCTTCTATGCCTATCGGGTGTCGATGGAGGCGAGCCAGCTTGCTGATGCGCTGGCTGCGACCGAACTGGTGCTGCAGCGGGAAAAGCATCTTTCGCAGCTCGACGGACTGGCGGCTGCGGCCGCCCACGAACTCGGCACGCCGCTTGCGACAATCAGCGTCGTCGCCAAGGAAATGGAGCGCGAACTCAAGGACGACGATCGTTTCCGCGAGGATGTGATGCTGTTGCGCAGCCAGAGCGAGCGCTGCCGTGACATCCTGCGGCGCTTGACGACACTTTCCTCGGAAGGAGAAGCGCATATGCGCCGCCTGCCGCTTTCCTCGATGATCGAGGAGATCGTCGCGCCACACCGGGAGTTCGGCATTACGCTGGAGCTGATCGAAAAGAGCCCGCGCAAGGACGAGCCGGTGACCGACCGCAACGCCGGCATCATGTATGGGCTCGGCAATCTGATTGAAAACGCCGTCGATTATGCCAGGGAGAAAGTAAGGATCACCGTCGAGCATGATCACGACAAAGTGCTGATCGTCATCGAGGATGACGGCAACGGTTACGCCCCCGATATTCTGACGCGGATCGGCGAGCCTTATATGACCAAGCGGCAAAAGGAGGATACGGCGGGCGGCCTCGGGCTCGGGCTTTTCATCGCCAAGACGCTGCTGGAGCGCTCGGGCGCATCGTTGATTTTCGAGAATCGCGACCCGGAAAGTGCGGGGGCGCGTATCCGGATCGAATGGCCGCGCATGCTGATCGACGCAAATTCGACAAAGTGACTTTGTCGGCATAAGTAGGATATAAGCGGTTGACGCAGATCGGGCGTTCAAGCGCCAGGGCCAAGACGATGACAGACCATAATCACGAAAATTTCGCCGCTGGGGATGAAGACCATATTGGTCCCGACGCCAGCCTGCTGATCGTCGACGACGACGGACCGTTCCTGCGCCGGCTGGCCCGGGCGATGGAGACGCGCGGTTTCCAGGTGGAAACGGCCGAATCAGTGGCGGAAGGCGTTGCGAAATCGAAAGGCAGGCCGCCGAAATATGCGGTGGTCGACCTCCGGCTCGGCGACGGCAATGGGCTCGATGTCATCGAAGCGATCCGCCAGCGACGCGACGACACCAGGATCATCGTGCTGACCGGCTACGGCAATATCGCAACCGCAGTGACCGCCGTAAAACTCGGCGCCGTCGATTACCTGGCAAAGCCCGCGGATGCCGACGACGTCTTTTCGGCGCTGACGCAGAGGCCGGGCGAAAAGGCCGAGCTTCCCGAGAATCCGATGTCGGCTGACCGGGTGCGCTGGGAGCACATCCAGCGGGTCTATGAAATGTGCGAGCGCAACGTCTCGGAAACGGCGCGCCGCCTCAACATGCACAGGCGGACACTGCAGCGCATCCTCGCCAAACGCGCGCCGAAATAGCCAAGACATCCGTCAAACATCATCGACGGTGAACGGCTTTCCGTTCGCCCATTCGGCCATCATCAGCCGTTGCGCGGCGGCGCGCGAGAAATTGAGCGTGACGGATTTGCGTGTGGCCGGGGCCAAACGGTGTTCCGGCGCTTCGCGAATCATATGGGCGCCATAACCATCCGAGAGGAAAAGCCCGCACTCCTCGGGAAAGATGTCGAGCGGTACACCTTCGTGAGTCGCAAAGAACAGCCGGTCGCAGTGCAGCCGGTATTCCGGCCATTTGCGATCCACCCTGAAATCCTCGATCGACGTCTTGATTTCGATGATCCAGACCTCGCCCTTTTCCGAAACGGTGATCAAATCAGCACGGCGGCCGCTGGCCAGCGGCAGTTCGGGCAGCACGGCATGGCGCATTTCATGCAGCAAAATCTGCGTTCCGCGCCGCACCATCATGGCTCTGTCCGATTGCCGGCCATCGATTAACGGATTGTTATTGTAAACGCTCAAAATCGTCATGGATAACCACAGTAGGGGCTGGCGTGTTGTTGCAAAAAAACCATGCGCTTCTAATTTGCGCCGCAGACGGATTTGTCGCGCTGCAGTAGCCTTGCAAAGCGCAAGTTAATCGAAAATAAACCATAATCAACGATGGTCGAAAGACTGTTCTCCTTGCCCTAAAACTTCAAGAGTCATCTATGCGCATCCGCAATGCATTCCCGGTATTTGGCCTGCTGACGACGCTCGCACTGGCCGGTTGCTCCTCGACATCAGACAGCGCATCCGTCGACGACAAGGGCGCAGGCCCGACCGTACAGACAGCCCAGATCTTCAACGACGCCTATGGCGTGACGAAGGATGCCGGATATTCTCTGCCGGCGATCCCGATCGACAGGGTCAAGCCGCAGTTCCGCCGCCAGGTCGTCAGCTACCAGACCACCGAGCGCCCGGGTACGATCATCGTCAACACGCGCGAGCGCTTCCTCTATTACATCCTCGCCAACGGCAAGGCGATGCGTTACGGCATCGGCGTCGGCAAGCAGGGCTTCGCATGGGCCGGCACCGCCTACGTCGCCTGGAAGCAGGAATGGCCGACCTGGCACCCGCCGAAGGAAATGGCCGTTCGCCGCCCTGACGTCGCCAAGTATGTCGAGGACGGCATGGGCCCGGGCCTCAGCAATCCGCTCGGCGCGCGCGCCATGTATCTCTTCAACGAGGATGGCAAGGACACGCTGTTCCGCCTGCACGGCACGCCGGAATGGGCCTCGATCGGCACCGCCGCTTCCTCGGGCTGCATTCGCCTGATGAACCAGGACGTGATCGACCTTTACAGCCGCGTCCGCCCCGGCAAAGGCACGTCCAAGGTCGTCGTTATCCAGTAGGGTATAGACCGAATTCGGTATAAAAAAGGCCGCCGAACTGTCGTTCCGGCGGCCTTTTCATATTCTATACCCTCAACCGGTCGGCTTCGCCTTCAGCTCGAGGCGGCGGCGGTGAAGCACCGGCTCGGTATAGCCGTTCGGCTGCTCCCTGCCCTTCAGCACGAGGTCGAGGGCGGCCTGGAAGGCGATCGAGCCGTCGAAATTACCGGCCATCGGCTGGTAGAGGGGATCCGCCTCGTTCTGCCGGTCGACGACGGCCGCCATGCGCTTCATGGTTTCGACGATCTGGGCCTCGGTGACGACCTTGTGGTGCAGCCAGTTCGCCATGTGCTGGGCCGAGATGCGCAATGTGGCGCGATCCTCCATCAGGCCGACATTGTTGATATCGGGCACCTTCGAGCAGCCGACGCCCTGATCGACCCAGCGTACGACGTAGCCGAGGATGCCCTGGGCATTGTTATCAAGTTCGCGCTGGATTTCCTCCGGCGTCCAGTTCGGCCGTACCGCGACCGGCACGGAGAGAATATCGGAGAGCTTGGCGCGGGCACGGTCCTTCAGCCCCTGCTGAACCCTGGCGACATTGACCCGGTGATAATGGGTGGCATGCAGGGTCGCGGCCGTCGGTGACGGGACCCAGGCAGTGTTGGCGCCGGCCTTCGGGTGGGCGATCTTCTGCTCCAGCATCGCCGCCATCAGATCCGGCATCGCCCACATGCCCTTGCCGATCTGGGCGTGGCCGGCGAGGCCGCATTCCAGGCCAATGTCGACGTTCCAATTCTCATAGGCCGATATCCAGGCTGCCTGGCGCATGTCGCCCTTGCGAATCATCGGGCCGGCTTCCATCGAGGTGTGGATCTCGTCGCCGGTGCGGTCGAGGAAGCCGGTATTGATGAAGACGACCCGCTCGCGGGCAGCACGGATGCATTCCTTGAGATTGACCGTCGTACGGCGCTCCTCATCCATGATGCCCATCTTGATGGTGTTGCGCTCCATACCAAGCGCATCTTCGACCCGCGAAAAGATTTCGACCGCGAAGGCGACCTCTTCGGGCCCATGCATCTTCGGCTTGACCACATACATGGAGCCGGCGCGGGAATTTTTCCTCCGGCCGGCCGGGCCGATATCGTAAAGCGCGATCAGGCCGGTGATGACAGCATCCATGATACCCTCCGGCACTTGCCTGCCGTCGCGGTCGATAATGGCCGGATTGGTCATCAGGTGGCCGACATTGCGCACCAGCATCAGCGAGCGGCGATGCAGCTCGAAGGCAGCGCCATCCGGACCGGTATAGTCCAGATCCGGGTTGAGCTTGCGGATGAAGCTCGCCCCGCCCTTTACCACTTCCTCCTGCAGATCGCCCTTCATCAGGCCGAGCCAGTTGCGATAGACTACGGTCTTGTCCTCGGCGTCGACGGCGGCAATCGAATCCTCGCAGTCCATAATCGCCGTGATCGCCGATTCCAGCCAGACATCGGAAATATGAGCCGGATCGGACTTGCCGATTGCCGTCGTCGCATCGATGACGATCTCGATATGGATGCCGTTGTTCTTCAAGAGAATATGCGTCGGGGCCGCAGCATCGCCGCGATAGCCGGCAAAATGCCCGCCATCGACAAGCATTGCCTGTTCGCCATCGGTCGATCGGAGAACGAGCACCCCATCCTTGATAGCGAAACCGCCTACGTGCTTCCAGCTGCTGTCCTGCAGCGGTACCGCTGTGTCGAGGAAATCGCGCACCCAGGCGATGACCTTCTCGCCCCGCTTCGGATTGTACCCTTTGCCCCGTTCGGCGCCGTCGCTCTCCGGAATGGCGTCCGTGCCATAGAGCGCATCGTAGAGCGAGCCCCAGCGCGCATTGGCAGCGTTCAGCGCATAACGGGCATTCATGACGGGAACGACGAGCTGCGGGCCGGCGATCAAGGCGATCTCGGGGTCGACATTTTGGGTCGAAACCTGGAAGTCCGATCCTTCCGGCAGGAGATAGCCGATCCCGCGGAGGAAGGATTGGTAGTCGTCCATATCCGTAGGCGCGCCGTGCTGGCGATACCAGTCGTCGATCTTGATCTGCAGCTCGTCGCGTCTTGCCAGCAGGGCACGATTCCTCGGGGCGAGATCGTGGACGATCGCCGAAAAATCGGCAAAGAACTTGTCCGCATCGATCCCCAGACCCGGCAGAACCTCCTGGACGAGGAAATCATGAAGGACGGCTTCGATGGCAAGACCGTTCTTATCAATGCGGCTCATGCGACATTCTCCCTGGCAACGACTTTGAATGCTGCCACTTTGCCCGGCTTTCATTCACAGTCAATTCCGCAATAATTCGAAAGATTTATGCTTATCGGGAAATTATGCGCGGTGTCACCTGCATCGGCAGGCCGTTCTGCGGCTGCGTCGTCAGCTTTTGTACCGGCCAGGGATTGGTCTCATCGGTGGAATCGAAACGATATCGATGCACCAGCACGGCAAGGGCAATCACCGCCTCCTGAAGCGCAAAGGTTGCGCCGATGCAGACACGCGGACCGGCGCCGAAAGGCAGGAACTGGAAGCGGCCGATGGAGCCGCGGTTTTCCGGCAGGAAGCGCTCGGGCATGTAGGCGCGCGGCCTATCCCAATAGAGTTCGTGGCGATGCAGCGTCCAGGGCATGATGAGCACGGTGATCCCGGCCTCGAGCTCGACCCGCTCGCCCTTGGGGCTTGTCCAGGAGTCATCCGATATGGCGGCGCGATTGATGGATGGCGCCGGCGGATAGAGGCGTAACGTCTCCTCGAAGGCAGCGCGCGTTTGCGGCATCATATCCAGCCATTCCACAGGTTCGGCCCCGGTGGCGAGCACCGCGTCGATTTCCATCTCCATCGCCTCGCGGATATGCGGGCTGTTCGAGACGCAATAGAGCGTCCAGGCCAATGCCCGTGCCGTGGTCTCATGCCCGGCGCCGATAAAGGTCAGAATATTGTCTTCGATTTCTTCCTTCGTCAGCCCGTCGGGGCCGGCCTGGTCCAGCAGCAGGGTCAGGAAATCTTCGGGTGCTGTGGCGCGATTCGCCTTCATCTTTGCGGTTCGCATATCCATCGTGTTGCGGACGATAGAACGGAATTTCTCCAGCACTGTCTGACCGCCGATGCGTGTCACACGTGGAACCCAGGAGGGGGCGCGCATCAGGTCCATCGGATCGACGCGGCCCATGCGATGCAGGAGAGCATTGACGTCATCGGCGAAATGGCCGCTCGAGGTGACGATTTCGCCTGAAAATAACGTGTCGGCGAGAATCGCGAAGGTCAGCTCGGTCATATCAGTGCTGATATCAAAAATTGCCCCCGTCTCGCCGGCACTCTGATATTTGCGGGCATAATCTTCCGACTGGCGCAGCATCTGCCCGGCAAAACCCTGGGCATGGCGAGGCGTGAAAACCGGCGCCACCGCCTTGCGTGATCTCTTCCAGACGGGACCTTCTGCGGTCAGGAGGCCGTCACGCAGGATCGGACGCAGCACCAGCTGGCGAATGTCCGACATGCGATAATTGCCGGCATTATCGACCAAAACATGCTTGATCAGACCGGGATCGTTGACGATCAGCGTGTGTTGCCCAAAGAAGCTCGTCTTTATCCAGGGCAGCGTATAGGACGGCTCGCCCCAGAGTTCGAGCGGATTGCGCAGGATGATGCGGATGATTTCCAACCGGCTTGGCGGCACGGTGCGCGGCAGCGGTGCCGGCGGAAAGAAGGGATCAGGACGCATGTCCATCGTCAAAGCCTTTCGGGGAAGATCAGCGCCTTCCCGGCAAGCTTGAAGCTAGAGCAGGCCCTTGAGTTCGTCCAGCTTGTCGTTGATCAGCCAGCCGTAATAATTCTCCTCCGGCCAGACGGTCGCACCCGAAGAGCGGTTCTTCGCAGCGAGTGCGGCGGCGCGCTGGCGCGAGTTGCCGACATTATAAAGCGTTGCCGTCAGACCGGGGTTGCCTGAGATATCCATGCCGGCAATCTCCCTGTAATCGTCGATCGACCGGCGGATCGAGGCGGCGACGAAGGCGAGCGATATGTCGGGATCCATGATCGCCCTGTAGACCGCGCCGGCATTCTTCTCGTTCAGTTTCGGATAACCGGAGACGCGGGCCACGAGATCGGAGAGCATCAGCGCCGTCAGCGGATTGACCTGGCCGAGGCCGAAGGTCTGGCCGGCGTAGAAGGGCTGAAAGAAGACCGCGCTGAAGCGGTTGTTGGGGAAGCTCTTGCCGCCCACCGTCTTGCCGCGAAAATCGCTTTCCCAGACATCTTCGCGGCAGGACCACAGCGTGTAGGAATCACTCTTGCCTTTGCATTCGGCAAATTGCGGCCGCGCCACGAATTCATCGACGTTTTCGCCGTCATAGGCGAAGCGGAAGCTTTCACCGGCATAGGAAGCGGCCTTGACATAATAGGATTGCAGCCGGTCGTAGGCGTCGACGTTATAGGTGTGTTCGCCGACGATCGCGCCGACGACATGGATGGGATTGATGCCGTAAGCGCTGGAGACCTTGCGAATCTTGGCCATCAGCTCGCGATCGGTCGCCAGCAGGTCGTGGACCTTTTCATATTTCAGATCGAAGCTGCTCTTGGTTCCCTTGGTGCGCCTGACGGAAGCGCCCGGAATATCGGGCTGTTCGGCATGACGATTGCCGGCCGGCACCGTCTGCATGGCGAAGGCAGGCGCCGAATTCACCAGGGCAACGGCAATCAAAAGGCTTGTCAAAAGGCGTCGCACGATCCGCTATCCCGTCCCGTTCCATCGTCGTGTTTGCGATGCGGCTGACTGGACCAGAATCTTGGCCGAATAAAGCCGGAGCGGAAAACAAAACGGGCCTTCACTAAAAAGTAAAAGGCCCGCTGTCGAGAGAGAGTGCGTGACAATCCGGCATTCACGTCGGGAAAGACATGGACCGGTGCGCCGATATCACAAAATGAAACGCGAGAGATCGGTATTCTGCGCGAGATCGCCGACATGTTCGCGCACATAGGCGGCATCGATGGTGACGGCCGTGCCGCCGCGATCGGGGGCGTTATAGGAAATATCGTCCAGGACCCGCTCCATCACCGTCTGCAGCCTGCGGGCGCCGATATTCTCGACGGAGGAGTTCAGATGCACGGCGACATCGGCGAGCGCATCGATCGCGTCGTCGGTGAATTCGAGGTTCAGGCTTTCGGTCTCCATCAGTGCGCGGTACTGGCGGATGAGGCTTGCTTCCGTCTCGGTCAGGATCCGACGGAAATCCTCCTTGTTCAGCGGGCGCAATTCGACGCGGATCGGCAATCGGCCCTGCAGCTCCGGCAGAAGATCGGAGGGTTTGGAGACATGGAAGGCGCCTGAGGCGATGAAGAGGATATGATCCGTCTTCACCGGCCCATATTTGGTCGAAACTGTCGTGCCTTCGACGAGCGGCAGAAGGTCGCGCTGGACGCCTTCGCGCGACACGCCGGCACCCATGCCGCCGTCGCGGGCAGCGATCTTGTCGATTTCGTCGAGGAAGACGATACCGTCATTCTCTGTGGAGCGAACGGCCTCGCGCTGGATGACCTCATTGTCGATCAGCTTGTCGGATTCATCGCGGATCAGATCGGTATAGGAGGCCTTGACCGTCGTGCGGACCTTCTTGGTGCGGCCGCCCATCGCCTTGCCGAACATCTCCGACAGGTTGAGCACCCCAATATTGGCGCCTGGCATGCCGGGTATTTCGAAGCCTCCCATGCCGGAACCGGCATCGGCCACCTCGATATCGATCTCCTTGTCGTCGAGCTCGCCGTCCCTCAGCTTCTTGCGGAAGTTTTCGCGGGTAGCGGGCGAAGCCGTGGTGCCGACCAGCGCATCGAGAACACGCTCCTCGGCGCTGACATGCGCCTTGGCCTGGACCTCGGTCCGCTTCTTCTCACGCACCAGACCGATGCCGACCTCGACCAGATCGCGGATGATCTGCTCGACATCGCGGCCGACATACCCGACTTCGGTGAATTTGGTGGCTTCCACCTTGATGAAGGGCGCGCCGGCGAGTTTTGCCAGGCGGCGGGAGATCTCGGTCTTGCCGACACCGGTCGGGCCGATCATCAGGATGTTTTTCGGCATGACTTCGTCGCGCAGACTCGGGTCGAGCTGCTGGCGGCGCCAGCGGTTGCGCAGCGCGATCGCGACGGCGCGTTTGGCGTCATGCTGGCCGATAATGTAGCGATCGAGTTCGGAAACGATCTCGCGGGGGGAAAAGGTCGTCATTGCGTGTCATTCTCCTGGTGGTCCAGGGCCATCAGCGCCCGGCCGCAAATACATCTTTGTTCGCCGCGGGAGCGGCCGGAAGGCCTCAGATTCAGCCTTCGACATCCAGCGATTCCACCACGATATTGTGGTTGGTGTAGACGCAGATGTCGGCGGCGATTTCGAGGGCGCGGCGCGCGATCTCTTCAGCCGATTTGTCGGTATCCATGAGGGCGCGGGCGGCGGCGAAGGCAAAATTGCCGCCAGAACCGATCGCCGTCGTGCCATGCTCGGGCTCCAGAACGTCGCCATTGCCGGTGATCGCCAGCGTGATCGACTTGTCGGCGACGAGCATCATGGCTTCGAGATTACGCAGGTATTTGTCGGTGCGCCAGTCCTTGGCGAGCTCGACAGCGGCGCGCATCAGCTGGCCGGGATATTGCTCCAGCTTCTTTTCAAGCCTTTCGAGCAGGGTAAAAGCATCGGCCGTGGCGCCGGCGAAACCGGCAACGACTTCGCCCTTGCCGATGCGGCGCACCTTGCGGGCATTGCCCTTCATGACGGTCTGGCCGAGGCTCACCTGGCCGTCACCGGCCATCACCACCTTGCCGCCTTTTCGAACTGTAATGATCGTTGTCATCAAACACCTGTCTGCCCACGACGCGGGCGTTTACGCGAGACCACACATTGGCCCTGTTGAGCCCTATGTAAGGGGGCCGGCGCCGTTTGCAAATGGGCCGGCTTTTCTCTTGCCCGGCTTCTGGATATTTGCCGATCCGCCTGATAAGGAACGGCCTTATTCCGATGGAGGGCCATATGGCCGAGACCGCAGCAAGCCGCACGGGCAGTGTTTCCCGCAAGACCAACGAAACCTCGATTTCCGTCTCCGTCAATCTCGACGGCACCGGCAAATCGAAGATTTCGACCGGCGTCGGCTTCTTCGATCATATGCTCGACCAGCTTTCGCGGCATTCGCTGATCGACATGGAGATCGAATCCCAGGGCGATCTGCATATCGACGACCACCACACGGTCGAGGATACGGGCATCGCCATCGGCCAGGCGATCTCCAAGGCGCTCGGCGACCGGCGCGGCATCACGCGTTACGCCTCGATTGATCTGGCCATGGACGAGACGATGACCAAGGCCGCGGTCGATCTGTCCGGCCGGCCGTTCCTCGTCTGGAACGTCGCCTTCAGCGCGCCGAAGATCGGCACGTTCGATACCGAACTCGTTCGCGAATTCTTCCAGGCGCTCGCCCAGAATGCCGGCATCACCTTGCATATTCTCAACCATTATGGCGCCAACAATCACCATATTGCCGAGACATGCTTCAAGGCCGTCGCCCGCGCATTGCGCACGGCGACAGAGATCGATCCGAGACAGGCCGGCCGTGTACCTTCGACGAAGGGCACGCTCGTCTGAGCCCCTCAAGGGAGCGGCGACAATGACATCCAGCTATATTTTCCTGACGCCGCCCGGCGGCACGCGCGCCACGGTCGAAGAGACCCGGACCATCCGTGACGGCTTCACGCTGCTCGGCTTTCTGTTTCCATGGGTTTGGCTGCTCGCACATCGGCTGTGGCTGCATGCGGCCGCGGCCTTCGTGCTGCAGGCGATCGGCGGTGCGTTGATGGACGAGCCGGGCCTCGGGCTGGCGGGAGCGGCCCTCCTGCTGGGCGTGAATGTGCTGGTCGGCCTCGAGGGCCAGAATTTCCGCATCCGCCACCTCGCCGCCAAGGGGTGGACCGAAGATGGGCTCGTTGCAGCCGATACGATCGCCATTGCCGAGGACGTCTATTTCTCGGACAAGGCGGCCGTTGCCGACAGCAACAAGGACACCGCACCGGACTGGGAGAACAAGACCCGTCCGAACAATCCGCCTGGCCAAGCCACCTCGCTTGGTCTCTTTGGTTTTGATGGAGGACGCTGACGATGCGCGTCGCGATTATCGATTATGGTTCCGGCAATCTGCGCTCGGCGACCAAGGCTTTCGAACGGGCCGCCCGTGAAGCGGGCATCGATGCGCATATCGATCTCACAGACAAAGCCGAAAATGTTGCCGCCGCCGATCGTATCGTGCTTCCCGGCGTCGGCGCCTATGCCGATTGCCGGCGCGGGCTCGATGCCGTGCCCGATATGGCCGAGGTGCTGATCGAAGCGGTCGAGAAGAAGGCGCGGCCGTTTCTCGGAATCTGCGTCGGCATGCAGCTGATGTCCTCGCGCGGGCTCGAGAAGACCGTGACGCACGGTTTCAACTGGATCCCCGGCGACGTCGTCGAGATGACGCCCGATGATCCGGCGCTAAAGATCCCGCAGATCGGCTGGAACACGCTCGACCTGAAGCGCGAACATCCGTTGTTCGACGGCATTCCGACGGGGTCCGAGGGGCTGCATGCCTATTTCGTGCATTCCTATCATCTTGCCGCCGAGAACGCCGACGATGTCATCGCGACCGTCGACTATGGCGGTGCGATGACCGCTCTCGTCGGGCGCGACAACATGGTCGGCGCCCAGTTTCACCCGGAAAAGAGCCAGAAGCTCGGCCTGGCGCTGATCGCCAATTTCCTGCGTTGGAACCCGTAATACCGCCGCCTTATTTCCCCTTTATGGAAACGGCGGAACAGGAGTGCGCTCGATGCCGGCTTCGCGGAAATCAGGCAAGGTGTTCTACATGCTGAGACCCTCCAGAGAAGGTCTGCCGCCGTTCTCGGATATCCGGCTTCCCGACGGAACGATCATCCGCCGTGTCGATGAGACCATTCACAAAAGAGCGCTTTCCAATGCAGCCAAAGCGATGAAAGAAAGGCTGGACCGATGATCCATGAATTTCTTGCCGGCAACGAGAATTCGCAGCTGCGCGCCAACGGCATCAACGCCGACGATATCGCTGAGGCCGTGCTGGAATTTTATATTGAAGGCGAGGACGATCTCATCGGCCTGCTTGCCTATGCCCTTTACGAGCGACAGAAGCGCGATTTCGTCCTCAGCTATCGCAAGCGCAACGCCGGCCGTTCTCCCAACGAGGCCGAGCTTGCCGCGGTCGCCAGCAATTATCTCTCCACCGACCTGCGCAATACGCTGCGCGATCGCGCCTCGCAGATCCTTTCGACTTATGCCGAAACCTATGTAGAGGCGATGGAGCCGGAAATCCGGCTCGCCGCCGTCAACAGCCAGGCGCTGCGAGAGGTGCGCGACATCGAGACATCAGTGAAGCGGCGCCTCGGCTTCTGGCGTCAGGTTCGGGCCGGTTTCACCGTCACCCTGCTGCTTCTTCTGCTTTTCGGCGCGGCCACCATTGCCGCTGTCTTTTTTCACTCGGATATCGTAGATGCGTGGAATGCGCTGATGGTACCGACCACTCTACGGACGTAAGACGACATGATCCTTTTTCCCGCGATCGATCTGAAGGGCGGCCAATGCGTCCGCCTGAAGCTCGGCGACATGCAGCAGGCGACGGTTTACAACACCGATCCGGCCGCCCAGGCGAAATCCTTCGAAGACCAGGGTTTCGAATGGCTGCATGTGGTCGATCTCGACGGCGCCTTTGCGGGACATTCGGCCAATGGCGACGCCGTGGAAGCGATCCTCAAGGCAACACAAAATCCGGTGCAGCTCGGCGGCGGCATCCGCACGCTCGATCATATCGAGGCATGGCTGTCGCGCGGGCTGCGGCGCGTCATTCTCGGCACCGTCGCGGTCAGAAATCCTGATCTGGTCATCGAAGCCTGCCGGAAATTTCCCGGTCACGTCGCCGTCGGCATCGATGCCAAGGGGGGCAAGGTGGCCGTCGAGGGCTGGGCTGAAGCTTCCGAACTCGGTGTCATCGAGCTCGCAAGGAAATTCGAAGGGGCCGGCGTCGCCGCGATCATCTACACCGATATCGACCGTGACGGCATCCTTGCCGGCATCAACTGGGCCTCGACGCTGGAACTTGCCGAGGCCGTCTCCATTCCGGTCATCGCCTCCGGCGGCCTTGCCTCTCTCGACGACATCAGGCGTATGCTGGAGCCGGATGCGCAGAAGCTCGAAGGGGCAATTTCAGGCCGGGCGCTTTACGACGGCCGTATCGACCCCGCGGAAGCACTGGCGCTGGTCAAGGCCAGCAGGGCAAAGGAGACTACGTAAATGACCCTCAAGGCCCGTGTCATCCCCTGCCTCGACGTCAAGGACGGCCGCGTCGTCAAGGGCGTCAATTTTCTCAATCTCGTCGATGCCGGCGATCCCGTCGAAGCGGCGAAAGCCTATGATGCGGCCGGCGCCGACGAGCTCTGCTTCCTCGACATCACCGCTTCTTCGGACAATCGCGAGACGATCTTCGATGTCGTGTCGCGCACGGCCGACCAATGCTTCATGCCGCTGACGGTCGGCGGCGGGGTGCGCACCATCGCCGATATACGCAAGCTCTTGCTGTGCGGCGCCGACAAGGTCTCGATCAATTCGGCAGCGGTCAGCAATCCCGACTTCGTCACGGAGGCGGCCGACAAGTTCGGCGACCAGTGCATCGTCGTCTCGATCGACGCCAAGCGCAGACGCACGCAGGCGGTCGGCGGCGACAATCTCAGCGCCTGGGAAATCTATACGCATGGCGGCCGCAATGCGACCGGCATCGACGCCGTCGAATTCGCCCAGAAGATGGTTGAACGCGGCGCCGGCGAATTGCTGGTCACCTCGATGGACCGCGACGGCACCAAGGTCGGCTACGATCTGGAGCTCACGCGGGCGATTGCCGATGCGGTGCGTGTGCCTGTCATCGCATCCGGCGGCGTCGGCGATCTCGACGATCTCGTCGCCGGGGTGAAAGAGGGTCATGCCAATGCCGTTCTCGCCGCATCGATCTTCCACTTCGGCACCTATTCCGTCGGCGAGGCGAAGCACTATATGTCGAAGTGCGGCATCGACATGCGTCTCGACTGAACCTTGAAAGCGGACATATGAGCGGATTTTCCCTTTCCGATCTCGAAAGCATCGTCGCAGAGCGCTCGACAGCCTCGCCGGAGCAATCCTGGACGGCGAAGCTCGTCGCCGCCGGCCAGCCGAAGGCGGCCAAGAAGCTCGGTGAAGAGGCGATCGAAGCGGTGATGGCGGCGGTGACCGGCGACCGCGACAATCTGACCTATGAAGCCGCCGATGTGCTCTATCACCTTTTGGTCGTATTGAAGATTGCTGAAATACCGTTAGAGAATGTCATGGCCGAACTCGAGCGCAGAACCGCGCAGTCCGGCCTCAAGGAAAAGGCCGGCCGGCAGAGTTCATGAGTATCGCGACTGAGATTATCGGGGTGCCGGAAACGTTGGATCACTTCCAGTCGGACTCCTATTCGCCTTATCACTTCTTCTCTTCCGAACAATGGGCGAAGTTCCGCGCCGACACGCCGTTGACGCTGACCAGCGACGAGGTCAAACGGCTGCGCTCGATGGGCGACCCGATCGATCTCGACGAGGTCAGGCGCATCTATCTGTCGCTGTCGCGGCTGCTGTCGGCGCATGTCGAATCCTCGCAGATGCTGTTCGAGCAGCGCAACCGCTTCCTCAGCATCTCCGATGTGACGAAGACGCCTTTCGTCATCGGCATCGCCGGCTCGGTCGCCGTGGGAAAATCGACCACGGCCCGTGTTCTCAAGGAACTGCTGGGGCGCTGGCCTTCGAGCCCGAAGGTCGATCTCGTCACCACCGACGGCTTCCTTCATCCGAATGTCGTGCTGCAGCGGGAAAAGCTGATGCAGCGCAAGGGTTTTCCGGAGAGTTACGACACGGCCGCAATCCTGCGCTTTCTCTCGGCGATCAAGGCCGGACAGCCGGATGTCAAGGCGCCGAGCTATTCGCACCTCGTCTATGACGTGCTGCCGGACGAATACAAGATCGTCGACCGGCCGGACATCCTGATCTTCGAGGGCATCAACGTATTACAATCGCGCGACCTGCCGGCCGGCGGCAAGATCGTGCCGATGGTCTCCGACTTCTTCGACTTCTCGATCTATATCGATGCCGCCGAAGACCTGATTCACAACTGGTACGTCGCACGTTTCATGCGGCTGCGCGAGACCGCCTTTCGCGATCCGAATTCCTATTTCCATCGCTACGCTTCGATCAGCGACGCGGAAGCGCTCGAAATTGCCGGGGATCTCTGGGCGAACATCAACCTGAAAAACCTGCGGCAGAACATCCTGCCGACGCGGCCGCGCGCCGATCTGATCCTGAAAAAAGGCAAGGATCACCTGATCGAACAGGTCGCGCTGCGGAAACTATAGCAGGCGATCTTTGCTGACCATCAGCTTGGAGGATTGACGCGGCGCAGCGTCAGATTGATGCGGCCGCCATTCTTCAAGAGCGTCGACGTCGCCGGATGAATGCGGTCGACGCCGTGAAAACACAGTCTCCCCTCGCCGCCCAGAACGACCAGATCGCCGCTGGAGAGCTTGACGGATAGCGTGCGATCATTGCGGCTGAGGCCGCCGACGCGAAAAAGGCAGCTGTTGCCGAGCGAGATCGAGACGACCGGCGCCTGCAAATCCCTCTCGTCCTTGTCCTGATGCAGGCCCATGCGGGCTTCGTCGGAATAGAAATTGATCAGGCAGGCTTCCGGCGGTTTGTCGTAGCCGGCAACATCATTCCAGATATCGAGCAATTCCTGCGGCAGATCGGGCCAACGCCTGCCGGTTGCCGGATGCGTCGGCTGGTAGCGATAGCCGCGCTCCTTGTCGGTCACCCAGCCGAGCGGCCCGCAATTGGTCATCCGCACCGACATCGGCTTGCCGGTCCCGGGCATGACGGGCACATAAAGCGGCGCCTCGGCGACAATCGTGCGGATCACCTCGACCAAGGCCTCCTGACGGGCCCGATCGAGATAGCCGGGAAGATGGCGAATACCGCTCAAGAACTCCAGCATGTCATTCACCACTGCCGCCGCCAGGGCGGCCACGCATTTTCTTGACTTCCGAGCGGCCGGATTTTTCCTTCAGGCGGCGCTCGACCGAACCCTTGGTCGGCTTGGTCTTCTTGCGCGGCGGCGGCGGCGGCTTGGCGGCCTCCAATATCAATTCCTTCAGCCGCTCGCGCGCATCCTCGCGATTGCGGTCCTGGCTGCGAAACCGGCTCGCCTCGATCATCAGCACGCCGTCCTTCGACAGACGCCGACCGGCGAGCTTGACCGCATTGGTTTTGACACGATCGTTCAGCGACGGCGAATTCGGGATATTGAAAAACAGCTGAACCGCGGTCGAGACCTTGTTGACATTCTGCCCGCCGGGCCCGCCCGCCAGAACGAACTGTTCCGTCAGCTCCCATCCTGATATGGTGATCCTGTCGTCGATATAGAGTGCGTCGCTGGCCATGCGCCGTTCTATCTCACATCGGCAGCCAGTTGAAAATATCGGCCGTCAACCGAAAAACCCGGCAATCCTGCGACGCCGGGTTTCACGTGAGTCAAAGATTATTCGTTTTATTCAGCCGCAACCTTCACGCCCGGGGCCGCGTCGCGGACGCCGCCATCGACGTGACCTTCGAATTTGGCGAAGTTGGCGATAAACATCGAGACCAGCTTTTCGGCCTGCGCGTCATAGGCTGCCTTGTCGGCCCAGGTCGAGCGCGGGTCGAGAATGCTGCTGTCGACGCCGTTGACGGAGACCGGCACGGCGAAGCCGAAATTGGAATCCGCACGGAATTCGACTTGGCCGAGTTCGCCGGTCAGGGCGGCGGCGAGCAGCGCGCGTGTCGCCTTGATCGGCATGCGCTTGCCGGTGCCGTAGGCGCCGCCGGTCCAGCCGGTGTTCACCAGCCAGCATTCGACGCCGTGGCGGCTGATCAGTTCCTTGAGCAGATTACCGTATTCGGCCGGATGGCGCGGCATGAACGGAGCGCCGAAGCAGGTGGAGAAGGTCGCTTCCGGCTCGACGACACCCTTTTCGGTGCCGGCCACCTTGGCGGTGTAGCCGGAGAGGAAGTGATACATCGCCTGGTCGGGCGTCAGCCGCGCGATCGGCGGCATGACGCCGAAGGCATCGGCGGTCAGCATGATGATCGTCTTCGGATGCCCGGCCCGGCCGGTTTCCGAAGCGTTGGGGATGAAATCCATCGGATAAGCGCAGCGGGTGTTCTCAGTCAGCGAGCCGTCATCGAAATTCGGCTCGCGGCGCTCGTTCAGCACGACGTTTTCAAGCACGGTGCCGAAGCGCTGGGTCGTCGCGTAGATTTCCGGCTCGGCTTCGGCCGACAGACGGATGGTCTTGGCGTAGCAGCCGCCTTCGAAATTGAAGATGCCGTTTTCGCTCCAGCCGTGTTCGTCATCGCCGATCAGCGTGCGGGCCGGGTCGGCCGACAGCGTCGTCTTGCCGGTGCCGGAAAGGCCGAAGAACACCGCTGCGTCACCATTCGGGCCGACATTGGCCGAGCAGTGCATCGGCATTACGCCCTTGGCGGGCAGCAGGTAGTTGAGGACGGTGAAGACCGACTTTTTCATTTCACCGGCATAGGAGGTGCCGCCGATGAGGACGAGACCGTTGGTCAAGTCGCAGGCGATCACCGTTTCCGAACGGCAGCCGTGGCGGGCCGGATCGGCCTTGAAGCTCGGCAGATCGATGATCGTCAGCTTCGGCGCAAAGCTCGGCAGTGCTGCGGCGTCGGGGCGAATCAGCAGATTGCGGATGAACAGCGAATGCCAGGCAAATTCGGTGACGACGCGGGTCGGCAAAGCATGGCCTTCCTCGGCACCGCCGATGAGATCCTGAACGAACAGGTCCTTGCCCGCGGCATGCGCCAGCATATCCGCGCGCAGCAGCGCGAAATGTTCCGGCGAGAGCGGCTTGTTGTTGTCCCACCAGATTTCGCCATCGGTATTGCTGTCGCGAACGACGAACTTGTCACGCGGCGAACGGCCGGTGTGCTGGCCGGTGATAGCCCGCAGCGCCCCCTGAGCGGTCAGTTCGGCTTCGCCCCGGCGGATCGATTCTTCATAGAGCGCGGCGGCGGAAAAGTTGTAGCGAACGCTGGCTGCGCCGCCCAATCCAACCGTTGCCAGCTCTGTTGCCGGGTTATGAACTCCGAACATTTCCATGGCTAGTTCCCTTCGCTCAGGCTCGTTGCCGTTAAAACTAGTCGCGAAAATACGGGTAGAATTTTTAAAACACAAGAGACAAAACTTGAAAAAATATAGTAATATCAATTATTTAATCGATTTAAATTTAACGTCATAATTTTAAATCGTTTTAAATTGGCGCGTTGAAACATTTTACCGCACCACTCACGATTGCCTTCGAATTCCACGACAATCTTTCCCTTTATCTTTGCCACAATTTGTTCCACCTTTATCCTCCATAAGCGCATCCGGTCACTGAGACCGCCTGGGGAGAGCAAATCCGGGAGATTGCGCACTGATGACGGAGACGAACACCATGCCGACAATCGCGCTCGTTGATGACGACCGCAACATCCTCACCTCGGTGTCGATCGCACTGGAGGCCGAAGGATATAAGGTCGAGACCTACACGGACGGTGCTTCGGCCCTCGACGGCCTGCTGGCGCGCCCGCCGCAGCTGGCGATCTTCGACATCAAGATGCCGCGCATGGACGGCATGGAATTGCTGCGCCGTCTGCGGCAAAAGTCGGATATTCCCGTCATCTTCCTCACCTCCAAGGATGAGGAGATCGATGAGCTGTTCGGCCTGAAGATGGGCGCCGACGATTTCATCACCAAGCCTTTTTCGCAGCGCCTGCTGGTCGAGCGCGTCCGCGCCGTGCTGCGCCGCGCCTCGAGCCGTGAAGCCGCAGCCGCCGGCGCCAGCCCTGTCGGCGCGCCGAAGAACGGCGCCGTGCAGCAGGCCCGCTCGCTGGAGCGCGGGCAGTTGGTCATGGATCAGGAGCGCCATACCTGCACCTGGAAGGGTGAGGCCGTGACGCTGACGGTCACCGAATTCCTGATCCTGCATTCGCTGGCGCAGCGCCCCGGCGTCGTCAAAAGCCGCGACGCGCTGATGGACGCAGCCTATGACGAACAGGTCTATGTCGACGACCGGACCATCGACAGCCACATCAAGCGGCTGCGCAAGAAATTCAAGATGGTCGACACCGACTTTGATATGATTGAAACACTCTACGGAGTGGGATACCGCTTCCGCGAAGCAGCCTGAGCCCAAACGGCGCAGCGCGAGACATTGTTGAGGGCTGCGGGCCGGTTTATCCGGCCCCGCCCTTCGAAAGGGCCAGTCGTTGGCACAGTTGGTGCAGGAAAGGGATCTCGACGATGCGGAGGGCGTGAGCACCCGTCGCGTCCGGGGCCGCCGTTGGTCGCATCCCTTCACGCTGATCCGCCGCATCTTCGGCAATGCCGTATTTTCGAGCCTGACGCGGCGCATCGTCTTCTTCAATCTCGTCGCACTGCTGGTGCTCGTCGGCGGTATCCTCTACCTCAACCAGTTTCGCGAGGGACTGATCGACGCCCGCGCCGAGAGCCTTTTGACGCAAGGCGAGATCATCGCCGGCGCCATTTCGGCCTCCGCATCGGTCGATACCAACTCGATCACCATCGATCCGCAGAAGCTGCTCGAGCTGCAGGCCGGCCAGAGCATCACCCCGGTGCCGAACGACGAAGACCTCGAATTCCCCATCGATCCCGAGAAGGTCGCGCCGGTGCTGCGCCGGCTGATCTCTCCGACGCGCACGCGCGCCCGCATCTTCGATGCCGATGCAAATCTCCTGCTGGATTCCCGCCATCTTTATTCGCGCGGCCAGGTGCTGCGCTTCGACCTGCCGCCGGTCGAAGAGGAGAAGCAGACCTGGAGCGAATGGTTTGCCACCCTGTTCAACAAGGCGCTACAGCCCGGCAACCTACCGCTCTATAAGGAAGCGCCGGGCGGCGACGGCTCGATCTATCCCGAGGTGATGAACGCGCTAACCGGCGTGCGCGGCGCCGTCGTGCGCACGACCGAAAAAGGCGAGCTCATCGTTTCGGTCGCCGTGCCGATCCAGCGTTTCCGCGCCGTGCTCGGGGTGCTGCTGCTGTCGACGCAGGCAGGCGACATCGACAATATCGTGCATGCCGAGCGGCTTGCCATCATGCGCGTCTTCGGCGTCGCGACGCTCGTCAACGTGTTGCTTTCGCTGGTGCTCTCGTCGACGATCGCCAATCCGCTGCGCCGCCTTTCGGCCGCCGCCATCCGGGTGCGCCGCGGGGCAAAGACACGTGAGCAGATTCCCGACTTCTCCGCCCGCCAGGATGAAATCGGCAATCTTTCCATTGCATTGCGCGAAATGACGACGGCACTCTACGACCGGATCGATGCGATCGAGAGTTTCGCCGCCGATGTCAGCCACGAACTCAAGAATCCGCTGACGTCGCTGCGCAGCGCCGTCGAAACGCTGCCGCTTGCCCGATCCGACGATTCCAAGAAACGGCTGATGGACGTCATCCAGCACGATGTCCGCCGCCTCGACCGGCTGATCAGCGATATCTCCGACGCCTCGCGCCTCGATGCCGAGCTTGCCCGTGTCGATGCCGGTTCCGTCGACATGGAGGTGCTGCTGCGCGACCTCATCGAGGTTTCGCGCCAGGTCAGGAGCACCAAGAAGCAGGTGGAGATCGAATATGCGATCGACCGCAAGCCGAACGTCAAGACCCGCTTCGTCGTTACCGGCCACGACCTGCGCATCGGCCAGATCATCGCCAACCTGATCGAGAACGCCCGCTCCTTCGTGCCGGAGAAGGGTGGCAAGATTACCGTGCGGCTGGTGCGGACACGGTCGCGCTGCGTCACCACGATCGAAGACAACGGGCCCGGCATCCAGGCAGAAAATATCGACCGCATCTTCGAGCGCTTCTATACCGACCGGCCGGAATCGGAAGGCTTCGGGCAGAATTCGGGGCTCGGCCTGTCGATCAGCCGCCAGATCGCCGAGGCCCATGGCGGTTCGCTGAGAGCGGAGAACATCACCGATGCCGAAGGCGGACAGGTGCTCGGTGCCCGCTTTATCCTCGCTTTACCCGTCGATGCCGCCGCATGACGGCGCTCCAGAACATTCATGCGACGGCGATCGTCGTTGGCAGGACGGGGCTCTTGTTCAGCGGTCCCTCCGGCTGGGGAAAATCGATGCTTGCCTTCACCTGCATGACCGAGGCGCGCCGGCTCGGGCTGTTTACGGCATTGGTCGCCGACGACCAGGTTCTTCTCTCCGAAGAGACCGGCAGCGTGGTGGCCACATGCCCGCCATCGATCGCCGGGCTGATCGAGCTTCGCGGCACCGGCATCGTCCGACAGGAGCATGTGCCCCAGGCGGCGATGCATTATGCCGTGCTTCCGGGCAGCGCGTCCGGCGAAAACCGCGTGCCGCCGGAGGGTGAAATCGTCAGCCTCGCGCCCGGCCTTTCGCTTCCCGCATTGCGGCTGCTCACAGGCGTCGCTTCACCGCTGGCAATGTTGATGGCGAAAGCGCCCGATATCGGACATTGAAGCCTTCCGGATTGATCAATCTGCCTTATATATTCGCATTTTTATCTTGCACTTCGGCTTTTCATGGCCAAGATGTGCCCCCACCGGTGGACGTAATTGCTGCATTGCGATATTGGGGCCACCGTTCGCGTATATGGGAGCAGTAATATCATGATCGGACTTGTGCTTGTCACTCATGGCAAGCTGGCTGAAGAGTTTCGTCATGCTGTCGAGCACGTCGTCGGTCCTCAGAAATTCATCGAGACGGTCTGTATCGGCCCCGAAGACGACATGGATCAAAGACGGCAGGACATTCTGGAAGCTGTATCCGGTGCCGATGACGGCCATGGCGTCGTCATTCTGACCGACATGTTCGGCGGAACGCCGTCCAATCTCGCCATTTCAGTCATGAGCAGCGGCCATACCGAAGTCATTGCCGGCGTCAACCTGCCGATGCTGATCAAGCTCGCCGGCGTGCGTGGCGAGAACAACATGGAGAAGGCGCTGGTGGAGGCTTCCGAAGCCGGGCGGAAATATATCAATGTCGCGAGCCGCGTGCTCAGCGGAAAATAACGGCCCTTCATGACATCGCTCTCCCGGGAACTCCTCATCATCAACAAACGCGGCCTTCACGCACGCGCCTCCGCCAAGTTCGTGCAGATGGTCGAGACCTTCGATGCCGCCATCACCGTTTCCAAGGACGGAATGACGGTCGGCGGCACCTCGATCATGGGCCTGATGATGCTGGCGGCAAGCCCCGGATCGAGCGTCGTCGTCTCGGCAAGCGGCAGCCAGGCCGCGGAAGCGCTCGAGGCCCTGGACCAACTGATCCAGAACCGGTTCGGCGAAGAGATTTGAGCTTTCCGAGCTCATATAAACATATAAAGACTTCTTTATATCCTTATTGCCTTCCCACCCGAAGCCTGCTAAACGGCGGATATGCCGTGCGCTAACGCATGTTGCATCGAACTTGCTTCATGCGACACGCTTCAGCTCTCTTTTTTGTGCATGTCGTCATCCCGGAACCGCTGCGCATCTCCGGGTGACCTGCATCAGGACACGGCCCATCCATCGCGCGGTCATCTTCGCGCCTGCGCCAATTTTGAGACGTTTTTCAGCCTGGAGGCCTCTATGAGCACTGAAAAAGATTATGTCGTCGCCGATATCGGGCTTGCGGATTTCGGCCGCAAGGAAATTACCATCGCCGAAACCGAAATGCCGGGGCTGATGTCCTGCCGCACCGAATTCGGCGACGCAAAGCCGCTGAAGGGCGCGCGCATCACCGGCTCGCTGCATATGACCATCCAGACGGCCGTGCTCATCGAAACGCTGGTGGCGCTTGGCGCCGAAGTTCGCTGGGCCTCGTGCAACATCTTCTCGACGCAGGATCACGCCGCTGCCGCAATCGCCGCTGCCGGCGTTCCTGTTTTCGCCATCAAGGGCGAGTCGCTTGAAGATTACTGGGTCTATACCGACAAGATCTTCCAGTGGGCCGATGGCGGCCTTTCCAACATGATCCTCGATGACGGCGGCGACGCCACCATGTACATCCTGCTCGGCGCCCGCGCCGAAGCTGGCGAAGACGTGCTGTCGCATCCGCATTCCGAGGAGGAGGAAATCCTCTTCGCACAGATCAAGAAGCGCCTCGCCGCTTCGCCTGGCTGGTTCACCAAGCAGCGCGACGCGATCAAGGGCGTCACCGAGGAAACAACGACCGGCGTCAATCGCCTCTACCAGCTCAGCCAGAAGGGCCTGCTGCCCTTCCCGGCGATCAACGTCAACGACTCGGTCACCAAGTCGAAGTTCGACAACAAGTACGGCTGCAAGGAATCGCTGGTCGACGGCATCCGCCGCGGCACCGACGTGATGATGGCCGGCAAGGTTGCCGTCGTCTGCGGCTACGGCGATGTCGGCAAGGGTTCTGCCGCTTCGCTCTCCGGCGCCGGCGCCCGCGTCAAGGTAACCGAAGCCGATCCGATCTGCGCCCTGCAGGCCGCCATGGACGGTTATGAAGTCGTGCTGCTCGAGGACGTCGTTTCCTCGGCCGATATCTTCATCACTACCACCGGCAACAAAGACGTCATCCGCATCGACCACATGCGTCAGATGAAGGACATGGCGATCGTCGGCAATATCGGCCACTTCGACAACGAAATCGAAGTCGCCGCGCTACGCAATCTCAAGTGGACCAACGTCAAGCCGCAGGTCGACCTGATCGAATTCCCCAAGGGCAACCGCATCATCCTTCTTTCCGAAGGCCGCCTGCTCAATCTCGGCAACGCTACCGGCCATCCGTCCTTCGTGATGTCGGCCTCCTTCACCAACCAGACCCTGGCGCAGATCGAGCTCTTCACCAAGCCCGATCAATATTCGAACCAGGTCTATATCCTGCCGAAGCATCTCGATGAAAAGGTCGCACGCCTGCATCTCGACAAGCTGGGCGTGAAGCTGACGGAGCTTTCCGAAGAGCAGGCTGCCTATATCGGCGTCTCGCCGAAGGGCCCGTTCAAGTCCGACCACTACAGATATTGATCTGATCGTCAATATCCACAAGATGTAGAAGCCGCGGCATTGACAAATGCCGCGGCTTATTTTTTGGGCGCTCTCTTCCCGCCGATTCCCATCCGAAGTATTGTTTTAAGACTTGATTCGTGGCGCCGGACCCCGTCCGGCCGCTCCGGAAATGGGATGTCTTGTCGTAATGCGGCACATTGAAGGACGGAGACATACCGCGGATGTCGGAACTGAAACACAGCCTGCCCGGTCAGGCGGATGATGGCGTTCGCGCCGGTCGCCGCCCGCTCATGGCGGGCCAAGAACAGCAATCTGCAACGGCACACGAGGCCGCAAAGCAAGAGCATGGATCATTGGCGCGCTTTCTGAGAGCCTGCGCGGCTGGCACGGCGCTTGCCGCGCTGGCGCGGCCAGTTCTGGCCCAGACGGAGCAGCAAGCGGCGGCCGCGGCTCACCTTTTCACATCCTCGCAGGTCGTCGGCGTTTCCGTCGTCATCGGCGTCATATCGGCAGCACTGCTTTCGACATTGTGGCTGGTGCGCCAGCGCGGCAATCTGGAAAGCGAGAGCCGGGAAATCCGCTCGGCGCTGTCCGATGCCCAGCAGCGCATTTCGCAATACCAGGCGCTGATCGCCGACAAGAACCGGCGGATCGTCATCTGGGACGGCAATGCCCGTCCCGAACTGCTCGGCCAGCTTCCGCCCGAGACCGGTGCCCCGCAGGACGGCGAATTCCTGGCCTTCGGACTCTGGCTGAAGTCCCGCTCGGCCGCCGATCTGGAAAAGGCGATCGACCGGCTGCGCGATGGGGCACAGAGCTTCGACATGGTGGTCGAAACCATCCGCGATGAAATTCTCGAAGCACAGGGCCGGGTTTCCGGCGGCCGCGCCTTCGTCCGTTTTGTGGCGCTCAACAATCTGCGCGCCGAGCTTGCGGAGCTCAGGATCGAGCGCGACCGGCTGATGACCTCGATCTCGGCCTTCCAGACCATGCTCGACGCGATCGACATGCCGGCTTGGCAGCGCGATCCCGCCGGCCGCCTCACCTGGGTCAACCAGGCTTATGGCGAGGCCGTCGAAGCGCGCTCGCCGCAGCAGGCGATCAATGAAGGCCGCGAGATGCTGACGACCGTGGCGCGCGAACGCATTCGCGCGACGGTCACGCCGGAATCGCCCTTCCACGACACGATCTCGACGGTGGTGCACGGCAACCGCACCTTCTTCGACGTCGTCGACGTCAGGCTTCCCGGCGGCTCGGCCGGCATCGCAATCGATGTGTCCGACATCGAGGCGGTGCGCGCCGAGCTGGAACGGACGCTGAAGAGCCATGCCGAAACGCTCGACCATCTCGCCACGCCGGTCGCGATCTTCGACGGCGACCGCCGGCTGCAATTCTACAACCAGGCCTTCGTCGCACTCTGGGAGCTGGATATCGCCTTCCTGGAAGGCCGGCCGGACAATAGCGAGCTGCTCGAGCGGCTGCGGGCAGCCAAGAAGCTGCCGGACCAGCTCAACTGGAAGAGCTGGAAGGAAGCAGCCCTTTCCGTCTACCGCGCGCTCGACACGCAATCCGATCTCTGGCACCTGCCGAACGGGCAGACATTGCGCGTCTTTGCGACCGCCCATCCGCAGGGCGGCGCCACCTGGGTGTTCGAAAATCTGACCGAGCAGGTCGATCTCGAAACGCGCTACAACACGCTGGTCAAGGTGCAGGGCGAAACGATCGACCATCTATCCGAAGGTGTGGCGGTGTTCGGCCCGGATGGACGCATCCGCCTGTCGAACCCGGCTTTCCGCGCACTCTGGGGGATCACCGAAACCGAAGCCAAGCCCGGCACCCATATCCGCGCGTTGGGCGAGGCCTGTGCGCCGTCCTATGACCGGCCGGACGGCTGGAAGACCTTCGCCGAGCTGATCACCAGCTTCGACGACGAACGCCGCTCGGGCCAAGGAACGCTGGAACTGTTCTCCGGCCTGGTGCTCGACTATGCGGTCATCCCGCTGCCGAATGCCCAGACCATGCTGACTTTCGTCAACATGACGGACAGCGTACGGGCCGAACGGGCGCTGACCGAGAAGAACGAAGCGCTGCGCAAGGCCGACGAGCTGAAGAACGACTTCGTCCAGCACGTCTCCTACGAGCTGCGCTCGCCGCTGACGAATATCATCGGCTTCACCGACCTGCTGCGGACGCAGGGCGTCGGGCCGCTGAACGAACGGCAGGCCGAATATATCGACCATATCTCGACCTCGTCCTCGGTTCTTTTGACGCTCGTCAACGACATTCTCGACCTCGCGACCGTCGATGCCGGCATCATGCGGCTCAACTATGCGGATATCGATCTCAACGACCTGCTCGACGACGTCTCGATGCAGATCGCCGATCGCCTGCATGAAAGCGGCGTCGCGCTCGAAATCACCGCGCCGGCCTATCTCGGTTCGATCGTCGCCGACCCGCAACGGCTGAAGCAGATCCTTTTGAAGCTGCTTTCCAACGCGGCGAATTTCTCTCCCGAGGGCACCTCGATCTCGCTGGAATGCCATCGCGAAGGCACGGATTTCGTTTTCGCCGTCAGCGATCGCGGCCCCGGCATCTCACCCGATATGATCGCCACCGTCTTCGACCGCTTTGCGACCGGAGCGAAAAGCGGCAAACGCGGCGGTGCCGGCCTCGGCCTCTCGATCGTCGACAGCTTTGTCAGCCTGCATCATGGCGACGTGACGATCGACAGCGAGCCGGGCAAGGGCACGACCGTCGTCTGCCGCATTCCCTCGGTCGATATCCCGCATTCAGCTGCCGCCGAATGACGACCGGCGATACGATCTCGGTTTTTCTGAAGGACGAAGCGGCAACGATCCGCTTCGGCGACGATCTGGCGCTCGCCCTGAAAGCCGGCGATTGCCTGGCTCTTTCCGGCGATCTCGGCGCGGGCAAATCCTCACTCGCCCGTGCGATCCTGCGCGCCATGGCCGATGACGAGGGGCTCGAAGTCCCAAGCCCGACCTTTACGCTGGTGCAATCCTACGATCTGCGCATTCCGGTTTCGCACTTCGATCTCTACCGGCTCGGCGATCCGGCCGAATTGACGGAGCTCGGATTCGACGAGGCCCTGGAGAACGGCATCTGTCTCGTCGAATGGCCCGAGATGGCTGAGGGCGAACTGCCGGCCGATCGCATCGCACTAAGGCTGGACCAGGACGGCAGCGGCCGCCGGGCAACGATCAAAGCCGCAGAGCCGCAGGCCTCACGCATCCGCAGGGTCCTGGCGATCCGTGCCTTCCTCGACGAAGCCGGCTTTCCCACTGTCAAACGCCGCTTCCTGACCGGCGATGCTTCGCTGCGCGCCTATGAGGCGATCTATCTGGACGCTGCCCCGCGAAAAATACTGATGGATTGGCGCCCGCATCCCGAGGGACCGCCGGTCCATGACGGCAAGTCCTATCCCAAGGTCGCGCATCTGGCACAAAACGCCTATCCTTTCGTTGCGATTGCCGATGCCTTGCGCGAGCGCGGTTTTGCAACGCCGGAGATTTATCAGGTCGATTATGAGCAGGGTATCCTGCTGATCGAGGATCTCGGCACCGAAGGCGTGCTCGATGACGACGGGCAGCCGATCGTCGAACGTTACCGGCAAAGCGTCGCCTGCCTTGCCCATCTTCATTCCATGCAGATCCCTCAGAATATCCCGGTGTCTGCAACGCACACGCATCACATTCCGGACTTCGACCGCACGGCAATGAAGATGGAAGTGCAGCTTGTGCTCGATTGGCATATTGCCTGGAAGCGCGGCACACCTCCCACCGATATCGAACGGGCGGAGTATCTGGCGATCTGGGACGCGCTCATCGACGAGCTCGCGACAGCCGAGAAGAACCTGCTGCTGCGCGACTTCCACTCGCCGAACATTATCTGGCGCGATGAGAAAAGCGGTATTGGCAAAATCGGCATCATCGACTTCCAGGATGCAATGATCGGCCCGACCGCCTATGATCTGGCTTCCATCGTCCAAGATGCGCGGGTCACGATCAAACCGGCGCTCTTCCGGCAGCTGATGGATGATTATCTCGCCCTTCGCCGTGCCCAAGGCGGCTTTGACGAAGCCGAATTCATGAAGGCCTGGGCGATCATGTCTGCGCAGCGCAATTGCAAGCTCGCCGGTCTTTGGGTGCGGCTGTTGCAGCGCGACGGGAAGCCCGGCTATCTCAAGCATATGCCGCGAACGCTCGCCTATCTCCAGGTCGCATTCGAGCACGAAGCGCTTGCCCCCTTGCGTGATTTGTGCGCAAGGGCTGGAATAGGCCAAAGCGAATCATAAGTTCCGGATCAGGATGACAATCAGACAAGCCATGGTACTGGCCGCGGGTCTTGGAACCCGTATGCGCCCGATCACCGACACGATCCCGAAGCCGCTGGTGAAAATCGACGGCAAGCCGATGATCGACTATGCGCTGGATTCGCTGGTTGCGGCTGGCGTCGAACGGGCCGTCGTTAACGTTCACCACTTTGCCGGCCAGATGCTCGACCATCTCGAGGCCTATCGCGGCCTCGACATCATCATCTCAGACGAGCGGGAAGCACTGATGAATTCCGGCGGCGGGCTGGCGAAGGGTTTGAACCTGCTCGATCGCGAGAACGTTTTCGTCATGAATGCCGATCTCTTCTGGATCGGCGAACAGCTCGGGCGACCGACGAACTTGCAGCGCTTAGCCGGATTCTTCGATGCCGAACGCATGGACATGGCGCTTCTCTGTGTGAGGATCGAGGATACGACGGGTCACAACGGCAAGAACGATTTCGGCATGGCGGCCGACGGCCGGCTGGCGCGGTATCGCGACGATCCGTCCAATCCCGTCGTCTATGCCGGCGCGATCGTCATGAACCCGTCGCTGCTCGACGATGCGCCAAAAGATGCCTTCAATCTCAATATTTATTTCGACAAGGCGATCGCGCGCGGGCGGCTTTTCGGCATGCTGCTCGAGGGCCACTGGCTGACGGTGGGAACGCCGGAGGCAATCGGCGAGGCGGAGGAAACGATCCGACGGCTGCGGGCGTTCGCGTGAGATATGGCGGAGCGGTACCAGCCACGCATTCTGACGATCCCGGCGGGCCACTCCTTCCTGAAAACGCTGGCGACGAGGCTTTGCGACGGCCGGCTGACGCCGCTGTTCCGGCATGAGGCCGATGATCCGCTGTCGCTTTCCAGGGTAACGATCTACCTGCCGACGCGGCGCGCCGTGCGTGTGCTGCGCTCGGAATTCGTCGATCTGCTCGGCGGCCGCTCGGCGATCCTGCCTGTTATTCGTCCCCTCGGCGAAACCGACGACGACAGCGGCTATTTCGACGAGGCGCTGCCGGCAACGATCGATCTCGCCCAGCCGCTGTCGAATACGGCCCGCCTGCTGGAGCTTGCGCGCCTCATTCTCGCCTGGCGCAACAAACTGCCGGAGATCGTCCGCCACATTCATTCGGACTCGCCGCTCGTTGCGCCGGCAAGCCCGGCGGATGCGATCTGGCTCGCCCGCAACCTCGCGGAACTGATCGATTCCATCGAAACCGAAGACCTCGACTGGTCGGAGCTGTCGAAACTCGACACCGGCGATTATGCCGCCTGGTGGCAGCTGACGGCGGAATTCCTGCAGATCGCCAGCGCCTTCTGGCCGGAGCGGCTTTCCGAGCTCGAAAAATCCTCACCGGCGCGACACCGAAACGCCATTCTCCGGGCCGAAGCAAAAAGGCTTTCGGCGACGAAGCCCGCTGGGCCGATCATCATTGCCGGTTCGACGGGCTCCGTTCCTGCCACCGCCGATCTGATCGCCGCCGTCGCCAATATGCCCGAAGGCGTGATCGTGCTTCCGGGCCTTGATCTTTCCATGCCTGAAAGGCACTGGCAGATGGTGGCGCCGGAGCTTTCCCCGGGCCAGCATGCCAATCCCGCAAGCCGCAGCCACCCGCAATATGGCCTGTCATCGCTGCTCAAGCGACTGAAGCTCACGCGCGCCGACGTCAGGCTCCTCGACAGGCCGGAAACCGATCTTGACCGGCGCGCCGAAATCCTGTCCCGGGCACTCGTACCGGCGGAGGCGACCAGCGATTGGGGCACTTGGAAGAGCGAGCTGCCCGAGGGCGCGTTTTCTTCAGCTTTCGCCGATGTTTCGCTGATCGAAGCCGCGAACGAACGCGAGGAAGCGACGGCGATTGCCATTGCGCTCCGGTTGGCGTTGGAAAGACCGGGGCAGGACGGCGAAAGCCGGGCGGCGCTCATCACGCCGGACCGCAATCTCGCTCGCCGGGTGATGGCCGAGCTTTCCCGCTTCGGCATCCTCGCCGACGATTCGGCCGGCACTCCGCTTGCGGCCACGCCGCAGGGTACGCTTCTGCAATTGCTGCTGGAGGCGGCATTGCGCCCGGGCGATCCGGTGGCGATCGTCTCGCTGCTCAAACATCCGCTGGCCCGCTTCGGCCTTGAACGCGCCACATTGATTTCCGCCACCGAGGCGCTCGAGCTGCTGGCACTGCGCGGCGGCGTGACGGAGGTGGATATCAGCAGACTCGAGCCGCTGCTCACCCATCAGCTTGCCGAACAGGCTGAGGATAGGCACCCGCCGCAATGGCGAAAAGCGCTTACGCCGGACGCCGCCGATGCCGCTTACGACCTTGCCCGCCGGGTCACACAAGCGACCGAGCCGCTGGCTTCGGCCTTGATGCGGCACCGGCCGGAAGATCGCGGCAGGACGGCCAGTTTTACCTTGTCCGAATGGGCGGAGCGCACCGGCCGCTCGCTTGAAGCGGTGGCGGCCGATCCGCATGGCAATCTCGCCGATCTCTGGTCGGGCGAAGCCGGCGATGCGCTTGCCGCCCTGCTCGGTGAAGTGATCGACACCAACGGCCAGATGGAGGCCGACGGACCGCAATGGATCGACATCATGGCAGCCCTTGCCGCCGGTCATGCGGTGAAGCCGCGGGCGCTCAGCCATCCCCGCCTCTTCATCTTTGGCACGCTGGAAGCCCGCCTGCAGAGCGTCGATACGATGATCCTCGGCGGCCTGAACGAGGGCACCTGGCCGGGGCAGACCGCCAACAATCCCTTCATTCCGCGCATGATGAAGACGGAGATCGGCCTTGAGCCGCCGGAACGGCGCATCGGTCAACTGGCGCATGACTTCGAGATGGCGAACGGCACGCGCCATCTGATCTATTCGCGCGCGCTACGCCAGGGCTCGACGCCAACGGTCGCCTCGCGCTGGCTGCAGCGGCTGCTGGCGCTTGCCGGAGAGGCCTTCGAAGCGGAATTGAAGGGACGCGGCAACCGCTTCCTCCAATGGGCCGGCCTGATCGACCGGGGCGAGCCCCAGGCCCCGGCGCAGCGGCCTTCGCCGAAACCGCCGCTGACGCTGCAGCCGACATCCTACTCTTTCAGCGAAGTCGGACGGCTGCGCCGGGACCCTTATGCCATCTATGCCCGCCGCATTCTGCGGCTCGACCCCGTCGATGCGTTCAACCGCGATCCGGGAGCGGCCGAACGCGGCACGCTCTACCACACGATCATCGACCGGTTCATTCGCGAAGGACATGTCGCCGGCACGCCGGATGCGGCAGCGGCGATGGAGCGCATTCTTTCCGAGCTCTTCGACATGGAGCAGCTGCCGCCGCATATCGATGCGGTGTGGCGGCCGCGATTTCGCGCCGTGGCCGGCGCCTTCCTCGACTGGGAGGCCGGACGGCGGCCCGGCATCCGCAAGACGCTGACGGAGGTGCGGGGCGGCGTCGAACTGGAAGCGATCAATATCCGGCTCAACGGTGTTGCCGACCGGATCGACGTCACCGGACCGCAGGCCGCCGATATCATCGACTACAAGACAGGCTACAATCCCTCGCCGACACAGGCACGGGTGCTTCTCGATCCGCAGCTAGCGCTCGAAGCGGCGGCCCTGAGCGCCGGTGCCTTCCGCGATGCCGGCAGTCTCGTGCCGCAGGACCTGCTTTATGTCCGCCTGCGGCCGGGACGCCGTTTTCAGGTCGACACCGTCAACAACGAAAGTTCGGCGCGCAGCGACAAGGCGAAATCGGCGATGGATCTCGCCGAAGAATCGATCGATCAGCTGGTCAAGTTCGTGAGCTTGCTGCAGTCCGGCGAGAAAGGCTTTACCTCGCGGCTGATCCCGGCACAGCAATTCGATTTCGGCGGCGATTATGATCACCTCGCCCGCGTTTCCGAATGGTCGACGGCAGAAACCGAAGAAGGCGGCGGTGATGAGTGACGTGACCGCGCTTCCCAATGACGATGATCCGGGCGCCTGGATCGGCTGGACGACGATCCAGCAGGCGATCGCCTCCGATCCCGAGCGCTCGGCATGGGTCTCGGCAAATGCCGGCTCCGGCAAGACGCATGTGCTGACCCAGCGCGTCATCCGGCTTTTGCTTGCCGGTGCGCGGCCTTCCGCCATTTTATGCCTCACCTATACCAAGGCTGCCGCTTCCGAAATGTCGAACCGCGTCTTCGAACGGCTGGCGGACTGGGTGGTGCTTGACGATGAAGACCTTAGCCGGCGGATTACCCAGATCGAGGGGACCGCTCCCGACGGAATAAAGCTTGCCGAGGCCCGCCGGCTGTTTGCGAAGGCGCTGGAGACACCGGGTGGACTGAAGATCCAGACCATCCATGCTTTTTGCGAGGCGCTGCTGCATCAGTTCCCGCTGGAGGCCAATGTCGCCGGGCATTTCTCGGTTCTCGACGATCGCGCGGCGGAAGCGCTGCTGTCCGATGCGCGCCGAGCACTGCTGACGGCGACCGCGCCGGAGGGAGACAGCGCCCTTGCCGAGGCATTCGCCTATGTGCTCGATCTCGGCGACGAATCCGGCCTGGAAAATCTGCTCGGCGACATCGTCGCCAACCGCAACGCCATCCGTCGTTTCACGGCAACGGCCGAACGGCGGGGCGGCATCGAGGTGGTTTTGCGCGAAAGACTTGGTCTTGCCCCCGATGACACGGAGAGCCGGATCGCGGCGCAATATTGGCCGTTGCCGGAGCTTTCCGGCGGTATGCTGGAGCTTTATCTGTCGCTTGCCGATCAGAGGGGCGGCGCGAAGGCACAGGAAGTTGCCTATGGTCTCAGGCTTGCCGGGCGGGAACGTGACGACGCAAAACGCGCCGAGTTTCTCGAGAAAATCTTTCTGACGGTGAAGGGCGAGCCGAAGGCGGATTCGCAATTCACGGTCAAGGCGATGCTTGCCGAAGCGCCGCAGCTGGCGGGCGCCATTGCTGCTGCCCGCGCCCATGTCGCTGCAAGCCGCGACCGGCTGAAACTGATACGGATGCATGGCGCGACGCATGCCGCGCTGGTGCTGGCAGAGCGGCTCAATCACGACTATGAGGAGCTGAAGAAGCAGCGCAGCCAACTCGATTTCGAGGATCTGATCACCCGCACCGCCGACCTGCTGACGAAAAGCGGCGTCGGTCCCTGGATCCATTACAAGCTCGATCGCGGCATCGATCATATCCTCGTCGACGAAGCGCAGGATACCAGCCCGATCCAGTGGAGCGTCATCCAGTCGCTCGCCGAGGATTTCTTCTCCGGCGAAAGCGCCCGTCCGATCGTGCGCACGCTCTTTGCCGTCGGCGACGAGAAACAGTCGATCTATTCCTTTCAAGGCGCGCGGCCTGAGCGTTTTTCCGAGGAAAGCGACCGGACGCGACGGCGCGTCTCCGACAGCGGGCAAAACTTTTCCTCTGTGCGGCTGCCGCTTTCCTTCCGCTCGACCGCGGATGTGCTCGAAGCCGTCGACCACATATTCAGGGAACCCGACAATTCGCGCGGCCTCAGCGCGCTCGGCGAACCGGTCGTGCATCGCTCCAGCCGCATCGGACATCCCGGCGCCGTGGATCTTTGGGAAATGGTCGCGCCCGAGGCGGTGGTCAAGGAAGAGGACTGGACGGCGCCCTTCGACGCAATGCCGGAAAGCGCGCCGGCCGCAATCCTGGCACGACGGATCGCCCATTCGATCGGCACGCTTGTCGGCCGCGAGACGATTGTCGACAAAGGCAAAGAGCGCCTGATCGAAGCCGGCGACATCCTGGTGCTGGTGCGCAAGCGCGACGCCTTCGTCAATGCCTTGACACGCGCCTTGAAACGCCGCGGCGACATTCCGGTCGCCGGCGCTGACAGGCTGGTGCTGACCAGCCATATCGCCGTGCAGGATCTGCTGGCGCTCGGTCGTTTCCTGCTGCTGCCGGAGGACGATCTTTCGCTCGCCGCCGTGCTCAAGAGCCCGCTTTTCGATCTTTCCGAGGACGACATCTTTGCTATCGCCGCGCTACGCGGTGACAATGAGAGCGTCTGGCACCATCTCAAACGCTTCGCCGCCGACGGCACCGAGCGTTTCCGCGCGGCCGTGGAGAGGCTGGAGCTGTTCCTTCGCCAATCCAGAAGCCTGTCGGTTCATGATTTCTATGCGCGTGTGCTGGGCAGCCATGGCGGGCGGCGGCAATTCCTTGCCAGGCTCGGCACCGAGGTCAGCGATATCCTCGACGAATTCCTGACTTTCACCATCGACCATGAGAGCTCCGGCCTTCCCGGGCTGCAATCCTTCATCTCGACGCTGGAGCTCGAAGCCCCGGTGGTCAAGCGCGAGCAGGACAAGGGGCGCAACGAGGTGCGGATCATGACCGTGCATGCCTCCAAGGGTCTCGAGGCACCTATCGTCTTCCTGGTCGACGGCGGTTCGAAGGCCTTCACCCATACCCATCTGCCGAAACTTCGCCTGATCGAGACCGATGCCGACGAACCGCCGATGCCCGTCTGGGTTCCCGTCTCCGATCTCGCCAATTCGCTGACCCAGAACGACGCCGTCCGTATCCAGATGCTGGCGGAGGAAGAGTACCGCCGATTGCTCTACGTCGCCATGACGCGTGCCGCCGACCGGCTGGTCGTCTGCGGCTATCGCGGCGTGCGTCTCAACAACGACACCTGGCATATGATGATTTCGACGGCACTGCGCGACGACCATCCGCATGTCGAGGCGACGACATTCTCCAGTCCCGATGGCGAATGGCCGGGTATCGAATGGCGTGTGCCGCGGGTGGAGCGAAGCTTCGAGCGCATCGACCGCAGCCAGGAGCGCAACAGCGAGGAGAGACTGCCGGACGGCCTGTTGCGGCCATTGCCGCCGCAGGCCGAGCTGCCCCGGCCGCTCAGCCCCTCCGGCGCCGGCACGATCATCGACGAAGACGAGGGCGGTTTGCTCGTCGTTTCGCCACTGTTCGGCGAGAAGGAGCGCAGCGATCGGTCTCTGGAGAAGGGTCGGCTGATCCATCGCATGCTGCAGGCGCTTCCCGAAATCCCGCCTGCTGAACGAGCTGATGCCGCAGGCCGCTATGCCGAACGGGCGGCGCGGTTCTGGCCGGAAGCCGAACGGCGCAAGCTGGTCGATTCGGTTCTGAAACTATTGAACGAAGAGGGTCTGCAGGCCGTCCTCGGTGACGAGGCCCAGCCCGAGGTCTCGATCATGGGAACATTGACTCTTGAGGACAGGCGCTATGCCGTCTCCGGCCGCATCGACCGGCTCGCCGTCTTTGCCGATCGTGTCGTCATCCTCGATTACAAGACCAATCGGGTGCCGCCGGCGACGGAGGCGGCTATTCCCTTCGCGCACCGGGCGCAGCTGGCGATCTATCGCGAGATCCTGGCGCCGCTCTATCCCGGCAAGCCAATCGAGTGCATGCTTGTCTACACCGAGAACGCCTCGCTTTATACGCTGAGCGAAAAGGCGCTCGGTTTGGCGCTTGCAGCGGTCAAGACAAAGTGAAATACCGGACATTGAAAATTCGGCACCGCACCATCACATGTGGTTCAACACCCGAGGTAAAGGAGCAGCCCATGGCTACCGTGAAAGTCGATATCAACAATTTCCAGTCGGAAGTTCTGGAATCTGCAGAGCCCGTCGTCGTCGATTTCTGGGCTGAATGGTGCGGCCCGTGCAAGATGATTGCGCCGAGCCTTGAAGAGATCTCCGTCGAGATGGAAGGCAAGGTCAAGGTCGCCAAGCTGAATATCGATGAGAACCCGGAACTCGCCGCACAGTTCGGTGTGCGCTCCATTCCGACCCTGGCAATTTTCAAGGGCGGCGAAGTCGCCGATATTTCTGTCGGCGCCAAAGCGAAGACCGCGCTTTCGAACTGGATTTCCAGCGCCGCCTGATATCGCCCAGTTCACATTAACGAAAAAGCCCGGCTCGACCGGGCTTTTTTCATTTCGTATTCTTCATTTCGCCCATCACTTGGGCGGCGTGCCGTTGTCGGAAAGCACATCGCCGACGAGATAGAGAGAGCCGCCGACGAGGATGCGCGGGGGTAGACCCTCCGGATCGAGGACGGCTTTTATGGCTTCCAGCGCATCGCCGACGGTCGACATCGGTTCGGCAACCAGGCCGGCATCATAGGCGGCGTTCGACAAGATCACCGGGTCGATCATCGCATCGCTGTTGCGGATCGGCACGCAGAAAACCTTCTCGACCAAGCCGGCAAAGGCCTTAAAATAGCCGACCGGGTCCTTGGTGTTGATCATGCCGATAATCAGGAAAAGCGGCCGCGACTGGCGCTCTTCGAAATTGGCCATGGCTTCGGCGATCACTTCGCCCGCACCGGGATTGTGCCCCCCATCGATCCAGATCTCGGCGCCGGCGGGCGCATGCGCCAGCAGCCGGCCTTCGCCCAGGCGCTGCAGCCGGCCCGGCCATTCGACGGAATTCATCGCCTTTTCCATCATCGTCTCGGTGACGGTAAAACCCGCCGCCTTGACGGCGCGAATGGCGGCGGCGGCATTGGCATATTGATGGCGGCCGGGAAGGCGCGGCAGGGGCAGGTCGGCAAGACCGAATTCGTCCTGATAGACGAGCCGGCCATATTCCTCATGCGCCATGAAATCCTGCCCGAAGACGGCGCTCGGGCAATGCAGCCGTTCGGCCGTCGACATCAGCACGTCGAGTGCGGCGTCGTATTCCTGGTGGCCGATGACGACGGGAAGCCCCGGCTTCATGATGCCGGCCTTTTCGGCGGCGATCAATTCGACCCTATCGCCGAGATAGGGCTGGTGATCCAGCGAGATCGGCATGATCACCGAAACCGCCGGATCGGAAATGACATTGGTGGCATCGAACCGGCCGCCGAGACCGACTTCGATGATCGCGGCATCGGCCGGCTGTTCGGAAAATAGGATGAAGGTGACCGCCGTCAGGATTTCGAAGACGGTAATGTGCTGTCCGGCATTGGCATCGGCCACCCGGCGCAGGGCCTCGGCAAAGACGGCGTCATCGACAAGCTGCCCGCGCCCGCCCGCCACACCGATGCGATAACGCTCGTGCCAATTGACGAGATGCGGCGAGGTGTGAACATGAGCGCTGTAGCCGCCGGCTTCGAGCAGAGCGCGGCAGAAGGCGGTGACCGACCCCTTGCCGTTGGTGCCGGCGACATGGATCACCGGCGGCAGTTTTCGGTGCGGATTGCCGAGCACATCGAGAAGACGGGTGATGCGATCGAGAGACAGATCAAAACCCTTGGGATGCAATCCCATGAGCTTGTCGATCTCCTGTGCTGCCTCACTCACCGCGGTTTGGCCTCTGGGTATCAATTCGGCACCCCGCCTGCTTATCGGTTATCAGGCGCTCGCCGCCAGGGCGATCGTACCGCTATTCATGTCGTTCGCCGCTGACACCGGCTTCTTCGTCAGAATCTTCAGAACGCGCGCCAGCGTTTCCGGGATATCGTGACGTTTGACGACCATATCGACCATACCATGCTCCAGCAGATATTCGGAGGTCTGGAAGCCTTCGGGCAGTTTTTCGCGCAAGGTCTGCTCGATGACGCGCTTGCCGGCAAAGCCGATTTCGGCGCCCGGTTCCGCCAGATGAATATCGCCGAGCATGGCATAGGAGGCCGTGACGCCGCCTGTGGTCGGATTGGTCAGGACGACGATATAAGGCTGACCGGATTCCTTCAGCAGGTCAACGGCAACCGTCGTGCGCGGCAGCTGCATCAGCGACAGGATGCCTTCCTGCATGCGCGCGCCGCCGGAGGCGGGGAACATCACCAGCGGGCACTTTTCAGACGTCGCACGCTCGAAAGCCTTGACGATGGCCTCGCCGGCAGCCATGCCGAGCGAACCGCCGATAAAGTTGAATTCGTGCACGACCGCCACGAGCTTCAGTCCCTGCACCTTCCCGAGCCCGGCGAGGATGGTATCCTCCTGTTCGGTCTTCAGGCGGCTGTCGCGCAGGCGATCGCTATATTTCTTCGAATCGCGGAACTTCAGCGGGTCCTGGGCGACCTTCGGCTGCGGCAGCGATTCATATTCGCCATTGTCGAACAGATCTGCCAAGCGGGCCTTGGCCGGCATCTTCATGTGATAGCCGGAGGCCGGAATGACCCATTTGTTGCCTTCCAGATCCTTGTGGAAGACCATCTCGCCGGTTTCCGGGCACTTGATCCAGAGGTTCTCCGGCACTTCGCGACGGCCCAGCATGGAATTGATCCGCGGGCGAACGTAGTTGGTGATCCAGTTCAACTCGAATACTCCTGATTGACTAAAGCCCGTCACGATCTTTCAGATCGCTTGCCACGCTTTCGGTCTTTGTGTTCCCGCATGTCGTTGCCGCCAAACCGCTGTGCAACATGCTTTGACGCCAATGTGGGAAAACTATTCGGCAGCAACAAGGCGCGCCGAACGTGTTCCCGTGGAAAGGCCGCGCACCAGCGTGGCAACAGCCTGAACCGTGTCCGCCGTTGCCTTGCCGTCACTCGTCAGGCTGGTCGCGACCTGATTGACGATGGCGGTGCCGACGACGACGCCATCGGCCGAACCGCCGATGACCTTAGCATGTTCCGCCGTCTTGACGCCGAAGCCGACGCAGACGGGCAGTTGGGTGTGCTGCTTGATGCGTTCGACCGCGCCCGAAACCAGCGATGGATCCGGCAGCGCCGAACCGGTGATGCCGTTCATCGAGACGTAGTAGACGAAGCCGGAGGTATTCTTCAAAACCTTCGGCAGGCGCTTCTCATCCGTCGTCGGCGTCGCCAGGCGGATGAAATTGATGCCTTTGCGGATCGCCGGGATGCAGAGTTCGTCGTCCATTTCAGGCGGCAGATCGACGACGATCAGGCCGTCAATGCCGGCAGCAATCGCATCGTCGAGGAATTTCTCGACGCCGTAAATATAGATCGGATTGTAGTAGCCCATCATCACGATCGGCGTGGCGTCGTTGGTCTTGCGGAAATCGGCCGCCAGCTGCAGCGTCTTCTTCAGCGTCTGGCCGCCTTTCAGCGCACGCTGACCGGCGAGCTGGATCGCCGGGCCGTCGGCCATCGGATCGGAAAAGGGCATGCCGAGTTCGATTATGTCGGAGCCCGCCTCCGGCAGCGCCTTCATGATGCCGAGAGAGGTATCGTAGTCAGGATCGCCGCCCATGAAATAGGTCACAAGCGCCGGACGGCCCTCGGCCTTCAGCTCGGCAAAGCGTTTGTCCATGCGTGCGGTCATGTCTTACAGTCCCATTCCCAGAATCTTGCCGACGGTGAAGATATCCTTGTCGCCGCGGCCGGAGAGGTTCATCAGGATGATCTCGTCCTTGCCCATCGTCGGTGCGCGCTTGATCACCTCGGCAATCGCATGCGCGGCCTCGAGCGCCGGGATAATGCCTTCGAGGCGGGTCAGGGTCTGGAAGGCCTCGAGCGCTTCGTGATCCATGATCGGTACATAATCGACGCGGCCGATATCGCTGAGCCAGGAATGTTCGGGGCCGATGCCGGGATAATCGAGACCGGCCGAAATCGAATGGCCATCCTTGATCTGGCCGTCGCCATCCTGCAGCAGATAGGTGCGGTTGCCGTGCAGCACACCCGGCGAACCGGCGGTGATCGACGCGCAATGTTCGTCGCCCTGCAGGCCCTTGCCGCCGGCTTCGACGCCGACGATCTTCACTGTCGGATCATCGAGGAAAGGATGGAAAATGCCGATCGCGTTCGAACCGCCGCCGACGGCAGCGATGACGAGATCCGGCAGGCGGCCTTCGGCTGCCAGCATCTGCTCTTTCGCTTCGGTGCCGATCACCGACTGAAAATCGCGGACCATCTCCGGATAGGGATGCGGACCCGCCGCCGTTCCGATCAGGTAGTAGGTATCCTCGACATTGGTGACCCAGTCGCGGAGCGCCTCGTTCATCGCATCTTTCAGCGTGCCGCTGCCGGCCGTCACCGGCTTCACTTCCGCGCCGAGCAGCTTCATGCGGAAAACATTCGGCGCCTGACGCTCGACGTCGGTGGCGCCCATATAGACCACGCAGGGCAGGCCGAAGCGGGCGGCAACGGTGGCGGAGGCAACTCCATGCTGGCCGGCGCCGGTTTCGGCGATGATCCGGGTCTTGCCCATGCGCTTGGCAAGCAGGATCTGGCCGATGCAGTTGTTGATCTTGTGCGAGCCGGTATGGTTCAGCTCCTCACGCTTGAAATAGATCTTCGCGCCGCCGAGTTCGGCCGTAAGCCGCTCGGCGAAATAGAGCGGGCTCGGGCGGCCGATATAATGGGCGCCGAGATGCTTCAATTCGGCCTGGAATGCCGGATCGTTCTTCGCCCTGTCCCATTCGTCCTGCAGATCGAGGATCAGCGGCATCAACGTTTCGGCAACGAAACGACCGCCATAGATGCCGAAGCGGCCGTCTTCATCAGGCCCGGAACGGAAGGAATTCGGTTTAGGCGTCTCGTTCACTCTCAACTCCCTGAGGCCATGACAGGCGCATCCGCCTCGTCGACCGCATCGAAAAATTCATCGATCATTGCGACGTTCTTCACGCCAGGCGCAGTTTCGACGCCCGAGGAGACGTCGATACCACGTGCCTTGGTATTCGCCAGCGCATCAGCGACATTGTTCTTGTTCAGACCGCCTGACAGCATGTAGTCGATGCTGCCGTCGAGCCAGCTCAGAAGGCTCCAGTCGAAGGAAATGCCGTTACCACCCGGCAATTCGGAACCCTTCGGCGCTTTTGCATCGAAGAGGAAACGATCGGCGATGCCGATATAGGCCTCGACGCGTTTCAGATCGTCGGCGGTGCGCACCGAAAATACCTTCATGACCGGCAGACCGTAGAGCGCCTTTATGGTCAGCACATGTTCGGGGCTCTCATTGCCGTGGAGCTGCAGGATATCCGGCTTCAACAGCGAGACGATCTCGTCCAGTTCGTCATTGCTGGGATCGACGACGACGGCGACGATCTTCGCTTTGCCACGCGCGGGCTCGGCAAGTTTTGCCGCCAGGTCCGGCTCGATATAACGTGGGCTCTTTTCGAAGAAAATAAAACCGATATGGGTCGCGCCGCGCGTCAGCGCGCGATCGACAGCATCAGGCGTCGTCAAGCCGCAGATCTTGATATCCGGTCTCATGGCAGCGAAGTGACACGAAACGCGGCAAGAGTCGAGCCAATTTGCATGGAAAGCTGTATTTAGAGCGGCCTTCGGCAGAAGCGCTTAGCGATCTTTCAGGTTCGCTCCTCGCGCTTTAGCCCTTTGTTTTTACGCATGTCGTTTGCGGCAAAAGCGCTCAGCGCTTGCCTGGCAAAACCGCTGCACACTTTTGCGCGACATGCTCTAATCGAAATCAATGGCGTGCAGCTGGCTGCCATGCCGCTTCAGCCAGGATTTCGCTTCGTCCATCCCGGGGCAAAGCTTCCGGCAGAGCGCCCAGAAGTGCGGGCCGTGGTTCATTTCCTTGAGATGGGCGACCTCATGCGCGGCGAGATAATCGATCACCGAGGGCGGCGCCATAACGATGCGCCAGGAAAAGCTCAAATTTCCCTCCGACGAGCACGAGCCCCAACGGCTGCGCGTGTCCTTCATCGAGATCGAGCGGATCGGCGCCCGGATCGTTCCGGCATGCATCGTCGCGAGCTTCACCAGCTCTGCGCGCGCCTCCTTCTTGAGAAAGGCCGCGATGCGCCGTCCGATATGTTCCTCCATGCCGCTGACGCGCAGCACCGGTCTGCCGTCTATCGAAACCGCCTCCGTCAGCCCGCGCAAGCTGCCGGTATGCTGGATGCGATGGGAAACGCCGCGAAAAAGAATTTCGCCGCCGTCGCGAAGGCCGGCATCGGTCGAAAACTTGGCAAGTTTGGTCAGCAGCCAACCCTGGTGCCGATCGAGAAAGGCATTGACCTCGCGCGCCGCAAGACCCTTCGGCACTGTCATCTTCAAGGCCCGGCCGCCCGGCTCGATGCGCAAGGTGATGCGGGTCGCCCGGTCATGCTGCTTGATGGTCAACGGCATCAGCCGGCCGGCCACCTCAAGCGTCCGCGTTTCGGGCGGCGCCGGTTTCCGCGCTTTCGGCCTTGTCTTCAGAAGCGAGAACATGGGTGTTTTCTATCCGATTCGCCGAGGGAGCGGACATAGAAAAACCGGCATCGGAAGATGCCGGTCATCAATTCAGCGCTCAGGCCTTCAAGGCGTCTGGTATTCAGCGACCGGGCCATTGTCGTCACGCTTGGCGTTCTTGCGGTCACGCATGAAGCGATCGAACTCTTCCTGGTCCTTGGCGCGGCGAAGTTCGCGCATGTAGGCGTCGAATTCCTCGCGCATTTCATCGAGCTTGCGGCGCTCTTCCTCGATCCGGTCGATCTCGGCCTTGCGCCAGTCGTCGAAGGCGACGTTGCCGGTCGAGAAATGCGGGCGGTGACGGCCGTTCGAGCGGCGGCAGGAGGCAAAGAAGCCATCGGTCGCCTGGTTGACGTCACGCTTGAAGCCGCGCAGACGGTCGCCGAAGATGATGTAGGCAAGCATGGCAAGACCCAGAGGCCAGAAAACCATGAAGCCGAGAATCATCAGGGCAATGGTAGCCGGAGTCCAATCCGGTCGAAGCAATGCTGACTGGTTCATCGTGCGGGTATCCCTCGCTTTCCACGTCCGGCAGGATACCGAACGCTGAAATCGATGTGGTTACCGCAATAACCACCTTCAAGACGATTGCCCGTGAAATCGGACAAGGCCTTGAATCCATTTTGCTAATTCAGCCATGCCTGATTTAGGCTGTCCGCCCGCCCTTGATGACACGCGGAACCGGAGGCTTCACGGCAGAACGGGAATGCTGGCGGACGAAATCGAGGATACGCGGCGCGATCTCGCGGCGGAACCGCGAGCCGTTGAAAACACCATAATGGCCGACATCCGGCTGCAGGTAATGCATGCGCATATCTTCGGGAATGTTGACGCAGATGGTCTGCGCCGCCTTGGTCTGGCCGACCCCCGATATATCGTCATTCTCACCTTCGACGGTCAGAAGCGCCACTTTGCGGATCGCTGCCGGATCGACGCGTTTGCCGCGATGCATCAATTCGCCCTTCGGCAGGGAATGCTTGATGAAGACCTCCTCGACCGTCTGCAGGTAGAATTCGGCGGTCAGATCCATGACGGCGAGATATTCGTCGTAGAAATCGCGATGCTTTTCCGGTTCGCCGTCGTTCTTCACGAGATGCATGAAGAATTCCTTGTGCGCGACGAGGTGTCGGTCGAGATTCATCGACATGAATCCCGAAAGCTGCAGGAATCCCGGATAGACCGGGCGCATGAAGCCCGGCTGCGGCCAAGGCACGTTCATGATGACATTGTCGGAGAACCACTGAAGCGACCGCTCCTGTGCGAGCTTGTTGACCGCCGTCGGGTTGATGCGCGTATCGATCGGGCCGCCCATCAGCGTCATCGACGCCGGCGACAGCGGATCATTGGCTTCCTCCATCACCGCAGCCGCAGCCAGCACCGGAACGGAAGGCTGACAAACGGCGATGACATGTGTGTCGTGACCGAGGAAATGCAGCATCTCGATGACGTAATCGACATAGTCGTCGAAATCGAAGGTGCCTTCCGTCATCGGCACCATGCGGGCGTCGATCCAGTCGGTGATGTAGACATCGGCACTCGGCAGCAGCGCCTCCACTGTGCCGCGCAGCAGCGTCGCGTAATGGCCGGACATCGGCGCAACAATCAGAATGCGCGGATCGTTGCCGCGGGCGGCTGGAACATTGCGTGCGAAATGCAGGAGATTGCAGAAGGGCCGCGACCAGACGATCTCTTCGCGGACGGAAACCATCCGATCGCCGATCGTCGTTTGCTTCAGTCCGAATTCCGGCTTGCCGTAACGGCGCGTCGTGCGTTCGAACATTTCGAGGCTTGCCGCCATCGTCCGGCCGAGCGGCGTATGGGAAAACGGGTTCAGCGGATTGGCATAGGCAAATCGCATGATATCGGCCGCGGCGCGAAACGGCGCCATGGCGGCATGGTTCAATTCATAAAGCTGATAAAACAAAGGCGCCACCTTTCTCTATCGAAAAGATGAGGCCGATTGAGCGGCATCGACTCTTTCCGTTACGCGGGCACGTAACGCAGACTAACAGTTTTTTGTTGCACAGCAACATGGACGAACCAGACCCACACAAGAAATGCCGGAGATTTGATCCCCGGCATCATAATCGCCCTGAAAACTTAAGTTTCTCAGCAGGAAGCGTCGTTAACGGTCCGCTACGAAAGTCTGCTTCTGTATGCCGAGACCTTCGATGCCGAGCTCGACCACGTCGCCAGCCTTGAGAAAACGCGGCGGCTTGAGACCCATGCCGACACCCGGAGGCGTGCCGGTCGAGATCACGTCGCCGGGATGCAGCGACATGAACTGACTGAGGTAGGAGACCAGGAAAGCCACCCCGTAAACCATGGTCTTCGACGAACCGTTCTGCATCTTCTGGCCGTTGACCGTCAGCCACATGCCGAGGTTCTGCGGTTCGGGGATTTCGTCCTTGGTCACGAGCCATGGGCCGATCGGGCCAAAGGTGTCGCAGGATTTGCCCTTTGTCCACTGGCCGGACCGCTCGGTTTGGAAAGCGCGCTCGGAAACGTCGTTGGAGACGCAATAACCGGCGACATAATCCAGCGCTTCGGCTTCCGTCACATATTTTGCGGTCTTGCCGATGACGACGCCAAGTTCGACTTCCCAATCGGTCTTTTCCGAACCGCGGGGAATGATGACATCGTCGTTCGGCCCGACGATTGCCGATGTTGCTTTCATGAAGATGATCGGCTCGGGCGGAACGGTGGCGCCAGTTTCGGCAGCATGATCCGAATAATTCAAGCCGATGCAGATGAATTTGCCAGTGCCGGCGACACAGGCGCCAATACGGCCGGGCATAAGTTCCGGAAGGCTCTTCGGATCGATCGCCGCCATCTTCGCAAGACCGGCCGGCGTGATCGCCTCGCCGGCGATATCGGCGACATGACCGGAGAGATCGCGGATCTTGCCATCGGCATCGAGAAGCGCGGGTTTTTCATTGCCTGCTTGGCCAACACGCATCAGCTTCATGGAATTTCCTCCTCATCGAAAACGGATTTGCAGCCACCTATGAACGAATTATTCACCGGTGTCATTACGGCTTTGGCGCGAAGCGGTACGGCTTTCCTCGAATTTAGTCGGATTTCGGCGATGTTTTGCATGTCGTAGACCGCTTTTATGAAGACAGTCTGTGCACCCGAATTGCGACGATGCTGCGCTTGCCAAGCCCATGAAGCAGGAAATATGACTCCCAACCGATCCGAAGATGACGTGGAGTTCGAAAATGCATCTCTCCCAGGCTGTCGTGCGCACGGAACATGCAAGCCGCTATCTACAGCAGCTCTGCAAACACTGGAGTCACAAATTCAGCGTCGATTTCGATCCGAACAAGGGCCGCGTGCCGTTCAGCGAGACGGCAGAGGTGACGTTCACCGCCGATGATGCGGCGCTGACCATGATACTTTCCGTCGCCGACCCCGAACAACAGCTAAGAATGCAGGGTGTCATCGACGATCATCTGAAGCGCTTCGCCTTTCGCGAGGAACTCGACATCGTCTGGACCGACTAACACGAACCCCGATCCAAATTTCTGCCCTCAGGGAATAAGCATGACCAAGAGCAATAGCCGCGAATCCCAATATCCGATCGATCCGATGTTTCTCGACCGCTGGTCACCCCGCGCCTTCACCGGCGAAATTATCGAGGAAGCCCAACTGCTCAGCCTGCTCGATGCCGCCCATTGGGCGCCGTCTTCGTCCAATCACCAGCCCTGGCGTTTTATCTATGCGCTTAAGGGTTCGGAACATTGGGAGAAATTCGTCGCATTGCTCGTCGATGCCAATCAGGAATGGGCCAGGAATGCCTCGGCGCTGATTTTTGTCGTGTCGCGCAGCTTTACCGGCGTTGCCGGTTCCGGCGAGGAGAAACCCAGCTACACCCATTCCTTCGATGCTGGCGCGGCATGGGGCCACCTGTCGCTGCAAGCGCGCCTTTCTGGTTTCTACGCCCATGGCATGGGCGGCATCAAACACCAGGAAATCATGAAGAGCTTCGGCATTCCCGAGGGTTACCGGGTGGAAGCCGGCGTTGCCGTCGGCCGTCTGGCCGACAAGAGCGTTCTTTCCGAACGCAACCAGGCGCGCGAATTCCCCAGTCAGCGCAAACCGCTCGCCGAGGTCGCGTTCAACGGCCGTTTCCTCGCGGATTAATCGCCCCTCACAAGCAAAAGCCCCGCCATCTAGAGACGGCGCGGCTTCTGCTTGGTAAAATAACAATCAGATATCGAGGTTTGCGACGCTCAGTGCGTTGTCCTGGATGAATTCGCGCCGCGGTTCGACTTCGTCACCCATCAGCCGGGCGAAGAGGCCGTCAGCATCAGTGGCGTCGTTGACCTTGACCTGCAGCAGGGAGCGCACGTTGGGATCCAGCGTCGTTTCCCAGAGCTGCTCGGCATTCATCTCACCAAGACCCTTGTAGCGCTGCATGGTCAGGCCCTTGCGGCCGGTTGCAAAGATGGCGTCGAGCAAGGCGCGCGGGCCCGAGATCTCGAGGTCGCCTTCGCGTCGATGCAGGGACGGCGGCGTCTGATAGATTTCCTTGAGCCGTGACGTCAGCTGGTCGATGTGCCGAGCATCCGAGGAGCCGATCAGCGCCATGTCGAGCACGACGATTTCCTTGACGCCGCGGACCATGCGTTCGAGGCGCAGGCCGCCATCGCTGGCCAGATCACCCTGCCAACCGCGTTCGGTTTCCTCGGCGATGATGTCGAGGCGGCTTGCCACCTCGCTCGTCAATGCCTGCGCTCTTGCCCGATCGCTGACGCGTTCGGCATTGAGGGCGCCGGCGATCGCCGCCTGTTCGATGGCCGCGCGATTGTAACGCGAATGGAGATTGTCGAGCAAAGCGCGCATGCGCAACGCGTCGAGGATGACCTCGCGCAGGTCCTGGCCGGTGCGGACTTCGCCGCTGCCGAGTTTCAGAGCCGCATCTTCCAGGCCCTGGCTGATGAGGTATTCCTCCAGCGCCTTTTCGTCCTTCAGATACTGCACCGACTTGCCGCGCGAGACCTTATAGAGTGGCGGCTGGGCGATATAGAGATGGCCGCGCTCGATAAGTTCCGGCATCTGGCGGAAGAAAAAGGTGAGCAGCAGGGTGCGGATATGAGCGCCGTCGACGTCAGCATCCGTCATGATAATAATCTTGTGATAGCGCAGCTTTTCGACGTTGAACTCGTCCTTGCCGATGCCGGTGCCGAGTGCTGTGATCAGCGTGCCGATTTCCTGGCTCGACAGCATCTTGTCGAAACGGGCACGCTCGACATTGAGGATCTTGCCGCGCAACGGCAGGATCGCCTGGTTTTCGCGCGAGCGGCCCTGCTTGGCCGAGCCGCCGGCGGAGTCGCCCTCGACGAGGAAGACCTCCGATTTTGTCGGATCACGCTCTGAGCAGTCGGCGAGCTTGCCGGGCAGCGAGGCGATATCGAGTGCGCCCTTGCGGCGGGTCAATTCGCGGGCCTTGCGGGCCGCTTCGCGCGCCGCCGCTGCCTCGACGACCTTGCCGACCAGAATCTTGGCTTCGCTCGGATGCTCTTCGAACCAGGTGTTCAGCGCCTCGTTAACGAGGCTTTCGACAACCGGACGGACTTCCGAGGAAACCAGCTTATCCTTGGTCTGCGAGGAAAATTTCGGATCAGGCACCTTGACCGAAAGCACCGCCGTCAGGCCTTCGCGGCAATCCTCGCCCTGCAGCGTCACCTTTTCTCTTTTGGTGATGCCGGAACTGTCGGCGTAGGATACGACCTGGCGCGTCAAGGCTGCCCGGAAACCGGCCATATGGGTGCCGCCGTCGCGCTGCGGGATGTTGTTGGTGAAGCAGAGCACATTCTCGTGGTAGCTGTCGTTCCACCACATCGCCACTTCGACGGTGATGCCGTCTTTTTCGCCGCGTATGGCGACCGGCTTGTCGACGAGCGACTTCTTGGCACGGTCGAGATAAGCGACGAAAGCCTCGAGGCCGCCGTCATAACGCAGCTCCTCCTGCTTGATATCGGAATGGCGCTTGTCGGTCAGCAGGATGCGCACGCCCGAGTTCAGGAAGGCGAGTTCGCGCAGGCGATGCTCGAGCGTGCCGTAGTCGAACTCCGTCATGGTGAAAGTATCGGTGCTCGGCATGAAACTCACTTCCGTGCCGGTCTCATTGGGCGCTTCGCCGGTGACCTTGAGCGGCGCATCGGCCACACCATGGGTGAAGCTCATTTCATGGATCTTGCCCTGGCGGCGGATCTTCAGTTTCAGCCAAACGGACAATGCGTTGACGACGGAGACGCCGACGCCGTGCAGACCGCCGGAGACCTTGTAGGAATTCTGGTCGAACTTGCCGCCGGCATGCAGCTGAGTCATGATGACTTCGGCCGCCGATACGCCTTCCCCGGTATGAATATCCGTCGGGATGCCGCGGCCGTTATCGGTGACGGTCACCGAGCCATCCGGATTGAGCGTGACGGTGACGATGTCGGCATGGCCGGCAAGCGCTTCGTCGATCGCGTTGTCGACGACCTCATAGACCATGTGATGAAGGCCGGAGCCATCGTCGGTATCGCCGATATACATGCCGGGACGCTTGCGCACGGCATCAAGGCCCTTCAGAACCTTGATGGAATCTGCGCCATATTCGGTGCTTACGCCGTTTTCCGTCGCGGATGTATCGCTCATTCTGTCGAGATTTTCCCTGTTGTCGTAAAGCTGCGGCGCGCCTTGCGAATCACCGGCTTTCTTCACTCTCGTATATAGGTTTTTTGGACACACTTCCCAATGGCAAGTCCCCTGAACAAGGCATAAAACAGGGGATTATGACGCTTTTCCGTCGCCTTTGACGCCATTTTCGAGAAGAGCGGATAGCCGCCCTATCTCTGCGCTGTCAAGGCTGCGGATCCGCCGCGCCAATCGGTTGGCAAATTCGGTATATTCCGGCGGCAGGCCTGATGTGTCGATGACGACGCGCGGGTCGGAGGAGCGGGCGAGCAGAAACAGTTCCTCGGCCTCATCCCAGATGATGTTGAAATAGCCGGCGATGCGCTGCAGCAGATCGAATGTCGGCAAACCACGCTTGCCATGTTCGAGCGCCGAGAGATAGGCGGGAGAGACATTCAGCGCTTCCGCCATCTCCTTCTGCGAGACACCCTTACGCGCTCTCAGCTTGCGAATCGCCTCTCCGAAAGGGGTCATGGCTTTTCCCCATGCCGCCGCGACAGGCGAATGTAGAGAGCGCCCTCCCCGCCATGATGCTGTGCGGCCGATTCATAAGACGAGATCAGGTAGCGGAATTCCGGCTTCGAGAACCAAAGCGGCACGGCCCGCTTCAGCGCGCCGTCGCTGCCCATCGAGCTGCCTTTGCCGGTGATGACCAGGACATGGCGCATGCCGCGCTCATGGGCGCGCATCAGGAAATCGAGCAGGATGACATGAGCCTCGCTCTGCACCAGCCCATGCAGGTCGATCCGCGCTTCGAGCGCCAGCCGGCCCTTGGCGATCTTGCGCTTGACCGGCTTTTCCAGTGGATGATGCACGCCTGTCGGCGGTTTCGGCGCCGAGGGTGCTGCGTGCTGCGGCGACAGAGGTGCGGCGGATGTCTGCTTTCCTGCCTTCTCCTGTTCGGCCGCCGCTTCGGCTTCGACAAGAAAAGCATCGAGTTCGGTCAATTCACCCGCCTTACCGGGCATCGGCCTTGTGCTGCGGGCAACCTTGCCCCAGAGGATCCTCTCGTCCGCGCTGAGTTTCCGATCCCTGGCCATCAGTCGAATCGTCCGGCGGCAGCTTGGGGAATAAGGATGGCGAAATCGGCATCGTTGCGAACGGTGCCGGCCCTTTCTCCGGCCAGATCCCCCGAGCCGGTGAAGATATCGCCGCGCGCCGGCCCGACGATCGCCGAGCCGGTATCGAGCGCCAGCATCAGCCGGCGGAAGGGCCGGGCGTCATCGAGATGGGTGAGGCTTTCGGAGCGGATGAAGAAGGGAAAGCCGAAGGTATGGATCATCCGGTCGACGGCAAGCGAGCGTCCGGCCAAAAGCGGAACCTTGGCGGCGGCGACTGGACCGGCCTCGGGATCGGCAACGGGCGCTTCCCGGAAGAAGATATAGGAGCGGTTATGCCACAGCACCTCGTCTACGTACTCGGGATTGCGCGCCAGCCAGGCGCGGATCGACTGCATCGAGACGTCGGCGCGAGCGATCTCGCCTCGGTCGATCAGCAGCTTGCCGACCGCCGAGAAAGGATGGCCGGCCTTCGCCGCATAGGTGATGCGACCGATGCGGCCATCGCCGTAACGCAAACGGGCCGCGCCCTGCACATGCACAAAGAAGACGTCGACTTTCGACTTCGCCCAGGCGATTTCAAGACCGCGGCCTTCGAGAAAACCCTGGTCGATGGCGCGGCGATCCGGATAGGCAGCGATGCGGCCATCATGCAGGCGGCCGAAAGCATAGGAATTGTCGAGATCGGCGGGGCGATTGGCATCGTCGAGATCGATCAGATCGTCCGGGCGCCGGTAGAAAGGGAAACGGAAAACCTCGTCCGGCCGCTCCGACACCTCGATATCAGGTTCGTAAAAGGCGGTGACGAAGCCGGGATTGCCATCCTTGCGGCGAATCAGGAAGGGCCGACAATGCGTCTCGAAAAAGGCGCGCGCCGCTGATGGCGATGACGGCGTGAAATCTTCGGCGGCGTGCAGAAGCGGCAGCAGGTCTTCCGAGCTCAGGCCAAGCGATCCGGTGCGGTAGAGTTTGACATCGCTGATCTGGCGGCGGCAGCGCCGCATGACTTCAAAAAGGCCGGAGGGATCGTCATCCTTCCAGCCTTCCAGAGTGTCGAAGCTTACGGCCTGCAGGACGAAGTCCGATGCGTGGTCACTCATGTTCCGATTCGGTCGCCACGAGTTTCCAGTTCGGATCGCGCGAGCGGGTGTCGCGGGCGAAAGTCCAGAGGTCGTTGACCTCGGCGACGTTTTCGGCGTCGCCTTCGATCAGCACGTCCGCTTTGTCGTAAGTGGCCGATATCAGCTGGCTGATGATGCGAACGGTGATCTGCGCTTCGCTGCCCTTCGTCTCCGCATGGGTGATTTCGGCCTTGTCGATGCCGACGAAGGTGGACTTCACTTTCTCGCCCCGGGTTTCGCGCTCGCCGATCGCGGCATCGAAGCCGTCGTATACTTCGCGCGACAGCAGGTTCTTCAGCGTTTTCCGGTCGCCATCGGCATAGGCCATGACGATCATCTCGTAAGCCATGCGGGCGCCATTCAAAAACTCTTTCGGGCTGAAGGCCGGATCGGCCTTGTTCAGCGCGCGCAGCGATTCGTTGAGCGGCGTTCCGGGTGCGGCGAAGGCGTCGATGGCAGCGAAACGATCCTCATCCTCGCTCGTCGCATCGCGGCGCGGCAGCGTCACGACCTTGCCGGCATCGGCGGTTTCGGCCGGAGCCGCATCGCGCGGCGTATAGAGATCGCGCGGCGGCTTCTCATTTCCTGTGCGGCGCCCGAGCACGGAGCGGAGCTGAAAGAAAATCAGCACAGCCGCGACCAGGAAGAATAATGTGATGAAGTCGTTCGAACTCATATCGTATCGCAGCCGCCGTTAACATCTCTGATTTGTACTCCCATATAGTCTGCCTATACAGATGATTCAAATGATGGCTGGCATCTTCGCCAGCGCCAAGAGGAGACCGGCAAGCCCGGGACATCACGACCATGCGTTTTTCGATCCTGCCAGCTTTCATTCTACTGCTGCCGCTCGCCGAAATTGCCGGTTTCGTCGTCGTCGGCCGGGCAATCGGATTGTGGCTGACACTGGCGCTCGTCATGCTGGGCTTCGTTCTCGGGGTGGTTCTGCTGCGCCGGCAGGGCATCGGTATTTTGCGCCGCATGTCGAGCGAAGGACGAAACGGGGTGATGCCGGGCCGCGAGCTGCTGCAGCCGGCGATGAACGTCATCGCGTCGCTGCTGCTGATCGTTCCCGGTTTCATCACGGATGTCATCGCAATCCTGATCCTCATTCCGCCGGTGCGTGATTTCGTCTGGCGGTGGGTCGCCAAACGCTTCGTCACGGTCAACGCCAGGAGCGGCTTTTCCGCCTCCTCGCAACCGGATTTCCGCGACGGCAACCGGAATTCGAAGGTGGTCGACCTCGACGACGAGGACTATCATAGGGAGCCGGACCGCAACTCGCCATGGTCGGGCAAACATCTCGGAGATTGAGGCGCTTCGACCGATCAACGGCGCCAAGCGCTCAGGGTTGTAAGCCCTTCCCTGAAATGTTAGATGGCGGCACCATTCCCATGCCCCTCGAGGAAAAGCCAATGGCAGACGATAACAACACCAACGGTGCGGCCAGCCCCACCCTTTCGATCCTTGCGCAATATACCAAGGACCTCTCCTTCGAAAATCCGGGTGCGCCGCGTTCGCTGCAGGCCCGCGACAAGGCGCCGACGATCAACATCAATGTGAACGTTAACGCCAACCCGCTTTCGGATACGGATTTCGATGTCGTGCTGTCGCTGAATGCCGAAGCCAAGGACGGCGACAAGACGGTGTTCCATACAGAACTCGCTTATGGCGGCGTCTTCCGCGTTGCCGGTTTCCCGCAGGAACACATGCTGCCGGTTCTCTTCATCGAGTGCCCGCGCATGCTCTTCCCCTTCGCCCGTCAGATCATCGCCGACGTCACCCGCAACGGCGGTTTCCCGCCGCTGATGATCGACCCGATCGACTTCACGCAGATGTTCGCCCAGCGCGTTGCCGAAGAACAGGCCCGCGCAAAGGTTGAGGCCGTTCCGAACTGATCGGATCTTTTCGGTTTTGAGATGCAGATGCCCGGGCAAGTCCCGGGCATTTTCAATTGCGGCCGGTTTAGTTCGGGCTGGCGTATTTTGCCCAGATGCCTTTTTCACCGAGCTTGGCGACGAGCGCCTCATGCGCCTGCGCCTCGGACTGGCTGAGCCGGGGGGCAAGCGGGCGAGGCCGCTCGAACACGGATGCAATCACCACATCGTCCTCCTCAGTCGCATCGCCGCGACCGTTCTGACCTGAGGTAGCGGTCATGCTGAGGCCGAAAGCTGCCTGCCTGCCGCCGATCATCTCGATATAGACTTCGGCGAGCAGTTCGGAGTCGAGCAGCGCGCCGTGTTTGGTGCGGTGCGAATTGTCGATGCCGTAGCGCCGGCAGAGCGCGTCGAGTGAATTCGGGCCCATCGGATGTTTACGCCGCGCCATCGACAGGGTGTCCAGCACCCGCTCCGGCAGGATCGGCGGCAAACCGATCCGCGCCAATTCGGCGTTGATGAAGCCCATATCGAAGGTGGCGTTATGGGCAATCCACTTTGCGTCGCCGAAGAAGGTCAGGATTTCCTCGGCGACCTCAGCAAAGGGTTTCTTGTCCTTCAGGAATTCGTCGGTGATGCCGTGCACGGCGAGCGCATCCGGATGAACCTTCTGATCGCCTGGATTGATGTAGATATGGATCACATTGCCGGTCGGGAAATGGTTGAAGAGCTCGATGCCGCCGATTTCGATGATGCGGTCGGCACGGTTGTCGAGGCCCGTGGTTTCCGTATCGAAGATGATCTCACGCATTCCGGAACTCTCCCTTGGCAATCCGCGTTTTCAGGTCGGCGATAATCTCGAGCACCCGTTCCTTCGTCTCCGCGATACTGCGGCTGCTGTCGATCAGATAATCCGCCCGCCGCCGTTTTTCCCCGTCCGGCGTCTGGCGTGAGAGAATCATCTCGAATTTTTCCTCGGTCATGCCTTCGCGCGCAAGCACCCTCTCGCGTTGAATCTGTGGACCGGCGCTGACGACGACGACGACATCCACTCTTTCCCAGGCGTTGGTTTCGAAGAGCAACGGAATATCGAGCACGACCATCCCGGCGCCGGCGCGGCGCTGCCGTTTTAAAAATTCCATCTCGCGTTTGCGCACCAGCGGATGGACGATCGCTTCCAGGCGTTTGAAGCCGCCGGGATCAAGCGCCAGCTGACGGCCAAGTTCGTGGCGGTCGACGGCGCCATCCTTCATCGTGCCGGGAAAGGCGGCATCCACCAGGGGTGCGGCCTCGCCGGCATAGAGATCGTGGACCACGGCATCCGAATCATTCAGCGGGATGCCGGCCTCGGCAAAGAGCTTGCCCGCCGTCGATTTTCCCATACCGATGGAGCCGGTCAGTCCAATCTTCAGCATCAGTGTGCTTCCATATCCGCGATGATCAGCGCGCGCAGTGCCGCGTCGACGACAGGACGCTTGCCGAACCATTTTTCGAATCCCGGCACAGCCTGATGCAGCAGCATGCCGAGACCATCGACGATCGGAAAGCCCTGCTCTTCCGCCTGCGCCAGGATCGGAGTCTTCAGGGGGATATAGACGATATCGGTGACGACGGCCTCAGTTGCGAGAGGCGTGAAATCGAGCTGGGGTGCGGCCTCGCCGTCCATGCCGAGCGAGGTGGTATTGATGAAGAGGCCGGCGCCTTTCATCACCTCGGCCAGGGCACCCGCCGGATGGGCCTGAACTTTCGGACCAAAACGGTCGGCCAGTTCACGGGCGCGTTCGACGGTACGGTTGACCACATGGATCGTCTTGAAACCGCGGTCGCGAACCGCCTGGATGATCGCCCGGCTGGCGCCGCCGGCGCCAAAGACGACCGCCGTGTCGTGGCGGTCCCACCCCGGATGGCGTTCGTCGAGATTGGCAGTGAAGCCGACGCCGTCGGTGTTCGTCGCATGCAGGAGGCCATTCTCCCGCCAGAGCGTGTTCGAGGCGCCGAGTTCGCGCGACAGTTCGTCCGGCTTGTCGGCAAGACGGAAAGCCAGTTCCTTGTGGGGAATGGTGACATTGCCGCCGGCAAAGCCGGAACTGCCATCCTTCAGCGAAGCAATAAAATCGGCAAAGCCCTCGGGCGCCACTTCATGGGCGCGATAGCTGCCTGGCAGGCCGAGCGTCTTCAGCCAATATCCGTGGATCAACGGCGAGCGCGAATGCTTGACCGGAAAGCCCGTGACAAACGCTTTCGGCCCGAATGTTTCACGTGAATCACCCATCGATCGCTCCGAGGTCGCGTAATTTTTCCAGAAGCGGCAACATCGGCAGGCCGAGAATGGTGAAATAATCACCTTCGATTTTCTCGAACAGCTGAATGCCCTCCCCTTCCAATTGATAGGCGCCGACGCTGGAGAGCGCCTTGTTGCCGACACGGGCCAGGTGCCGCCCAATGAAATCCGCGGTCAGCGGCCGCATGGTTAGATCGGCATGGGCGAGATGTTCCCACACCACAGCCCCGTTGCGGACGATTGCCACAGCACTGTTCAGGCGGTGGGTTGCTCCCGAAAGAGTCTGGAGGTGATTTGCCGCTTCGGCCATATCCGTCGGCTTATGGAAGACGCGATCGCCGAGCGACATCGTCTGATCTGAACCGATGACCAGGCCATCGGGGAAACGGCTGCTGACCTCTTGGGCCTTGGCCTTGGCGAGGACGAGAGCAACGGCATCCGGCTGAGCGCCGGCTTTTTCCAACGGGGCTTCGACCGCCCTTTCATCGATCCGCGCGGCATGCGCCTCAAAGGATAGGCCGGCATTTTCCATCAGCATCCGCCGAAACGGGCTCGACGATGCAAGGATGAGTTTTGTTATCATAGGCTCCTCGACGTACCGGCTGCCGGTCAGCGCTTAGCGCAGCTTTGGGCGCAGGGCAACGATTGCCGCGGCGGTTTCCTCGATGGATCGGCGAGTGACGTCGATCAGCGGCCAGTTATGGCGAGCGCAGAGCGAGCGGGCATATTTCAGCTCCTCGGATATTGCCGCGCGATCGGTATAGTGTTCACGATCGAAACCATGCGTCGCGCCGAGGATGCGATTTTCCCGCACCTGAGAGATGCGGTCGGTGGTGGCGATCAGGCAGACGATCAGCGGCTTGGTCGTCGTGAACAGGCTCTCCGGCAGCGGCACGCCATAAACGATCGGAATATTCGCCGTCTTGATGCCACGGTTGGCGAGATAGATGCTGGTCGGCGTTTTCGACGTGCGGCTGATGCCGATGATGACGACATCGGCGTCATTATAATCATCCGGCATCTGGCCATCGTCATGATCCATGGTGAAATTCAACGCTTCGATGCGTGCGAAGTATCCGGCATTCATCACATGCTGAGCGCCGACCCGACGGCGCGATGGGGCGCCAAGATAGATCTGGAACGCATTCATGACCGGCTCCAGCACATTCACCGAGGCAACACCCATCTCGACGCAGCGCTCATCGATCAGGCTCGCAAGCTCCCGGTCGACGATCGTATAGAGTACGATGCCGGGGGCATCATCGATCGCCTGCAGAACCGGCAGCAGCTGTTTGCGGTTGCGGATCAGCGGATAGACATGTTCGATCGGCTGCGCGGATCTGAACTGCGCCGATGCGGCGCGGCCGGCGGAGATCAGAGTCTCTCCGGTTGAGTCAGAAATCAGATGCAGATGAAAGAAGTTCGTTCTGTTCTCCACGCTATTTTCCACTGCCTGTTGAAAAGACTGGATGAAACAGAGCTAAGGCGGCGAGGCATCTCCCGGCAAGGGAAAACATGCCCCCTTATCCACATTTCGAATTTTGCGGATCGCTTTCCGCAGGCCTTGTGGACGATGTGGAAGAGGTTGATTTGTCGAGATGAGGTCCACAGCTTATCCACAGCGACGAGAAAAATCGTCTCTCCGGAAGGATTTGGAATCATTTTCAGATTCGGTTTCTCCCCAAACTTTCGATGAAATAGCGAAATCCTTCCGATATTTTTTGCCAGCACGCGACGAATGGCATCGGCAGTGGATGGATTTTAATCCTTGATAGACACCGACTCTAAGAAATAGAAACCTTTTAAAATATCTTTGATTTTTTATAGGGAAGAAGCGCTTGAGCGACACGCGCCGAAAGATCATGAGGGTTCTCAATGGCGAAAGCCTCTCCCCTCCTCCTCTCTGGCTGATGAGACAGGCGGGACGTTATCTCCCGGAATATCGGCAGACACGGGCAAAGGCCGGAAGCTTCCTCGATCTCTGCTATACGCCCGATCATGCCGTCGAAGTGACATTGCAGCCGATCCGCCGTTATGGCTTTGACGCCGCCATTCTGTTTTCCGATATCCTGGTCATTCCCGATGCAATGAAGCGGAACGTCCGGTTCACCGAGGGCCATGGCCCGGAGATGGATCCAATCGACGAAACCGGGATCGGGCGATTGAACGGGGAAGAGGTCGTCGATTATCTCAGACCGGTTCTGGAAACGGTGCGGCGGCTGCGCCAGGAGTTGCCTGATGAGACGACGCTGCTCGGCTTCTGCGGGGCGCCCTGGACGGTTGCGACCTATATGATCGCCGGTCACGGCACGCCGGATCAAGCCCCTGCCCGTCTCTTCGCCTACAAACATCCCCGCGCCTTCGAACAGCTGCTGATGCTGCTTGCCGACGTATCGGCTGATTATCTCGTCGCTCAGATCGATGCCGGTGCCGATGCCGTGCAGATCTTCGATTCCTGGGCTGGCGTTCTCGGCGAGAGGGAGTTCGAGGCGTTCGCGATCCGGCCGGTTGCGCGAATGATCGCTTCGGTCAAATCGCAGCGGCCGCATGCGCGCATCATCGCCTTCGCAAAGGGCGCCGGTTACCAGCTGAAGAACTATCGTCAGAACACGGGCGCCGATGCGATCGGCCTCGACTGGTCGGTGCCTTTGGCCTTTGCCGCCGAACTTCAGAGGGACGGACCGGTGCAGGGCAATCTCGATCCGATGCGCGTCGTTGCCGGCGGCCGGGCCCTGGAAGAGGGTATTGACGATATTCTGCAGCATCTCGGCCAAGGACCGCTGATCTTCAATCTCGGCCACGGCATCACGCCGCAGGCCGACCCCGAGCATGTGCGCCTGCTGGTCGATCGTGTGCGGAGTGCGAAGTGACGATGGAAAGGCAGACCGATCGCAGACCCGGCGCTTATGCCCGCCGGCGCGCCCATTTTGCGCTGGTTTTCTTCGCGCTGATGGCGGTCGGGCTTTTCGCCTGGAACCCTGATAATCTCTACCTCTGGATCAAGGCGCTCCACATCATCGCGGTGATTTCCTGGATGGCCGGGTTGTTCTATATGCCGCGGCTGTTCATCTACCACACCGATGCCGAACCGGGCTCGGTGCAATCGGAAACCTTCAAGGTGATGGAGCGCCGGCTGCTTCGGATCATCATGACGCCGGCGATGATGCTGACATGGCTTTTCGGCCTCTATCTCGCCTGGTCGGTCTATGGATTCCAGGGCGGCTGGCTGCATGCTAAGATCGGCCTCGTCGTGCTGCTGACCGGTGTTCATATGTTTTTCAGCCGGGCGGTCCGAGCCTTCGAGCGAGATGAAAATCGCCGCTCCGCGCGCTATTGGCGCTTCATGAACGAGGCGCCGACCTTGCTGATGATCGTGATCGTGATTCTCGTCGTGGTGAAGCCGTTCTGAGGGGAAAATCGCCCTGAGGTTAAATTTGCTTCATTTTAAGCAGCCCTCTTGCGGCGGCGATTGCGAGTCGCTATTTTCCGCGCAACTCATCTACGTGGCATGTGTGTAGAGTTCAGTCGTCTGCGAGCCCTTTCGCAGTACCGAATACGACCCAACATCGCCTTTCCCCTTCAAAATTGAAAAGAGTATTGGTCACTTCATGGCTGAAATGAAGCTTCAGGAACTTAAAAGCAAATCCCCGACGGATCTTTTGGCTTTCGCCGAATCGCTCGAGGTCGAGAATGCCAGCACGATGCGCAAGCAGGAGCTGATGTTTGCGATCCTCAAAATGCTTGCCAGCCAGGATGTCGAAATTATCGGCGAAGGGGTCGTCGAGGTTCTGCAGGATGGTTTCGGTTTTCTGCGTTCGGCCAATGCAAACTACCTGCCGGGTCCGGACGACATCTATATCTCCCCCTCGCAGATTCGCCGGTTCTCGCTCAAAACAGGCGATACGGTCGAAGGACCGATCCGCGGACCAAAAGAAGGCGAGCGCTATTTTGCGCTGCTGAAAGTCAACACCATCAATTTCGACGATCCGGAAAAGATCCGTCACAAGGTACATTTCGACAATCTGACGCCGCTCTATCCGAACGAGCGCTTCAAGATGGAACTCGAGATTCCCACTTCCAAGGATCTGTCGCCGCGCGTCATCGACCTGGTGGCGCCGCTCGGCAAGGGCCAGCGCGGACTGATCGTCGCGCCGCCCCGCACCGGTAAGACCGTGCTGCTGCAGAATATCGCCCATTCGATCACGGCAAACCATCCGGAATGCTATCTCATCGTTCTTCTGATTGATGAACGACCCGAGGAAGTGACCGACATGCAGCGCTCCGTTCGCGGCGAGGTCATCTCCTCGACCTTCGACGAACCGGCGGTGCGTCACGTCCAGGTGGCGGAGATGGTCATCGAAAAGGCGAAGCGCCTTGTCGAGCACGGCCGCGACGTCGTCATCCTGCTCGATTCGATCACCCGTCTCGGCCGTGCCTACAACACGGTCGTTCCCTCCTCAGGCAAGGTTCTAACGGGTGGTGTCGATGCCAATGCCTTGCAGCGGCCGAAGCGTTTCTTCGGTGCGGCCCGCAACATCGAGGAAGGCGGTTCTCTGACGATCATCGCCACGGCGCTGATCGATACCGGCAGCCGTATGGATGAAGTCATCTTCGAAGAGTTCAAGGGTACCGGCAACTCGGAAATCGTCCTCGATCGCAAGGTTGCCGACAAGCGTATCTTCCCGGCGATGGATATCCTGAAGTCCGGCACGCGTAAGGAAGACCTGCTTGTTCCGCGCCAGGATCTTCAGAAGATCTTTGTCCTCCGTCGCATTCTGGCGCCGATGGGTACGACCGATGCGATCGAATTCCTGATCGACAAACTGAAGCAGACGAAGAACAATTCCGACTTCTTCGATTCGATGAATACATAATCCTTAGCCGGATTCATCCTATAGAAGCTGGAGGCATCCGACGATGTCGCCAGCTTTTCTGTTTGGCAGGATCGATTCGGGGTCGAACCGAAACAGGCGATATGGCCATGCTGTATGACACGATCTATGCGCTATCGAGCGGTGCCACACCCTCAGGTGTGTCGGTCGTTCGAATCAGCGGCCCGTTGACCAAGGACATATTGGCTACCCTCGTCGGATCGGTTCCGACAGCCCGATATGCAGCGCGTCGAACGATTCGGACTCGTAACAACCGCCAGATCGACAGCGGCCTCGTACTGTTTTTCCCTGGGCCACGCTCGTTTACCGGCGAAGATGTCGCCGAACTGCAGCTGCACGGCAGCAAAGCTGTGCTGGCGGCATTGTTTGAGACCCTTAATGAAATCCCGGGCGTTCGAATGGCGGTTGAGGGCGAGTTCTCCCGCCGCGCTTTTGAAAACGGCAAGCTTGATCTCGTTGAGGTTGAGGGCCTGGCCGATCTTATCGGCGCAGAAACCGAGATGCAGCGGCGCCTTGCGGTCGAACAGAGTGCTGGCGGTCTTTCCCTGATTTACGATTCGTGGGCGGAACGATTAACGCGTGCACGCGCGCTGATCGAGGCGGAACTTGATTTTCCCGATGAGGATGATGTTCCAGGCTCGGTATCCGACATCGTCTGGGCTGACATGGAACGGCTGCGCGATGATATCGGGCAGCACCTGTCGGCAGCGTCGGCGGGAGAGATTATCCGGGACGGCTTCAAGGTGGTCATCGCCGGGGCACCGAATGCGGGGAAATCCAGCCTGCTGAACGCTCTCGCACGACGCGAGGTGGCGATTGTCACGGATATCGCCGGAACCACCCGCGATGTCCTTCAGGTCGATCTGGATATTGATGGTTACCTGATCAAGCTCTATGACACGGCGGGTCTTCGCGAGGCGGATGACCGGGTCGAGATGGAGGGCGTGCGGCGCGCCCGTGTCGCGCTGCGAGATGCCGATCTCGTCTTGCTGCTGGTCGACATGACGAACCCCCTGCTCCCTGACGACTTGGACCAGGCTGCGCCACATGTTACTGTCGGCACGAAGAAGGATCTTGTGGATGTGATCTCGGGTCATTACGACCTGCAGATATCGACGACAACAGGTGACGGCTTGTCGGAATTGCGGCAGGTGATCGGCAACAGCGTCGGCACGCGGTTTACCGGCCTGTCCATGGCAATCCCAAGCCGCCAGCGGCATAAGGATTCGCTAGCGAAATGTTTGGCGGCGCTTGACAACGCCATTTCGGCGACAGATGTCAATCTGGAGCTGCGGACCGAGCAGCTTCGCATTGCTGCGGACTATTTGGGCAGAATCACCGGCAGAGTGGATGTCGAGCAGCTGCTCGGCGTGATCTTCTCAGAGTTTTGTATCGGCAAGTGATTCACGTGAAACACCGGGGTTTATGCCGCGGCTTCACCTGAAACGACGGGTAGATTTGGAGTATCGTATGACCGATAATGTCTATGATGTCATTGTGATCGGTGGTGGCCATGCGGGGTCGGAAGCTGCCAGTGCGGCCGCGCGCCTTGGCGCCAAAACCGCTTTGGTGACACATAGACGCGATACGATCGGGGTGATGTCCTGCAATCCGGCAATCGGCGGGCTCGGCAAGGGCCATTTGGTTCGCGAGATCGACGCGATGGACGGGCTCATGGGGCGCGTCGCCGATGTCGCCGGTATCCAGTTCAGGATGCTGAACAAGAAAAAAGGCGCGGCCGTACGCGGACCGCGGACCCAGGCCGATCGAAAACTTTATCGTCTGGCGATGTTGGCGGCGATCGAATCCACTGCCGGTTTGGATATCGTCGAAGGTGACGCCTTTGATCTGAAGGTCGTCGATGGCCGCGTGGCCGGGGTGATCATGCATGATGGTCGCGTGCTTGGAGCGGCGGCCGTTGTTCTGACGACCGGCACCTTTCTTCGCGGCCTCATTCATATCGGTTCAGAAAAGACGCCGGCTGGCCGCGTGGGCGAAGCACCGTCGATCGGGCTGTCGGCTACCCTGGCCAGGCTTGGATTGCGGCTGGGACGGCTGAAGACCGGGACACCGGCGCGACTGGATGGAAAGACCATCGACTGGCAGGCCGTTGGTCGCCAGGGGGCCGACGAGGAGCTTACCCCCTTCTCGCTGATGACCGATGCGATTACCACTCCGCAGATCGAATGTGGGGTCACCCGGACCACCGAGGCGACACATCGCATCATCGTTGACAACATCATGCGGTCGGCCATGTATTCCGGCCAGATCGAAGGCGTGGGTCCGCGCTATTGTCCGTCGATCGAAGACAAGCTGGTCAAGTTCGGAGAGCGGGACGGACATCAGGTCTTTCTTGAGCCTGAAGGTTTGGACGATGATACCGTCTACCCGAATGGGATCTCAACATCTCTGCCAGCAGAGGTCCAAGCTGAATTCATCAAGACGATTCCCGGTCTCGAGAGGGCGAGAATTATTCAGCCGGGTTACGCGATCGAATATGATCATGTCGATCCGAGGGAGCTGACGCGCTCGCTTGAGGTCAAACGGCTGAGAGGTCTGTTTCTCGCGGGTCAAATCAATGGCACCACGGGTTACGAGGAGGCGGCCGCCCAAGGTTTGGCCGCGGGGCTGAATGCTGCGTTGCGAAGCAGCGATTCGGATCCGTTTCATTTCAGCCGCACGAATTCCTATATTGGGGTGATGATTGATGACTTGACGTCCCGCGGCGTTACGGAACCGTATCGAATGTTTACATCGCGTGCGGAATATCGGCTGACGCTCAGGGCTGACAATGCCGATATGCGACTGACGCCGTTGGCGATACAGCTCGGATGTGTGAGCGGTGAACGAGAACGGCGATTCACACGATATCAGACAGGGATCGAAGCGGGTCGGGTGCTGCTGCAGTCATTAACGGTGACGCCGAACGAGGCGCGTCGCGTCGGTTTGAACATCAATCTCGACGGCCAGCGTCGAACGGCCTATGACCTGCTCTCCTATCCGAACTATGATTTCGATGTCCTGCAAAAAGTGTGGCCTGAGGAGCTTGGAACGATTTCCAAAAAAGTCACAGAGGCATTGGAAATCGAAGCGGGCTATTCAGTTTATCTCGATCGGCAGGCCGCGGCGATTGCCGATCAGCAGCGCGACGAGGAACGGCATATCCCGTCTGATTTCAACTATGCGGCGCTTTCCGGGCTTTCGAACGAGCTTAAGGCAAAGCTCGGCGCTGCGCGGCCTTTCAATATTGCCCAGGCCGCGGTCGTGGAAGGAATGACGCCTGCGGCCATCGCACTATTGCTCGTGCATCTGCGTCGACGCAACACTTCCGAGCGATATAGCGCCTAGATACAAGATATTGAGAGTGAGAATGGAATTAAACGGCTTACGTGTTTCACGTGAAACACAGGAACGGCTTCAACACTTCGCGACGCTCTTTCAGAAGTGGGCAAAAACCATCAACCTGGTGGCGCCGTCGACACTCGACGATCTCTGGAACCGGCACATCGCCGACAGCAGCCAAGTGTTTCAAATCCATCCCAAGCCGGTTATCTGGGCCGACCTCGGAAGCGGCGGCGGTTTTCCCGGTGTCATTACGGCGATCTTTCTGGCCGAGCTGCAGGATGGATGGGTGCATCTGGTCGAGAGCAATCATAAGAAGGCCGCCTTTCTCCGGGCGGCGTTGCGGGAGACCAATGCTCGCGGGAGCGTGCACAGCACCCGGATCGAAGATGCCCATGCAGAGATCGGTAGATGCGGGGCGATTTCGGCCCGGGCGCTCGCCGACCTTGACGGACTGCTCGGATATTCTGCTCACTGGATGCTGGGCCAAAAAGATTGCCGCGGCTTTTTTCATAAAGGCCGGGATTACCTGAGGGAAATCGACAAAGCACGTGGTCGGTGGGAATTCGATCTGTTAGAACATAGTAGCGCCGTCGAGCAGGAATCTGTCATTCTGGAAATATCGAATCTCCGGCGCTTGGTTTAACAGATCGGATATTGCGGCAATGGCTGGCGAACGACATCGGATTATCACCATCGCAAATCAAAAGGGTGGCGTTGGCAAAACGACTACCGCTATCAATCTGGCAACGGCGCTCGCTGCTATTGGCGAGCGTGTCCTGATCGTCGATCTCGATCCGCAGGGAAATGCCAGCACTGGCCTCGGCATCGACCGTCGAGATCGCAAGCTCTCCTCCTACGACTTGATGATTGGCGAGCACGGAATCACCGAAGTGACACTCGAGACCGCCGTGCCCAATCTCTTCATCGTTCCTTCGACGATGGATCTGCTCGGTGTCGAGATGGAGATTTCACAGCAGAGCGATCGGGTTTTCAAATTGCGCAAGGCGCTGTCGTCGCCCGAAGCCATGGCATTTTCGTATATTCTCCTGGACTGCCCACCCTCCTTCAACTTGCTGACAATGAATGCGATGGCGGCGGCCCATTCGGTGCTGGTACCGCTGCAGTGTGAATTCTTCGCCCTGGAGGGGTTAAGCCAATTGCTCGAGACCGTCAGCCAGGTTCGCCGGACGGTTAACCCGCGCCTGGATATTCAGGGAATCGTCTTGACGATGTTCGATGCGCGCAACAATCTTGCCCAGCAAGTGGTCAACGATGTGCGCACACATCTCGGCGAAAAGGTTTACCACACGTTAATTCCGCGCAACGTACGGGTCTCCGAGGCGCCCTCTTACGGCAAACCGGCCATTCTCTATGATCTGAAATGCGCCGGCAGCCAGGCCTATCTGCAGCTTGCGTCGGAGGTCATTCAACGCGAGCGCCAGAGGCTGGCAGCGTAGTTATTATTGCAGGGGTGAGTTTGGATCATGAATGACGATGTATCGAAAAGGCGATTGGGCCGCGGCCTTGCGGCGCTGATTGGTGAAATGGATCAGCCTGTTCCGGTGGAAGCCGAGCGGACGATCAGTGCCGACAGAATGATCCCGATCGAGTTCGTCAGCCGCAATCCGCGCAATCCCCGTCGTTTCTTCGATGATACCGAACTGCACGATCTCGCCAGCTCCATTCGACAGCACGGCATCGTGCAGCCGATCGTCGTGCGGACGATGGACCGCGACCGATACGAGATCATCGCCGGCGAGCGACGCTGGCGCGCCGCCCAACTGGCTGGGCTGATCGAGATCCCTGTTATTGTCCGGGACGTGGATGACAAGACGGCGCTGGAGATCGCCATTGTCGAGAACGTACAGCGCGCCGATCTCAATCCACTCGAAGAGGCCCTGGGTTACGAGCAGCTGATCGCGGAATATGGTTATACGCAAAACGACCTCGGCGAAATCATCGGCAAGAGCCGCAGCCATGTTGCAAACTCGCTGCGGCTGCTGAAACTGCCCGATCCGGTTCGTGATCTGTTGGCCGCCGGCAGCTTGTCCGCCGGGCATGCGCGCGCACTGGTTTCGACGCCGGATCCAGCGGGTCTTGCTCGCACCATCGTTGCCAAAGGCATGTCGGTGCGCGATGCGGAAAAGCTGGCGCAAAACAATATCAAAGCTCAATCCGAGCCGCAGCTGGCCGCCTCGCGGCGAGATCAGAAGGATTCAGACACGCTGGCCTTGGAGCGGACGCTGTCCGATGCACTCGGTCTCGATGTTGCGATCAATCACAAGACAAGCGGTGGCCAGATCAAAATTTCGTACAAGTCACTGGAGCAGCTTGAAGAAATCTGCCGTTTGCTCGAAAGGCGTTAATGCAAGTTGCCGGAACTGCGCACCAGTTCCGGGATAACGCCATGTATTGACGGGGTTTTGGTCAGGCGGATTTGCGGCCGGATTGAAGGGTCGTGGACAAAAGCGTTTGCATCGCAACGCTATCTTCCAGCACCTGTCGCCGGCGGCTTTGCAGAATGGCGGCCTGCAGACGATTGGATTCACGCGCGATGGCTTCCGCGGTCCACTGGCGCAGCGCCTGTTCGATAATCGGCTTGCGGCGGAAATGCAAATGACGGCCCATCGTCTGCATGATCTGAGGCGCCTGCAGGCGTTTTTCTTCCATTTCGGCCCGCATTGTATCGAGAAGCTGAAACTGCTTGAGGCATGCTTGCAACACAAGAAAGATCGCGGTTTTAGAGCTGCTGATCTTCTGCATTGCGTGCAGAAAACCGTTGAGATCGCCACTTAAAATGGCGTCGACGGCATCGTCAACGGAGATCGCGCTGGCGTCGCCGATTATTTCGGTAACGTGATGTTCTTCGACCGTCGGGAAACCACGGCAATAGAGCGCGAGCTTGCGTACCTCGTTGCGTGAAGCGATGCGGTCGCCGCCGATCAAGGCGATCAGCGCCTGGCGGGCGGCCGGCGTGATGCCGAGCTTTTCCGCACTCAATTCGGCATCGATCAGAGTGTTCAAGGCGCGACTGTCATCGGCATAAGACGGGATCGTCATGATCGACCGCGCGCTCTCAGCCGTCTTGCGCAGCAGCGAACCCCTCTTCAAATCGCCGGCTTCGACGATCAGATGGGTGGCTTCGAGTGGCTTTTCGGCCAGCAGCGCCAAGGGGTCGACAAGATATTTCTCATTGGCGGCGCCGCGGATCCAGATCAACTTCTCACCACCGAACAATCCGATAGATTGGGCCTCGTCGACCAACCGTCCGGGATCCTTCTGCAGGTCGCCGATATCGAGTTTGGTCAGCGAGAAGGGATCATCAAGGGCCACAGCGGTCTTACCGGCCAGCTGAGCGGCCCGTTCGGACACCAGACCGCGGTCGGGCCCATAAATGACGAAGATCCGATAGTTCCGCGCCGATTTCTGCAGGAAGGTTTCGAATTCGTGGGATTTGATCTCCGCCACATCCCCGCCCTCAGCGGCTGAGCGCAGCGGCGATATCGGCCCCGACGAATTCCGCCACCTGGTCGGCCGCGCGGTTCTGGGCATCGCGGATTGCCCGCTGCTTGGCGAACTCCTGGTCAGGGAAATCCACCAGTGCCGTGGTCGAGCGGCTGCCGGCCTTGATGACATGGTTATCGGTTGCCGCGCGCAGCGTGTAGGTAACGCTGACGGTGACGCGACCGGCACGCGACGTATCGGCTGAATCTGTAAGCAGCGTATCGGCCACGGATGAAGTGACGTGCAAGTCGACCTGATAATCCGGTTTTTCAGGTTCGCCGGCACCACGCGACGCCATGAAGATCAAATGATTGCGGACCTGCTGCTCGATCCGGCTGCCCGCCGGGGAAAAGCCGACCGCGGCAAGCTTTTCGGTGAGACCGGAACTTTCCGAATAAAGCGGCCGGACCTGGCAGGCAGAGAGAAAAGCCGCGGAGGCAAGGATCATGGCGATGCCGGCGTTGCGAGCCAGCTTGCAAGCGATATCAGACGACAATGTTCACAATCCTTTGGGGAACCACGATGATCTTCTTCGGTGCCTGTCCGTTCAACGCGTTCTTCACCGCATCCAGATCCAGCACGGCGTTGGTCACGGCATTCTGATCTGCGTCGCGAGAAATTGTCAATTCAGCGCGTTTCTTGCCGTTGATCTGGACCGGCAGGACGACATCATTTTCGATGACGAGCGTTTCGTCGTATTGCGGCCAGCCGGTCCGGGCAAGCAGCCCTTCATTGCCGAGTGCCATCCAGCATTCCTCAGCCAGATGCGGCGTCATCGGCGCGACGAGTTGGATCAGGATCTCTGCGGCATTTCGCACTGCCGCCCGATAGGTGGTATCACCCTCGCCCGCCGCAACCCTCGTCATCGGCGCCGCCAGCGCGTTCACCAGTTCATAGATACGGGCAACGGCCTTGTTGAACCAGAGCTTGTCATAATCGTTCTCGACAGCCTTCAGGGTCCTGTGGGCGGCCTGCGAGATCGACAGTGCTTCCCCCTCGGTTGCCGGCGCAGGCGCGACGGCGGAAAGCGCAGCCGCAGCTTCGGAAATCAGCCGCCACAGGCGCTGGGTGAAACGATGGGCGCCTTCGACGCCGGCTTCGGACCAGATGACATCACGCTCCGGCGGAGAGTCGGACAGAACGAAGAAACGGGCGGTATCAGCGCCATAGGAGGCGATGATATCGTCGGGATCGACAACGTTCTTCTTCGATTTCGACATCTTCTCGATCGAGCCGATGGCAATTTCCTCACCCGTCGTCAGCAGAAGGGCGCGGCGTTTGCCGTCGATCTCCTCAATGCGGATGTCGGCCGGCGCTACCCACTCGCGGCTGCCGCCGGCACCGCGGCTATAGGTTTCATGCACCACCATGCCTTGGGTGAACAGGCCCTTGAAGGGCTCCGTGACGCCGACATGGCCGGTTTCGCGCATGGCGCGGGTGAAGAAGCGGGAATAGAGCAGGTGCAGGATCGCATGCTCGATGCCGCCAATATACTGGTCGACCGGCAGCCAACGGTTAGCCGCCTGAGGATCGGTGGGCTTTCCTTCCCAGGGCGCGGTGAAGCGGGTGAAGTACCAGCTCGAATCGACAAATGTGTCCATCGTATCCGTTTCGCGGCGGGCGTCCTTGCCGCAGGTCGGGCAGGAGACGTGCCGCCAGGTCGGATGGCGGTCGAGCGGATTGCCCGGCTGGTCGAAGGTGACGTCGTCGGGCAGCTTGACCGGCAGGTCCTTCTTCGGCACCGGCACGACGCCGCAATCATCGCAATGGATGACAGGGATCGGGCAGCCCCAATAACGCTGCCGGGAAATGCCCCAGTCGCGCAGACGGAAATTGACCTTGCGCTCACCCTGCGGCGCATTGCCGAGCGAAGCGGCCGACAGCCGGTCGGCCACGATATTGAAGGCTTCTTCGGTCGTCTTGCCATCGAGGAAGCGCGAATTGATCATCACGCCATCGCCGTCATAGGCCGTGTCGCCGACGGAAAAGCTCGCCGCATCGCCATCCCTCGGCATGACGACGGCCACGACCGGAAGGCCATATTTCCGGGCAAAATCAAGGTCGCGCTGGTCGCCTGAGGGGCAGCCGAAGATCGCGCCGGTGCCGTAATCCATCAGCACGAAATTGGCGACGTAGACGGGCAGCTCCCAGGATGGATCGAGCGGATGGCGGACGCGGATGCCGGTATCCATGCCCTTCTTCTCGGCGGTCTCAAGGGCGGCGAGCGAGGTACCCGCGCGGCGGCATTCCTCGCAGAAGGCCTCGATCTCGGCATTCCTTGCGGCAGCATCCTTTGCCAGCGGATGATCGGCGGCAATCGCCAGGAAGGAGGCGCCGAAGAGCGTGTCCGGCCTGGTCGTATAGACGGTGATCTCGGATTCACCGGCGGGTGCCGTTTCCGCCACGATCTCCCAGCGGATCGTCAGGCCTTCCGAGCGGCCGATCCAGTTCTTCTGCATCAGGCGCACTTTTTCCGGCCACTGGTCGAGCGTATCCAGCGCGTCGAGCAGATCCTGGCTGAAATCGGTGATCTTGAAGAACCATTGCGTCAGTTCGCGCTGTTCGACCAGCGCGCCGGACCGCCAGCCGCGGCCGTCGATCACCTGCTCGTTGGCGAGCACGGTATTGTCGACCGGATCCCAGTTGACCTTCGACTGCTTGCGGTAGACCAGGCCTTTCTCCAGGAAATCCAGGAAGAGATGCTGCTGGTGCTGGTAATACTCGACGTCGCAGGTGGCGAATTCGCGGCTCCAGTCCAGCGAAAGCCCCATGGCCTTCAACTGCGCCTTCATCGAGCCGATATTCTGGTAGGTCCAGGAGGCCGGGTGCACGCCGCGCTCCATGGCGGCGTTCTCCGCCGGCATGCCAAAAGCGTCCCAGCCCATCGGATGCAGCACGTTGTAACCGCGGGCGCGCTTGTAGCGGGCGACGACATCGCCCATGGCGTAATTGCGGACATGGCCCATGTGGATGCGCCCCGACGGATAGGGAAACATTTCGAGGACGTAATATTTTTCGCGCGGATCTGAATTGTCGGTCTCGAAGACCTTGTCTTCATTCCATTTCTGCTGCCAGCGGGGCTCGGCATCGCGCGGATTATAACGTTCGGTGGCCATGGTATTCGAAATTCCGGAAAATCAGGGGAGGTTGGTCGAGACCTTCACCATGAAACCACGGTAGCGTCAAGTTTTGCAGGCGCTGCAAGCGGCCGATCTTCGTCCTGGGCTAAGCGATTTCGCGAGAGCGGGTCTTGGCAAGCACAGAATGGCTGGTTAGTTCATTGCCAATCCTTTCATGCTGGTATGTCGAGGCAGAACGATGGAACTTCAAGAGCGCTTGAACGACGTGCGGTCGCGGATTGCGGCTGGTGAACGCCAGGCAGCCCGTCCTGCGGGTTCCGTTCAGCTCGTCGCGGTGTCGAAGACATTCGAGGCAGAGGCGATCCGACCGGCAATCGAAGCCGGGCAGCGCATTTTCGGCGAGAACCGGGTGCAGGAAAGCCAAGGCAAATGGCCGGCGCTGAAAGCCGAACATCCCGACATCGAACTGCATCTGATCGGGCCGCTGCAATCGAACAAGGCGGCGGACGCGGTGGCGCTTTTCGACGTGATCGAGACCGTCGATCGGGAAAAGATTGCCCGCGCCCTTGCCGAGGAGATGAAGCGGCAAGACAGGAGGCCGCGGCTTTACGTCCAGGTCAATACCGGGCTCGAGCCGCAGAAGGCCGGCATTGCCCCTGACGACACGCCGGCCTTCGTCTCGCTTTGCCGTGGCGAGCTCGGTCTTCCGATCGAAGGTCTGATGTGCATTCCGCCGGCCGAGGAAAATCCCGGACCGCATTTTGCCCTGCTGGCAAAGCTCGCGTCGAAATGCGGCGTCGAAAAACTGTCGATGGGCATGTCGGGCGATTACGAGACAGCGATCGCCTTCGGCGCCACCAGCGTGCGCGTGGGATCGGCAATTTTCGGCGCCCGCTGATACTCTGCTTTGGTCGGGCTTCCCGTTCCCCCCACTGCCGCCTAGATTGAGATCGAGGCTTGCATATCCTGGGGAGGAGCAGATGCAGAACGGCTATCATCAGGCTTATACTGCCTGGAAACGGGATCCCGAAGCCTTCTGGCGCGAAGCCGCCGCCGATATCGACTGGTTCAAACCGCCGGCGCGGGTATTTTCGCCCGATGAAGGCGTCTATGGCCGCTGGTTCTCAGGAGCTGAAACCAATACCTGCCACAATTGCCTCGACCGTCATGTGACTGCCGGGCGCGGTGGCGAGACGGCGGTTATCTTCGACAGTGCGATGACCGGCGAGAAGCGCCGTTTCACTTACGACGAAGTCCTTGACGAAGTGAAGGCCATCGCCGCGACGCTGCTTGACCTCGGGATCGCCGGAGGCGATCGCGTCATCCTCTATATGCCGATGGTCCCGCAGGCGGTGTTTTCGATGCTCGCCTGCGCCCGCATCGGTGCGGTTCACTCCGTCGTCTTCGGTGGTTTTGCCGCCAGCGAGCTCGCTGCCCGCATCGATGATTGCGGCGCGAAGCTGGTGATCACCGCGAGCTGCGGGCTCGAGCCCGGCCGCATCGTCGCCTATAAGCCCCTTGTCGACCAGGCGCTCATGCTGGCGCGCTCGAAGCCGGAGCGCTGTCTGGTGCTGCAGCGGCCGGAACTCCGGGCGGATCTCGTCAGCGGCCGCGATCAGGATTTCGAGGCGGCGGTGGCGCAGCATCGCGGAGCCGAGATCGCCTGTGTTCCAGTCAAGGCAACCGACCCGCTCTATATCCTCTACACCTCCGGCACCACCGGCCAGCCGAAGGGCGTCGTGCGCGACAATGGCGGTCATTTGGTCGCGCTCAACTGGTCGATGCGGAATATCTACGGCTTGAAGCCGGGTGAGGTCTTCTGGACGGCTTCGGATATCGGCTGGGTCGTCGGGCACTCCTACATCGTCTATGCTCCACTGATCTCGGGCGTCACCACCCTGATCTTCGAGGGAAAACCGGTCGGCACCCCGGATGCCGGCGCGTTCTGGCGCGTTGTATCGGAATATAACGTGCGGGTGCTCTTCACCGCGCCGACGGCGTTCCGCGCGATCCGCCGGGAGGATGGCGACGGGGAACTGATGCGGCGGTATCCCATGCCGGATCTGCGGGCGCTGTTTCTCGCCGGTGAGAGGGCGGACCCGGAGACGCTGAAATGGGCGGAGCGCATGCTCGCCATCCCGGTCATCGATCACTGGTGGCAGACGGAGACCGGCTGGCCGATTGCCGCCAATCCGCTCGGCCTCGGCGCCCTTCCCGTCAAGCACGGTTCGCCGGCGCTGCCAATGCCCGGCTATGATATCGCCGTGCTCGACGATGCCGGCCATCCGATCGAGGCGGGAACGCTCGGCAATATCGTCATACGGCTTCCCTTGCCGCCGGGCTGCCTGCCGACCCTCTGGAATGCGGACGACCGTTTCCGGTCGGCTTATCTCGACGAGTTTCCCGGCACCTACAAGACGGCCGATGCCGGCTATATCGACGAGGACGGTTATCTCTTCATCATGTCGCGCACCGACGACATCATCAATTGCGCCGGTCATCGGCTTTCCACCGGGGCGATGGAGGAAGTCTGCGCGCGTCATCCCGATGTCGCCGAATGCGCGGTCATCGGCGTGATCGACAGGTTGAAGGGTCAGGTGCCATGTGGATTCCTGGTGCTGAAACGGAATGTTTTGCGCGAGGTGACGGCGATCGAATCAGAGGTGGTGGCGATGATTCGCGATCAGATCGGGCCTGTCGCCGCCTTCAAGATGGCCATCACCGTTAACCGATTGCCGAAGACGCGCTCCGGCAAGATCCTTCGCGGCACGATGCAGAAAATCGCCGACGGCATACCTTGGAAAATGCCCGCAACTATTGATGATCCAACGATTTTGGAGGAAATTGCCGAGGCGCTGCGCCGGCGTGGTTTGGGCTCTCTGCCGATGTGAAATTACACATTCCTTAAGCCCAATTGAGGAATTGTTAACCATGTGATGCAAGGGTTTGTTAACGGCAATGGCTTGTATAGCAGGCTTTGCATGACGCGGTCGCCGTTACCGGCCTACTGCATAATTCCTTAAATCGGAATCGATTTAAGGGCAAAATTATGCAGCAGTTGAAGTGCTACAGCGTCCTTTGCGCGTCTGAAAGACGCGCGGCGCTGTAGTCCGGAATGCCCTTTCTCCAAAGATTGTGGAACGGATCATGACAAGCATCCTTACCAACAACGCTGCCATGGCAGCGCTGCAGACTTTGCGCGGCGTAAACGACAGCCTCAAGGACACCCAGGGTCGCGTTTCCTCGGGTTATCGTGTCGAGAAGGCAGCCGACAATGCTGCCTACTGGTCGATTGCTACGACCATGCGTTCTGACAACAAGGCGCTTTCGGCCGTCTCCGACGCGCTCGGGCTTGGCGCGGCCAAGGTCGACACCGCCTATTCGGCCATGGACAGCGCGCTCGACATCGTCAGTGATATCAAGGCGAAGATCGTTGCCGCCACGGAAAAGGGCGTCGACAAGACGAAGATCCAGCAGGAGCTCGATCAGTTGCAGGAACAGCTGCTCAGCATCGCCCAATCGGCGTCTTTCTCCGGTGAAAACTGGGTCGCCGGCGCCGACGGCACGAAGAGCGTGGTTTCCTCCTTCGTGCGTGATGGCAGCAATGCCGTCTCGGTCAAGACGACGGACTATGTGCTCGATTCGGGCTCGCTTGGAAATGTGCTCTTCGGCATGACGAGCACCGGTGCGATCGAGACATCAAGCGGGATCATCGGCACGGCCTTCAACGGAACCTATGGCGGCACCTTCATCGTCATGGCGTCGATCTATGATCTCGATATTACCGGTTTCACCCAGGGCCAGCTCGATTCAGCCCTGACCGGCGTCGAACTGGTTTTGGGTGCCATGACGGCCGCCGGCTCGGCTCTCGGCTCAATCTCGACCCGTATCCAGCTGCAGGAAAATTTCGTCAGCGGTCTTCACGATTCGATCGACTCCGGCATTGGCCGCCTGGTCGATGCCGATATGGAAGAGGAATCGAGCAAGCTGTCGGCGTTGCAGACGCAGCAGCAGCTCGCCGTCCAGTCGCTGTCGATCGCCAACAGCTCGGCGCAGAACATCCTCACCCTGTTCCGCAGCTAATCCGCAACAAAAAACCCCGCCGGTCAGCTCATACCGGCGGGGTTTTTTATCAGATCGTCGATCTCTCAGTACTGATCGTCGTCGTCCTCGTCCTTCGGCGCCGAGCGCAACGAACTCAGCTTGCGGAAGACGGCGTCGGCATCGATTTCCTTTTCCTTTTCCTCCTCGCGCTCGTAGCTCGGGGTCAGGCGCTCGGTTTCCTGGGCCGATTGGAGCGTCGCGCCAAGCTCGGCGGCGGTCGGCAACGGACGGCCCTTGGAAGCCTTTTCCACTTCCATGTCGAGATCGATCTGGCTGCAAAGGCCGAGCGTTACCGGATCCATCGGCGCCAGGTTGGCGGAGTTCCAGTGGGTGCGCTCGCGGATCTGCTCGATGGTGGATTTCGTCGTGCCGACGAGGCGGGAAATCTGCGCGTCCTTCAGCTCCGGATGGTTGCGAACGAGCCAGAGAATGGCGTTCGGACGGTCCTGACGCTTGGAAACCGGCGTATAACGCGGGCCGCGGCGCTTGGATTCCGGCACCCGCACCTTCGGTTCGGAAAGCTTCAGCTTGTGGTTCGGATTGGCTTCGGCGCGGGCGATCTCGTCGCGGGAGAGCTGTCCGGTCGAGATCGGGTCGAGGCCCTTGATGCCCTGCGCGGCTTCGCCATCGGCGATCGCCTTGACTTCGAGTGGATGCAGTTTGCAGAACTGCGCGATCTGATCGAAAGACAGTGCCGTGTTGTCGACAAGCCAGATGGCGGTCGCCTTCGGCATGAGCAGTGTTTGAGCCATGGATATAGTCCTTCTATCGTCCGCGCCGGTCGCGGTCCGTGGATTGTCACCACAATGTCCGGGAAATATGGCGCTATATAACCGCACTGTCGCAGAATTGCAATTCTTCCGGAATGAAATGACCTTTGTCTAATTGCCGCCACGATGCGAGCTGCTATGAATTGCCGTGTTTTGAAATCCGGGCCCTAAACTCAGGCAGCCCGTCGCATGTCCCATGAGGAGGAGTTGCATGTCGGAGAAGATCTATCCGGTCACGAAGCCGGTGAAGGCGCGCGCCCTGATCGATAAGGAAAAGTACCTGAAATGGTACGAGGAAAGCGTCGAGAACCCGGACAAGTTCTGGGGCAAACACGGCAAACGGATCGACTGGTTCAAGCCCTATACCAAGGTCAAGAACACGTCCTTTACCGGCAAGGTTTCGATCAAGTGGTTCGAAGACGGGCAGACCAACGTCTCCTATAATTGCATCGACCGGCATCTCAAGACCAACGGCGACCAGGTAGCGATCATCTGGGAGGGCGACAATCCCTATATCGACAAGAAGGTCACCTATAACGAGCTCTACGAACATGTCTGCCGGATGGCGAACGTGTTGAAGAAGCATGGCGTCAAGAAGGGCGATCGCGTTACCATCTATATG
>NZ_JACIAO010000019.1:0-64286 GCF_014194045.1 Rhizobium sp. BK456
GATCGCCGAAGACGATTTCGGCGCGCTTGGCGATACCTCGACGCTCGCCGATCCGGCCGTCGTCGACGATCTGATCGCCAACCGGCAAAACAAGGAACGTTGAAGGGGTCATTTTACAATATCACCTCCTTACGACGTAGGTTCCATAAATACCCATTACGTCACTAACACTGAAATAGCGGGCGGTTCTGGCACGGCGAGAGCTTTCGGGGCCATCGTCCGGCTGTTGTGAGGGGGCCCAATGGGCCGGTCCCAAACCACGGGGGCGGGCGCCTGCCCCGATTGTCTTCTGTCACATCCCGAGTTTCTCCCGTTCCTCAATCCGCCAGGCGCGGGGCGTCTGGCCGGTCTGCTTGACAAAGAAGCGGGAGAAATAAGCGGGGTCGGCAAAGCCCAGGCGATAGCTGATTTCCTGCACCGTCGCGAAGGTGAAGACCAGTTCGCGCTTGGCTTCGTCCAGCAGCCTGCGCGTGATCAGCTCATGTGCTCCACGTCCAGTTTTGCTGCGAACGATGCGACTGAGATGGGCCGGCGAGATGCCGAGGCTTTCGGCATAGAAAGCGGCCGGCCTATGCGAACGGCAGTGGCGCTGGATGAGGCCCTGCAGCATCTCCATCCGGCGCTCGCTCTCGTCGCCCGGGATCGATCCTTCCTCGGCCTGTTGGGCTATGCGCGCCGTCAGCAGCAAGGACGAGGTCAGATAAGCGTCGAGCAGATCGTTGCGACCGTTGCGACGGCTGGTAAATTCTTCGCCCAGGCGTTTTAGCGTATTGGCGACATATGCCGCGTCTTCGTTCTGAGTGTCGAGCAAAGTCAGATGGGGCTCGGCAAGCCATGTTCCGAGCCTGCTGCGGTCACCCGGGGATGCTTTCAGATGCGAGATCAGCACCGTGATGATGAAGCCGTCTATATCGCGCGTAAACCGAAAGCCATGATCGAGGTTTGGCGGCACGGTAATCACGGCGGGCGGGATGATGGCGTGGAGAACTCCATCAAAGATGGCGTCGCCGGAACCGGCATCTATGTACAAGATCTGGAAAAAGCTTTCGTGCCGGTGCGGACGAATCTCCCAATGATGAAGTCTGCTGCGAAAGGGAATTGTCTCGCAGTGCAGCCAGAAATCAGGGTTTTGGCCGGTATTTTCGCCATAGAGTTCATAGGTTGGCACATTCTTCGTCATGGCACTTCTCCCTCGCCGCGTTCGATTAGTGCAATTTCATGACCGAAATGTCCATTGCGAACTGGCCATGCGGCGATCAGACTTGAGACAAGAATACGCGTGGGAGGAGACGATGCGCACTCAAGTCGCCATTATCGGTTCGGGGCCGTCCGGGCTGCTGCTCGGCCAGTTGCTGACGGAGGCCGGCATTGATAACGTCATTCTCGATCGGGTCGGCAAGGATTACATTCTTGGCCGCGTGCGCGCCGGCGTTCTTGAGGAAGGCACCGTCCGATTGCTGGACGAAGCGAAGGCGAGCGCCCGCCTGCATTCCGAGGGCCTGCCGCATGATGGCTTCTCGCTGGCCTTCGACGGGCGCGATCATCGCATCGACCTTCATAGTCTCACTGGCGGCAAACGGGTCGTCATCTACGGCCAGACGGAGATGACCCGCGACTTGATGGCCCGCCGCGAGGAAAGCAGTGCTCTTACCATCTACAGCGCTGCGACTGTCCAGCCGCACGGTTTCGATGGCGATGCGCCCTATCTGACCTACGATAAGGATGGCATTTCCCATCGCATCGATTGCGATTTCATCGCTGGCTGCGACGGCTTTCACGGCGTCAGCCGCAAATCGGTTCCGGAAAGGGCGGTTCAGAGCTTCGAGAAGATCTATCCCTTCGGCTGGCTCGGCGTGCTGGCCGAAGTTGCACCCGTCAATCAAGAACTGATCTATGCCAATCATCCGCGTGGGTTTGCATTATGCTCCATGCGGTCAATGACGCGCAGCCGCTATTACATCCAGTGTCCCCTGGACGAAAGGGTCGAGGACTGGAGCGACGATCGCTTCTGGGCCGAGCTGCGCCGCCGTCTCCCCGGGCACCACGCCGAGGCTCTGATCACCGCACCGTCCTTCGAGAAATCGATCGCGCCGCTGCGCTCCTTTGTCGCCGAACCCATGCGTTTCGGCCGCCTTTTCCTCGTCGGCGATGCCGCCCACATCGTGCCACCGACCGGCGCCAAAGGGCTCAATCTGGCGGCGAGCGACGTGCATTACCTGTTTTCTGGTCTTGTCGAGCATTATCAAGACCTGTCGAATGCCGGGCTAGACGCCTACTCGGTCCGCGCGCTTGCGCGGGTCTGGAAAGCGGTGCGTTTCTCCTGGTGGATGACAACAATGATGCATCGCTTTCCCGATACACATGAGTTTGAGCAGAAGATTCAGGAAGCCGAACTCGATTATCTCACCCATTCGCGCGCCGCTTCGACCGCCCTTGCCGAGAACTATGTCGGTCTACCGTTCTGAATGAGCTTCAAAGCTTCCTGGCGACCTCGCTTGTTCCTTGCCGGATAGTCTGCAACAGGATCGACAGGGGCAGGGTGAGGACAGCATGGTGCGCACGGTCAATCCACCGGTCCCTATGTCTCGCTGGTATCGACTGGCAGGAGCGCCAGCAGCCCGTGATCGACATCGCCGGCAACGCCGGCCGAGATGACCCAGACGGCGTCGTTCGCGCGAACGAAGGCGCGGCCAATACGACAGTTTCCTTTTGAACCTTGCCTAACGAGTTTCGATCACTCCCAATCCCTTGAGCAGTTTGTCCAATCATTAATTGGATTTTGACATTGATCAAGTCTCGGCGCCGTGGTTACTTTGTCGGACCGAGGAAATGATAGAGGAGCCAGATTTTCGGACAATCTGGCCCCGCCCGCGAGCCGCAATCGAGTGATAGTCGCGGAAGAAGGCATCACTCGCCCAACAGCAGAAGAAGCACTAGTCGCAACCATACAAGGGAACAATGGTGGAGGCATTTATGGTAAAGGTCATCAATCACAGGGAAATGAGCCGGAGAACGGCGTTAAAAGCCGCCGCGGCGTTGCTTGCTGCTTACAGTATCAGCTCTCCTCAAACGCGTGCTGCCGCTGGCAAAAGCCTGAATATCCTCAACATGAACCTGCTGTTCAGTGATGTGCTAGCAAACCAAATTGCGAAATCGTACGATGGCGCCGAGTTGAGCGCTGATCCGGTTCCGCAAAACGAGCAATACGAAAAACTTCTTGTTGAGATGTCGCAGGGCTCATCAACGTATGACCTTCTGGCCCTCGACTCGTTGTTCATACATCAAATCTTGGGGAACCAATGGGTCAAGTCTGTCGAAGAGATTAAGGCTGATGACCCTTCTCTTCCTCCTTTGAAGTACGAAAACGTCATCCCGGAATCTCTGAAATTTGTGTCGTCTGATGGAAAGCGGTTCGGAATACCGCTGACAATGTCTACACCCATCTTTGCCTACAGAAAGGATCTATTCGAGGCCAAAGGCCTATCCGTGCCCACAAACTGGGACGACTATCTGAAGTGCGCTCAGGCGCTCCATACAGATCAGGTTGCTGGAAACATCTTGCTTCTCGGTGGCCAGGACGCCCACATGTCGGGAGACTGGGCGACCCGTCTCATGAGTATGACGAAATTGGGCCCCGAGGATGATGGGGTGCTCGACAGCGCCAACCAGCCAATCTTCAATTCCGAAGGTCAAGGCGTCAAGGCCATCCAGCGGATCAAGGAAGTGCTGCCGTTCGCTCCAAAGGGTGCCGAGGGTCTCGATTACCCGGATGGTGTATCGCTTTTCTCGCAGGGAAAAGCTGCGATGTTCATCAGTTGGTCTGACGTATTTGCCGGTTTGGAGAGCGGCCCGCTCAAGGGTAAAATCGGTTACGCGGCGGTGCCAAGTGAAAAATATCAGCAGCAAATGACCGGCGGTATCAATCTTGGGATCAGCACCTTTTCACAGAACCCGGACGAGGCGTACAAGTTCCTCGACTGGATGCTCTCTGGCAAGGGCTATGAAGCTTTCCTCGAAGCCGGTGAGACGAACCTGGTTTTCAAATCCCAGCTGGAAGACCCGGCGGTTCGGGCTCGGGTCCCGTCGCTTGCTGTGTATGATGACTTCAAAAAGCGCGGCACGACCACCATCGCACTTCCCCCTTATAGGGTCCCGAACTCGGTGGAAGTACAGCGCGTCCTCTATGAGGAGATATTGGCCGCCGTCCTGAGCAGAAAGACGCCCGAAGAAGCGATGAAGGACGCCGAGACACGCGTCAAGGCCGTTATCCGCTAGTGACCTTCCGAACGAAGGGGAGGGTGGCCTACCCGTCACCCTCTCAAAATAATGGGGAATAAGCATGAGCATCACGCGTTCAATTCCAACAATGGGAGTAGCTAGCGCCGACAAAGCGCGAAGGGCGGGCGAACGCCGCACCGGTCACCTGCTTCTGGCTCCAGCGTTTGTTTTGATGAACGTCGTCGGGTTTTTCCCGATGGTCTACTCTCTCTATATTTCATTAACGGACTACAATCCGACACACGGGGGCGCTTCTCGCTTTGTGGGGTTGAAGAATTACGCTAGCGCGCTGTTCGATCTCCAATTTTGGCACGCGATCGGCCTGACATGTGTCTTTGTCACGCTGAGCGTAGTCTCGTCCCTTGTGCTGGCCGTGCTGATGTCGCTGCTCTTCAACTTGCGATATCCTGGCTTCATTGTGATGCGGACCATCATATTAGTGCCTATGCTGATCACACCAATTGCGGTTGGGATCGTTTGGCGTGTGATGATGATGCCGGACCTCGGAGTACTGAATTACTTGCTGACGGCGATCGGCCTGCAACCGCAGCTCTGGACTTCCTCGGCTAGTACCGCGCTGATCTCAATTGTGCTAGTTGATATCTGGCAGTGGACGCCGTTCATGTTCCTCATCGTCTTCGCCGGAATCTCGTCCTTGCCGAGGAGCCCCTTCGAGGCAGCCGCCATCGACGGAGCAGGTCCAATCAGGGTCTTCTTTTCCATCACGTTGCCTCTTCTGCGGCCGGTGATCGTCATTGCGACGCTCCTGCGCATTGTAGATGCTTTTAGAACCTACGACACGACGTTCATTATGACGCGCGGCGGACCGGATTTTGCAACAGATCTTGTAAGCATTTACTTGCAGAGAGTGAATTTTCGCTTTTTTGATCTCGGTTACGGATCCGCGCTGTCATGGATCACTCTCCTGATCATCACAACGATCATAGTAATCTTCACGAAACTATCGGGCTTCACACGGCTCGTTTCCGAAAAAGAAGACCGATAGGAGCTGACAATGTCCACCCCGCAACTCACCGTGCACAGCTATTTTAAGGTCTTCTTTGCTTATCTCGTCGCGCTCCTGGCTACGGCTTTTTTCGCCTTTCCGATTTTCTGGATGGTTACCGCTTCTCTGAAGACGGACGAGGTTATTACAGCGTACCCACCCGTGTGGATTTTCGTCCCAAGCCTCGAAAATTTTGTGAACCTAGTCGAAGATCTTGGAATCGTGAAAATGTTCGTCAACAGTGCCGTCATCGTGGGATTGGCCACCTGTCTGACGATGATTTGTGGGACTCTCGCTGCTTATGCGCTTGCTCGATTCGACATCAAAAACAAGCAACTAATTGCATTTGAAGTACTATCAATCCGCATGCTGCCGCCTATTGTCAGCGTCGTTCCATTGTTTATCATGTCTCGATGGCTCGGCCTCTTTGACACCTACTGGATGCTTACAGTTGCATATGCACTGTCCGGCCTCCCTTTCGTCGTCTGGGTAATGCGCGTCTTCATACAAGATATCCCACAGTCAATTGAAGAGGCTGCGCTTATCGATGGCTGCTCAAGGCTTGAAGCGTTCTGGCGGGTAACTCTGCCGCTCCTTATGCCAGGGCTCGCTGCGACGATGGTCATTGTCTTCATGTTTGCCTGGAACGAGTTTCTCTTGGCATCAATGCTGACCTCAAACCAGGCAAAGACGTTGCCCGTGATTGCAGCAAACACCCTGAATGCAAAGTCAATCGCGTGGGGTATGGCTTCCGCGGCCGGTGTCGTCATGTCACTGCCTGTCGTTGTTCTCGTACTTCTAATGCAGCGCTATCTGGTTCGCGGCCTGACGTTGGGCGCAGTAAAAGGTTAAAGGAGGCCATAGTGGGCATTCAGATCAGAAATGTACAAAAGCGGTTCGGCGCGGTCACTGTAGTCAATGGAGTCTCCGTAGATATTGCCGACGGCGAGTTCTTTGTGATGCTGGGCGAGTCTGGTTGCGGAAAAACGACCACGCTTCGCATGGTCGCCGGCCTAGAATTACCGACATTAGGGTCGATCCACATCAATGGGAAAGACGTCACCTTTGCAGAGCCGCGACATCGCGACATCGCTATGGCGTTCCAGGACTATGGGCTCTATCCCAACATGACGGTCTTCGAAAACATCGCATTCCCTTTGAAGATTAGGAAGGTTTCGCCAGTCGATCGTCGCAAGAAAGTTGAAGAGACGGCTGGCAGGCTTGGTATCGGTGATTACCTCGGCCGCAAGCCGTTTCAACTATCGGGTGGCCAGCGACAGCGAGTGTCGCTGGCTAGAGCTTTGGTGCGCAATCCAAAAGTGTTTCTCATGGATGAACCGCTCTCAAACCTGGATGCGAAGCTTCGAGCGGTCATGAGAACAGAGATCAAGAAGCTTGTCACGGAACTTGGGATCACGACGATCTACGTTACGCACGACCAGATTGAGGCCATGTCAATGGCTGACCGGATCGCGGTGATGCGCCGAGGCGACATGGTGCAAGTTGGATCGCCGTTGGAGATCTATGACCGACCCCAGACGAGATTTGTGGCTGACTTTATGGGATCTCCACCCATGAATCTCTTCTCCGCATCGATGAAGTCGCCCGCACGTCCGACGTGTCAGATACCGGAGTTCATTGAGGGGATACCAGATAACGAGCGGAAGCTGATCGCCGACAGACTTGATTCAACAAACGCGTTCTGCGCGGGGATTCGGCCTGAACATTTGAAGCTTGTCCAACCTGGAACAGAAGGTTCCGCCCAGGCCATCGTCGATTTCGTCGAACCACTCGGTCAGACAACCAACGTCTATTTGACGGCGGGAGATACACGGTTCATCGCGGTCACAGATCGATGCGCGCACCACCCCGGTGATGTGGTTGGTGTCTACGCTCCGCCCGAATTCGTTCGAGTTGTGGCCAATTAGAGCACATCTGAGCCGCCGTTTTGGGGGCAAAAGCATTCCAATGCGGCGACGGAATACGAACCGCGACATCCCGGATAACAGCGACGGAGGCCCGCTTTGTCACAAACTGAATCTGTCTTTTCGCCCCGAACCTACGGGCACTTTATCAATGGAGAATCAGCTGATCCTTCAGGGACCCTGATTGAGCGCTGCTCTCCGGCAACTGGTGCACTGATCGCACGATTCTCCGCCGGCACTTCAAAAGACGTTGATGACGCCGTTGCTGCCGCCAAAAAGGCGTTCAGTCGATCGGATTGGGCGGATCTATCAGGTAGCGCCCGCGCGAAACTACTCCACAATTTTGCGGACCTGATAGAAGCTGAAGCCGCAAATCTCGTCAGGATCGAGGCCGAAGAAGCATCGAAAGCGATGAGGATGTCTGCGCACGAGTTGGATATGGTGGTAGGGATGACTCGCTTTGCCGCCTCACTCATCCTTACGGAAAAAGGCGAAGCGCACACCCGGCTTGGGCCAAATGCGCTAGGGCTCGTAACGAAGGAACCTCTCGGGGTCGTCGGGCTGATCGTTCCTTGGAACTTTCCCCTCGTCTGTCTCTTTCAAAAACTTCCTTATGCACTCGCGGCCGGTTGCACAGTCGTCATCAAGCCTGCTGAACTAACTTCGAGTACCGCTCTTGAGATCGCTAAACTGGCCACAAAAGCGGGCATTCCAGCGGGCGTGATCAATGTTGTGACTGGTAAGGGGTCAATTGTCGGCGAAGCGCTCACCAGCCACTCCGACGTCTCGATGATCTCGTTCACGGGATCCACGGCGGTCGGTAAGCGGATTGGAAGCAAGTGCGGAGAAGGCGTAAAGCGCGTCGCGCTAGAGCTGGGGGGTAAGGGCGCAAACATCGTATTTGCGGACGCCGACCTTGAGGCGGCGCTCGATGGAATTCTCTTCGGCTTTGTTTTCAATCAGGGTGAAGTCTGCGCCGCCGGCGCCCGTCTGATCGTCGAGGAATCTATCGCGGAGCAGTTTGTGAGCAAACTTGTCGAGCGGGCCAAGCGAATAAACGTGGGGCACCCTGCCGACGAAAGGGCGGATATGAGTTCGCTCATTCATGAGGACCACATGAACAAGGTGCTCGAATTTGTCGCCGACGCAGAGAAAGAGGGGGCCTCGGTTCTTTGTGGCGGGAAGCGCTTGAAAGGCCAGGAGTACGACGACGGCTATTTCGTTGGTCCGACGATTCTAGATGGCGTCACTTCAGATATGAGGATTTTCAGGGAAGAGGTTTTCGGGCCGGTTCTATGCGTGACCAAATTTACGACCCAAGAGGAAGCGGTTGAGCTCGCCAATTTAACCGAGTACGGGCTTGCGAACGGCATCTGGAGTAAAGACATCGACAAGGTTCTCTCCGTATCACGACAGCTGAAATCGGGCACCGTTTTCGCAAACACCTACCTCGAGGGTGCGGTTCAGCTGCCGCAGGGCGGCGTCAAGCAAAGCGGATTTGGACGCGAGAATGGTCTCGACGCTCTGAACGAATACATGGAGACAAAGCAGACCTTCATAAGAATGGGAACTCGTCACCCGATCCTTGCACATACCGTCGCTTAAAGCCGTTGGAGATCAAGCCTTGCCGATCGATAGAAAACGCATTGCCGTCATTGGTTTTGGAGCGATGGTGCGTAGCCTTCGAGCTTCCCTACACCGTTCCGGCAATCAGTTCGAGATAGCAGCGACGCTGGTGCCCCCCGAATATGCGCCGCCCTTAAGCGAACTCGAGGGCGTAAGGCTGTTTAACAAAGTGTCGGATTTGATCGATTGGCGCCCTTCTCTCGTCGTCGAGTGCGCAAGTCACAGTGCGGTGCATGAATTTGTACAGCCCCTGCTGCGCAACGGAATCGACACAATCATTGTCTCCGTGGGGAGCTTAGGGAACAGGACGATCTTTGATGAACTCAAGGCGGCGGCGGCAGAAGGCCGAAGCCGTTTGACGGCTGTTTCTGGCGCCATCGGGGGGCTGGATGTCTTGAGATCGGCGCGCAATGGCGGGCTTACCAAGGTCGCCTATACTGGAACTAAGCCTCCTGGCGCATGGGAGGGCACTCCAGCTGCTCAGGCATTTGATTTGGCTTCCCTAACCCAGTCGGTGGTTATTTTTGAAGGCAATGCGGAGCAAGCTGCACGGCTCTATCCAAAAAACGCGAACGTGACCGCCGCAGTCGCCCTTGCGGGTATCGGCTTCGAGACGACGAGCGTCGTGCTTGTTGCAGATCCAAATGCGACGGCGAACCGTCACAGGGTCGAGGCAGCCGGGGCTTTTGGCAGCTTCACGATTGACCTTCAAAATCGGCCTCTGCCAGATAATCCAAAGACCTCGTGGCTAGCAGCACTGAGCATCGAGGAGGCCATCGACCGGCACTTTAGGTTCATCGACGTATAACAAGACAGTTAGTCGCCGGGGTTGCGCCAGCGAAGTGAGTATAACATTGAGGAAAATGAGTTGAAAATTCTCGTCCCCGTCAAGCGGGTTGTCGACTACAACGTGAAGATCCGGGTGAAGGCGGATGGCACGGGTGTCGAGCTTGCCAATGTGAAGATGTCGATGAACCCGTTCGACGAGATTTCGGTGGAAGAGGCGCTGAGATTGAAGGAAGCCGGCAAGGCCGAGGAGGTGGTGGTCGTGTCGATCGGTCCGGCCAAGGCCGAGGAGACGCTGAGGACGGCGCTGGCCATGGGCGCCGACCGGGCGATCCTGGTCGAGACCGACGACGCCGTCGAGCCCCTGGCCGTCGCCAAGATCCTGAAAGCGGTGGCCGATGCCGAACAGCCGGGGCTGATCATATCAGGCAAGCAGGCGATCGACGACGATTCGAACCAGACCGGCCAGATGCTGGCGGCATTGCTGGGCTCGGCCCAGGCGACCTTCGCCTCGAAGATCGAGATTGGCGACGGCAAAGGGACCGTGACCCGCGAGGTCGATGGCGGCCTGCAGACGATCGAGATCAAGCTGCCGGCGGTCATCACCACCGACCTCAGACTGAACGAGCCGCGTTATGCCTCGCTGCCGAACATCATGAAGGCGAAGAAGAAGGCGCTCGACAAGAAGACGCCTGCCGATTTCGGCGTCGACACGACGCCGCGGCTGAAGGTGCTGAAGACCGAGGAGCCGAGTGGCCGCAAGGCCGGCGTCAAGGTCAAGTCAGTCGCCGAACTGGTCGACAAGCTGAAGAACGAAGCCGGCGTGCTGTAATCGGGTTGGAACAGGAGCAACTATCATGACCATTCTTCTTCTGGCCGACCATGACGGCAATCATCTTTCTGACCAGACCGCCAAGGCGCTGACGGCAGCAAGCCAGATCGGCTCCGATGTGCATGTGCTGGTTGCCGGCAAGGGCGCCAGGGCTGCGGCCGATCAGGCGGCAAAACTCTCCGGCGTCTCCAAGGTGCTGCTCGCCGAAAGCGACGCGCTTGCCAACAATCTCGCCGAACCGCTGGCCGAGCTGATCGTCTCGCTTGCCGGCTCCTATGACACGATCGTCTCGGCCGCCACCTCGGTCGGCAAGAACGTGCTGCCGCGGGTGGCGGCACTGCTCGACGTTGCCCAGATCTCGGAGATCATCGAGGTCGTCTCCGCCGATACCTTCAAGCGGCCGATCTATGCCGGCAACGCCATCCAGACGGTGCAGGCCAGCGATGCCAGGAAGGTGATCACCGTGCGCACCGCCTCCTTCGCCTCTGCGCCGGCAAACGGTTCGGCCGCCGTCGTGGCGATCCCGGCGATCTCGGATCCGGGCCTGTCGCGGTTCGTCTCCGATGCGCTGTCGGCCTCCGACCGTCCGGAACTGACCTCGGCGAAGGTCATCATCTCGGGCGGCCGCGCCCTCGGCTCTGCCGAGAAGTTCAGGGAAGTCATCCTGCCGGTTGCCGACAAGCTCGGTGCTGCCGTCGGCGCAAGCCGCGCCGCCGTCGATGCCGGTTACGCCCCGAACGACTGGCAGGTCGGCCAGACCGGCAAGGTGGTGGCGCCCGATCTCTATATCGCCTGCGGCATCTCCGGGGCCATCCAGCACCTCGCCGGCATGAAGGACAGCAAGGTAATCGTCGCCATCAACAAGGACGAGGAGGCGCCGATCTTCCAGGTGGCCGACTACGGCCTCGTCGCCGATCTCTTCGAGGTGCTGCCAGAACTGCAGAAGGCGGTAGGCTACCCTTCCTGAAAGCAAATCGACCATGGTTCGCCCAACCCGAATGAACGGAATATCACTATGAACGACAGAACGGGACAGGAAGACATCTACGACGCCTTGATAATCGGGTCCGGGCCATCCGGAGCTGTAACTGCTCACACACTCGCGCTAAACGGGTTGAGAGTCCTCTGCCTTGAGCAAGGCGACTATTCGCTTCCGTCAGACTACGCCGCCAATTTTGATATGTGGGAACTCGTGGCGCGGGGGCATTGGCAACCAGAACCAAATCGCCGCAAAAATCTAGCGGATTATCCCTTGGAACTGTCTGACACAGACTTGGCACCGTCTATGTACAGCGCAGTCGGGGGATCGACGATTCATTTCAGTGCGTTATGGTCGCGCTTGGCGCCTTCTGATTTTAAAGTTCGTACTTTGGATGGGGTGGCGGACGACTGGCCAATCAACTACGGGCAACTTTCGCCATTCTACGACGAAATCGACGACTACATCGGCGTCTCGGGTCTCGAAGGCGATCCGGCATACCCTGACGGTTACGCCCCAAAGATGCCCCCCATGCCCCTAGGTAAACATGGGATGAAAGCTGCGCGATCCATGAATTCACTTGGATGGCATTGGTGGCCTCATTCAAACGCGATACCGAGCCAGAAGATTGGCGCACTTGCTGCATGTGCACGTTGGGCCACCTGTACGCAGGGCTGTCCCGAAGGTGCCAAAGCTTCGTTCGATTTGGCCTACTGGCCAGCCGCCATCAAGGCGGGTGCGAAACTCATCACAGGGGCACGGGTATCACGTATTTTGGTCGATGAAAACGGTGCTGCCACCGGTGTTGCCTGGATCAAAGAAGGCACAGAGCATCAAACGCGGGCGCGAAAGGTGGTGGTATGCGCAAACGGCATCGGGACCCCGCGACTTCTTCTACTCTCCGCCTCGGAAAAGCATCCCTACGGCCTCGCAAATTCATCAGGTCTGGTTGGCAAAAACCTAATGCTCCATCCGAACTGTGCTGTGTTCGGCTATTATGATGAAGAACTTGAATCATGGCGGGGGCCGGCGGGTTCCGCTGTTAGCTCCATGGAGTTCTTCGAAACGGTTCGGAGCCGAGGATTTGTTCGAGGAGCAAAGCTTCATGCTTGTCCGACACCCGGGTTGATCATGACCGGGATCGATCCGCATCGAACCCTCAACTTCGATGGTCTGTGGGGTAGGAGCTTCCACGACGTGATAAGGACAGCCCGAAATTCACTGATGTGGGCGGCAAACATTGATGATTTGCCGGAAGAGACAAATACCGTCACACTTGACGATCGTTTGACCGACGGCGACGGAATAGCTGCTCCGAAGATACGATATCGATATAGCGAGAACACATTGAAAATCCGTGAGTTCACGCTCGCCCGCATGGTTGAAATCCACAAAGCCGGCGGAGCGAAAAAAATCATCGAGATTGCCGATCTGCAGGGGGAACCGGGGCATCTGCTTGGCACCGCAAGAATGGGGACAGATCCGAAGCGTTCGGTTGTCGATGAATTTGGTCGTGCGCATGACGTGCCTAACCTCATCATTTCGGATGGAAGCATTTTCGTTACTGGTGGCTCCGCAAATCCGACCAGTACCATCACCGCGCTTGCACTTCGAAATGCAAAGGAACTCACCCGTAATCTGGAAATGGATGCATTAAGATGAGCAACAAGTTGAAAGTAGCCGGCGACAAGCGCCTTTCCGTATCGCGCCCAAGCGCGTTCCCTCCTCGGGCTTTTACCGCAGACGAGCTACAAACGTTGCGCGTGATCGCTGACACGCTGATACCTCCTCATGGGGATTTTTTGGGTGGTAGCGGTGTTTCGAAGTTCGACGAACTCATAACCAAAGCCGCGGCAATACTCGACAAGCATTTCGACCTGTTAGTAAGCCTCCTCGAAGTGTTGGGGACCACACCGAGAGAAGAGATGTGGGAGAGGCTGAAAAGGCTCGAAGCGGAAGACGGAGAGGGTTTTTATATCCTTTCTACGTTGATTGCCGGAGCATACATCTATTCTGACGAGATAAAAGCCGAGCTGAACTATCCGGCGCCGCACCGGAACCCGCCAGATCTCTTCGACGCGGCGGATGAGCTATCAAGCGGAATCCTAGATCCCGTCATGGATCGCGGTCCGATCTTCCGGGTGGTCGAATGATCATCCGTTATCGCCATATTCAGTTCCAGATAACGTTACGTTAGCGATGCGCGAGAGTATGGAGTTCGACGTCGTGATCGTCGGCGCAGGCCCTGCCGGCCTGGCTGCGGCGATCCGGCTGAAGCAGGTGAATCCCGAATTGTCGGTCGTCGTGTTGGAGAAGGGAGCCGAGGTCGGCGCCCATATTCTCTCGGGCGCCGTCGTCGACCCTGTTGGTATCGACCGGCTGCTGCCCGGCTGGCGCGATGAGGCCGATCATCCCTTCAAAACCGAGGTGACAGACGACCAGTTTCTGCTGCTCGGCCCGGCCGGCTCGATCCGCCTGCCGAATTTCGTGATGCCACCGCTGATGAACAATCACGGCAACTACATCGTCTCGCTCGGCAATGTCTGTCGCTGGCTGGCAACCAAAGCCGAGGAACTCGGCGTCGAGATCTATCCGGGCTTTGCCGCGACCGAAGTGCTCTACAATGACGAGGGTGCGGTGATCGGCGTCACCACCGGCGACATGGGCATCGAGAAGAACGGCGAGCCCGGCCCGAACTACACCCGCGGCATGGAACTGCTCGGCAAATATGTGCTGATCGGCGAAGGCGTGCGCGGTTCGCTTGCCAAGCAGTTGATCGCCAAGTTCGATCTGCAGAAAGACCGTGAGCCGCAGAAATTCGGCATCGGCATCAAAGAGCTCTGGCAGGTCAAGCCGGAGCAGCACAAACAGGGTCTGGTGCAGCACTCCTTCGGCTGGCCGCTCGGCATGAAGACCGGCGGCGGCTCCTTCCTCTATCATCTCGAGGACAATCTGGTGGCGGTCGGCTTTGTCATCCACCTAAACTACAAGAACCCCTATCTCTATCCCTTCGAGGAGTTCCAGCGCTTCAAGACGCATCCGGCGATCCGCGGCACCTTCGAGGGCGGCAAGCGGCTCTCCTATGGGGCGCGCGCCATCACCGAGGGCGGCTACCAGTCGGTGCCGAAGCTGTCCTTCCCCGGCGGAGCGCTGATCGGCTGTTCGGCCGGTCTCGTCAACGTGCCGCGCATCAAGGGCAGCCACAATGCGGTGCTATCGGGGATGCTGGCCGCCGAAAAGGTGGCGGCGGCGATTGTATTAGGCCGCAGCCATGATGAAGTGGTCGAGATCGAGATTGAATGGCGCCGCACCGACATCGGCCGCGATCTGAAGCGGGTGCGCAACGTCAAGCCGCTGTGGTCGAAGTTCGGCACCGCCGTCGGTGTGGTGCTCGGCGGTCTCGACATGTGGACCAACACGCTGTTTGGCTTCTCCTTCTTCGGCACGCTGAAGCACGGCAAGACCGATGCGCAGTCGCTGGAGCCGGCCGCGCAGCACAAGCCGATCGCCTACCCGAAGCCGGATGGCGTCCTGACCTTCGACCGTCTGTCCTCGGTGTTCCTGTCGAACACCAACCACGAGGAAGACCAGCCGGTGCATCTGCAGGTCGAGGACATGGCGCTGCAGAAGAGCTCGGAGCTCAGCATCTATGCCGGCCCGTCGACCCGTTACTGTCCGGCGGGGGTCTATGAATGGGTGGAGAAGGATGGCGAAAAGACCTTCGTCATCAACGCCCAGAACTGCGTGCACTGCAAGACCTGCGACATCAGGGATCCCAACCAGAACATCAACTGGGTGCCGCCGCAGGGCGGCGAGGGGCCGGTCTATCCGAATATGTAGCAGCTCAGTCCGCGCAGTTCCGCCTCGATTAGATCGAGTTCGCCTATCCACCAACAGTCAAGCCGGATGTCCGAACGTGAGCCGAGGCAATCAATATGCTATATCCTGCGTCCGGCGTCGCCGGTAACGACAGCTTGCTTTATCTTCGGTTGATAAGGGCAACACCTTCGCTGGTCATTGATCTCGCAGCTAGGCGGCGAAACGCGATCGGAGACATACCAATGTTGGTAGTAAAGAACCGCGTAAAATATGCTGCGTCGTCATACCCGAGCTTAAAGGATATTTCTTTCACGCTTAGACTAGTGTTTGCCAGGTAGGAGCGAGCCTGCTCTAAGCTTCTTGCTTTGATATTATTGTGCACAGTCTTTCCCGTTGCCTGCACGGAAACCTTGTTGATGTTGGACACCGACATGTTCATCCTGTCGGCATAGAATTGAACATTTTTCTGAGATTTATAGTGTCTGTCAATCAGCTGAGATAGTATCTCAATTTTGCTTTTCCCTGAGACATTGGCTGTTTCGCTCGTTTCAACGCCAAACTGGAGGACGTTCCTTTCGGCGACTAGTCTCAAGAATTCAACGACGAATAAAAGCACAGCTGCTTCGCGCGCGATAATGTACGGGTAATGCTCGGAGCTGTGCTCATATATAATCCGCTCTATAGCGTCGAATATTTCGGGGTTTCTTTCCCTTTCTATATTTTCGATTACAGTGATATATTTTGCCAAATCGCTGGCTAAAACACCCTTCTGAGCTAGCCTATCAAAGTAAGCTTCGCTTAGCGTAAATACGTGACCAAATGTTTTTGTTTCGACATGTGAATAGAACCCATGTTCTGTATTTGGCGGAATCATAACAAGGGTATTAGTGCCGAAATTGTATTTTCCACCGGGCGATACTAATGTTGAGCGCCCTTCTGATATGAAAACGAACTGATACAGATCTAAATGCACATGCAGACTGATGTCGGACGTTAAGTTATTACTTCTAACGAGGATTGATTCCGCGTTAGAAAATATGGACTGACCAAACTCAGGGCTCTCACCATAAAGCGAATATGCGGGAGCTCGGCTTGAGTCCTTCCCACGTTGTCTTGCAATTTTTCCTGACACAGACGCCTCCAGCCTCCCACATCTCGTGCGCCATCACGACGAGTAGAATGTCCAACCTTTTGTTGGATATTACCATTGTCCCACCATAGCGAAAGTGATTTCTTTTTATCGGGCATGGATCGTGACGTGGTTACGACCTGGTGTCATTTAACTCGAAACCGGATAGTTGAGGCTGACTACACCATGCATAAAGAAGCAACGCGTGCGCAGGATCTACGCGAGGCGGTCATCGTCGGGGCTGACGAAGGAGTAGTGACCAATCTGCAGGTAGGCGTCGCGAGCACGGCCCGCGTGAAACTCTCTCCGCTAACACACGCGCATTCGAACTTTTCGATTGTAGGCGTGGATCTACACGACGGAGGGCGGCTGCGTTCACACATTCACGAATTAAACGAGAGAGTGATCATATGCTTCGGTGGTACGGGTACTGTTCGAAGCTCTGATCGTCAGCATCCAGTTTCTCGCGGAACCTTTATTTTCTGCGGGCGAGGTGTGGATGTGCAGTTCGAACAGCACGGGAACGAAAGTCTCCGTCTTCAAGTTATTTCTTTTCCCCCGGGGCCAGAAGCCCGGTTCGATTTGTTCCCAACTAGTCCCAGCAATGACCATCAGTCCAGCGCTGCGGCAATACTAGGTGTTCAATCAGACCCACAAAACGCGAAGGCGACAGAAACCAGCTTTGTTGTCGTTCAGGACGACGAAGGAGAAGAGTATTGGCAGGCAGCCCCGAGCGTCGGTTTTGTCAGTATCAAGTTGGCGCCGCCCGCCATTCCTCTCAATTATATCTGCGCCGCCTCCCAGCTTCTTGAACCTGGCGCGAAGGTGAGGCCTCACGGACATCAAGTCTCCGAAGAGATTGTAATCGTCACGCAGGGAAGCGGGTTGGCCGTCATTGAGGATGTTGAGTACCCGATTTCCGAAGGCGATCTTGTTGTACTTCCACCACGGGTCATGCACCATTTCGAGAACAATACAGAAAAGCCGCTTCGGTATGGCGGCGTTTTTCTTCCACCAAGCGTAGAGAGCGCCCTTCGCGCGACAGGTGTCCGGAAGTTGCCTGGTGTTCCTCGGCCCACCAATATTCCCCGGAATCCCGAGACTGAGCGAATGCTGGTGGAACGATACGGGTTTATCATCAATGGAATTTCGTGACGGCGTGATGCCATCCGACGACAGTCTGACAGGAGAAACTAATGGCGCTTCCGCTAGAAGGTATTCGCATCTGCGATCTATCACAAATAATGTTCGGCCCTTGCGGAACCCAGGTGTTGGGGGATTTTGGCGCCGACGTGATCAAAATCGAGCGGCCCGGCGCAGGTGATATCAGCCGCTCCATCGACCGACACCGACCAGACAGAAATGCGGAAAGCGCAAATTTTCTAGGCATGAACCGGAACAAGAGAAGCATTGCCCTCGACGTGAAAAGTCCTGAGGGCCGCGAGATCGTGAAACGGATCGCAAGAAACTCAGACGTCTTTGTTCACAATTATCGGCCTGGGGTGATCGAGCGGCTGGGTCTTGGCTATGAAGATTTGCGGGCAGAAAACGAAAACCTGATCTACGTTGAAGGTTCGGGTTTTGGCACAACCGGACCACTCGCGGGTAAAGCGGGAATGGATTTCGTGGCCCAAGCAATCGCCGGTGTCGCTGATGGAAACCGGGACCCGAATGGGAAACCGCAGCTTTTCCCGATTTCAGCATCCGATTTCGCATCCGGAATGATCCTGGCACAAGGAGTGCTGTTGGCGCTTTTCCATCGTGAGCGGACTGGGCGCGGCCAGAAAATCGAGATCAATCTCCTCGATGTATTTCTCGTTATGCAACAGCAGGAGGTGACTCAAAAATTTCTCACCGGCAAGGACTTCAATCCGCTCGTGCAGGACCCCATGGATGTGTTCGCTACGGCCGACGGGCATATCGCGGTCATCGCCGTGCTGCGTCCGAACCCGATTTCCGACATCTGCAAGGCGCTGGAAATACCGGATATCACCGTGGAACCGGAATTCTCAACGCTCGAAAAGCAAATGGCGCATCGGGAAGAGTATCGGCGACGGATTGGAGAAGGGTTCAAGAAATTTTCAACAGCGGAATGCGAAAGCCGGCTCGATGCAGTTGATATCCTCTGTAGCCCTGTTCTGTCTCTGGAGGAAACACTAAGGCACCCCCAGGTGGCTGAGAACAAGATCCTGGTGGATATAGAACATCCCAAGCAAGGCCTGTTTCGAACTGTTGGAAATGCAATAAAGTCGTCAGAGGTGGAGCAGATCTCGCTTTCGCCACCTCCAATGCTTGGTCAACATTCGGAGGAGCTGCTCTCGGAATTTGGCTACTCGGCGGCTGAGATCGCTACATTCAAACAGCATAACATCATCAATACATGATCAACCGTGTGCGACACCTCTCCCCTTATTTGTTCCTGAAAGGTCATGATTATGCTCGCGTATAACAGAGAGGGATCTGGGGAGCATGTGCTCCTGCTCATCTCCGGACTAGGTGGCCACGCGAGCTTCTGGAGCCAGCACCGCAAGCGACTGGCTGAACGATTCACCGTATTGAGTTTTGATCAACGCGGGATGGGCGACAATCGGGAAGTTTCCGGCCGTCATACCCTTGATGAGATTGTGAACGATGCAATAGCGATACTCGATGACGCCGAGGTGGCTCAGGCGAGTATCTTGGGACACTCGATGGGCGGGGTCATAACGCAATGTCTGGTGCTCGATCACCCCTCTCGGGTCAGATCGGCTGTCTTCAGTGGCACCTTCTGTGCGTTTGATTGGTACATGACTGCGGTAGCGGACTTGCGCCAGAACATACTCGACACAGCTGGATCCGCTACCTATGGCCAGATTTCGGCTTTGTTAGCCATGCCTGGCGCCAACGTGCTGGATCCAAATTACGATTTGAAGTCTCGCCTTAGAAGCGAACCCAGAGCAGCGGACTTTGTGATGCAGCAACGGCAAAAGGCACCCTATGGATTTGATCGCCGCGATGAACTGCGGAATGTCGCGGTACCCAGTTTGGTTATTGGCGCTACTGACGACCTGCTCGCTCCCCCGTATCAATCGCGTAACATCGCCGAGCTCATCCTGGGGGCGCGCTTGGAATTGATGGATGGCGGACATTTTTTCCCCGTCACTCGACCTGAAGTGTACTTCGAAATTGTCGGGAGCTTTCTCACGGGAAAGCTCTAGCTGATACAGACGATGAATGGGAGAGGCGGGTGGATCGCGTCGGACAGATGGTTGAGCAAGAACCAATCGATAAAGCCAATTTAACAGATGTTATCGTGGTAGGCTCTGGAGCTGCTGCGTTGACAGCTGCATTGACCGCAGCTGCGAACGGCCGGACGGTCAGGGTGATAGAAAAAACGGCAAGCCTTGGCGGAACCAGCGCGATGTCAGGTGGAATGACTTGGCTTCCAGCTAATCACTACGCGCAAGAGGCAGGTTTTTCAGATTCCATTGAAGAGGCGCTCCAGTACATCCGCGAGAGCGCTCCTCCCGGGTGGCGCGAATCCGAGGATGCGCTGTGGAGAAGTCAGGTCGAGAATGGCCCGTCGATGTTGAAGTTTGTAGAAGCACATTCACCGCTTCGTTTCAAACTCACCACCGTGCCGGATCCGTTCCAGGAGGTCGAGGGCGCCAAGTCTAGCCGGATCCTTTCCGTCGAGCCGATCAGCCGCAATATTCTTGGCCCTTACAAAAATAAGATCAGGCGGTCGACGATCCCGCAAAGACTGACTTATCACGAGACGATCGCAGCAAAGCTTGACCGGCACCCCATCAGAGGCACACTGAAATTCGCGCCGACGATCATCGGCCGTTGCCTCACCAATACGATTGCACAGGGGAACGCTCTTATCGTCGGGCTGCTTAAGGGCTGCCTGGACCTTGGATGTGCAATTGAGCTTTCGAGCCGTGCTGTCCAGTTCACCGTGACTGACGAAGGCGTTGTTGATGGTGTCGTAGCTGCGCGGGGCAATACAAATCGCACGTTCAAGGCTCGAAGCGGCGTCGTTCTTGCATCCGGCGGATTTGAATGGGACCCGCAGATGCTGAAGAAATTCTTCCCCAGCGAAGTGGACTTCAGAAGTGGTCCAAGCAGTAACGAGGGCGATGGACATAAAATGGCGCTTTCGATCGGTGCGGCCTTAGCGCACATGGATGAAGGCAACATCGTCATTCAGCCACCAGTAAAGTACGAAGGTAAACTTCACGGGCTTCCACTGAGAATTCACGCTGAGCCGGATGCGATCATCGTAGATCACACTGGCAAGAGGTTCGCGAGCGAGTACGAGTACTGGATTTATGCTCGCACAATGGATCGAGGGGATAACGGCGAGCTTATTCATCAGCCAGCTTGGGTGATCAGCCACTGGCCGATGGTCAAGCGAACCCCGCTAATTCGATGGTATCGCCGATATAAACCGGGTTGGCTCTTAACCGCTCCGTCACTGGAAAAATTGGCTGCGTTAACAGACCTCCCCTCCGACAGTTTGAAATCGACGGTACAGCGCTTCAATCATTTTGCGCGGGCGGGAAGGGATCTGGATTTTGGCAGGGGGATGTCGAATTTCTATGAGAAGCAACTCGCCTCCAGTCTGGGCCTCATGAAGGAGATCAACACTCCGCCGTTCGTTGCTTACCGGTTTCGGCCGTCTCTTCTCGGAACGAAAGGCGGCGTTAGGACCAATGAGTTCGGACAGGCCCTTCGGGATGATGGAAGTGTTATTGCGGGTTTGTATTGTGCCGGCAATGTGATGGCAAATCCAGTCGGAGCGCGGACACCCAGTCAAGTTGGCACGACGATTGGGGCTTATATGACCTGGGGCTATATCTGCGCTCAAAGTATCCTACGTGACAGCGGGCGCTAGACGCTTGCTCTGAAGATCTTGAATTTGCCCTGGCTATAGAAAGAATCTGACATGGACGAAAATCTCTCAGAGAAAATAATTGTAGAATATCCGAAGCGACACATCGCGTTGATCCGAATTATACGACCGGAGAAAAAGAATGCTTTGCACAGCTCGATGGTGATCGAGCTTGGCCGAATTCTTCTTGATCTGGAAGAAACCAATGACATCCGATGTGTCGTGCTGGCAGGCACAGATCAATACTTCTCTGCAGGAGCAGACATCAAGGAAATGGTCACGTTCGGCCCTTTGAATGTTGCGAATGACCCGAAGCGAGTCGCGGCTTGGCAATCCATCGAAATGTTCAAGAAGCCCCTGATCGCCGCTGTCAATGGTATGGCCTTTGGGGGAGGTTGCGAGTTGGCGATGTTGTGCGACTTTATCATCGCCGGGAACGACGCAAAATTTGGTCAACCAGAGATCCTATTGGGCGGCATTCCGGGTGACGGGGGTACGCAGCGGTTGCCTCTAAAGGTTGGGGCGAACGTGGCGGCCTTCATGTTGATGACCGGGGAGCCAATCGACGCCAGCCGAGCCAAGGAACTTGGACTGGTTGTCGAGGTTTGCGAGCCTGCCGAGACGGTGCTGCGCGCAGTCGAGATTGCTGGCACGATCTCCAAACGTGCTCCTACTGCCATAAAGGCAGTCAAACAGTGTGTCGCAGTTGCGGTCGGTATCACTGCTGGAGACGGTTTGGCATTCGAGCGAGACTCGATTAATAAACTTGCGTTAACAGAAGACTCGCGCGAAGGGATGCTAGCGTTCAGTGAGAAGCGTGAGCCCGTTTTCAAAGGCCTTTGACCCTCCTCGCAGAGCGCGGCAACAGGAAACCAATAACCGGCGCGGGATGCTACGGATGCCCGGCATGCTGCGCATCGATCTTGGCAGCTAAAAGCATCGGCTGATGAGCATTTTATCCTACTTGCTGCTGCATCTGTCCATTTCCTTTGCAGATCCAACTTGTCAAGCTAATGAGCGTGAATTCAGTGCAATACAGGAGGCAAGGATGAATACCTTTCGGTATTTAACGGGAATATCGAATATTATTCTCGATGTCTTTAAAAGCGTCCGAGATTACGCTCAGTCTTCTAAACAAGACCCAAAAGACCAACATGGTCCTTCCTTGGACGTGGGCGCATAAACTCCGACGCCAGAATCCTGCTGCTATGTTTTGACGGCGGCGACAAAATATTCATCTGGCGTTTGTCGGAAGGTCTGACACCTTTCGAATTTCGATCAGGTTATCCTTTTCACCAGATTGCGTTGCCAATGTGCCAGAAGACTGGCGCCAGGCCGCGCTTGCCGGGAACGCCGTTTATGCTTCGGTCCAAGCCCGCAAAGCTTTGTGCTTTCCACACGCGGCCAATCGGATATCGGCAGGTTGGCCCATAATGTCGCACTTGATGTGGTAAAGCGTCCCATTGCAGTCGAGAGTCTCCCGCGCGTTGGACTTATTCAAAATCCAGATATCCGAATGGCGTCGCCAATGCGCCCAGCCAATTCAGCGACGCCCCGAGTTGGTCGGCATATTTCCGAACGATCGAGCGATCATCCGATCATCTGCCTCGTTGGAACGTTGCCGCTCAACAGAACGACGAATGGGCCGTTCAACGCGCTTAATACATGATGCTCGAGGCCATGGCAAAAATGGGTGATGCCCAGATCAATCTGCTCGCAGTCGGTGGCTTATGTCCGCTGCGACCCAGGTCGGAAAACCCGTCATCGGCCGTCAGCTGTACCACTCCCACGGACACGACCGGACTGCGATACTATGAAGCCTCGTTTAGTGCCTTAATCACAGCCTTGACCGCGGCTGCGTCTAACGGCTCCTGAGGTAAAACCGGGTCACCCACGTCGTAGCCTTGCGAATGCAGCGCAACTTTCAGACAACTCGCCAACCGGTATCTTGCAAAGACCTCGTTGAACCTCCAGAGGCGTTTCTGGACGTCAACCGCACGATCCCAGTCCCGGCGCACGCAAGCGTCGTACAATTCGACACTCTGTTTCGGCAGCACGCAAGCTGGTCCTGCAAACCATCCTTTGCCTCCCATCATCATTACGGTTACGGCAATGTGCGAGGAAGCAGCGTAAATAGCGAAGTCACTATTGCAATTATTGAGGATTGAGAGTAGCCGCCCCGTATTTGTTGAAGCGTCCTTTAGCCCCACGATATTGGGATGTCGGGCAAGTGCATATATCGTTTCGACGGACAAATCCGTGCGTTGAAAATTTGGATTGGTATAAATGATGATCGGTAGATCGGTGGAACCAGCTATATGAAGAAAGTAGCTACGCGCCTCATGTTCGGTCAAAGGAAAATATGAATCGAGAACAACGACAATCCCGTCTGCCCCTATCCGTTTGTAGGTTCTGGCTTGTTCTACCCCCATCGCTGTCGATACGCTCGCCACACAGGGGAGCACCGGCACACGATTGTTCGTCGCTTCGACGACAACTCCGACAATCCTCTTCCTCTGCGATTCAGATAGATATGCGTACTCGCCACTGCTCCCAAGCGGGGTTAACCCGGTTACGCCTTTGTCGATAAGGTCGCAGCACAGATCAGCCAATACCTGTTCTTTGATGGTTCCATTCGCGTTCAGTGGGCTGACCAAATATGGGATTACACCAGAAAATATCGCCATTGGCTCAATCTCGTCCGTTCTCTTCTAGCCGCTTCGGCGGCGTATGGCCCATGGACCCAAAAATCATCCAACCAGCTGCACCGAGTCCAACCAGTTCGGCCGGCGAGATACGAACTCGCGCGATCCCACCATCTGCGTTTGTGTCGGCCCCCATGCACATCTTGCTGGCGGCAAATCGTGGCAACCTGAGTACGCATAATCTCCTTGCCCATTGCGATCAGATACCGCGCGGCACGCGCGAGTTACAATGGACATTTTGTCCGCAGGCTTGCACAAATTGGTTCGGGCTGAGGCGAGTCTGATGCGCCGAACGAAACCTTCCTGGATAGACCTTGACATCCGCCTGGATGCGAAAATGTCCAAGTATTATTGAGATTTTTCCATTGTCGCCTTTCCCGCAGCGTGGTTAGCCTGCGTGCTTGCGATTGGGATTCCAGAGATTGTTTTGTAACAAGTTCAGATCTTCGCCTCAGCTTCCTTAGCTGGAGATCGCTCCCACCGTCGGACAAACAATAGGCAGGAAAATGAACGAGGCTTCCGACGATAAATATGATGCGGTCATTGTTGGTTCCGGGCCCTCCGGAGCAATAACCGCACACACTCTGGCTAAGGCTGGATTTAGAGTTATCTGTCTGGAGCAAGGCGATTACACGCTGCCCTCCGACTACGCAGCGAATTACGATATGTGGGAGCTTGTCGCTAGGGGACACTGGCAATCGGATCCGGGCCTACGTAGAAACCCCGCCGATTACCCGTTGGACGTGACTGAAACCGATCTCGCTCCGTCCATGTACAACGCGGTCGGCGGCTCGACGATCCACTATAGCGCACTCTGGTCGAGACTGTCTCCGTCAGATTTTCGTGTTCGTACCCTGGATGGCGTGGCCGACGATTGGCCGATAACCTACGATGCGCTTGCCCCCTTCTATGACGAGATCGACGAGTTTATCGGCGTATCCGGCGTGGAAGGCGATCCGGCTTTTCCAGAGGGGCTTTCCCCCAGGCTTCCACCGATGCCTCTTGGTAGGCTCGGCTTAAAGGCCGCGGAGTCGATGAACAAGTTGGGGTGGCACTGGTGGCCGCATGCGAATGCAATCCCAAGCCAAAAGATCGGCTCACTCGCGGCGTGCGCACGATGGGGGGCCTGCATACAAGGATGCCCAGAAGGTGCCAAAGCGTCCTTCGACATGGCTTACTGGCCTTCGGCTATCAAAGCTGGCGCGAAGTTGGTCACGGGCGCGCGGGTCTCCCGTATCACGGTTGACAAGGATGGTGCGGCAACCGGTGCTGAGTGGATTAAGAATGGGGAAAAGTTTCACACAAGAGGTAAACAGGTTGTCCTCTGCGCCAATGGAATAGGTACATCGAGACTGCTACTTCTCTCGGCAAGCGAGCGACATCAACGCGGGCTGGCCAATTCGTCCGGCTTAGTAGGCAAAAACCTGATGCTACACCCGAACTGTACGGTTATCGGTTACTACATTGAAGATTTGGAATCTTGGCGCGGCCCGGTGGGATCGGCGGTCAGTTCGATGCAGTTTTTTGAAACCGATTTGTCCCGCGGCTTCGTTCGCGGCCCGAAGATGCATGCATGTGCGACACCCGGATTGCTGTTTAACGGCATCGACCCCCACAGGCTTTTGCCTTTCGATGCTCTTTGGGGCGTAAACTTTCATCAGGTCATTCGAGACGCTCGAAGCGCAATCTTCTGGGGAGCAAACATTGATGACCTGCCTGAAGAAAGCAACATGGTTACCCTTGATTCCGATCTGCGAGATAGTGACGGAATCCCCGCGCCGAAAGTCAACTACCGCTACAGCGAAAATACTCTGAAGATGAGAAGCTTTGTTATGGCAAAGCTGGTTGAAATTCATATGGCGGGCGGGGCCAAGAAGGTCGTGGAGATATTCGACCTTAAGGGGGAGCCCGGGCACCTCTTAGGCACTGCTAGGATGGGGCATGATCCCAAAACCTCAGTTGTGGACGAGTTTGGCAGAGCGCACGATGTCCCAAATCTCGTAATTTCCGACGGAAGCATCTTCGTGACCGGAGGCGCGGCCAATCCGACGAGCACTATCACAGCACTCGCCCTTCGCAACGCGAAGAAGCTTTCCGAAACATTGAGTAGAGCCAAATAACCAGCCGAGATTCAAAGACGGTGTCCGTTCGTCCGTCGTGACCCGCACGTACCGTCAACGGCTGCGAGGCATATATTGCGACATGGGATAAATAGTCATGCCAGCTTCTGTTTGTGGCAACTCGCAGGAAAGCCCTATGTCTCTCGCAACTCCGACCGATACCCCCTTGGAAACTGTTCTTTGGAGTAAAGACCTTATCCAGCCTGCGATGCGGTTCGCCAGACTGGTAGAAGATGAAATTGCGGACATCGTGGTAATCGGAGCTGGATTTTGCGGGCTAAGTGCAGCGATCCAGGCAGCTCGAGCCGGAGCGAGCGTCGTTGTGATCGATGCACAAACGGTCGGCAGCGGTGCGTCCGGCAGAAATGGAGGGAACAGTATCCCACAATTTCCCGGCACGATGACGCCTTCAGATGTTGCATCTATCCTCGGTGAAGATAAGGCGCGACGTCTAGCTGAGCTGGTTGTTAATGGCTCAAGTCAGGTGTTTCATCGGATTACCGAACTGGATATCCATTGCGCTCCCACTCAGAAAGGCTGGATGCAGCCAGCGCACTCTCAGCGCTCTCTGCAAGGAATTCGGAGAGTCTTTGAGGAGTGGAACGCGTTGGGCGCTCCGGTCCAATGGCATTCAGCATCCGACGTGCATGATCTCCTTGGCGCGGTCGGCTACATAGGCGGCTGGTCGAACCCGACAGGCGGATCTGTAAATCCTTACGCTCTGGCCCAGGGCCTGGCCGCAACAGCGACTCGTCTTGGAGTGAAAATCTTTGAGAATTCTCGGGTGGACGACATTGAAGAAACCGCAGATCGGTGCGCCGTGCTTTGCGGCGATTTACGGATTAGATGCGGAATGATCCTCATTACAACGGGCGGCTATACTGATGATGCTTTCTCGAAAGTGCAACGTTCTGCGATCCCCCTTCATCTTTTTCAGGTTGCTACCAAACCACTTCGGGAGGAGCTTCGGAAATCCATCCTGAAGTCACAAATGTGCTTTTCAGATTGTCGCAAATCTGGGGGGTTTGGAAGACTTGATGCCGATGGTCGATTCATCACTGGGGGTGCAGTCTTCGCAGTTGGAAACGGCAGCAGACGCTATGGCGAAGTTCACTGTAGAAGTCGACTCAAGGCCCTTTATCCTTGTATACTGGAAGATGATCTCATCTTCGACTACTATTGGGAGGGTTTTTGCTCATTGTCGGAGTCGAAGCTTCCACATCTGATGAGGCTCGGAAGGAGTGTCTTCTCTCTAAGCGGTTTTTCAACACGCGGCCTCAACTTAGCTCAAAATTTGGGTAATCTCTTGGGCGACTTTGCAGGCGGAAATGCGACACTCGATGAGCTCCCTATCGCCATAATGGAACATCGAAGCGACGTTGCGCACTGGCGTATCAAATCTCGCGCCGCACGGTATGTATTCCCATGGTTTCAGGCACAGGACCTTCTTGGGCTATCATAGATTTCTATTGACCCGCTGAACCTGACATCGCATCAGCTGGCTAAGGTTTCGAACCATGATTCATGTGTTAGGGCGCAACGGCAGTCGGATCGATGCTTGCTTAACAGCGAACCTTCTCCATCTAACTCGTAGTCCAACCCGGCCAGTTCCATAAATCGCACTATGCGATTTTCAATCAGCGATTGAATGTGTTGCCCTCGCGTTTTAGCAACGCGGGAATCGGCCGACGTAGCTAACTTACTGTTATATCACACTTTCTTTACCATTTTGGATCAAGTTATCGCGTATTTCGACACCCGCAAGAGATGTTTTTTCTTTTCGTGTTGGCATTTCCCGTATATAAAGCTGTCATGAAGCAACACCGACGTCGCCTTGACGAACGCGGAGACTAATCGTCGCTTTGCGGCGATTTCGCCATGGCTTCGACGAGGACGAGAACAGATTCCACGGCATTAGCCAGAAGGCCTTCACATAGGCGGAGGGCATGCCGCGCATATGGGAAAACTGAACACATTTGAGCGTTTGAACCATTGGAAAAGAATGGGAAGATTTTTGTCGCCCCGCCCAAGGACGGAAGCGACTTCAAGGAATTGTTCAAGCAGTTAGCTGCGGTGGGTGCCGGCCGTCCGGTAGGCACCGACGGCTTTCCCCAGGGGCCATGGACTCCGGAGCTTCTGGCAGAGGCGATTACGCAGATCGACTCCAATCGGGCCGGGATCGATTTACGCACCGTGCAGCTATGGTTTCAAGAGAACGACAAGGGTATCAGTCCTTCCAACATCGCTTGGCTGGCACGTATCTTCGGCTGCGATGATAAGGAAGCGACAAGCGAATGGCTGCTAGAGCTCAACGCTGCGCAATCTCGTCTTGTTGCCAAGCGGCGAGACTTGAGAAAGACGGCGACCGGTACGGCGCTGCCGGATATAGATCAGCCTGTGGCTGTCGGTCGCCAGACGCTGATTACGGACGAGCCAGAAGAATGGAGTCAAGCCTCCCCGCGCGAAAGACGATTCAAATTGGCACTACGGTCAGAGGGCCTATTTGCGAGCGGATCTCCGCTGAATCTCCCTGCGTTGACTTTCGCCGGCGCCTCCGCCCTCGGATTTATATCGTATATCGTGGGGATCCACAGCGTCAGGTATACTCGATCTGACGGGATCTCAAAGCAGGTCGGCTTCCTGTGGGCGCCGAACTGGACCATTTTGTTCTTGGTACTCTTACCATTGTTTTTCTGGCTTGTGATCGAATTGCTGCTTTTTTGGAAAGGGGACGCGCGGTTCAGTCTGCTGGCGCAGGCCGCTCGGTATGAAGCCGATGCTCCTTGGTCTCGAAACATCGAGTCGTATTCTCATTCATACTGGGCAGTATTCGTAATATGCGTGCTCTTCGCCGGTGTTATCCAGTGGATCGGCGTGTGTTTGGTCCCGCTGCTAGAAGGCAGTGACGACTATGCGACGAGTTGGGGCACGATAGCCATTATGCAACCCGATCTTATCTCAGTGCCGATGGAGATCGCCTTCACGGGGCTGGCTTACCTGTATATGTGCCTCTGCTTCTATCTGTTCTTCGCGGGCCTTATTTTGCTCCACACGATCATCGACGATTTCGGAAGAATCGAAGAAAGATTAATGCTGCGGCTTGGCGGGAACCACCGCGCTGAGAACGGCCAGATCCGCCTCAAGGTAATGCGAGGGGTTTTCCGGAGCACCATCGTCGGGATCCTGGTTGCCATCTGTATGAAGGTGCAAAGCGCCTATCTTAGCTCGGACGGCGTGGATATCGTGGCCTGGATACTCCACGATTTCGTTTCGGTGATTTCTGCTGACCATCAAACCTCCAGCAATTTCGGCTATAGGATGCCGACGCATTTCAGCAGTCTCCTTGTGGCCATTTCGGCTTGTGTGATTTTTCTCTATGGTTCCATCCGCCTGAATGTCGGATCGCGGTTTCGTGAGGCTTTATGGAAGATGTCAGCGGTCGAGGTCCTGCTCTTTGCCACCTATTTGTTGATTGACGCTTTCGACGGCTTCTCAATTCTCCTCATCGCTGGAGTGTTGGTGGCGACATATGGCTTGTTTAGTCCCGAGTTCGCGCTGCCGCGATCGCGTAAATCGGAGAGCAATCATGGTGTTTCATAGGTGGCTGGATCGTTGGGACGAAAGTCGCGCTCAACGCGGTGAACAAGCGAAGGAAGCAAAGGATCTCATCCTCGACGCGGACCTTGCGTTTATCGGCGCGCAGGAGACAAGCTCCCTTGAGCAGTTTTGTGTCCTTGCCGAACACGCTGTCTCTGATCCAGGCTTTTACGATGAGCCGGCCGGAAGCCCACAGGGATTTGAGCTGCACGATGGGTGGCTTAAATTTCCTTCGGAGATCGCCACCGATGTGGACGAGAACAACACTGTCTGGACAAGAATCACTGAAAGTGGGTCGCGCGATCGGGTTTTGGTGATTTTCCATCATTGGAATGCCAGCGCCCGAAATCGTCAGATCGCTGCTTTCTTCTCGCGGCGTGGGATTACGGTCGCGGAGATTGCCATGCCCTACCATTTCGAACGCAGCCGACCCGGCGCGCTGTATGCCGACTATATGCTCAGCTCAAATCTCGGCCGCACGATCCAATCGTTGAGACAGGCTGTGTTGGATGGGCGAAAGCTCATCCGGTGGCTGAAGAGCGAAGGTTACGATGAAATCTCGGTTCTTGGCATGAGCCTGGGCTCGTGGGTGGCAGGTCTTATTGCCGCGCACGAGCCTGCCGTATCGAAGGCGTCACTGTTTCTGACGGCGGGAAGTCTCGCAGACATGGTTTGGACGGGTCGCGCAACACGATCAATCCGCGACAGCTTAGAACCGGCAATCACGCTCACAGATTTGCGGAGGGCATGGGCGCCGCTGAATTTGGAAAATTTCGCGAATGATCTTGCACGACCCGATCTTGCACTTCAAGCGGTGTTCGCGACCAGAGACAAGGTGGTGTTGCCCGAGCTAACAAAACACTTCATCGAAAATCTCCATCAAACGGGGGCGGTGCCAGAGGTTCTCAAGCTGAACTGTGGTCACTACTCTCTCGGTGCGCCGCCCTACATTTTGTTAGCAGGCTGGAGTCTGTGGCATTTTCTATCGCGCGCAAAAGCTCCGAATGGCATTATTCGATCAGCGATTGGGCAGTCCAAGATCTAGCGGACGCGACCTTCGGTTTTCCGCCTCCGTCTCTTTCGCGTGAACCTATGAAATATTCCCGTACCCAGGCAATCTCGCTTGGCCGGGAGCTAAGAATATACCTGGGCTCGGGAATTCAATTGTTCTCCAGCTGTGGCACGCCCCGAGCCCTCCCGCAAAAATCGTCGTTTTTAATCAGAAGCTTACTGGCGCCGTTTCGTTTCGTTTCGGTTGGTTTCGCATGATATCGTGCAATCTGCGGTAATCGTCTCTTTTATCAATTGTCAAAATCGCAAGACGCCTCTGAGATCAGGCAGGGCTCGAGGTACCAATCGTATTGTAGAATTGGGAAAGATAATTCGGCATGAAACCAGCTGTGGAGACTGACGTACTCGAAGTTCACGAAATTCGCAGGCAAGAGGGCTCGGTTGGCCTGGTCATTTTTGAGCGTGACGACATTCTGCTGCGACATAGGCCGCAGTTCGGAGATCATACGCTGGGAGATATCGACACCGAATTCGTGGCAATGCTCCGGGATATGCGCGAGCTCGGCGTTCGCTTCGGATTTATTTGGCAGCACACCACGTTCCCATCCAATCGTGGTGCTGGCATTGACAGTGCAAGGTTTGCGCAGTTGCTCGACGATCTCCTGAAGGTCTCGGGTGCCCCGCCAGACTTCTGGATGGAGACGATCCATTCCCACGCCCCAGACCAGCCCCCGCGTTGGCCCGGAGCCTCTGAGCTCGAAGTGATATTGAAGCTAGCCGTATGGTACAACGTCGATCCAACCATGACAGTCTTGGTGCGCAAGGGAGATTTCTATCACTACAGCGCAGCGACACCCGCCTTCACTGAAATTCTTTATCCAAGATTGAATGCCGGTGGCTCCCGGGACAGCGACCGGCGCGCAGCACTGGTTTGGCTCAGGACGAAGATCAAGCATGCTTTGAAACTGCCGTGAGTTTGGTCCGGCAATCGCGATGAGATCGATCCGCTCTGCTACCGGCTTCGATCCCGATCCTTATCCTGCGGAGGCCGAAGTTTGATGGATTTCGACTGATCGCGTTCCCGCCGCTGGTTGCGTTCGCGATCCGTCCGACTGTTCTCGGAACTCTCGTGCTCCGAATTCGAGAGTGCTATGCGAGATTGGTCGGCAGTGCGGTTGCTCGAAGTCTTGTTATCTACTCCCTGCTCCGCGACGTGGTCGCGACCGGCGGCCGACTTCGTTTCCAAGCTATCAGAGGTGCGCTTTGCCTTGGCGACGTCCGCGCGGCCTCGATCCTTGGTTACGCGCGAGTCCAGCTGCAGCCCGACTACCTTGCCGATTACGGTGGTCGCTTGTTCAAAGAGCAGCCGATCAGTTGGGTTGAGGATCTTCGCGGCGACATTGACGGCGGTGGTCGCCAGCGTCTCCTTTGCAGCTTTTGCCTGAGCGGCGCTGATCGGTGTGGATCGCAGCATGTGTTCTTGTCCTTTCATTTTAGTGGGATCATGTCCGTCGCGCACGGCCGTTTCCAATCGACGGTACTCACGCCTCAGCCCGATCGACAGATCATGGCTCAATTCGCGCGCCGTGCTGGGTGCACTTCGGTCCTTGGCAATACCTTCCAACATTTGGATGAGCCGCCCAACTGAGTGTTGGGTTTGATCGAACCGCTTCCTCGCCTCTTCCAGCTTCGGCGCCGTGGGCGTATCGCGAAGCTTGGAGATTACCTTTTCGACGACATTAGGCGGTGCTGTCGCACCCATGCGGTGAAACATCTCCCACTCCCACCGTTTTACGGGCGGTGGACCTGCACGTTCGACACGCTTTTGACGATCAATCGCTATGCCGCGCTCCCGCGCCTTTTCGGCAAAGCGAGTCCGCCACTCCGTGAAGTCCCGGATATTGGGATTGAGCATCTTGCCGCTGCTGTTACGCAACCCGACGATCACATGCAGATGCGGATGCTTATCAAGGTCATTGCGGTTGTGGACCGCATAAGCATAGCGGTGATCGAAAAATTGTTCTCTCAGGAAATCGCGGCCAGCGAGGATGAACTGATTCCGGTCGACATTGGCCGGCCCGGACAGCAACAGATGCATAAAGTCCCGAGGCTGGCGTGTCTGCATGAGCGCGCCGACAACCTTGCCTTCCGCCGTGAGCTGCTTGTGATCGCTTGTTGTCAGCTCGCGTCGTGCGGCGCTTTGCTGATAGCGGCGGCTCTTTCCCGGACGCTCCTCTAAGTGCGTCTTGGTCGAAAGCGTCACTTCCGCGTCGCCGCGCTGCATCGCATGCAGCGCCGCGATGAAACCCTTCGGACCACTCGAAAACTCCGCCGGATAGCGCGAGACCGGCGCAATCCCCTCCTCACGCAATGCCTTGTCCACCCGCGCATCGATCGCGCGCACGTCGTCGATTTCAGCGGCAATGCGGTTCTGGCTGCTGCGGTCTGATCGGTACCTCTTCTCATGGGCAATCACCAGCGCGAGGTTCAGACGGGTTTGGCCCTTCACGCCTTCGCTGACGCTGAACGCGTAGGTCCGATCCGTATCACCAACGTCGCGGAACCCCTCTGACGCGAGAGAGCTCAATGCGTGCGCAACGCGGCCTCGATCGGTGCTCTCGAGCTCGTAGGTCAGCCGCAGCACGTCCTTGCTTCCTTTCCGGTTTCCGAACTCCCTCTCCCAGGATCGGACTTCTGCGCTGAGATCGGAGACTTCGCGGCCATCCTGATCTTGTGCCTTTTCTTCCTTGCTTTGATAGGCAAGAACGTTGCGTACCGAGGCAGCACCTGCTCCATACGACAACACCTTGACGACGACGGCGTTGTTACCACTCGCTCGACTGAACGCTGTCGCTGCGCCCGCGTTACGCGCAGCCGAGGGTAGTCCGACTTTCGTCCTCGGCGTCGCCTTTTTTGCTCCACCGCCCCCGCCGCCGCGCCGTCGAAGCTCATCCTCGATGAGGTCGAGATAGCTCGGCAGCCTTCGGACTTCACGCTTAGATCCGGAGCGACTCCTGGACAGGTCGTTCATCGTGTCTCCTGATCAGATCGGTGATAAAGGTCGAAGGTCTCACGAAGGCTGCATCACGAATTGAATCAAGGGCTCCCATGACCTCGTCCAGCTTCGCCATGATGGCCGCCGCGAGGATGTCCTGATTGCTCCCTCCCGACAGAAACTCCTCATTGCGGAAAGCGAGCTCGCGAAGGAACTGATGCATGTTTCCCAGCTGCCGGTCATGCTCTTCCAGGATCGCGGGTACATGCATGATCTCTCTAGTCACGATGAGCTTCGCGACGAGGTTCACCGAAATGTCGAGACGACTGGCAAGCAGCTCCACGTTGCTGAGAACATGGGTAGGTAGACGGAACATGACGGCCGGTTCACGCATCTGCCTACAGCCCCCTCGCCTTCAAGGCTTCGAGGATCAGTCTGTGGGTCGCCGAGGAGAGTTGCTCATGCCGTTCCAGCGATACACGGAAAATCTTCGTCAGCACGTCGTCGTCGAGGTACAGGGAAATGCGCTTTCGCTTGACCGATCCCACGTTGACATCGCTTTCTTTCTTTCTCGCATGCTCTTCCCGGGTTTTGCTTTTGACCTGAGGGCGGCGGTGCTCTGGTGTTATTTCCTTCTCGACGCTCAGCGCTTGGGCCTGAGGAGGATCCTCCGGCATGAGCTTGTCGAGATCGAGGCTGGTCGGCATATAGGAGGTCGCGTCCTCCTCTACGACCTTCGCCTGGTCTTCTCTCGATCGGGCGAGAGCGAGAATGTTGCCCGCTGGCGTTCTTTCCCTCGACATCGCGCTTAGGCAGCCTCGGCCTGCAGAAGGCCGATGAATTCGTTGTTGAGCTTTTTGACCAGATCGATCGCGTCAAGCACGCTTTCCGAGGCGCGCCGCTTGGCAGACGGGGTCAGCGCCGGATTGTTCTCGATGCTAGCAAGCTTCGAATAGAGCGACCCGAACCCAGCGCCGACGTCGCTGAAGTGATTGCTCTTGCGAATTACCGTGTCCACCATCGGAATTCGGCCACTCGTCAGGATAGCATGGACCTCCGGAAGGGAGCGATTATGCCTGAGGGCGATCATGTCCACATAGTTCCAGATCGCCGCGTACGGGATTGGACCTTGCGCCCGCTTCCTGGAAATCTCCTTCAAAATCGTCGCGACCTTGATGGCTGAGGTCGCAGCCGTCGGCTCGGGTATGACAGGAATGAGGACCGCATCGCATTCGTAGTAGACTTCGATTGCCCGTTGGTGAACGTATCCGCCAACGTCGTAAATCCGGATATCGGCCGCGGGCGCCTCCGCAAGGCGATCCGCGAACCGATCGTCCGGCGCGACTCGCAGATGCAGCAGCGTACCGTCGCTCGGGAGCAGCCCTCGTTTCATCGAGACATTGTACCAGCGGGTCGACGATTCCTGCTCGTCACAATCGATAAGCAGTGTCCTGTGCCCCTGCTGGGCGAACTCGGCTGCGAGATTGACGTTCAAGGTCGATTTCCCGGCGCCGCCCTTGAAGGTCGAGATCGCGAGCGAGAGTGGTTTGCCTGTCATGGATCCCTCAGCCTCGAAGTTTTGCTTGGGCTTGCGTGCGCTGGCGAGCCGCGATCAGATCGTCGTTGATCCTCATAGCTTCGCGCTCGCGGGCTTTGTCTGCCTTAAGATCTTTGCCCGGCCAGAGTTTCAGGATCGGAAGAAGCAGGAGCACGAAGAAGGTGATCGTCGCGCCTTTGAACAAAGCGGACTGCGCATAAAGATTGGCCGCCCACTCCCATAGTCCCCGCGTCCACTCCGCCGGAAAGAAGAGATACGAAATCGCCAGCGCAAGGGCGTAGCCAACAAAAGCGGCAACCAAGATACAGGCGGCCGAGACGACCAGAAAGTTGGCGCTCAAAATCAGGAACCATAGGGCCCTGAAGGGGAAGGTCACGATCCTGATGGCCGTCTGCTGTAGCGACATCTGCCTTTCTCCATGTACCGATTTCGCGTTTGAGAAGACATATTGCAATCTCTCCGACTTTTCCAGACTTGCACTGCAGTATAATTTTGTGCATCATCTCCGGAGCCAATTTGATGACGGACGCAAGCATGAAACCTGGCGCACGACGGCTCGCTCAACTCCTCTTCTGCACCATTGCATGCATGACAAATGCAGCGACGCTTGCGGGCGATGAGGATGCGGTCTCAAGATTTGTCAGCTACTATCAGAAGGCCTACGCGGAAGGGCGGGATCTGATCCCTGCCCCGCAGAAGCCTCTCGATGTCGCCTCGATCGCCGAGCGTCTCAGCCTGCAAACCATCACACCTGACGGCGTATTGAGCGGAAGCGCCTTCCTCGCCTCCGACGGCACCATCATTAAATTGGCCGGCGTCCAAGGCTGCCTCTCGACCGAGGAGATAGAATTTGCCGGTGTGCAGACCACATGCTCTATGGTCTCGCTCGCCGGTCTAACCGCCATGCTCGAGGAGGCTGAGGCCGGCGCCGGCGACGCCTTCCCGTGTCATTTCCTCGGCCAAAATTCCGGCTCTCCGACCGTACGTTTTGCCGAATGCTTCTTCGTGAAGGACGGTGAAACACGATCGCTTTGCGAAGTGCTCATTACCAAGGGAGTAGCGTTCGCGTCACGCGATCGCGCCCGCGGGGCAGTGTTTCCAGAATATGCACAGGCGGAGACACGCGCGCAGAAAGCCAAGGCCGGGATCTGGGCTATTGCCCACTTCACGCATCCTTACGGCGAACGCTATCGCGCCAATCCTTCCATAAATTGATTGCGATGAGGTTCCTGATGTTGATATCCACCCTCGCAGCCTCCGGCCTGTTTGCAGGCATGTCGATCATGCCCATTCTCGCCGGCTCGAACATCCCAGAACCTCCTCGCCTCCAAGCTCCGATTGTCCTGGTCCAGGCGACTGGGAGCAAAACGGCCGCCGTAGATAGCCACGAAAGCGATGGAACCGAATTCGCGCCGTTTCCAGCACAGGCTCAGTTCGAAACCGGCGACACCTGGATTTCCGGCGGGCGGAGATATCGTCTCTATGGCCTGCAAGCGTGTCTCCGCGGGACACCCGTCACAATTTCTCCTGGTGTTGTCAGGGATTGCGGAGAGCTCAACCTGATCATGGTACAGGCCCTGATTAGAGATACCAAACCCCTCTGCACCACCATCAAGGACATCGACCAGAACAATGCCGTGGTCGGCTGCCAGACGACAACAGGCAAACGGCGCTATGATCTCGCAACTTACATGATCGCTGAGGGGTGGGGATTCGCCGCCGTCGACACCGCCGGCCATTTGATCGTTCCCGGCTACAGGGTGGCGGAAAAAAGCGCGCGATCGGCACGCGCCGGACTGTGGGCCTATTCGGACATGCCGCACCCCGTCGCAATCCTTGCCGGTCAAGGGAGTGCACAACGATGAGACTTGTTTCGCTGTCGATCATATTTTTGACGATGACAGTGACGGCCCCGAGCGCACAAGTCCGGCCGGCTGACATCCCGCGTCAAATTTATGGAAAAGTCCAGGTCGTCGACGCGACCACCTTTGAATTCAGGAAGAGCGCGCAGACCGTGCGGCTCGCTGGATACGAAGCCCCTCGCCTCGAGCAAACGGCCACCAGCGATGGCATCGACTGGCCGGCGGGCCAGGTCTCCCGGGCCTGGATGATCCTTCGCACACTTGGGCAGGACGTCAACTGCGCACCGATTGCTCGCGATGCCAACGGTGTGATCCTCGCCCATTGCTTTGTCGGAGAGACAAACCTCGCCGCCACGGCGATCGCAGAAGGCATCGGCTATGCGTTCAATTACCGCGGCGAACCTCAGGTTCCCGCTTATTTCGATATCGAGAGGAAGGCGCGCGGCCTTGGATACGGCGTCTGGTCATCGCCCGATCTCCTTCCTCCCTGGCTCTATACCGCCTCGACGACGAATGGGGGGGAGGCCAGGGATTCTTCACTAGAATCTGATAGCGGCTTGCCCCTGCCTTTGCCTGTCGTCCCCGCCAAATCACCCACTTCTAATAACGTGCATGGAGGTTGAATGAGCCGCATTGTTGCAGCCCTTGTAGCGCTCATATTGATGACCGGATCCGTTTCGATAGCGACCGCGCAGGACGGCGCTACCCAGAAGCAGATAGACCAGCGTGATCCGGACTTTTGCGGAGCCGGAGGTGCTGGTTGCGATCCGGCTGACGTGCAACGGTGGAAAGCTGTCGGCAACAGGCTTGCCGATCTCTCGTCAGCCGATCTCAGTCAGTACGCCTATGCCTGCGCCAAGCATCCCGATTGGAGACAAGACTGCGAAACCAAGCCGGTCGTCATCCTGAAGCGGCTCGGGATCGAGGGATACTGAAGATGGCGCTGAGCAAGCCTTCCGAGGGCGCGGTCTTGGCAGCCGCGGTCGCTTTCCTGGTAGGCACAACTGGCGGCTATGCGATCAACGAAGTCATTAGGAGCGATCGCGAGACCGATCTCCAACAGCAGATCGCGCGGCTGATAGACGAAGCGTCACAAAAGACGAAGCCAGACGTCCCAAGTGACGAGGAGGCAAGCGGTGCGCTTGCGAAGTCCGGGCGGTCGATGCGCATTTCGGAATGCAAACCGCGTCAGGCCGTGCCGGGTGTGACCTGCTCAGGCATTATCACAACGACGGCGGGATCATTTGCCGGAGCAAGCCAGCCCGGTGTGCTCTCCTTTGCTAAAATTGAGGGCGTCTGGAGGCAAATCCAATGAATACCTCAAAGGAGCGGACAATGAGACAGGGACTGATGTTGGCTGCAATCATTGCCGGACCGGCCTTCGCGCCATCCGCGACGCCCGTAAGGGCCGACGAAGCGTCCTGGGGATGCCAGGTTCTGCTTTGCGCCGCGTCACAGAACCCGTCCTGGCACGGGGTTCCCTACTGCGTTCCGCCCATGACAAAGCTCATCGCGGCCATGAAGGAGCCGGGGTTTTCGTGGCCTATTTGCCATGAAGCCAATGCCGGCAAGCCGGGACGCGAGACCTACGAAGATTGCCCGTCAGGTACAACGGTTGGCAGCAGTTCGCAGACTGGCAATGGCTGGAGCAGGGAGCCTGACCAGTGCATCAGAACTGTTGACGTTTGCCGAACTCCCGGTCAGCGCGCTTCCGACGGCAACCAGAGCAGTGTCGTGATACGAAGGAGCTTCGGCAATCGCGGCGATAGCTGCATCCAGCAGATTGCGACGCCGCGGCCGCGCCGCGCAGACCCCTATTACTTCGATATCCCTAACGAACAAGGCGTGAAGCAGAGGTTCTGGTTCAACCTGAATCACTAGACACTGTGAAATTGGTTGGCGACCAAACTCAAATCGATGGCTTGCTAGACTTCCTGTTCTTACGGCGCGCGTTTTTCTCCCCGATCCGCGCAAGGTCCTCCTCGGTGACCGTGAACAGCTCTTCAATCGTGACACCCCATGCGCGCGTCATCTTGTCGAGCGTCGTCAGCTTGACGTCCCGCAAGCCGCGGGTGATGTGCGACATATATGCTTCCGATACGCCTAGCTGATCGCCCAATTCCTTGTTCGTCAATCCACGTTTCGACTTCAGGCGGTCAAGACCTATTGCAAGGCGCTCTTGGAAAGAAAGCAGGTTCAGGTCGGTGACGCCTGGTGGATCATCCTTCAGCCTCGGCATCGAGTGCCTTCCTCACCGGCAGGACCTGCAAACTCGTCATGGATCTCCATACGCCGACACTCTGGCACAAGGGCGCGCCGACATTGCCGTGAATCTTTCAAAGTTCTACCGCCCGTCCGACGCATGTGGCTGTCCAGAGATCCAAAAGTTAAGCGTTAGCATTTTGTTGTTCGCGTGCGACTTCAATACACTGCGGCCGACAGCCTGTGCAAGCGAAGCCTGCCTCCCTGCGAAATGGATGCTTTCGCCCAGCCTACTTCTCTCTGGTATTGACGTTTCCTGGTCTTTCAGACCAATCACAGATTGCTCAAAAATTTAACTGCAGTTAAAGTTTCGAACCGTGTCCATGTGACGGAGAGAACTCATGGGATGGTTAGAACGGTTTGGTTATCGACTTGACAGGAGGCGTTTAGGAATTTCGATCCTATTCCTGGCGCTTGCATTCGTCGCCGCTCGGATGGCTTTTCGAGACGGCCTGACCTTGGGCTATGCGATGGTCATCCCAACCTACATCTTCCTTTCGGTCGTCATTGAAGGTGCTCGGTCGGCGAGAAGCAGCTTTTGGGGTATTCGCGGTTGGGCGGAAACGACCTTTGCTCTCGCTTGCTCCGCAGGCGTCGGATATCTCGGCTTCAGCCTATGGTCGATCGGGTACTGACGGCGAACGATGCGTATCGTGGTCCGCAACAGCCCGACGCATATGTTGGCTGAACTAACCGACAGCGAGGCCGTCGCTTTGCGCGCCTGGTACGGGAATGCAGCCACCAAAGAGGATGAAGCGATCGCGCTTGCGACAGTCCGCCGCGTCAAGGTGATGAATGGCTGGATCGAATGTGATTGCCTGGAGGCACAGCATCAGCCACTGCTTGCCCCAATCCAACAGGAACGCACGTTCACGCTGCGGCGGCTGACGCCGAAGGACAATGCGCCCGGCCGGCATGAGGAGCGACCAAACCACGCCCTCGCCTGTCCGTTCCACGTCGACAAGGACGCCAGTCCCGCCCTCATTGACCGCGGCTACCATCTTCGACCCCTGCCCAGGTCCAAGCGTTCGTACATTGATGCCCTTCCTGCCATTCCTAATCGCCTGGCCGATGTCTCAGGGGATGATCCCTCCCGCTCGAGCGAACGAAATGACCGACCTTCCAGACTGGGTGGCGTGCTATGGCGGATGCTCGATAGGGCGGGTACGAACGTGATCCCGCCGCTGCAGGATGACGTTGATTTCACGCTTGCCAATCAGTTGTCACGGCTGCGTTCCGCTTCCCGTGAGCTGAGGGTGCTCAGGACCTGGACGCTGAACGCGCTTCTATCGACTTGGGGCCCCGACTATTGGAATCCGGAGAGCCGCTGGCAGCAGTTGCTTGCGACCTCGCGCGGCGACTGGCCCGAGGGACTTCGCCGAACCGGCTTCATGCTCTTGTTTTCGACCAGCGTTTCCACGCAAGCCGTCATGCCGGCATCCACCTCGCGGACAATCGATATCCTCTCCAAGGTGCGCCAGCCGCTTCGGGGGGACCCGGCAAGCCGAGGACCGTTCCTGACGCTGCTGAACGTGGATTTTCAGGAGGACGACGAAGGCCCGGTTCGGGCTGTGCAAGCCTACGCCCAGCCGGTCTACAACGCCGATACGCTCTTCCCCATCGAGTCCGGATTTGAGCGTGACGTTTCCCATCTTCTGTTTTGGCTTCAGCAATCGCTCTTCGATGCTGCTCCAGAACTGCGGATTTCCATTATCAAGCCCCTCTTCGCCATGGAAACACCCATCGGCCTGTGCAGGCCTGACTTCGTTTTGGAGATTACTTATAGAGATCAGCCACCGCGCAGACTGCTCGTCGAGGCCTTCGGGATGGAGACCGAGGAATATCGGCAGGCCAAGGAAAAAACGATCCCGCGAATGAAACATCTCGGACCGATCTATGCTATTTCTCCGCAGGATCTTACCGACGCGAATTCCAAACGGACTGGGCGCCGGCTGCAGGCGTGGGTCGTCGACAAATTAGGCGATCGTTGAGACTGCGCCTCAACAGACGGTCGATGATCGGCCTGCAGAAATAGGTGGGCGGCCAGGTTCTCACGCCTATTGCTGTGGCTGTGCCGACCCACCATCAAGTTCGGATTCGGCTGCCTCGATCAAAGCGCTCTGGATACGAGACCCGATCTCCGGCGGGCAGTTGCCGAACATGGTGGAGACAAGCTCGTCTGCGAGTTCGGCAATCGTCGGCGTCAGGCCTGTCGGAAAGAGCCGGTCCAGGTCTTTTGCATCCGCTCCCCGGCGTTCGAGTTCGGCCTTGATAACGCGCTTTTCGACGGCGCGCTCCTTGACCATCAGCCAGAGACCAGCGTTAGCCCTGGCTGCCGCAACAATCCGCTCGACAACGTCCTCTTTCAAGAGATCTCGAGTTGCGAGGTACCTGATTTCGCCCACGGAATCTTCCTCCTTCTGCTGGCTTTTCCTGAAACTGGCCAGTACCGCTCCGCCATCGCGCAGCTGAAAGCCGGACTTTGGCGTATATGCTTTCGGCCTACGCTAACCGGTCATTAGCGTCGTCATCTTGCAGCCCCTCTTCGCGCAGTGGATCGCGCGCACGATCGGCAAATTCGCGCAGAAACGCTTTTGAGCTATCTTCGGTCAGGCGCTCAGAGAGAGTTCCGATCAAGAGCTCGACATCCTCATTCAGCTCCATCGGATCGAGCGAGCCTGCGTCCGCCTGCTCAAAGATTGCGTCGTTCAAGGCCTTGATGTCCGAACCGAAAGCGCCACGGACGTCCTGGCGCCGCAGGATGGCTGACGCCGGGAGATTTTCAGTCTCCTCCTGAAAATGCGAAGCGCGTGGCGCTCGATTCCGAGGTCCGCGCGGAGAGCCAGGATAGACACTCCGGTCCAACTTCGCCTGATCTATCTCGATATCGACTTCGTCAACCTGGACGGAGCCGGAAGCGCGCGTCGCGTCCCCATCTCCTCGGCGACCGCCTCTTGCAGAGGATTGCTTTTTCTGCGCGGGTGTCTTCTCGTCATCTCGAAGTTCTTCTTCCGTCCGTCCAGCCTCGCGCGTTTCGTCGAGATCCAGACGCTGACGAAGCTCATCGAGCGACGAAATATAGACGTGTCGCACGCCCTCCTTGACGATGAAACGAATGCTCTGTGGCTGCTGCGGCCGATTGACGACGGCCAAATCCATCTCCGTTCCAGAGGCGGGCAGGTGGTTCTCCTTTCTCCGTTGTGGAGCGGTTCCAAGCTGCGGCGCGCCGGGCACGAGGGCTTCGCTGTCGGCAATCGTCCATTCGACCGGCTGTATGCATGGTTTGGTCACCGGCTTGAACTTCCGCACCTTCGAGAACATCCGCTCGCCGCCGGAATCGAGCTTCATGATGCGCATGAGCGGCATGCCGGTGACCTGGAGGATCGCCTCCTCCGGCTTCATCATCATCAATGTGTTGACGGGAAGCAGGTCGACTGACACCGGCACCTTCGAGATCGAACGCTGCCTGCGACCATGGCGATGGGAGTAAGAGGACTGCTCGACCCATTCCGTCGTCCTGCCGGCTGCGGCCGAGACGGCGGCCGCGTCCTCCTGGTTCTGGAAGTTCATGAACAACTTGATCGTCGACGCGCCCATCAGGATCTTCTGCCCGGACCGCTGATACAATCGTTCGAGCTGCGCATCGTCCTGCAGGATAAAGACGAAACGCACACCGTTCTTGCGGATCAATGGCGCAAGCGTCAGAACGGTGTCTATGCGCCCGCCATTGCCGAACTCGTCGAGCATCATCAGCACCTCGTGCTCTCCATTGCGCAACGGTCCCATCTGTACGAGCTTGTCGGCCATCTGCTGGATGAACATCGAAATCAGCCGTTCGTAGATCTGCATCGCATTCCAGTCGGCCTGAACGAAGATCACCAGTTTCCGCTTTCTGATCGTGTCGATCGGGATCGTGGTGATGGAGGTCAACGCCTCGACGAGAGGATTCTGTAGAAAATTGAGTTTGGCGACGATCTCTGCTGCGATCCCCTCGCCCAGCTTTTCGTGCCGGCCCGCGAATTTGGTGAGCTGCATCCGGGTCTGATCCGAAAGAACCGCCTCGTAGTTTTCCAGGAGCTGGATGATCGCCTTGCGTTCGTCCGACATCGAGTTGAGGATGCGGTAGAGCTCGCTCAGCGATTTTCGGGTGTCAGGGCATTCGAGCACGAAGCCAAGCATGGCCGTCAACAATATCCTGGCGCTCTCTTCCCAGAAGTCGGAGGAATCGGAGCGCAGACGCTCTGGCAACAGCATCTGCGTCAGCTTCTGCAGGTCGGTGATGCGCTGGTTCGGGTCGGCGCTGATGAGGTCGAGAGGATTATAGCCGTCCGTAAATTTCGATCCCGGCGCCAGCAGGAAAATCTCGTACCCCTGGTCCTTCAAATAACCGGACGTCTCCTCGAACAGTTCGCCGCTCATGTCGAGGACCATCTGCGATCCCTTAAAACTCATCATCGTCGGAATGACGAAGCCCCGCGACTTGCCCTGTCCCGGCGAGCCGATGACCATCACATGCTGGTCGCCGTCGTTGCGCAGCAGAAGGCCCTGCTTGAGGCCGAGGACGATACCGTGCTTGTCGCGCAGCCGGAAATCGGCGGCATCCTTCAAGGTCGCCAACCGCGCCTTGCCCATGATCATGCGCTGGCGTTTCTGAATCGCCGCCCCAATCGGAAACCCAACCAGGGCTCCGGAAGCCACCAAACCGGCGAGAGCGGCGAACACAGTCTGTCGTGAGGGCCGCTGAAAGGTGCCGGCTGAGTCGGTGTAACCAAAGGGCGCCTGATACATCGCCGCAAGATGAGCGCCATAATAGTCCGCTACTCCGGCTAACCCGCCGGCCTTGCTTGCAACGAGATAAAAGACGATCCCGTAAACAATGACGCCGGCATAGGCGCCAGCAAAGATCAGCGCCGTATGGGCAATCAGGGTGAACATCGACCTCACATGCAGCAGGTAGAGGATTTTTCGCGACAGGGCCCTGCCGCCTTTCAACATCCAGAGGCTCAGCAGGAAAAACAGAAATGGCGAGGCCAGGACCAGAGCCAGGATCGAGAGCCCGACGGTGTTTCGCGCGCGGATAACCGACCATGTGTAGGCAATACTGTCGAGAATGCGGGCTTGGGCAACATAATCGTAATAAGATGTCGATCCGAAGGATGTGACATAGGCGTCGTAGATCAGCGTGAAGAACAGAAGCCATATCGCCACGGCGCCGCACATCGCCACCGGAAACGTGAAAACTGAGACCTCCTGAAGCTTCGTCCATTTAGGGCGTTCAGCCTCTGCGTCCGTGGATACGCTTGCCATCTTCGTCCACCTCGTCTGCAAAATAGATCTCGCTGACACCGCGGCCGCCGGCGGCGTCGCTCTTCTTCAACTGGACCACGATCGGGATGATCGAGCGGATGTAGCGGATGATGTCGTCACGCTCCATGCGGACATTGCTGTTGAGCACCAGCGTCGACAGTCGATTGAAGGCATGATGTGGGGAGTTTGCGTGGATGGTCGACATCGAGCCGGGATGACCAGTGTTGATCGCATTGAGGAAATCGAAAGCCTCGTCGCCGCGTAGCTCGCCCATGAAGATCCGGTCTGGCCTGAGCCGCAGTGCGGAAGCCAAAAGGTCTGTCATCGTGACCCTCGCCTCGCCCTGGGCACCCTTCGAGACCAGCAACGAGACGACGTTTTCCTGGCGCGGTTCCAGCTCCGCCGTATCCTGCATGAGGATGAAACGCTCATGGTTTGGGATCGCCGTCAGCATCGTATTGAGGAATGTCGTTTTGCCGGTGGAGGTGCCGCCGGAGATCAACATGCTGCGATGATTGGCGGCCGCGAGCTCCAGAAACGCACGCGCCTTCCCAATACGCAGCAGGCGCGACAACTCGATATCGACATCGTCGATGTAGTCGTCTCCCGTGACCTTGGTGAAGCGGAAGGCTCCCGCTTTCTCATAATCGTCGAGATCGAAGCGCCGGATGAACTGCTTGCGGATCGAAAACGCGTGTCCGGTGGCGGAAGTCGGATTGAGCACGAACTGGACGCGCTCGCCGTTGGTGAGCGTTGCCGAAAGCAGCGGATTCTCAGCATTGATGGTCTGCTTCGTGAACGACGCCGCGCGCGACGCCATATGGCGGATCGCCTCCTGATCCAGCCCATCGATCTGCTGCCTGACCATGCTGAGCTGGCCGATCCGCTCGAGCCAGATCTCGTTGCTGCGCTGGCATGAAATCTCGACGACCGCGGGATCGTCGAGAAATTGTCTGATGGGTTCGAGCGCCTCGGAAAGAAAGTGCTGCTCGGCTGAGATCGATGGGTGCGCGTTCATTTGCCCGCCTTCTTTCGGCGTAGGCGCTCGAACGCCTCGCGCACCGGGTCCGGATAGAGATCCGAGAAATCAAGGTCCCGGGTGACAAAGACGGTGATGTCGGACCCTTGGGCGATATGGATTGTGGGGCGGATGTTGCGGGTGTCCTGGAAAGCCTCGCTTGCGAGTTGCTGAATGCCCGACGCGATCGTTTCCGCCGCGATCTCGCGCGCCCGATCCTGCGAGGTCGTTCCGTTATTCTGCGGAATGCTGGTCACGCTTCCGTCAGTGCTGACGACCGTGATATTTTGATCCGGTTTCTGACCGAGTTGAGCAATGTATTGGGTGACCCCGCCGATCATCGTCATCAGCGCAGGTGGCCCGAACCGCTCCCAGTATTTCCGATCGACGACACCTGTCATGCCGGAGCGGCCGAGACGATCCGTGCCGTAAGAGCCAAGCTGAACCGAAACACCGTCGCCACGGATCATGCGCGTCCAGACGATGAACAGGCGCTCCTGCCCGCGTTCGACACCGGATTTATAATCGCCGATCAGCGAGGAGCCGGCAGGTATCAGGATGCGCCGGCCGTCGAAGGAGTAGACATCCTCCCGAACGATCGCTTTCACCATACCGGCGAGATCGGAATTGATCGCCGTCTCCAATGTGCCGCGGATCATCGTGCCCTGCGGGATCCACGCATCGATACGGCGGTTCTCGGCGGCAACCGACACCTGTACCCCCTGCCCTCCCATGGCTTTCAGGAAGGCTCGATCACCATCGAAAGCGCCACCTGCATCAGAGGGCGCACCGGCGGGCGCGGCCGTTGAGCCGTTCGCGCCGAACAAGCCGGCTCCCGTGGCGTCTGACGACGCGCTTGCGGCCCCGCCTGTGCGTTCCGATTGATCGAAGACGACAGCGGTGGAGCGCACGCGCTCAAGCAGCTTAGCCTGCCTCGCAAGCTCGATGCATTTGGGATCGTCAGGATTTTTCCCTCTCGAGCAGTCGACATCGACTGGAGGCGCGACCTGGGCCGGCGCCGGGATGACGGGCGCCGGTGGCGGGGGTGGCGGAGGGGGTGGTGCCTCAGGCACCTGCACCGTCGGCAAAGGCGGCGGCGCTGGCGGGTTGAAGCCCTCGTTTCTAGGCGCCTGCACCGGGCGAAACTCTTCATGCGGCGTATCGTCGACCGCTGGTTCCCGCTCGCCGCCCGAAAGAAGGAAATAGAGGACGACACCAACGCCCGCGATTGCCGCGACCACGGCGACCGGCCGCATCAGCCCGACCCCGGAGCGCCTCACCTGACCGCCGATGGCGGCGTCGTTGTCTATCGAGTGATAGTTTGGATCAGACATCGTGCCTCCCTATCGAGATTTTGATGGTGAGCTGGCGCCAGCCGAGCCAAGGCGCTTCGGCGCCACGGCACCCTCGATCGGCGCCGGCACATCGGCTGGAGCGGTCCTGAGATTGAACAGGCAGGTCTCGTTCTCGGTACCGTAACGAAGCGTCCACTGCCGCGAGACCGTGTCGATGACGATATAGTCGGCCTCACGGCGATAATTGACGAGGCTCTCTCGCCGTTTGGCATCGACGATGAAGATAGCCGGCACGTCGCCGGTGAACTTCATGAAGGTCTTCAAGCCGTCATCGAACACCCATAAAGGCTTGGCGGCATCGCTGCCCTTGAAGCCATAGTCGTAATTGACCTTGTCGCGTCGGATGTTCTTGATGTTGGGATTGCGTTCTGCATCCTGCGCCTGCTTCCACAATTCGGCCGTGCCCTTCAGGCCGGCGTCTTCCGGATAAATGAACCGCAGCTTGAAGGTCTGGTTCTGGATCGACTTGCTATCGTTTACCTCAAGGTCGAACGAGTAGGTTCGTTTCGTCGTCACCACGGAGAGGTTGGTCGGCGCGTCCTTTTCCATCGGCTTCAGGGTGAGTGAGCGGCGGTCGGCCGATGTCAGGATCTGCCAGGAAACCGTGTCACCCGCGACCACTTGGGTAACCTCTTCGTCGGCACCGAAGAGGATGGTCGTCACCATTCCGTAAGTCCCGGTGACGACAAAGACCTGTTCTGCCGAATAGGGCAAGGTCCGCACGCGCGGATCGAGCCGGCCAGGCCGGGCGATCAATTCAGCATGAACCGAAGAGGCCGTCAGCAGCAGTGACAGTGTTATTCCGACGCTCGCTCGCCTCATGGGACGAGTCCCGACGGCATGGTCTCGGGAACCTTGACGTATTCGGTCACGACGAAGCCGAGCGGGTTATATAACCGAACCCTATTGCTGGCGGGCAGATTGATCTGGCGGTAGCGGACCGTCGCTGACCAGCGATTGACCACGTCGCCGCCGCGGCGCCGTTCCCGCGTCTCGAAACGCACCGCCATGGTCGTAGCGTTGAGTGGATTGACCGACAGGATTTCCGGCCGGACCTCACCCGTCGTTCCCATAGTCTTGACCAGACCTCTCGGATTGGAAGGGTTCATCCATTCCGAATAATCCTTGAAGGCCGACGAATCCGGGTCCGACCAAAGGGCGATCATATCGAAGTTTTCCGAGAGATAGCGGGGATCGTAGGTCTCGCGTCGGATGACGTAATTACCCACAAACGAGGCTCGGACGGCCTGGATCTCCGAAACGTTCGATCGGTCCTTGCCGAGCGTCGTCACCGTCTCCATGTAGCCGGTGTTCTTGTCGACGATCAGCGGCACGACCTCGGTGCGAACAAGCGGGAAGAGCTGCGCGACGGAGAAGGACAACACGCCGGCAACGATCCAGCCCGCCACCGCAAAGACCAGCAGGATGAAACCGATCAGGGTCCGCAGCGAGCGGCTCTTCTCCCCCCATGAGAGATGTTGATCGTAGATGTCTTGCGGGCCGGGGACACGATCGGCCGGCGCCGGCTTCAATTGCCTTTTGAATAATGCCAAATCTCAAACCTCGAAGTCGCAATCGGAAAAATGTGAACACTATCCTCGCAGCCGGCGCGTCATTCGCTGTTGCGACGGCGATTGGTGAGCATGCGGCCGAGAGCGCCGGCGCCCGCGATACTGCCGCGGCCTGCAAGGGCAGCAGCGGTGACAGCGCCTCGAGGACCTGCCAGCGTGCCGAGCGCTATGGCCGCAGCCTGGCCGGCGCGGGAATTGCTGGAGGATAGGCGCCTGCGGGCGGTATTGTAGGCGGTATCGACGCCACCTCCGCCCGGAACGCTGGAGAAGGCCGCGCCGTACGCGAAGGTCCGCGCAAAATCCGGCACCTGGAAGATGAAATAGGAGATCAGCGCCAGATAGAGCACCATGGCGAGCACGATCGCCAACGCATTTTCCTTGGTCGCCATGTCGCCGTTGATCGTGTCCATCATACCGATCAGGAACCCGAACGACAGGCCAGCCATGATGTAGGTGAAGAGCAGCATGAACATGCCGTAGGCGACACCCCGCACCCAGGCGTCGAAGACAAAGCGGGTGATGCCGAAGAAATAGCAGAGAATGGCGATCGGACCGATCGCCAGCATCACGGCGGTGATCATCTTGGCAAAGAGCGTGACGCCGGTGAGGATCAACAGCATCGGTAGGAGGCCGAAGACCAGCACGATGAAGACGACGACAGCGCCGGTGACATTCGGCAGCCAGCCGGACTCGTAGGAATTGAAGAGCTGCATGGCAAAGTCGTAGACCTTGCGCGCCATCGAGGCGACTTGTTGGGCGATGTCCGCTCCGGCCGATTGACCGCCCATCGCCGAGGATATGGCCGATCCGAGATCCTGCGGCGCCGACAACACGAACTGGCCGATATTGTCGTAGAAGAGCGCCCAGGACATAATGAGCGTATAGGCAAGCGTGATCTTGAAGGCGGTGATCGCCATGTCCTGAAGGGAAACGCTAGACAGTCCGAGTGCGCCCCAGAGGAAATAGAGGATCAGGAAGATCGCCAGGATACCGGAAACGAGGTTTCTGTTTTCGGCAAACAGCCCCCAGGCCCGTTCCAGCGACGCCTCGTTGATCTTGTCGAAATATCGAAGCGCGTCGCCATAGAAGTTTATCGCGTAGCTGACGGGATCCATGTCTCTTCCTGAAAATTATTGACCGGTCGCATCGGGCCGCAATCGTCCTTGAGGGCGTCCGCGAGTGCATCCTCAGCGGTGGTGGTCGTGGGCTCGGATACCAAGCCGAGAGCCGGGACCGGATTTTCGTCAGCCGAGCATTTCGCCAGCTGTTCGTACTTCCCGGCGCAACCGGCAAGGGCCGCGAGGCTCACTATCAGCACGAGAACCGCCTTCACTGGTTCTGGTCCTCGAATGCCTTCAGCTGATCCCGAACGGAAGTGCCTTGCGGTTGCGTCCCACCGTCACGCATGACGCTGTCCGGTAGGGGCGCGAATGTCTTGAGGTTCTGCGATGAGGTCGCGAGGGCGGCTTTATATTGCTGGTTCAGCAGCATGACCTGGTTGTTGAGCGAGCCGACCGCTTCGTTGGCGGTCTGATTGCCCTGCAGCACCATCTGGGTATTTTGCTCCAGCGCCCCCTTCAGGTCCTTCGCGGTTCCGATCTGTTGGGTGGCCTGCATGAAGGAATTCTGCCGGTCCTTGGTGGCGCTGTTCATCGCGTCGGTCAGCGCAGTCAACGTCGTCAGCGCGTTGATGCCCTGCGAATAGGCCTGATTGGCGCCCGAGAGCTCACCGCCCTTGACGGTATCGACCACCATCTTCACCAGGTTGAGGCCGTTGATCAGCTTGGCCGCGGTATTTTGAAACTGACCGCCGATTCCTCCGAACACGGCCGCGTTGCTCGACAGCACTGTGCTGAAATCCGGCGCCTGTCCCATGGTGAAGCCATTGCCGGTTGCGAGCTTGGCGAACTGGCTCGCATCCTGCGTCCGGTCGCCGGTGATCGCCTGCAGAGTTTTCGTGGTGTTGTCCTTGACGACTGATGTGTCCTGCTGGATCTCAGACGACAGGCGCTTGATGTCCTCGCTGATCGAGATGTTTTCCGAGTCCTTGACCGGGACTTGCGCATAAGCGTGAGGGACGGAAACAATGGCGAGCGTCGCTGCGATCACTGCTGTCTTCATGTGCCTAACCTCTCTCGTTCTCAATTTGACGTCGGCCTGGAATCAACGACCGTGACCAGGCCGAGCGCCGGATCCTGCAACGCCGTGAAGGTCGCAACCGCGCCATTTGCCCGTGCCTCATCCTGCAGGTCGGAGAGCCACTGTTGGATCTGTTCCGTGGTGGCGTTCTGCGGAACAGCGAAGCAACGCGTGCCACCTGTATTGATGATGTTGGTCGGGCACCGGATCTCGGCCATGACAAGTGAGCCGTCATGGTCTTCCGAATTACCGCCACCACTGCCACGAAGGCTTGCCGACGACGATTGCAGGCCAGACTGAAGGCGCTGCAGATACTGCTGGTTGGCAGCGATCGACTTTCCGAGCAGCTCGTTCCAGACCGAACCGCGTTCGATCTGCGCTTGAGTGTTTCGGTCGACCGCCTTCTTCAGCTGCTCACCGCAGCCGCTTGCGTAGCTCGCGGTTTCCGGCTCGGCTGTCCCCTCCGGGGTGTTATCACCGTTCTGGGCCTTGTTGCGGGCATAATAGGCGGAGACCTTTTTGACGTAGTCCTGTGTCTCGGGGATATTGGGGATCTGACCGTTCTGCAGCGACTGGCGATACGGACCGGCATTATAGCCGGCGGCGATCAGGTCATCGCGGTCTCCGAACATGCCCTGGAGCTGCTTGATGTATTTGACGCCGCCACGAATATTGTCGCGCGTGTCGTAGGGGTTGACGCCAAGTTGTGCTGCGGTGCCGGGCATCAGCTGCATGACGCCGGTCGCGCCGACTGCCGAGCGCGCCGATTGGCGGAAGCGGGATTCCTGCTCGGCGATGGCCATCGCGAAGTTCGGATCGACGCCCTGCCGGATTGCCTCCTGTTGCACCATGTTGGCAACTTCCTGCTGGCTTGGCGTGCGAGACGATGGCGCTGCGGGCGTGGTGTCTCCCGCCATGCCATCGGCGGAGCAATCGGCCGGCGCGCCAGAGCCCTCACCGGGCGCGACACTATCGGTCGTACCGCCCGAGGCGCCTTTGACCTTCCGGCTATCGTCCTTATAGGACCGATACCAGTTCTCGGTGGCTTGCTGGATCTTCTGGCGGGCCTGGTCGATGACCGGAACCTGGGCATGGCTCGTGCCGACGGGAAAGATGAGAGCGAGGGCCAGAGCGCCGGCCGCGGCTCCCTCAAGGTGCTTTGCGTGCTTCATCGACCGTCACCCCATTCCAGTCGCAGAATTTCGAGAGCCAGTTCTTAGGATGGTCGCCGTACTCGTCGAGCAACATTTCGACTTCGCGTACCGTCTCCTCGCGGCCCGAGAGCACCTTGATGAACTCCGGCATGTGGGACATGTCGACGCGAGCAATCACGCTGCTCTTTGCCTGCTTGATCAGCATGAAGCGCGAACTCGGATCGCCGTTCTTCACCCAATCGAACTCAGCCCGCGATAGGCCGAAATGCTCCATGTAGGAGTTTTCGTCAGCCTTCGGATTGGCAAAGAAGATGTTGGTCGATGTCTGTTCGATGATCGTGCGGCTGACACTCGAGCGCACCACATCGTCGGCCGACTGCGTCCCAAAGATGACGAGACCATTGCGCTTTCGAATGGTCTTGAAATAGTCCTTCATCGTGCGCTTGAACTCGTCGTCGTCGAGCAGCTTCCAGGCTTCGTCCATCAGGTTGATGATCGGCGCCTTGCCGTCGTAGATCGCGTCCAGCCGGTGGAACATGTAAAGAAGCGCTGCGGTGCGGACTGTCGGATCGTCGAGGATCGACGTCATGTCGAAGCCGATCATCGGTCTCGAAATATCGAGATCGTCATCGGCATTGTCGAAAAGCCAGGCGTACGGTCCCTTATCGACCCATTTGTCGAGACGGGCGATCAAGCTTCCTTCGGTCCTTTCGCTGCCGGCGAGCAGTGCCCGCAGCGACGAAAGACGACGGTACGACCTGTCTTTCGTCTTGAGGACCGACTTGATCGCATTGCGGATGATTGATTCTTCCTGCGGGGTCAGGCTTTCGCCTTCCTTCGATGGCTTCAGCATGAAGCTCAGGAGCCCATAGAGGAAAACGCGGTTCTCCTCGGTGTCGTCGAGCAGCAGCGGATTCCAACCCGACGGCTGTCCGGGCTCAAGCGACATGTAGGTTCCGCCCGCTGCACGTACCATGATGTCAAGGCCGCGATCCTTGTCGAAGACGATGGTCTTCAGTCGCGGACTGACGCGATAGGCTTGCAGGATCAGGAAGGCCATGATGACGGTCTTGCCGGACCCGGTCGGGCCGAAGACGGTCGTGTGCCCAACGTCGCCCTGGTGGAAGTTGAAGAAGAAGGGCGTGCCTGACGTCGTCTCGAAGATCGTGATCGCCGGCCCCCAGTGGTTCCCGTCAGGTTTGCCGTAGGGATAGGCGTGAAAGCTGCTCAACCCAGCGCAGTTCAGCGTGGAGATCAAGGCACGCCGGGCGATATAGGCCTGATTGCCGGGCAGTTGCGCCCAGTAGGCCGGCTCCGCATTCAGGTCTTCGCGGACATAGGAGGCGCCGAGCGCGCCAAGTTCGTTGCCGATCAGGGCAACCGCATCGTCAAGCTGGGCGGTGGTTTTGGCGACGGGCATCACAGTGAGATGGTGTTCCGTGAAGGCGACCCGCTTGCGGGCTAGTTCGTCCCGGGCAATATCGAGGTTGGCCTGGACACTCGATCCGCCTTCGTCGGCCTTCGACATCTGCCGGTCCAGCCGTTCGATCCGGCTGCGCGCCGCCATATCGTCGACAAAGGACATCGACTGGGTCAGCACCAGCTCGAATGGCAGCTTGAGAATATAGTCAAGCATGCCGGCGCCGGTCTCCGGCGGATACTCCTTCAAGGAGACCATCGCCGCGTAGCGATCATCATCCGGTATGTCGCCCTGCAGGTGGATGATGCGGTTGCCAATCGATGTCCTGCGGGCCGGCAGCATCTCGTCGATCGGGATGTTCCCAAGACGGATCGGCCGGACGCGTCCGCCGTTCAGCAGTGTATAGAAGAACTCACATTGTTCGGAGAACCAGGCTTTGCGCGCGGTCTCCTCGACGACCATGTCTTCCAGCACGTCGCGGAAGATCGTAGTGTTGTCGCCGACGTCGACCTGTACGCGTTGCACGTCGCGCAGGACCTTCGGGCCATAAACGGCAAGCGATTTCTCGAGCGCCCGCGTTGCCTCGACCAGCTTGTCACGCATCGCGCGGAACTGTTCCTTCCGCACGATCGTGCCGCCGGCCCCCATGAGGCGGGAGAGCGCGGATCCCTTCCGGAACATGGGGCGCACGACCAGCGAAACATAAGTGTCGTTCACGAACATCTCGTTCTTCGAGATGCTCGACTGATAGACGTGATCGAGACGATCCATAAAGGGATCGGCGAATGCCGACGGCAACGACGGCGCAACCTTACGTCTGATCACATGGGTATAGAGTGCGAAGCTGCCGATGGAGGAGATCGCACGGAAGGCGGCGTTGCGCTGCCGCTGCAGCATATTGATCGTTTCGATATCGGCCGTCTCGAAAGAAAAGCCGGTGAGCTTTAGGGTCGAGACGAGGCAGTCGTTCTTCAGGCGGATGATGCCGTTTTCGATCGGGACGTAGAAAGGAACATGCGTCGCCACATTGCGGTCCGCAAAGATCTCCCAGCCCTTCGACAGATTGCCTTTCAGCGATCTCGCCATCGTGTTCATCGCTTACACCCCGTAGGTTCTGACGCCGCCACCGAGCTTCCGGCCAAGAGGATTGACACCACACATGCTGAGGCGCCCGACGATCTCGAAGAACCAGAGATCGAGCTTGACGGTGAGCACGTAGAGAATGCTGTGAAGGACCACGAAGGAGACCGGGAACCACAGGATGGATCCCAGGATCATGAACACCATTAGCGACACAAAGCATTCCGCCAGGAAGTAAGTGTACGGAATTCCCATCACCGTCGGCGGCCGCGTCAGAGCCAATATAACCGAATGGGATTCGATATATTCGTCGCCACCATCGGCGCTGTTGCCTGCTCCCGCCATGATCAAGATCCGCTACCAGCGAGGAAGTCGACGAGCTCGGCTGCGGCAAACATGCCGGCAAGGCTCCCCCCAACCCGGAGCAGTGCTCCCCAGGACCAGTAGCCGAAGGCTGCTGCGAGAAACATGCCGATAAAGGCGATCGCTCCTACGGATCGGCCGAACGGGCCGGTAAAGAACTGCACGAGCCGGTCAGCGGCATTTTGCAAGGCGTCGAGATTCTGCGCCGCCGCAGGCTCGTACTGGCTGACGAGCAGGATCAGGCTCGCCGCAAGCACGATCGCGGCATTACCGACCCATTTCCTTGGGGCCATTGAGGACCAGGCCACGCTGCCATAGAGAACGGCTGTCTGGACTGCCAACGCGATGGGATTCATTGAGACACCTCTTCCTTGACAATTTTGACCGGCCCGCCGGTATCCTTCCGCGCCTCATCACGCTGAGGACGCACGTCGGGCGGGAACGGTGTTGCGGCTGAGAAAACAAGCATGGGAGATTTGGCCCGCTCGGCAGGCCCGGTACGGCGCTTGGAACTGGGCACGAAGTCTGACGGCGAGCCGGCTCGTGGGATGCTCGGACTGGCCGTTGTGCCGGTGTAGTATCCGACGACACGGGTGACATAGTCGGCGGTCTCGCGGATCAGCGGCATTGAATGGCGAAGGTCGACATTCGGCTCGCCCGCATTATATGCGGCGGCGATCAGCACGGGATTTTTGTACTTGGCGATCAGGACACGAAGAAATCGCGTGCCGGCCCGGATGTTCTGTTCGGGATCGGTCAAATCCGTCGCGCCGAAGGCTTCGCCGATCCGTGGCATGACTTGCATCAAACCGACGGCGCCGGCGGAGCTTACCAGGTGTGGATCGAATGTGGCATTTTCGGCCCGCATCACAGAAAGCACCCAGTTCGGATCAACCTCCTCCTCACCGGCAACCTTCAATGCAAGGCTGGCATAGTCCGTGGGGACGTCGGACAAAAGATCCGATCGGGTCTGTGCTAGTGGCTCGCTGACATTGACATGAGGCGCGGTTGCCGGCTCGGCAAGCTCGGGGATGGCTGTTGCCGGCTCAAACGAGTAAACGCTGACCAGCGAATGCACAGAGCGTTCCCGACGGTCACTCGTGGTCCCGGCCGCTGATCCTGATGGTCGCCCCGCGATGTCACTAAACCCTGCGATGAACTCCGACGGACGAGCGCGGGTACGAAGCGCATCAACGACCGGGCCGCTAAATCGTGCGTTGAAGCTGGCAGAATCAATCGTTGGGATATCGAGCGTCGAAGCAGCGGCGGAAGTCCCCGGATTTGGCGGCACGGCCGCCACCTCGTCAGCCTTCAGCTCTATCCAGTTGGCAGCGCGGACGTCCGTCAACTTTCCCGAAACGATGTGACCGCTACTGTCATCTGGGCCGGAGGCGAAACCGGTAAGCAGAAAAGCCGAGGTTCCGGCGAGCCATAGCACGCTCCGCGAGGATATCTTGTGCGGTCTGTTCACAGGCGAAAGCGGAACGCTATCCATGGCTGAACCAATGCAAAATTATACTGCGGTATAAGATTTTGAACCGCATTCAGCCGTGGAAATCAACCCTAAAGTTTAACTGGAGTATAATTTATAGGATGCCACGCTTTGTCAGAAGGCGGGCTTTTCCAAGAAAATCAGCCCCTTAGCCGTGACCATTTATCCGGGGTCCAGCGATACTGAAGCTGTTCGCGGTCTCCCAAAATGCGAGCAAGACGGACCGCGGTTCCGCCCTTCACCAGTATCGAAGCGGCTTCAGCGCCCGAGCTCCCGGAAGAGATTCGGCAAACGAAATTGGGCAATTCCCTCTTTATCCTCGCCACTGGATAGCAGGACAGGATCTGGTAGCGCTCGCCATCGCCGGCAATCGTCAGGCTCCTCTCCTGAACGGGGCCAAGACGCTGGCGCCCGACTTCGGTGCCATACTCCAGCTGGCACTCGACGATGTTGTCGGGATAAGCTCTGCAAGCTGTGAGGCTGAGATACGCAAACGGCGCCGGCGGCCGTGGTTGCGGCCGCTCAACCTGGTGACCACATCCTGCCAGCACCGTCATTGCCGCCAGAGATCCGAAGAGTTTCGTGAAAGTCCGCATGGTGTTGCTTTCTAGCTTGCCTGCCGGTAACCGGCATGTTCGAGGGCTTCGAGGAAAAGATCGCGGGCGAGAGCGCAATAGGGCGACGATGCCTGAGCGATGTGAAGCTGGGTCAGCACCAGTCCGAGATCGGAAATGGTTGTCACGACGTCCTTAAAGTCACTGTTGAACGCGTCCCGCAACATCTCCCGGCCATCGTGGCCCTTGATCACGATCGCGTAGTCGTCACGCGCGATGCTGTGCCAGAGCTCGATTATACCGGTTTCACCGTTTGCGCTTTCCGTGTCGCAAACGAGCAGGAGGGCATAATCCGGATCGCGCAGAGCGCTTTCCTCTATCGAGGTGTCTCGGCGAAATTCCGTCAGCACCACGTCGGAGGCAAAAAGCATCAAGCGCTCGTTCACCAGAAGGCACTTTTGGCCAAGCCGAACAAAGCCGTTCATGACAGTGGAGCGAATTGCCGCAGGTGGAAGGTTTACGGCGCAGTGTTCGCAAATCGATGTCAGTCTGCCGTTCACGAAGGCGAAGGTGCTGTGGAAACGGTTGACGACGGATCGTTCGACATGTTCGGTCTGACCGCCCAGCGCCTCAACGAATGCGAACGCATCAAGTCGTCTGTTGGGCTTCGCCAGTATGTCGCTTCCCGACGTCGAGCCTGCGTCCCCCACCAGGCTCGAAGGGCCAACCACGACAGCGGCGGACCGCGTCTGTGCACCACAGCCAGGGCAGTCCGCTGAGAATGGCACCGTGTACCATTCCTTCGTCAGGAGGGATCGATTGTGTATCAGTGTCAAACCCTATTCTCAAAAAAACGGAATACCGCCTGGCCCGCAGCTTGGCTCGAATGACTAACTTATACTACGGTATAATTTTATCAGCAGCAGATTGCTTGCTCAAGCGGGAAAAAGCCTGAGTCTAGGCTCCGTGGTAGATGAGTAGATGATCGTTGCGATAGAGGCATCGCCGAGGTCTTGTTGTCGCGGTCTTGGTTGTTGCGAAAACCGCAGCAACCACGATTGCGATTTTGCCAATTGAGTGTTTGTCCGAACACGAAGACCGTCTGGACGCGCTTTCACCGTTTCGCCAAACGGGTGAACCCCTCATTCACCGATGCACCGGATCGCTCAAATGCCTATTCGCGGAATAAGCTGTTCGCTGAGCGGCCCATTCGCGCGCCCGCGCAACCACCGATTCAGCGATCCGCGCAATCACCGATTCACTGATTAACGGAAGCGGCTGGCCTCCCATTCGCCCGATCGGTGTCGCCCCATTTCACGGATTTGCCAGTTCGCCGATCTGCCGTTTCACCGGATGACCCAATCGCTGCTTTACTCATTCGCCGACGTACCGATAGGCCCAAACGGTGACGCACCTATTCACATTTTCGCGGATTCACCTATTCGCACATTCGCAAGCCGGTCCAATCAGCGAACCACCTATCGGCGCGACCACCCATTCGCTGATTAGCGCAAGCGCCTGACCTCGGAGATGCTGCTACATTTCACGGCGGCCGGAGGCTCTTTCCCCAAAGAGCCGGCTCCCCTGCCTCTGCAACAGCTCAATGTCTCTCCCTCATGGCCTTGTTTCGTTTGAGAATTGAAAGATCGGGAAACCCTCGCTCGCCTTTGAGGCGATCGCCCCTCGGGCGAAACGGCTATTGGTATACCATTAGCCTATCCTGCCATCTCCCACCAAATCGATCTGGCCGCCGTGCCCGACGCGCCAATGCTGTTGCGAGTCGTCAGACAAAGCAACAGCGATCGCAGGTGCAGACCTGCGATCCGCGCCGGAGGAACAGCACGGCGGCCAGATCGATTTGGTGGGAGATGCTGAAGCGAGCCGTCGTCGTGAGCAGTCGAAAGAACCGTCACCGGAGGTGACGGGCATCGATGACATGCGAACGATGAGACGGCGAGCGCCCCGCAGAAGAGGACGAGCACATGGAGCGGATGCCCGAATTATGAGGGCATAGCGCAAGGTACTCGTCCTCTTCGTCTTGTTTGGGGAAGTCGCGGCAGCGTCCGCTTGACCGGCCCGAAAGGCCGAGCGGGTAGCGACCCGCTCCGCAGGGAGAGGGGGTGTTTGAGGGGAGAGGCGGTAGGTCTCTCCCCTCAAGATCGCACGCCGGCTCGATGCCGGCAACCGATCAAGGAAATGGAGATGGCGAGAGACGGGCGAAGCCGTCTCTCGCGGGCTCGTCAATCGTAGACGACGCGTGCGATGCTGATGCCGATGCTTGCCTCGGCGCGGATGGCGCGGAGGATCGGTGCAAGTGTGCCCAATTTGGCATCGGTGAGGTCGACAAGGCTCGGATAGCTGATCGAGACGCCGTCGCAGTCTGCAAAAAGCGCATAATGCCATTCGCCGTTGTTGATACGGTACTCATGGGTGGCGTAGTCGATTTCGAGGTCGTCAAGCAGCGTAATCCGGAAGCGAACGAAGCATTCCTCTTCGCCCTGAAGCTGGAAGGCGGTGAAACCTTCGTCGTCCGTCTCGCTGGCGAGTTGCCGCTCGAGCGCCATGATGGACCGCAGCCGCGCAATTGCGCATGCCAGCCCCTCGGCGAGCTCGTCGTGCAGTTCCAACAAGAATTGGTCCGCGCAGCCGATGCGATTGGCAAGGACGATGAGCCTGAAACCCGCCAGCACTGCGAGTTGATGGACGTAGTACCAGTCATCGGACATATCAGTGTCTCCTTTCTGTCTCTGACGAAAGGAGGCCGCACCGTAGCCGCGAGGGGTCAGGGATCGCGGAACGCGACCGCCAGCGGCGGCAAGCGGAGGAGCCGATTTTCTGGCGATGGCCCGAAGGGACGGCGGCTAAAAATTGGAGGGGCCGCGCAGTCCTTGACGCCGGAGTGGCGGGTGTACGATCGGACGTCAGAGTGAGATAGACCACGGCGCCCAAGGCGCCGTGTCCGTTTGCCGAGCGCAGCCGGCCATGCAGTCGATTCCCGGTTACGGTTGCGGAAACTGTGCTCAGTGCGACAGCCGCGAGAGGGGGCGTTACCCGAATGGGACGAAACCCGAAAGGGGTTCGGTGAGCGACAGCGAATAGCACCGTCCGCCGCAGGCGGCTCGCCCGTACTACGCAACAAACCCATCATCGCCGTGAATCAATTGACAGCGACCGATTCAAATATGTCGTTGGACGCAAAGTCATGCCTGTCTGAATCTGTATTTCATGATCGCGCAACCCTACCAGCTCTATGTCGAACGCACGGACGCCAGCAAGAACATGGCCCGCTACTATGCCATGTCGATCGAGCCCAACCTGTTCGGCGAAGCTTGCCTCATCCGCCGATGGGGTCGCATCGGCGCCAGGGGCCAAAGACTGGTGCATCATTTTGAGAGGGAAGAGGAAGCGGTCGGGCTGTTCCTCCAACTCCTGCTTCAGAAGCGCAGGCGCGGCTACGGCCCGAGAGCGCATTTCTCGCGAGGGGCGATTTCCTGAGCGATGGCGGAAGGGGCCGACGGAGCGAAGCTTAGGCCTGAAGCGCCGGTCGATCCGGCGCGACAGGACAGGCGACATGGTGAAAGCCGCCTCAGAAGGGCGGCTCGGCGTCGATTGAACCCTCCTGTTCGGCCATGATCACCTCGAGCTCGGCGCGGGCCAGTTCGAGTTCGAGTTCGATCTCGCGGCGTTCGACCCGGTCGTACGTTGCATTCATTTCGCGGCGCAGCTCTTCAATGTGTTGTTCCAGAAGCATCGTCGTCGTCTCCTTGACGTTTGTGAAAGACGACGCGCGCGGTCATGGGGGCGTGGCGGGGTCAGGGATCGCGGAACGCGACCGCCAGCGGCGGCGAGTGGGGGTGCCGATTTTGTCGGAGTGCAGGGAACCGGAGCGGAGGCAAAATTGGGGGCACCGCTCGTCCTTGAGGCCGTCATGAACCCATGACACCCTCGGACGGACTGAACAGACATTACCTCTCCGTATCGCACCCGAACGCGAAGACGGGCTCGATGCCCGTCTTCGGGTTATCTAGCACCTGACCACGCGAATAACTGTGGAGATCCGGGCTTTCCGCGCCATTTGCCGCGTCGTGTCGATGACAGCTCGGGTCGGAAATGACAGGGATTCTGCATCTGAATCGATGCGGAGACAAAAATGACCACGACCAACGAAATTGCCGACAAGATCGCAAGCGAGCATGGCCTCACCAAGGTTCAGGGGAAAGCCATCGTTGAGGCGGTGATCGCCTCCATCACCGAAGCCGCCGTTGCGGGTAACGAGACGTCCCTACCCGGCTTCGGCAAGTTTAAAGTCAAAGCCACGCCGGAGCGCGAGGCCCGCAACCCATCGACTGGTGCGACGATCAAGGTCGCTGCGGCCAAGAAGCTGGCGTTCACGCCGGCAAAGGCCTTGAAGGATGCGCTGAACAAGTAAATGTTGCCGGCCAGGCAAAAAAATAGCCCGGCGCTATGCCGGGCTATTTTCGTTTTCAGTGTGCGTCAGCGAGCGGATGTGCCGTTGCGGAGATCCTGGATGATCGTGTCGCTGACAGCGTGATCGGCCTCGCGGGTATGGTCGTCCAGCAGTCTATGGAGAATGCCAGATGCCAAGGGTATGAAGTCGAAGCCGCGTGCGATCGCCGCGGTCCTCAGTTGCGACAGTGTTTCGAACTCCCGGAAATCCGTGCCCAGCCAGAGTTCGAGGTCCTCACCTCCATCCGGAATGCCTGGAGGAAAAAACGTCTGAAGCGGACGGTCGTAGCCAATGGTAGCGTCTGGATCGGCGTAGCAAGATGCGGTCCTGGTGACGGTTATTGTGTAGCGGCTCATGGCGGCCTCCTTTGAAATGGGGCGCCGGCCCCGATTGCGGGGCCGGCGATCCGGTTCAGGCCGGGCTGTTCCAGAGGATGACCTTCTTGCCCGGCTCGCCGCCAGGTGCGGGGGCGACGTTGCCGAAGATCACGCCGATCTCGGGCGCTTCCAGCTTCGTGGAGATGTATTCCTCGCCGGTCTGGCGGGAGATGCGGTTCCAGCCAGCGCCGATCTCGAAGCCGGTCTTGCGGTGGATAATGCGGTAATCAGGGGCTTCTTCGCTCGCCTTGCTGGCGTTGGGGACGAGGGCGATTGGGGCGTTGACCCGGATGGTGGCGAAGACGCCTTCGAGAGTGCCGTCGGTCTTTTCGGTGAGGGTTGCGATCGTGGTAGCCACGAGATTGTCTCCTTCGTTGCATCGGGACCATTCCCGATGGCGCCCAAAGAAAGGGCCGCGCCGCAGGCGGTCACCGAAGCTTAAGCGAGGGGAACCCTCTTGCGGGGTTGACGCTGGTGGCGGCCGGTCCCTTAGAAAGGCGACATAAAGAACGGGAATGGTCCTTGATTGCGACGTCAGCAGGAGACCTCGCCGTGGTGGCCGTTTGCTGCCGCGCGAAGTGCCGCGCTCTTGGCATGCGTCGGTGGTGTTTGGGTAAAGGACGCTTGGCCGTCAACCGGGCGGATGCGACGTGATAGATCAGCACCGTTCTGATCCCAGCCTCATCATCAAGGGCGGCTTCGGCCGGTCAGATCCGGTGACCGCCGCGAAAGCTTCAGCAGCGCCTGCGTGGCCGCTCGCCTACATCATCTTGCAATCTCGCATGCTACTCGCTAGTGGTTTCGTGTTTCAATCAGCCGTTATGTTAATATCAAGACTCGTTGAGCAAAGCGTTGCCGACGCCATGTCAGACACACGAGTCGTACTGATCGTCGGTCCCCGACAATCAGGAAAAACGACGTTGGCCAAGAAGATGGCCAAGAAGTCGATGGACTATTACAGGCTGGACAATGCGACGACCCTGGACGCAGCGCGACAGGATCCAGTGGGCTTTGTAAGAGGCATGAATCGCGCCATCATCGATGAAATTCAGCGCGCTCCCGAGTTGTTGTTGGCCATCAAGGAAAGCGTGGATACCGACCAGCGCCCAGGGCGTTTCCTCCTGACCGGTTCAGCCAATCTGATGACGCTGCCACGCGTGGCAGACTCGCTCGCAAGGCGCATGGAGGTCGTACGATTGCTACCGCTTGCGCAAAGGACAACCAGCAACAGCTTCCTGCGCGACGCCTTTCAAAACGAAGCCAAGGCCGGAGAACCAATCGTCGGAGACGACCTGATGGTGGCGGTTCTAGCCGGTGGATATCCCGAGGCATTGGGCCGCAAAACGCTGAGCCGCAGACAGGACTGGTATGCGGATTATATCCAGGCGATCGTTCAACGCGATGTTCGCGATGTCGCGCAAATCGAGCAAATTGCTCAAATGCCGCGCCTGCTACGCATTCTGGCACAGCATTCCGGACAACTTGTGAACTCTCCGGAATTGGCGCGGTCATCGGTATGAACCACATCACAACACAAAAATATGTCGGCATCTTCGAGAGCCTGTTCCTCGCTCGAACCGTGCAGCCCTGGTTTTCCAACAAACTGAACGCCTGACCAAAACACCGAAAATACGTTTCCTCGATTCTGGTCTGCTGGCGCCCCTTCGGGACTTCTCTCTCGACCGCCTGCGCGACGACAGGGGTCAGTTCGGAGCGTTGCTGGAGACTTTCGTGTTTGGTGAGATCGTAAAGCTCGCCGGCGTGCGACCGGCTGCGGAGCGTCGCGTTGGCTTCATCGAGGAGGCACTGGAAAACATGCGGTGCAGCTTGGTCATGCAGGCTTTTCATCAGGTAAGGAAGAGACGGCTCACGCCGCCTCCTCCTCGTCGCACTCTGGCTGCAAGGAATGCAGGTAGTCGAGCGCGCGCTGGGCATGTGCTGCCGCCGAGAAGATGGCACGCTTGTCGTTGCCCAGAACCTTCAGCCAGCCATCGAGATAGCATGCGTGGTCGGGGCGTGGTTCGAGCTCTGGGACAATGCCGAGATCGGCGCAGAGAAACGCGCTGCCGAGTTCGGCGATGAGCTCCTCGCGGGCACGATCGCCCCTGTCTTTGGCGTAGCGGCTGAGATCGCGATCAAGCCTTTGCGGTGCGCCGGTCCAGTGCGTGATCTCGTGGCTGAGGACGGCGACATAGGAAGCATCGTCCCGGAAGGCATCTGGGCATGGCATTTGGATGTAATCACGCTGAGCGGCGTAATAGGCAGCCGATCCTCCGTGGCGGATCAGCGCCCCGGTATTGGCAAGGAAGCGGCCGGCATCGCCGATGCGGCTCATCGTATCCTGGCAAGGTGCGCCGTCGTCAAAGCGGCCATCAAGGCCGGCGATCTGATCGGTATTGAACACCGTGTAGGCTTTGAGGAATGGAATGTCCTGTTCGATCTCGGTCCCCGTCTCGGTCGTCTCGGTGCGGATGAACGAACTGGCGAAGACCACGGTCGTGCCGGTTTCGCCCTTGCGAACGGCGCTGCCGAGCTCGATTGCCTGGCGAAACGTCATCCAGCGTGATGAGGCAAAGCCGCGGGCGATGGCTTCCGACCAGAGCAGCAGGACGTTGATCCCGG
>NZ_JACIAO010000020.1:0-49505 GCF_014194045.1 Rhizobium sp. BK456
CCGAAGATCGTCGACTGGTACATGCAGGGCAAGATCCAGATCGACCCGATGATCACCCACACCATGCCGCTCGACGACATCAACAAGGGCTTCGAGATGATGCACAAGGGCGAAAGCATTCGCGGCGTGGTGGTCTACTGAGCCATGAAAACCATCTCGACCGAGAAATCTCATGGCGGCACTCAAGGGGTCTATGTCAGTCGCTCCGAGGCCTGCGACTGCGACATGACCTTTGCGGTATACGTGCCGCCGCAGGCGGCCAAGGGCAATTGCCCGGTGCTGTGGTATCTGTCCGGCCTGACCTGCACGCATGCCAATGTCATGGACAAGGGCGAATATCGGCGGCTTGCGGCCGAGCTCGGACTGATCGTCGTCTGCCCGGATACCAGTCCCCGCGGTGACCACGTTCCGGATGAATCGGACAATTGGCAGTTCGGCAAGGGCGCCGGCTTTTACGTTGACGCCACCGAGCCGCCGTTTTCGGCGAATTATCGCATGTACAGCTACATCACCGACGAGCTGCCGCGCCTCCTTGCCGCAGAATTTCCCGTCGATATGGACCGCCAGGGGATATTCGGCCACTCAATGGGCGGACATGGCGCAATCACCATCGCGCTCAAGAACCCGGACCGCTTCCGCAGCTGCTCGGCCTTTGCGCCGATCAGCCATCCCTCGGTGTCCGGCTGGTCGAAACCGGCATTGCGGAAATATCTTGGGCCCGATGAAAAGACCTGGCGGGCTTATGACGCTTTCTCGTTGATCGAAGACGGGCACCGGTTCCCGGAACTCTTCGTCGACCAGGGGACGGCGGACAGCTTCCTGGAGGACGGCTTGCGTCCCGATGAACTCAGGCAAGCCTGCGAGGCGGCGGGCATTCCGCTCAGGCTTCGCATGCAGGAAGGCTACGGCCACTCCTACTTTTTCATTTCGACATTCATGGAGGGGCATCTGCGCTGGCACGCGCAGAGGCTGGCGAATTGATTGCAGAGCTCGGCCGGGCATAACGCAAACGGCCAGGGAGGAAGGGAGAAAAGCAATGAGCAGCATAGCCATTCATCCGGCAGTGGATTCAGGCTTTCGAGCGACTGACGCTGCCTTTTCAGGCGGGACGCTGGTGTGCAAATGCACCAGTAATCCCGTGAAGGTCAGGATCAAGGGCGATATCGCCCACAATCACGCCTGCGGCTGTACGAAGTGCTGGAAGCCCGAGGGTGCGGCCTTTTCGGTCGTGGCGGTCGCGCCGACCGAAAACGTCGAAGTGCTGGAGAACGGCGACAAGCTCGCCGTCGTCGATCCTGCTGCCCTGATCCAGCGGCATGCCTGCAAGGAATGCGGCGTGCATATGTATGGGCCGGTCGAGCGTGAACATCCGTTCCAGGGATTGTCGTTCGTCCATCCCGAACGCTTCCAAGAAACCGGCTGGGCAAAGCCCGGCTTTGCGGCCTTCGTCTCGTCGATCATCGAAAGTGGCTTCGATCCTTCGAAGATGGACGCCGTCAGAGCGCAGTTGAAGGCATCCGGTATCGAGCCGTATGATTGCCTCAACCCCGGCCTGATGGACTATATCGCCACCTGGACCGCCAAGAAGAACGGCGTTCTGGCCTCGTGATTTCATCGGGGGCGCCGACCCCGGCGCCCCCGACATGCCGCCGCTATCGAGAGATAATCCCAGATGGCCGCGCGCCGCCGGTTTGCCGGCGCCCGGGCTTCCGATGCCCGGCCGCAGAGAACTCTCGCGCCCTATTATACGATAACCCGTTTGGCAAGAAGCTCCGCGGTGGCTACCGCCGCGGAGCTGTTCTCACTTGATCTCTGTCATCTCGATTAGTGGCGCCAATTTTCTACCCCTAAACCGTTTTCTCTCCACGCAGGGATCATGCGCTTCGAGAGGCCGTCGGACCGGCCTGTAGGATTGTGTACCCTCCGAATAATAATTGTGTACGCAAAGTACACAATCGTTTGACTCCGTTAAAAAGGCGTGCCATCTTCAGGGCGTAGAGCAACGAATGGCCGGAGATCGACGATGGCGAAGACACCGAAGAGCAATCTCTACGAGGACCTGAAACGCCAGATTCTGACGATGGAACTGGACCCGGACGCCGATCTGGACGAGGCCAGTTTGAGTGAAAAATACGGGCTTTCCCGGACACCGGTGCGCGACATATTCCGCCGCCTTGCCGGCGAGGGCTATATCGACATTCGTGAGAACAGGGGTGCGCGGGTCATCCCGATGAACCACTCCACGCTTCGGAATTTCTTTCTCGTTGCGCCGATGATCTATGCGGCGATCGGCCGTCTTGCCGTCCAGAACTTCAAGCCCGCCCAGCTGTCGGACCTGAAGCAGACGCAGGAGCGGTTCCGCGCCGCCAGCCAGAGCATGGATGCCATGGCGATGGTTCTCGAGAACAATCGCTTTCATGAGATCTTCGGCGAGATGTCGGGCAACGTCTACATGCAGCCGAGCCTCGGCCGGTTGCTCATCGACCATGCGCGCATCGGTCATACGTTTTTCCGGCCGAGAAACGAGGATATGCGGCGGCGGCTGCAATTGGCCGTCGACCATCATGACGGCTTCATCGTGGCGCTCGGCGCTCACGACGAGGATGCCGTCGTCGATCTCGTTTTCGAACACTGGGAATTGTCTCGCGAGAACATGGAGATGTTCATCGCCCCGCAAGGCCTCAAGGCTGATGCCTTCGTGGGCGGTCCAGCCACGCAATTATTGGAGAAGTCGTCGTGAAATTTGAGGGGATCTATACGCCGGCAGTGACGCCGCTCGATAAGAACGGACAGATCGACCGGGCCGGATTTGCCGCCGTGCTCGAGTCGCTGATCGAGGCGGGCGTCCACGGCATCATCGTCGGCGGCTCGACGGGCGAATACTACGCCCAGAGCGGCCAGGAACGTCACGAACTCGCGGCCTATGCGAAGGACGTTATCGGCACGCGGCTACCGCTGATCATCGGCACCGGCGCCACGCGCACCGAAGATTCGGTCGAATATGCCAAGGCGGCGAAAGAAATCGGCGCGGATGCGATCCTGGTGTCGTCGCCGCCATACGCCCTGCCGACCGAACGCGAGAATGCGGTCCATGCGCTGACGGTCGATCGCGCCGCCAATCTGCCGATCATGCTCTACAACTATCCTGCCCGTATGGGTGTGGTGATGGGCGAGGAGTATTTCTCCCGCGTCGGCAAGTCGAAGAACGTGATCGCCATCAAGGAAAGCTCCGGCGACATGGGCAATCTTCACCGGCTCGCCCGGAAGTTTCCGCATATTGCCCTGTCCTGCGGCTGGGATGACCAGGCGCTCGAATTCTTCGCCTGGGGCGCGAAAAGCTGGGTCTGCGCCGGCTCCAATTTCCTGCCGCGCGAGCATGTCGCTCTCTACGAGGCCTGCGTCCTCGAGAAGAACTTCGACAAGGGCCGCGCGATCATGAGCGCGATGCTGCCGCTGATGGATTTCCTCGAATGCGGCAAATTCGTCCAATCGATCAAGCACGGCTGCGAGATCATCGGCCTCAAAGCCGGCCCGGTGCGGGCGCCGCTGCGCGGACTGAACTCCGAAGAGAAAAGAACCCTTGAGACCGTCGTTTCCACGTTGAAGCGCACGGTCGCCCAGATCACGTCGGGAGCCAATCATGCATGAACCCTTGACCGCCGCAGAATATAAGGCGATCGCCGCCGAACTGCAGTTTCCGACGAACGCCTTCATTGACGGCGCATTTCGTCCGGCAAATTCCGGCAAGACTTTCACCACCACGAACCCTGCGACAGGTGAGATCCTTGCCGAAATCGCAGCCTGCGATTCCAGCGACGTCGACTTCGCGGTGCAGAAGGCGAAGGACGCGTTCGACGACGGACGCTGGCGGCTGCGCTCGCCGGGCGAGCGCAAGGAAGTGCTGCTGAAGCTCGCCAAGCTCCTGGAGCGGAACAGACACGAGCTCGCCGTCCTGGAAAGCCTCGACAGCGGCAAGCCGGTGCGCGAATGCCAGACGGTCGATGTTCCCGATACCATTCATACGATCCGCTGGCATGCCGAGCTCATCGACAAAATCTACGACAACACCAACAATGTCGGCGCCAATGCGTTGGCCATGGTGGTGCGCGAGCCGATCGGCGTCGTTGGCTGTGTTTTGCCGTGGAACTTCCCGCTGCTGATGCTGGCCTGGAAGATCGGCCCGGCGCTTGCCGCCGGCTGCTCGGTCATCGTCAAGCCGGCGCAGGAAACGACGCTCACCACGCTGCGCGTCGCCGAGCTTGCCCATGAAGCGGGTATTCCGGCCGGCGTGTTCAACGTCGTCACCGGCTCCGGCCGGGAAGTCGGCGAACCGATCGGCCTGCATAATGATGTCGACATGGTGGCCTTCACCGGATCGACGCCGACCGGCCGTCGCTTCCTGCGTTACGCCGCGGACTCGAACCTCAAGAAGGTCGTGCTCGAATGCGGCGGCAAGAATCCCGCCGTCGTTCTCGACGATGCCGAAGACCTCGATCTCGTCGCCGAGCAGGTCGTCAACGGCGCTTTCTGGAACATGGGCGAGAATTGCTCGGCCACGTCGCGTCTCATCGTTCATTCCAAGATCAAGGATGAACTGATGAAGCGCATCGGCGCCTATATGCGCGAATGGAAGACCGGCGACCCGCTCGATCCCGAAAACCGCATCGGCGCGCTCGTCAGCAAGTCGCATTTCGAGAAGGTGAAATCCTTCCTCGACGACGCCAAGACGGAGAAGCTGTCCGTCACCCAGGGCGGCGAAACCTATAAGGGCATCTTCATCGAGCCGACGTTGGTCGAGGGCGTAACACCAGCTAGCCGCCTGTTCCAGGAGGAGATCTTCGGCCCGATCCTGTCGGTTACGACATTCAACACGCTCGCCGAGGCGACCGCTTTGGCCAACGACACCAATTACGGCCTCACGGCATCCGTCTATACCGGCAGTCTGCGCAACGCGATCCGGCTCTCCCGCGACATCCGCGCCGGCCTCGTCACCGTCAATTGCTTCGGCGAGGGCGATGCCTCGACCCCCTTCGGCGGCTACAAGGAGTCCGGTTTCGGCGGCCGCGACAAGTCGGTCTTCGCCCACGACAATTACTGCGAGCTCAAGACCATCTGGATCGACATCTCCGAACGGTCGGTCGACGAGACGATCCGATGAGCCGCCATGTGATCAAGCACCTGCCGACTGACACCGGCGTTTCGGGATGGGAGGCAACCAGCGAACGCGCCTTTCCCGTAACGGCGCTTGAACACGACATTACCGCCGACTGGCTGATCATCGGCGGCGGCTTTGCCGGTCTGTCGGCGGCTCGCCGCCTCTCACAGTCGCGGCCTCAGGACAAGATCGTCGTCCTCGAGGCCCGCGAACTCGCTAAGGGCCCGGCCGGAAGGAATTCCGGCTTCATGATCGACGTGCCGCACAATCTGTCCTCGGGCGAGTATTCGGTGGCCGACGAGGAAGCGACCAAGGACGAGATCCGGCAGAACCGTCTAGCGATCTCTTTCGCAGCCGATGCCGCGGCCGAATACGGCCTGTCCAGGGATACATTCGATCCCTCTGGCAAGGTGAATGCCGCAGCCTCCGACCGGGGAATGGGTCTCAACGACAATTACAAGAAGTCGCTTGAGAAGATCGGCGAGGAGCATCGCGTTCTCGATGCCGATCAGATGCGGGAGATGACCGGCTCGCACTATTATCGCGGCGGCCTTTACACGCCGGGCGCGGTGATGATCCAGCCTGCCGATTATATCAGGGGCCTCGCGCGCGGGCTCCATTCGAAGGTTGCCATCCACGAGCACTCGCCGGTGCTGGAGCTTTCGCGCGAAGGCTGGACCTGGAAGGCGAAGACCGCCCGCGGCTCCGTTTCGGCGCCCAAGGTCATTCTCGGTGTGAACGGTCATATTCAAAGCTTCGGCCATTTCCGTGGACGGCTGATGCATATCTTTACCTATGCGTCGATGACCTCAGCCTTTTCGCAGAACGAATTCGCAGGCGATGTCACCGGTGTGGATCGCTGGGCGTTGCTGCCGGCCGACCCGATGGGCGCGACGGTGCGCAAGATCACCAAGGACGGGCTTTCGAGGATCGTCGTCAGGACGAGGTTCACTTACGACCCGAGCCTCAAAGTGTCGGAAAAGCGCGTCGCCGGCATCGCCGCCGAGCAGCGACGGTCGTTCGACGCTCGTTTTCCTGGGCTGGAAAGCCTGCCGCTGGAATATAGCTGGGCAGGTGCGCTCTGCCTCAGCAGAAATCATGTGCCGGCGTTCGGCGAGGTCGAAGACGGGCTTTTTTCGGCCTGCTGCGAGAATGGCCTCGGCACCGTCAAGAGCACGCTTGCGGGCATGATGGCCGCGGATCTCGCGACCGGCGCCCGCAGCCCCGAACTCGACCGATACAGCAATCAGCCGGAACCGACCAGGTTGCCGCCCGAGCCCATCGCGTGGCTTGGCGTCAATTCGGTCATCCGCTTTCAGGAATTGCGGGCAGGCCGCGAGGGATGATCCCTCGGCCGCGCAATATGAAGACTGCCGCCTGCAGACTTCGATGAGAATGGGAACGAAAACCAGGAGTAAGAACAATGAAGATTTTGTGGAAGGCGCTTTGCGCCGCTGCAGTAATCGGGATGAGCGTCCTTCCGGCCCGCGCTGAGGAAAAGACGATCAATCTCGGCACGATGTCGTGGGAAGACCTTACGCCCATCACCGGCATTACCAAGAAGGTTCTGGAAGACGCCGGCTACACCGTGAAGGTCACCGAGTTCTCCGAATGGGGCATCGCCTATGCCGCTCTCGCCAAGGGCGATATCCAGGCTCTCACCTCGCAGACCGACTACGTCGCCCAAGACTATTGGGACAAGAACAAGAACCGTCTCGAAAAGATTTCGCCGGTTTCGCACGGCCTCTATCAGGGTGTCGCCGTTCCGAAATACGTTCCGATCGACTCGCTCGAACAGCTCAATGAAAACGCCGACAAGTTTGGCGGCAAGATCATCGGCATCGAACCGGGCGCCGGCCTGATGCGCGATACGTCGAATGCGGTCAAGGATTACGGCCTCAAGCTCCAGCTCGTCGAAGGCAGCACGGCCGCGATGACGGCGGCGCTGAAATCCGCCTACGATCGCAAGGAGTGGATCGCGGTCACGATCTGGGAGCCGTCATGGATGGTCCAAAAGTACGAGGTCAAGTACCTGAAGGATCCGAAGGGCGTCTTCCCGCCGCCGCAGAGCTATTACTGGATCGGCCATAAGGGCTTCTCCGAAGAATACCCGCACGCCCGCGAAGTCATGGCCAGCGTCTACGTGCCGATCGCCGACATCACCACCATCAACGGTGAAGTCAAGGACGGCAAGACTATGGATCAGGCCGTGCAGGATTGGATCGGCGGCCATGCCGACCTGATCAAGCGCTGGGAAAACATCAAGAAGAAGTAAGCATCTCGTGGCCGCCCGACACGTCGGGCGGCCATCTTGGAACGGAATAAAGAAGCCAGCGCCATTGGCTCAAAGGGGATCGCTATGAAAGCTGTCAATATCGAAGCCAAAGATGTCCTGATCGACTGCCAATCCCTCTGGAAGGTCTTCGGAAGCAAGTCAGCTGCCGCGATGAAATCGATCAAGGAACGCGGCCTCGGCAAGAATGAGGTCCTCAAGGAATTCAACTGCGTCGTCGGCGTCTCCGATGCAAGCATCGAGGTCCGGCGCGGCGAAATCTTCTGCATCATGGGGCTGTCGGGAAGCGGAAAATCGACGCTCATCCGCCTTCTCAATAAGCTGATCACACCGAGCTCCGGTAAGGTCCTCGTCAAGGGACGCGACCTTGCCAGCCTGTCGCCGGCTGATCTCAGGCAGATGCGTGCCAAGAACATCGGCATGGTGTTCCAGAGCGTCGCGCTGCTGCCGCACCGGACGGTGCTCGAAAATGCGGCCTTCGGCCTCGAAGTCCAGGGTATTGCGAAGGCGGAGCGAAACAAGACTGCTTCTGCCGCGCTCGAGAAGGTCGGCCTCGCCGACTGGCTGAGCCGCTATCCCAACGAGCTTTCCGGCGGCATGCAGCAACGCGTCGGGCTTGCCCGTGCGCTCGCCTCCGACCCCGAGATCATTCTGATGGACGAGCCGTTCAGCGCGCTCGACCCGCTGATCCGGCGCCAGCTTCAGGATGAATTCCGCCAGCTGACCAAAGCGCTCGGCAAATCCGCCGTCTTCATCACTCATGATCTCGACGAGGCGATCCGCATCGGCGACCGCATCGCGATCATGAAGGACGGCGTCATCATCCAGACCGGCACGGCCGAGGAAATCATCCTTAACCCGGCGGACGCCTATGTCGCCGAATTCGTCGCGGGCATCTCCCGCCTTCACCTGATCAAGGCGCATTCCGTCATGCGCAGCGTCACCGAATTCCAGCAAAGCGCGCCGAACTTCGACATTGCGTCGCTGGCGCGCACGACGCCGGACGCGGATATCGACGAGCTCATCTCTTTGACGATGCAGTCGGAGCGCGACGCCATCGCCGTCGTCGACAATGATCGGGTCGTCGGCGTGGTCACGCCGCGCAGCCTGCTGATGGGCGTCAAGGGTACGTCTGCCCCCGATCTCACGGCGGCGTGACCCCAACTGGAGGTGATTGACATGGATAGTTCAGCCTTCACCGATGTTTTCGACGAATGGACCGACTCGGCGCTCGAATGGGTGAGCGACAACGGGGAGTCCCTCTTCGACTATATCAGACAGGTTCTTGAAGGGCTTTATGACGGCATCCTCTGGCTCTTGCAGCTTCCGCCCTTCTATCTGATCGCCCTGGTCGTGGCGCTTATCGGCTGGCGGCTGGTCAATGTCTGGTTCGCCCTCTTGAGCGGCATCGCGCTGGCGCTTTGTTTTTGGATGGGGCTCTGGCCGGAGACGATGAGCACGCTGGCTCTGGTTCTGACCGCGACTGTGATCGCCTTGGCGATCGGCATCCCGATCGGCATCGCCGCCGGCTTCTTCACCGCCCTCGATCACTTCATGGAGCCGGGCCTCGATCTGATCCAGACGCTTCCGCCTTATATCTACCTGCTGCCGGCGATCGCCCTGCTCGGCTACGGGCCGGCAACTGCGCTGATCGCAACCGTGATCGTCGCGGTGCCGCCGGCAATCCGCCTGACCTCGCTCGGTATCCGCATGACCCCCAAGGAATTCATCGAACTTGGGGAGGCGCTCGGGATGACGCCGGCAAAGATGTTCTTCAAGATCCGTCTTCCCTTTGCCCTGCCGAGCATCATGGCGGGTATCAACCAGAGCCTGATGATGGCCTTCGGCATGGTGGTCATCGCCGGCATCGTCGGCTCCGGCGGGCTCGGAGAGACGATCTACGGCGCGATCAGGACACTCGACATCGCCACTTCAATCAATGGAGCGATCGCCATCGTGGTATTGACCATGGTGATTGACCGGATCACCCAGAGTGCCGCTCGCTTGGGAACAGGGAGGAAAGCATGAATCTTTCGACCTTGCAGTTTTCGCCCGGCGCCTTCCTGGCCCCATCAGTCGATTGGCTCAACACCAATCTTCACCCGCTGTTTGCGGCCATCAGCTATCTGGTGGAAACGGTGCTTTCGGCTATCGAGGCAGCACTGCTCTTCGTGCCGCCCTATGCGCTGATCGCGATCGTCGTCGTCCTGGCATTCTTTGCCGTCGGCCTGCGCGCCGCGATCCTTGCCGGTCTCTGCCTCGGCTTCTGCCTGCTCGTCGGGCTGTGGACGGCATCGATGCAGACCCTTGCGCTGGTCACCGTCGCCGTGATGATCTCGGTGCTCATCGCCTTTCCGATCGGCGTCCTGTGCTCGCGGCACAAGACGCTGGAGGCGGTGGTTCGGCCAATTCTCGACGTGATGCAGACCGTGCCGCCCTGGGTCTATCTCATTCCGGCGGTGATGATCTTCAGCCTTGGGCGCGTGCCGGCGATTATCGCCACCATCGTCTACAGCATTCCGCCGATGCTGCGCCTGACGACGCTGGCCTTCAACCAGGTGCCGAAGGTGTTCATCGAACTCGGCAGCGCGATCGGCGCGCCGCCGCGCTCGATCCTCTGGAAGATCGAAATCCCTCTGGCCAAGCAGACGCTGCTGGTCGGGCTCAACCAGTGCATTCTTCTGTCGCTGGCGATGGTCGTGCTGGCCGGCCTCGTCGGCGCAGGCGGTCTCGGCGCCGAGGTGACGCGCGGCCTGACGCGCATGGAGATGGGGCTTGGCCTGAGAGCCGGCCTGGCAATCGTCGCGGTCGCCGTTCTGCTCGACCGGTTGTCCCGCGGCCTGCTCGACCGCGACAGGCTGCCGAAGGCGAGATGAGGAGGATCCGAGGATGAGAAACAGCTTCTTCTGCATCGATGCGCATACCTGCGGCAACCCCGTCCGCCTTGTTGCCGGCGGCGGTCCGCTGCTTCCGCACGTGCCGATGGGCGAGCGCCGGGAAATCTTCGTCCGCGACCACGACTGGGTCCGCAGGGCGCTGATGTTCGAGCCGAGGGGGCATGACATCATGTCGGGCTCGATCATCTATCCCCCCTATCGAGAGGACTGCGATTTCGCCGTTCTTTTCATCGAGGTCAGCGGCTGCCTGCCGATGTGCGGCGCCGGCACGATCGGTACCGTGACCGCTGCGATCGAGGAGGGGCTGGTCAGACCGCGCAAGCCCGGCAGGGTCGCCATCGAAACGGCAGCGGGCAGGGTTGATGTGACCTATGAGGAGAAGGGCGGCTATGTCGATTCCGTTCGTCTCCACAATGTAGCGAGCTATCTCCATGAGGCGGATGTCGAGGTCGATGTGCCTGGTATGGGCCGTCTGCGCGTCGATATCTCCTATGGCGGCAATTATTATGCGGTCGTCGAGCCGCAAGAGAATTGGAGCGGGCTCGACGGCATGAGCGCCTCCGACATCGTCGGCTGCAGCCAGAAGCTCAGATCAGCGCTTGCCGATGTCTGCGATCCCGTTCATCCCGACGATGCCAGAATCCGCGGCGTACATCATGCGATCTGGTGCGACCGTCCGGTGAACGACGTTTCGGACGGACGCTGCGCGGTCTTTTATGGCGACAAGGCCATCGATCGGTCGCCGGGCGGCACCGGCACTTCGGCGCGCATGGCGCAGCTCCACGCCAAGGGGCGGCTCGATGTCGGGTCGAGATACCGTCATGAAAGCCTGATCGGAACCATTTTCGAGGGCCGGGTCGAAGCCGAGGCGAGGGTCGGACCTTATCGCGGCATCCTTCCAAGCATTGGCGGCTGGGCGCGGGTCATCGGCCACAACACCATTTTTGTTGACGAGCGTGATCCACTGGCACACGGATTTCAAATTCGATGAGCGCATTTTCCGAGTTTTGAGAGGCGGCAAGGAGATGACTATGCGACCGGAGCAGCATCGGCAGGGAGACGGCGCCGCGAAACCCGGTGCTCGGCTTAAAGTGGGATTCGTGCTGTCGCGGTCATTTACGCTGTCGGCCTTCGCACTCTTCATTGATACGCTGCGGCTTGCCAGCGACGAGCAGGATCGCTCCGGGAGGGTGCTTGCAGATTGGCAGGTGATCGGCAGCACGCGGCATCTGATCACCTCGAGCTGCGGAGTTCAGGTTGCCCCGACCTCCGATTTCGTCGATCCGTTGAAATTCGATTACATCGTGGTCGTCGGCGGACTTCTGACTGTGGAGAACCCTGTCGACCAGCAGACCATCAACTTTCTCAGGCAGGCGGATGCCAAGAAGGTCCCGCTGATCGGCGTTTGCACGGGCTCGTTCATTCTTGCGGCCGCTGGCCTGATGAAGCGGCACGAGTCCTGCGTGAGCTGGCTGCATTACAAGGAGTTTCGCGAGCGGTTTCCCGACCTCGGCGTTCGATCCGACCGGCTCTTCAATCTCGATCGCCAGCGCGGATCCTGCGCCGGCGGCAGCAGTTCGGCCGACATGGCCGCGTTGCTGGTCAGGAAATATATCAGCCGGGATGCCGAGCGAAATGCGCTTGAGGTGCTTCAGATCGAGAAGGCCCGGGCGCCGGCGGACATCCAGCCCCGCCGCCCGCTGTATGACGACTATGACGACGCCCGCGTCAAGGCGGCGATGATTACGATGGAACAGTTCGTCGACGGCAGCATATCGATCCAGAAGCTTGCCGGGATGGTTGGGCTGTCACGGCGGCAGTTGGAGAGAATTTTCATCGACAAGACGGGAATGTCTCCCGCCAAGGCCTATAATCGGGTTCGCATGGAGCGGGCAAAATCGATCCTGGTCCAGTCGAAGGCGCCGCTTATCGAGATCGCGCTCGACGTCGGCTTCGAAAATGCCTCCCAGTTCACACGAACCTTCAAGCGGACCTTTGGGCAGACCCCATCACAGCATCGCGCGGCGGCTTTGAGAGCTCACTGAACGCACTTCAGGTCTCTTCCCACGGAAAGGTGTCCAGCCGCTCCGCGCCCTTTGATGTGATCAGGGCCTGGGTCTCCAGTTTGATGCTTTCCGATCCGACTTCGGCGATCAGGCTTTCGACGTTGAGCACCATGTTCTCCTCGATGATGCCGCTGAAATCGGGATCGAAATCCGGATGCAGCATCACGCCCGGCCATTCATCGGCCATGCCGGTGCCGTGCAGGGCCAGCGTATAGCGATAGGGCCGGTATTTTTCCGGGATCCGCCAGGACCGTTCGTTGAACTCCCGGAAGGTCATGCCCGGCCTGATGATGGAAAGATTGTGCTCGATTTGGTCCTTGGCTGCCGCGTAAAGCTCCTTCTGCTTGGCGTTCATCGCCACATGGCCTGATGTCCACGAGCGCGAGAGGTCGGCGCAATAGCCGTAGGGGCCGATCATATCGGTGTCGAAGGAGATCATCTCGCCGCGCTTGATGACGTAGTCCGAACATTCCTGATACCAGGGATTGGTTCGGGGGCCTGCGGTCAGTAGTTTGGTTTCTAGCCATTCGCCGCCGCTGCGCGCATTTTCGAAGTGCAGCTCGGCCCAGATTTCCCGCTCGGTGCGGCCCGGCTCTGACACTTCGTACATCCGCGCCATTCCCGCTTCGCAGACGCGGATCGTCCAGCGCATCAGCTCGATTTCTTCAGCGCTTTTGATCGACCGCGCCCGTTCGGCCAGCTCCTGGCCGTCGAGGAGGGTAAACCCGCGTTCCGTGAGTTCGAAGGCGCCTGATGGTTCGAGCCTGTCGACGGCGATGCGTCTGTTGGCGCCATTCCCCTTGACGATGTCGGTGATCTCGTCCGCCCAGGCCTTCAGGCGGGGTTCCACGAGGTTGCCTGCGGTGAAGAAGATCCAGGATTTCGACGGCCGGATCTCGTCGATGCCGGGCAGCCCGTCATTGACGTGTTCGGCGCCTTCGAATTCGAAAATAATAGCCGGGCCGTCGGCCAGGATCAGCGCGTAGCGCGACGGATTGTGCATCGTCCAGATGCTCATATTCGACGAGTCGAAGGCGTAGCGGATGTTGACGGGATCGTAGAGCAGCAGGGCGCCGCAATCCCATTCGAGCATCTTCATGCGCAGCCGCTCCAGGCGGTAGCGGCGCGCCCGGTCGAGTGTCGTGGCCGGCACAGGACTGATGAGAGGCCGGTCCGCTCCATCGGGATTGAGGTAAGCCTGCTTCCGCTCGTCCTTAAAGACGGTTGAGCCGGCCAGCTCGACGGATTCGTTTTCGTCTCGCAGCATCCGAGTTATCCCCTGTTGTCGGTGAATAGTGCGGTGTCGCTCAGCGTTCGATGACGAGATTGCTGAGCGGCTTCGAGCAGCAGGGCAGGAAAAAGCCGGCGTCGATTTCCCTCTGGCGGATGCCGCCATTGTGGTTCATGTCGACCGTGCCTGATGTCAGCTTCGACTTGCAGGTGCCGCAAACGCCGTTGGCGCAGGAGGATGGAATCCTGACGCCTGACTTCTTCGCACAGGAGAGCACGCTCTGGTCGCCTGTTACCTCGATGCTGCGGGCCTGCTTCGAGAAAGTGACCTGAAAAACCTTGGCGGCCGCCTCCTGAATCGCCGGGATTTCAGGCTCGTCGATGACCGCGGCGTCGAAGCTTTCCTCCAGATAGTGCGCGGCGGGAACGCCGAGCTCCGCGGAAATGCTGCGTGCGGCCGCCATGAACGGGGCGGGACCGCAGCACATCACCATCCGTTCCGCAATATCGGGAACCGCGAGCCTGACATAGTCCGCCGAAATGCGGCCGGTGAGGCCAGGCCATGACGCCTCGCCCGCAACTGTTTCCGGCAGGAAGTGCAGCCGAAGGCCCTTGAGCCTGCGGGCGATGCAGGCGAGTTCGTCGCGGAAGATCAGATCCTGCGGCGTGCGCGCCGCATGCATGAAGACGACGTCGGCAGGCTCGCAGCTGTCGGCGAGTTCCCGCAGAATGGACATGACTGGCGTGATACCGGAACCGCCGGAGAGCAGCAGAAGTTTCGGCTTCGACGCCTCAGGCCGGATGAAATTGCCAAGCGGGCCGTTCGCCTTGACGGACGCTCCCGGAACCAGGGTGTCGTGAAGCCAGTTGGAGATCTTGCCGCCCGGAACGCGTTTTACCGTAACGGAGAAGGCGTTCGTGCGATAAGGCGAAGACGAGATGCTGTAGCATCGGCTTTCCGCCTCTCCGTTATGCTCGAGGTCGAACAGAAAATACTGTCCGGCCTTGAAGGCGAACCGCTTCCCGTCAGGAGATGCGAAGGTGAAAGTCTTGACGTCATGGGATTCCTGCTGGACGTCGAGACAGACGAGCGCATCGTCTTCCTCGGGATTCCAGACGTCGTGACGGGCGGCCCTTGCGAGCAGCGCTTGCGGGGTCCTAGTATCCATGAGCGCGCATCCGGTCGATGTACCAGCTGGCGAACTTGTCGAGGTTCGTCTCGGAAAAGCGGGAATAGGGGCCCGGCTGATAGGCGGGATCGAGAGCGCCGGCATGGGAACGGGCGACGAGATCGGCGTCCTGATCCGTCGTGGCGACCCAGACATCCGTCAGCTTGTCGATGTCGTAATCGACCCCTTCAACGGCGTCCTTGTGCACCAGCCACTTGGTTCTCACCAGCGTCTTGCCGGCCGACAGCGGGATGACGGTTGCCACGACAGCATGGTCGCCCATGAAGTGGTTCCAGCTGTTATGACCCCAGAGATGCGTGTCTCCGAGATCCTTGCGGGTCATCTGGCCGAGGAGCTTGGAGGATGCGGCGGTGGCGTCGTGGGTCTGGGATTCGCCCGCACCTGATATGATCAGCCGCTGCGTGCGGAAGTTCGTGGCGCAGTCGGAAAGCTGCTCAACAGCAGCCGAAGGGAAACCGTCGGCCTCCCATGCCTGCGTGCGCTCCTCGTACATCCGGAAATGCTCCTCGGCCTGCTCACGATCCTCAGGGCTCAGCGTTTCCGGATCGAAGCCGAAGTCGAGATCGACGAAGGAGACGCAGAGTTCCGGGTGGTTGGCGGAGCAGTGATAACACTCGCGATTGTTCTCCATCGTCAGCTTCCAGTTGCCGTCCTCGATGACGTCGGTCTGGTGGGCGATCTTGGCATTGCGGATATCATAGGGAGCAAGGCGCTCGACCATCGCCTGTTCGAGTCCGGCAATGTCCTCGGGCGGATTGTCGGACAGGCAGACGTAGATCAGGCCGCCGATCGATTTGAAGGTGACGGGTTTCAGGCCGTGACAATCCTTGTCAAATTCCTTGCCCATATGGGGGGCGTAGCTGAGCTCGCCCGTGAGCTCATAGGTCCAGGTGTGATAGGGACAGACGAGCTTCGAAACGATCGTCTTGCCCGGATTGAGAAGGCGAGAGCCGCGATGGCGGCAGACATTGTGCAGGACGCGGATTTCACCGTCGTCGTCGCGCAGCAGGATCAGGCTTGTCTTGCCGATATCGACGACCGTGGCGTCGCCGGGCTCCGGAACATCACAGTCGAGGCCGACGCAGATCCAGTGCTTGTGGAAGAAGACCTCGATATCCGCTTCGAATACGTCTTCGCGGATGTAGAGGCCGGCCGGCAGCGAGTGGCCTTCCGAGCGGGAGTCCAGCAGCGCCGAAATGGAAGAAGGAAGCCTGTTTAGCATGAGAACCTCTTATGCGAGAGTTTCCCTAGATTGCACTTGCAGTGCAGGGCTTTCAACGGCATAAAAAATCACGTTCGCATAATCTTTTCTCATGTGAAAAGGTCTCCAAGATGCAATTTCGAAGACGGCTTCCATCACTGACGGCGCTGGTGACGCTGGAAGCGGTGCTGCGCAGGAAAAGCTTCACCCTGGCCGCGACCGAGCTCGGCGTCACCCAGGCGGCGGTCAGCAGGCAGATTGCGTTGCTGGAGGAGGAGTTCGGCCAGTCTCTGTTCGTGCGCAAGCACCGGGCGATCGAACCGACGGCGGCGTGCATCAGCCTTGGCGCGACACTGGCGAAGAGCTTTGCCGATATCGCCGAGAGTGTGGAAGCGCTCCAATCGCGCAGTCAGGACGTGGTGACGATCGGGGCGACTGTCGCATTCTCTTCCTTCTGGTTGCTGCCGCGGCTCGCCGAATTCCGCCGGGCAAATCCCGGCATTCTGGTGCGGGTGATCTCACAAGACAGCCCGATCGCGCTCGACGGCGGAGAGGTCGATGTGGCGATCCGCTACGGTCTGCCGCCCTTCAGCGATGGAACCGTCATCGCCTCGCGCGGCGACGTCATTTCCCCCGTCTGCTCTCCGGATTACCTCAGGCGTCGGGGAGATGGGCCGCTGGGCTCGGCCGACGAATTCATCGAAACGGACGTCGTCGATCGGTCCTGGTACAACTGGTCGCAATGGGTTTCGCTGATTGGCGCCAATATCGAAGTCAAGCCATCGCTTCGGTTCAACCACTATACCGAAACCATCGCCGCCGCCCGCGCCGGGCAGGGGATCGCGCTGGGATGGCGCATGCTGGTCGGCACGTTTCTGGAGGATGGAACCCTGGTGCAGGCCGACAGCAGTGAGCTTGCCGCCGAAGGGCGTTACAATGTCATCGTGCCCGTCAAGACCAAGCGAAGCAATGCGCGCGATCTCGCCGCCGCCTGGCTGACGGCGTCATTGCACGGTTGATCGAGAAGGCCAAAGCTACAAGCCCAATCCCGGAGTCGCCGTCCGGTGCACGCCCTTCGGAACAAAGGTGAAGCGATCCGACAGGCCGACAAAATCGGCCGCCAGGTGGATGACGGAAAGCCACATTTCCGTTCCCTGCAAGCTCGGTTCGCCACCGTCGGCGAAGGGGAATCCTTCGCCATCCCGCCATCTATCCAGCGCTCGTGAAATGAGATTGCGGGCAATCGCTTCGCCATCGGCCCGCCGGTAATCGGTCTGCCGGGCAATCAGCAGCAGCGGATGGATCGTATCGAGCAGGTTGCAGGCATTGTATTTCTGAGCAACGAAGCCCTTGTGATTGCGGTAATTCAGGTGGACCGTTTCGAGCGAGGCGTGCGGGTGCGGGAGCGGCACGCCGAACTGCGCGTAGGTGCCGCGTGTCAGACGGTAAAAACCGTTCACCGGCTGGAGCCATCCTTCGAGCGCCGTCGGTTCGCCCCATAGGCCCGAGACTCTGTTGGCATTGCGGCTCAGCCACTCGAAGAGCGCCTGCCGTGGCCCTTTGATGCCGAAATACCTGGCGTTGAAATACATAGCGGTTCCGATGGCATCGATGACGCTGCCGGCGTGCCACGCCCGGCTCAACCAGGGCAGCGCGCTCAGCCATTGCTCCAGTTCCTGCGCATCGATCTGAACCGCCTGGATCGAGTGTCGCGGCCTGGAGCCGAGCAACTCGAGCGCATAGCCGACCGAAAGCACGTTGTAGAGTGCCTTCGGATCTTCTCTCAACGCCCGGTCCTGCCCATGCGAATGCGCCTCCGGAAAGAGGCCTGTCTCCCGCTCCTGAAGACCCCGGAGACGCTCGACGGTTTGCGAGGCATCGAGCCCGGGCGGCAGCTGATCGAAGCCGGCGGCGATCTCGATAGCATCGCAGAGATGCCGGATCGCCGGCCGCCTGACGCCGTCCGCTTCCAGCGATTCATAGCCCTCAGAGGTCTTCCAGCGCGCAAGGATATCCGGCCATTGTTCCTTCACCTTCTGCCCGAGCCTGACCAGTCGATCTTCGATCTCCGCGATGCCGGATTTCCTGGCCGGTGCGCCCCGGCTCCGCAGCACCTTTGCCGGTACGCCGCCGGCAATCGCAAGCGCAGGAATATCTTGCGTCACCACCGCCCCGGCCGCAATGACGGCGCCGTTGCCGATCGTGACGCCGTCGAGGATCACGCAATTGGCGCCGATCCAGACATCGTCGCCGATGACGATGCCGAGGCTGACGACGCCCTGGCGGTGGATGGGGCGATCCGGATCGTCGAAGCCGTGATTGAATCCGACGATCGATGCGTGCGAGGCAATCCGCACCCCATTGCCGCACGTCACCTTGCCGGAAACGCAGGCATAGGGATTGATCGAGCAATCCTCTCCGAGGATCACATCGCCGCGAACGAGTGCGTGTCCCGCAATCCACGACCGCTCGCCCATCACCAGGCTCTCGGTGAAGATCGCGGCGTTCTCGGCAATATAGGAGGTTTCGGCAAGCTCCGCGCCGCATGCCCGCCGAAGCGCTGCCTTGCGGGCGACGTGAGCCGGATGATCGAGGTCCGCTACAATGCGTTCCCAGGAAAGATATTGTAGTCGGCGCGCTTCACGCTGTTCGTCGGCCGATAATGGGACGCCATTGGCTTGGTCCATCTTGATCCTCGCACTCAGCTTCAGTCGCCGAATATCGGCTTAGCAGGACTGTCGGCAGCCGTCTTCCTTCACGAAAGGCTCGAGCCGAATTTGTCCCAGCCTTCCTTGATCGTCTCCATCGCCACATTGGTCGAGGTGTTGGCAACATGGGGCAGCGTCGAGATGCGCTCGCCCAGCACGCGGCGGTAGCGGCCGATATCGCGGGTTCGGATCTTGAGGAGATAATCGAACCTGCCGGCGATCATGTGGCACTCTTCGACTTCCCGGATCTTCTTGATGGCCTCGTTGAAGCTTTTCAGCGCATCCTCGCGGGTATCGGAAAGCTTCACCTCGACGAAGGCGATGTGGTCGAGCTGCATTTTCGACGGATTGAGGACGGCTTTGAAGCCTTCGATGTAGCCGTCGCTGATCAGCCGTTTGAAGCGGATCTGGCACGGCGTCTTCGACAATCCGACGCGTGCGGCGAGATCGGTGATCGACAGCCTGCCGTCCTCGGCGAGTGCGGCGAGAATTTTCCTGTCGAACTGGTCCAATTCACTAAAGATGTCGGTTTCTGTGGCCATTTGAACTCTCTGTGCTCGATTTATAAGTTCATACAGCTTGAAAACCATTGAAATCAAGTGAGATCGCGATTTGCGACTGTGGTAGATTATGCATCGGCAATGGGAGGAAGGGCGCGGACGCTCGGCGCATTGCCGGAATCCGTAGCTGCGACGCGCAGAAAGGGGGAGCATAGATGCATGAGAGAAAAGCGGATGGCGATCAAAAACTGGATCTGCTCGCTCACTACCGGCCGGTGGCGATAAGAGCGGTCGCAGCCGCCTTCACCCTCAAGCGCGACAAGTCCAATGCGCGTCCGCTTCACGAGACGGAATATTCCGGCCCGATTTTTACGGATCATGACACCTGGGACGATGAGCCCGGTGTTCCATTTATCCGTTAGACGAAACATTCACTGATCAGGGACTCCCATGTTGAACGCAGCGATCGACACCGCTTCCTCCAAAGAACCCGCCGGCGGCGCACCCTTCGCCGCCTTTGCCCCGCCGATCCGGCCGCAATCGGAACTTCGCCAGGCGATCACGGCAGCCTATCGCCGTCCGGAAACCGAATGCCTACCGCCGCTCGTTGCAGCCGCGCGCGTTTCCGAGGCGAAGCGCTACGACATCCGCAGCACCGCCCGCATGCTCATCGAGGCGCTGCGCGCCAAGCATAAGGGCACCGGCGTCGAGGGGCTGGTGCAGGAATATTCGCTCTCCAGCCAGGAAGGCGTCGCGCTCATGTGCCTTGCCGAAGCGCTGCTGCGCATTCCCGATACCGACACCCGCGATGCGCTGATCCGCGACAAGATCGCCGAGGGCAACTGGACCTCGCATATCGGCGGCGGCAAATCCATGTTCGTCAACGCCGCCACCTGGGGCCTCGTCGTCACCGGCAAGCTGACGTCGACGGTCAACGACCGCAGCCTGTCCGCGGCGCTGACGCGGCTGATCGCGCGTGCCGGCGAGCCGGTCATCCGTCGCGGCGTCGATATGGCGATGCGCATGATGGGCGAGCAGTTCGTCACCGGCGAAACGATCGAGGAGGCGCTGAAGCGCGCCCGGCCGCTCGAAGCGCGGGGCTTCCGCTATTCCTACGATATGCTGGGCGAGGCCGCGACGACGGCTGCCGATGCCGAACGTTATTTCAAGGATTACGAAAAGGCGATCCACGCCATCGGCAAAGCCTCGAACGGGCGCGGCATCTATGACGGCCCTGGTATTTCGATCAAGCTTTCGGCCCTGCATCCCCGCTATGTCAGGGCGCAGGCCGGCCGGGTGATGGGAGAGCTGCTGCCGAAGGTCAAGGCGCTCGCCGTTCTCGCCAAGTCCTACGATATCGGCCTGAACATCGACGCCGAGGAAGCCGACCGGCTGGAGCTTTCGCTCGATCTGCTCGAAGAACTCTGCTTTGCTCCTGATCTCGCCGGCTGGAATGGGCTGGGATTCGTCGTGCAGGCCTATGGCAAGCGCTGCCCCTTCGTGCTCGACTATGTCATCGATCTCGCCCGCCGTTCCAGGCGCCGGGTCATGGTGCGTCTGGTCAAGGGCGCCTATTGGGATGCGGAAATCAAGCGCGCCCAGCTGGATGGCCTCGACGACTATCCGGTCTATACCCGCAAAATTTATACCGACGTCGCCTATATCGCCTGCGCGCGCAAGCTGCTGAACGCGCCCGACGCCGTCTTCCCGCAGTTTGCCAGCCATAATGCGCAGACGCTGGCGACGATCTATCATCTCGCCGGTCCCGATTTCGCCGTCGGCAAATACGAGTTCCAGTGCCTGCACGGCATGGGCGAACCTCTCTATGATGAAGTCGTCGGCAAGGAAAAGCTCGATCGGCCCTGCCGCATCTATGCGCCTGTCGGAACGCATGAGACGCTGCTTGCCTATCTGGTGCGGCGTCTGCTGGAAAACGGCGCCAATTCCTCCTTCGTGCACCGCATCTCCGATCCGAATGTCTCGGTCGAGGCGCTGATCGCCGATCCTGCCGAGACGGTCGCCGCCATGCCGGTCGTCGGAGCACCTCACGTGCAGATCGCCGCGCCGAAGGCGCTTTACGGCAGCGCCCGCGCCAATTCCGACGGTCTCGATCTCTCGAACGAGGCGACACTTTTCGACCTGGCCGAGACGCTCGCCGCCTCGGCTGCCAACCCCTGGCACGCACTTCCGATCCTTGCCGATGGCTCCACGGATGGGGTGACGCGTGACGTCCTCAATCCTGCCGATCACCGCGACGTCGTCGGCACGGTCACTGAGTTGAAGGTCGAAGAGGCGGCCCGGATCGTCGCGATGGCGGCCAAGCATGCGCCGCAATGGGCCGCGGTGCCGCCGGCCGAGCGCGCTGCCTGCCTGGAGCGGGCGGCCGACATCATGCAGGCCCGCATCAAGACGCTGATGGGCATCATCATGCGCGAAGCCGGCAAATCCGCCGCCAATGCCGTCGGTGAGGTGCGCGAGGCAATCGACTTCCTGCGCTACTACGCCGAACAGGCGCGCAAGACGCTCGGGCCGTCCCATGCGCCCCTCGGGCCCATCGTCTGCATCAGCCCGTGGAATTTCCCGCTGGCGATCTTCACCGGGCAGGTGGCCGCCGCACTGGTGGCCGGCAATCCCGTGCTTGCCAAACCTGCCGGCGTCACGCCGATCATAGCTTCGGAGAGCGTCAAGATCCTCCATGAGGCCGGCGTGCCTGTCGGCGCCCTGCAATTCGTGCCCGGCAGCGGCCGCCTCGGTGCCGGCATGGTGGGTGCCCCGGAAACGGCAGGCGTCATGTTTACCGGCTCGACCGAAGTCGCCCGAATGATCCAGGCGCAGCTCGCCGAACGGCTGTCTTCATCAGGCAAGCCGATCCCGCTGATTGCCGAAACCGGCGGCCAGAACGGCATGATCGTCGATTCCTCGGCTCTCGCCGAGCAGGTGGTGGCCGATGTCATTGCCTCGGCTTTCGACAGCGCCGGCCAGCGCTGCTCGGCGCTCCGCGTCCTCTGCCTGCAGGATGATGTGGCCGACCGGACCCTCGCCATGCTGAAGGGCGCCTTCCGAGAACTGACGATCGGCCGTACCGATCGGCTGAGCATCGATGTCGGTCCTGTCATCAACGATGGCGCGAAGGCCGAGATCGACCAGCATATCGAGCAGATGCGCGGCGCCGGCCGCAAGGTGGACCAGCTGCCGCTGCCCGAAAGTGCCGCGGTCGGGACCTTCGTTGCGCCGACGATTATCGAGATCAAGGCCTTGTCGGACCTGACGCGGGAGATCTTCGGGCCGGTCCTGCATGTCGTCCGCTTCAAGCGAAACGGCCTCGATCGCCTGATCGACGACATCAACGCATCCGGCTACGGCCTCACCTTCGGGCTTCACACCCGGCTCGACGAAACGATCGCGCATGTGACCAGCCGCATCAAGGCCGGCAACCTCTACGTCAACCGCAACATTATCGGCGCCGTCGTCGGCGTGCAGCCTTTCGGCGGCCGCGGCCTGTCGGGAACGGGTCCGAAGGCCGGTGGTCCGCTCTATATCGGCCGGCTGGTGCAGCGCGCTCCCGTGCCGCCGCAGCAGGATTCCGTCCATACGGACCTTGCCCTTCGCGATTATATCGTCTGGCTCGACAAGAAGGGTTTGCCGGCCGAAGGGGAAGCGGCGCGCAGATATGCAAGCCGTTCGGCGCTCGGGCTCGAACGCGAACTCACCGGTCCGGTCGGCGAGCGAAATCTCTATGCGCTCCATCCCCGCGGCCGCATTCTAGCCGTGCCGCAGACCGAAACCGGGCTCTATCGCCAGATCGCCGCAGCCCTGTCGACCGGCAACCACGTTGTCGTGGATGCGGGTTCCTTCGCGAAATCGGTCCTGGCGGACCTGCCGGCGGCCGTCTCCGGCCGGGTTTCCTGGACGTCGGATTGGGAGAAAGACGGGCCGTTCTCCGGCGCACTTGTCGAAGGCGATCGCGACAGGGTTCTGGTGGTCAATCAGAGGATCGCTGCTCTGCCGGGGCCGCTTCTGTTGGTCCAGGCTGCGACGAGCGAGGAATTGGCTAGCGATCCCGAGGCCTATTGCCTGAACTGGCTGCTGGAGGAGGTGTCCACGTCGATCAACACCGCCGCAGCCGGCGGCAATGCCAGCCTGATGGCGATCGGCTGAGAAGACGAGACGAGGGCGCAGAAATGCGCCCTCGATCGCTATTTCGTATGTTCCAAAAAACTCGACACCATTGACCATTTTTTTAAGAGTTCTGGCTATCGTGACAAGCTGGCGCAACGACTGCTAATTGCGGTCACATCGACATGACCGCTGAAGCTGTATGTCGATGTGATTGGTCGCGCCGGAGAAGCAGGCAATTTCCTGGGCGGGGGCTTCCTTATGGCGTTGATTGACCGACTGTTGCAACGTATGCGGATCGTGACGAAGGTGCTCTTCTTCGTCGTGCCGCTGATCGTTCTCATCGCCGGCATCGGTCTTTTCGGTTATTTCACCGCCGGCACGCTGAACGGGCAGATGACCCTGACCCGGCAGACGATCGATACCCTTTCCAGTTTCCAGCAACTGCGATCCTCGCTGACCGCCTTTACCGATCTTCCGACAGCGGCCACGCGCGATCGATTGATCGCCAGCATCTCCGATCAGCAGAAGGGCGCGGCGACGCTCGATGCCATGCTGATCGATCCTGCACAAAAGCAGCAGATCGCCGCGGTGCGCGAACTCGGGGCTAAGATGCAGGGCGCCGCCGACGCGCTATGGGCTGTGTCGCAGGAGCGCGTCAATACCGAACAGGCGATCGACGACGCGGTGGCCGGGCTGTTTAAGGAAAGCCAGACGGCGCGCAAACAGCTCGACGTTCTCCAGGATCAGGCGAATGGCAAGGAGGCCTTCGTCCGGGCGCTTCTTCTCGACGCCTCGGCCTATAAGAATCTCGCGGGTCGCATTGCCAAACTGCGCAAGGCGACCGCGGCGGCAGCCGACCCTCAGAAGCTCGGCCAGGCCATCGGCAGCCTTCTGCCGCCGCTGGTCAAAGAGGTCGCCGACAGCGGGGCGCTTGCCTCCGACAAGGCTCAAAGCCAGATCGCTGCGCTGAAGCCGGTCCTGGACAAGCTCGCCCCCATGGCCAGCAGCCTGACGCTCGAAGCTTACGCTCCCGTCGATCAGGATCTGCAGGGCCTGCAGGAACAATTTGCAAAACTCGCCTCCGGCAATGCGGACACGGCGATCGAGCGCTTTACCGGCATGGATGCGAGCATTTCAACGCTTCGTTCGATGGTGGCGATCGTCAACACCGCCTTCAAATCGATCGACGATCTGCGCCTGCACCTGAGTGAACTGAACAGGCGGGTCGATGCAGAGTCGCGAGATGAGGTTCTCGCCGATCTCAAGGCATTGCGCGAAAGCGCTGCAAAGCTTGTTCCCTTGAGCGGTAAAAATGCCGCGCTGCAGGATCTTGCCAAGAAGATCGAGCCGTCGCTTGCGACGATCGAGAAGGACACCTCGCTTCTGATCTCGATCGCCGACCGGTGGCGCGCGGACAAGGAGGCGGCGACCGCACTTGTGGCCGACGCAAGCCATACGCTCGAACAGTTCGTCAGCACGGCGCAGGAGAGCGGCAAGGAAATCAGCCAGCGCTCCGCGACGATGTCGCTCGCGGCGATGATCGCGGGCACCGTGCTTGCGATCATCGGCGGCCTCATGCTGATCGAAACTCTGCGCGGGCCGCTGAAGCGGATCACCCAGACGATGATGCGGCTTGCCGCCGGCGATCTGAACGTTGCCATTGGCGACGGCAAGCGTGGCGACGAAATCGGCGACATGATCCGCTCGGTGACCGTTTTCCGCGATCAGGCGCTTGAGAAGACCAGGCTGGAAGAGGTGGCCGAGGCAAACAGGGCGCGGGACGAACGGGAGCAGGCCCGCCGCGCCGCCGAGCAGGCGCGCATCGAGGCGGAACAGAGTGAGGCTCTGACGGCGCTGTCGGACATGCTGGGCAAGCTTGCCAATGGCAATCTCGCGGCCGAGATGAGCGAGGATCTGGCCGCAGACTATGTCGCGATGGCGCAAACCTACAATCACGCCATCGATGCGTTGCGCCTGACGCTCGCCGAGGTCCGCAACACGACCTACGAGATCGCCGAGGGCAGCGCCAATCTTTCAGGCGCCGCCGACGATCTGGCGCGGCGCACGGAACAGCAGGCCGCAGCGCTAGAGGAGAGTTCGCGGGTGCTGGGTGAACTGACCGACAGCGTGCGGACGACCGCTGAAAACGCCCGCCAGACATCACTTTCGGTTGCGGAAGCACACCGCCAGGCCGAGCATTCCGCAGCCGTCGTGGCGAAGGCCGTCGATGCCATGGGCGCCATCAACCGGTCGTCCGAGAAGGTCACCAGCATCATCGGTGTGATCGACGAGATCGCGTTCCAGACCAATCTTCTTGCCCTCAACGCGGGTGTGGAAGCGGCGCGCGCAGGCGAGGCCGGCAGAGGTTTTGCCGTGGTTGCTCAGGAGGTGCGTGAGCTTGCCCAGCGTTGCGCCAAGGCTGCCCGCGAGATCAAGGACCTCATCTCCAACAGCGCATCGCAGGTTGGCGCCGGCGTCACCCTCGTCGAGGAAACCGGCCATGCGCTTTCTGCCATCATGGAGCACTTCACCTCGATTAATGGACTGGTGCAGGTCATTTCTGCTTCCACGACCACGCAATACAAGGGCATCGACGAGGTGAACAACGCCGTTCGCGACGTCGAGCATATCACCCAGCACAACGCAGCAATGGTGGAGGAAAACACCGCGGAAATTCACAGGCTTCGGCAGCAGGTGGAACTGTTGAACGAAAGAATTTCCCACTTTCAGACCGCCGACGGCCGCAGGACTTCGCCTGCCAGCATCGTGCGGATGGCCGCGGTCTCCTAAAGAGATTCCCGGAGTCCTTCCGCATGGTGATCAAGCGTCGTCGACGCTGACCGTCGAGGTGTCATTTTCCGCTCTACCGCACCCCGACCCCGTTAGGTTCCGCCCTGGTCCTTTGGCGCCACCAAACGCCGTTTCACGTTTTCGATCCCAAGTACCGGGCTTGTCAGAACTGGAAGACCGTGGTGCATGCCCTGCACTGCACGAGCCATCGAGGCCTGCGCAAAAACGATCACGTCGACCTTCTGCGACAGCTCTTCCAGCGCTCGGCGGATTTGCGCGTCATGCGCTCCGACGTTCCCATCGGCGAGGAATTGAAACGCCCCGTGAACAAGCACATCGTCGATCACGACATTTTTGCCCGCCTCGCATGCCTGGCGCCTCAGCAGATCTGCTGTCGGCACCAGCGTTGTAGATAATGTCGCTAGGATGCCTATGCGGTTTCCATGCTCGACAGCGGCTTTGGCCATGCCTTCGTCAATACGGAACAGCGGCACAGGACAAAGCGGCGCAATGGCATCGACCGCCGGCCCAAGCGTTGAGCATGTGACGACGATCGCATCTGCCCCGGCGTCGACTGCTGACCATACGTAGGCAGCCAGCCTTCGTTTCGTCAGATGGCATAAAGACCCGCGCTCGATGGTATTTCTCAACAGGCTCTCGTCGAGGATCGCGAACGGCTTCCAGTCGGGCAAATGTTCTTTAGCAAGGGCCCGAAACTCCGAAACAAGATCGGACACCGTGTGGATGAAAGCCAGCTTTCTGACAGAGGCACTGGCAGTTTGAATTGACATATGATTTCCCATCCGGGTGTTGGAAACTGATTGGGGGAAGTGTGCAGCAGTTCATCACGTTAACTCGGTGTGCGAATCCTTCTCTGTTACGGATCGGGCAAGATCGCGCTTTGACCCCATAGAAATGCGCCAGCTCGCAATCGCTCTGTGCCTGTGCTTCCACGCGAATGAATTGCGTCAGATGGCGCCAACCTCAATTTTCGATCTGTCCCTGAAACGCGAGAGGCGGAATGGTGTCGGATCGACGATTGCCGTGTCGCCCCCGACCAGATCCGCCGCCAGATGGCCGATGCCAGGGCCGGCGCCGAAGCCGTGTCCGGAACAACCTGCGGCGACAAACACTCCGCCGATGCTGTCCACCGGTGAAATCGCGGGTATGGCGTCCGGGGTGGAGTCGACATATCCACCCCAAGCAGACGTGACGCCGGCCTCGGCAACGGCGGGGAGCAGGGCTCTTATCCGCGCCATTATGGCAGCCGTCATCCGAATGTCCGGAGCAGGATCGAGTACGCGAATGCGTTCGAAGGGGGTCGGCCTATCGAGACGCCAGCGACCGAGTGTTTCCGGACCCTCGAAAAACGAGCGGCCTATGCCGATCTCGACGGCCTTCCGTCGTTTCAGGAACATCGGCAGAAACGGGCGAGCATAGCGGATGCTCTGCGGCGTGAGCTCGAGCGTCGCTCTGCCGCTGACGGCTATGGTGTAGCTGCCATCGATCCGGCGCGTCAGGGCGCAATCAGAAGTATAGATTGCGCCTCCAAAATCGGGTGCAGGACCGGTCCGCAAGGCGGTCTGACGGACACTGGCCTGCGGCAGGCAAACCGCATGCACGCGCAGAAAAGCAGAAGCCCAGGCGCCGGCGGCACATAGCACCCTATTGGTGCGGATAAGGCCTTTCTCGGTGACGACGCCGCTTACTTGGCGATTGGTGATATCCAGGCCGCGCGCCGCGCAGTTCTGATGAATGGTCGCGCCATGTTTGCGCGCGCCCTCGGCTATCCGAGGAGCGGCGAGCCAGGGCTCAGCCTTGCCGTCGTCCACCGCGTGGACACCGCCCAGCCATTTGCGGCCGTCGGCCGCTGGAACAGCGGCGGCGGCCTCGCTGGCGGTCAGCATTCGGGTATTGACGTCAAACCTTCGGGCAACCTCGCGCCAACGTTCCCATTCACCGAGCTGCTTTGGATCAGCGGTTGCATAGAGGAGCCCGCAACGGCGAAAGCCAAGGTCATGCCCGATCTCTACGGTCAGCTCTTCCCATAGGCGCAACGCCAGATTGGCAAGCGGCAATTCACGTTCATCCCGGTTCTGCCGACGGCACCAGCCCCAGTTCCGGCTCGACTGTTCGCAGCCGACATATCCCTTTTCGACAAGCGCTACCGATAGACCGCGCCGTGCCAAGAAATAGGCCGCGCTGGCGCCGACAATCCCGCCCCCGATGATGACGACATCTGATGACGTGGGTAGAGTTTCATCGCTGCTGATGTGGTGGATTAAAGGGGACATGGCGGCCTCAACGTGAATGATAGCCGGCAGTATCAAGAAAAGGGTGCGGCAGAATGCACTGGTTGCAGCGGATTCGCCGTATTTTGCATCGAATATCGTCGGTCGGAAAGTGACGGCGACTTTGAGCCGGCAGGCGCGTCAGAGCATGCCTAATCTGCGTGCCCGACAATACCCTTGATCTCGGTGAATTCCTGCAATCCGAACTTCCCGTATTCGCGGCCGTTGCCGGACTGCTTATAGCCGCCGAACGGAGCTGCGCTATCCCATGCGGATTGATTGAGGCGCACGATGCCGGTGCGAAGCCGACGGGCGAGCGTCCGCGCCTCCTGCGGGTCGCCTTGGATATAGGCGGCGAGACCGTAGGGTGTGTCGTTGGCGATCGCGACAGCATCGTCCTCGGTGTCGTAGCCGATGATCGACAGTACGGGGCCAAAAATCTCCTCCCGTGCGATGGTCATCGAATTCTTCACGCACGCAAATACCGTCGGACGCACGTAATAGCCCGCGTTCAGATTGGATGGGCGCCCGGGACCGCCGGCCACCAATTCGGCTCCCTCGGCAATGCCTTTCTCGATCAGCGCCTGGATCTTGGCGAATTGGGCAGCGCTCGCCACCGGACCAAGATCAGTGTCCGGGTCATGAGGCGGTCCGACCGTCAGCGATGCTGCCGCCCTTGCCGCGATGGCACTCGCTTCATCCATGCGCTCGGCCGGCACCAGCATCCGGGTCGGCGCATTGCATGACTGTCCGGAATTGGCGAAGCACCGGCGCAGGCCGGCTGCGACCGCCGAACCAAGATCGGCGCTTCGCAATAGAATGTTCGGCGACTTTCCGCCGAGTTCCTGATGCACCCGCTTGACGGTCGGCGCCGCTGCCTGCGCGACGGCGATCCCGGCCCGCGTCGATCCGGTAAACGAGACCATATCGACATCGGAATGGCCGGCGAGCGCCGCTCCGGCAGTCGGTCCGTCACCCTGAACCAGGTTGAAGACGCCTTTCGGGACACCCGCCTCATGCATGACTTCGGCAAAGACGAGAGCGTTGAAGGGCGCGATCTCAGACGGTTTGAGCACCATCGTGCAGCCTGTCGCCAGCGCCGGAGCTACCTTGCAGGCAATCTGATTGATCGGCCAGTTCCATGGCGTGATCATGCTCACGACGCCAACCGGTTCGTGAACGATCCGGGTCGAGCCCTGCAGATATTCGAAGTCGAACTCATCGAAAGCCCGGATTGTCTCTTCGAAATGCGCCGCACCCAGCCCCGCTTGGTCCGCCCGTGCCATGGCCAGCGGGGCACCCATTTCGCGGGAGATGATGTCGCCGATCTCGTGCTGACGGCGCTTCAGGATCATCAGAACTCGCTCAAGGAGCGCCCGCCGCTCCGCCTTCGTCGACTGTGAGAAGATCGGAAAGGCCGCGCGGGCGGCTTCGATCGCCCGCTCTGCATCGGCCATGCTGCCGATCGCTATCGTTCCGATGGATTGTTCGGTCGACGGATCGATCACGTGAAGCTCTCTCAGCCTTTCGGGATCGACCCACTCACCGCCGATATAGAATTTGTGGGCGTTTTTCATGCAATGTCCCTCCGGCCGAGCCGAAATCAAAAGTCGGCCACTTTGCCCCAGGCGGATGTCCCGAAACGGTCCGGATGATAGGGCAGGGGATCGACGATCGGCTCATCGCCTGTGGCGATATCGGCAATCAGATGACCGGCGCCCGGCCCGATGCCGAAGCCGTGGCCGCTGAAGCCCGCAGCAAGGATGAAGCCGGGAAGGGAGGCGATCTCGCCGATCCCCGGCACGCCGTCGGGTGTGCTGTCGATATAGCCCGCCCAGGCCGCGCTGATGCCGGTTTTCTTCAAGGCGGGTAGAAGCTCGAGCGCGCGCGCATGCGTCAGGCGGATGGTCGCCTGATTGATCGCGGGGTCGAGGATGCGCATGCGCTCCATCGGCGTCGGCCTGTCAAGCCGCCAGCGTACAAGAGACTCGTGGCCGGAACGAAACCCCTCCAAGCCGCCGGGCGCGAGACTGCGCCATCGCCGGGCGAACATCGGCAGAAACTCTCGGGCGAAGCGGAACTGCTGCGCGGTCGGATCGACGCGGCCGCGGCCGCTGATCGCCAGCGTGTAGCCGCCATCGCTGCGCCGCGTAACTGAGACCGCGGACGTGTGGAGTGCGTCCGGCAGCCCGCTTGCCCCAGGCGAAACGGAAAGGATCGACGAACGGATCGATGCCTGCGGAAATCGAATGCCGAGCTGGCGGCAGAAGGTAGAGGCCCAGGCGCCGCCGGCCAGGATCGCGATTTTTGTCCGGATCGTGCCGTGCTCGGTGACGACGCCGGCGATCCTGCCGCCTTCGATGTCGATGCCGCGGGCCGCACAGGATTGATGCACCGTGCCGCCGACCTTCAGGATCGCCCGCGCGACGGCGGGCGCGGCGCGTGCCGGATCGGCGGTGCCGTCGGTCGGCGAAAACACCCCGCCCTTCCACGACGCGCCGGTGGCGCGCCCGCGTTCGGTTGCCTCTGCACCGCTCAGCATATGCGTCGTGACGCCGACCGAACGCGCGAAGTCGCGCCAGCGTGCCCAGCCGGCCAGTTCCTCGTCGCTATTGCTGAGATAGAAGAGGCCGCAGCGGCGAAAACCGGTATCCTCCCCAGTCTCGGCAGCGAAGCGCTCCCACAGATCGAGGCTCTTCGTCGACATCGGCAGTTCCCGGGCGTCGCGGTTCTGCTGCCGGCACCAGCCCCAGTTGCGGCTCGATTGCTCCGCCCCGACAAGGCCTTTCTCGACGAGCGCAACCTTCAATCCGCGCCGGGCAAGATAATAGGCCGCGAAAATGCCGACGATACCGCCGCCGATCACCACAGCATCGGCGGCAACGGGCAGCTCCGCTATGGTATCGACGCGATCGAGCGGTGCAGGCATGGTGTCGTCTCCGTTTCATACTCTAGAGCGGTTCAGCCTTTCGCCGAAGCGCAGAACCTCTCTAACATTTTGTTTTTACCTGATTTCCGGTGGAACGTTGCCGGACAAACGATCGCGACGGCGACCCTCATTGCCGACAATACGCCCGCACCAGTTCAGGATCCTGCTGGAGACCGTCGAGCCAGGCCGGATCAAGCGTCGGTACTGAGGAGAAGAGCAGCTGCGAATAGGGATGGGTCGGCGCCTTCACCGTCGAGGGCGTGATTTCCTCGACCTTCCGGCCGCCATACATCACCACGATCTCGTCGCAGATCGCCTCTACCACAGAGAGGTCATGGCTGATGAAGATGTAGGAGAGACCGAGTTCCCGCTGCAATTCCTTGAGCAGGTCGATGACCGCGGCGGCAACCACCGTGTCGAGCGCCGAGGTAATCTCGTCGCAGAGGATCAGCTTCGGATCGGCGGCGAGCGCCCGGGCGAAATTGACGCGCTGCTTCTGCCCGCCCGAGAGTTCTCCCGGCCGGCGATGGCGCAGGCTGCGGGGCAGGCGCACCATGTCTAGAAGTTGATCAATCCGGGCATTTCGCGCCTGCCGATCCATACGATGGTAGAAAACCAGGGGCCTGGCGAGAATGTCCTCGACCGATTTTGCTGGGTTGAGAGCGGTATCGGCATATTGAAAGACGATCTGCATCTCGCGCAACTGGTCGCGCGAACGCTCGCGAGCGCTGCGGCGCAGCTCCGTGCCGTCGAAGACGATCTTGCCGATTGCCGCCGGCAGGATGCCGGCGATGGTGCGGGCGAGTGTTGACTTGCCGCACCCGGATTCGCCGATGATGCCGAGATTTCGCCCTTTCTCCACCTTCAGGCTGACGTGCTCGACCGCGCGAACGAGGGGCAGGCCGTCGGCCTGGCGCTGTCCATAACCCGCGACAAGATCTTCGATCTTCAGAAGCGGCGCGGTCGCACTTGCTGCCAGTGCTGCCGCGCCGCGCGATTTCGGTTCATAGGCCGCGAGCAGCTCTTTGGTATAGGGATGCTTCGCATTGTTGAGGATTTCATTGGTGGTGCCGGTTTCCTGGGCCTCCCCGCCTTTCAACACGACGATGCGGTCGGCGATCTGCGCGACGACGGCGAGGTCGTGCGAGACATAGACGCCTGATATGCCGCCCTTCTTCATGACCGATTTGAAAGCGCGCAGCACTTCGATCTGGGTCGTCACGTCGAGCGCCGTCGTCGGCTCGTCGAAGATGACGAGGGTGGGGTCGCCGATCAGCGCCATGGCCGCGGCCAGGCGCTGCAGCTGGCCGCCGGAAACCTGGTGCGGGTAACGGCTGCCGATCGTTTCGGGCTCCGGCAGCGACAGCGCCCGGAAGAGCTCGACTGCCCGGGCGCGCGCAGCCTCCGGCGACATCAGCTGATGGATACGGGTGACTTCGATCACCTGGTCCATGATCGTTGTGGCCGGGTTGAAGGCGGCGGCGGCTGATTGCGGGACATAGGCGACTTCGGTGCCGCGCACCTTGGCGCGCTGCTTCTCGCTGAGCGTGACCATGTCCTTGCCGCCGACCGAAACACTGCCGCCGGTGATGCGGCAGCCCGCACGGGTATGGCCCATCAGGGTCAGGGCGATGGTCGTCTTGCCCGAACCGCTCTCGCCGATCAGCGCGATGATCTCGCCTTCGGCAACGTCGAGGCTGACACCCTTGATGATTTCGACACGTCGGCCGGAATCGGTGGTGGCCTCGATTTTCAGGTCGCGGATTTCAATGAAATTGCTCATGACACGCTCCGGTCGCGAATCTTCTGCGGCAGGTTGTCTATCAGCAGGTTGACGCTGATCGTCAGGCTGGCGATCGCAAGTGAGGGAAACATCACCGCCGGCGCGCCGAACGGCAGCCCGCCGATATTCTCGCGCACCAGCGCACCCCAGTCGGCATAGGGGGGCTGAACGCCAAGGCCCAGGAAGGAAAGCCCGGAAAGGAGCAGAACGATGAAGACGAAGCGGATCCCGAGGTCGGCGAGCACCGGCCCGACGATGTTGGGCAGAATTTCCGAGCGAATGAGATAGAGGGTGCTTTCGCCGCGGATGCGCGCGACCGTGATGAAATCCATCGCATTGATGTTGACGGCCAGCGCCCGGGCGAAGCGGTAGGCGCCGGGAATGTAGATCACCGACAGTGTCAGGACCAGAACCGGGATCGAGGAGCCGACGGCGGCGACCACGACCAGACCGAACAGCTTGCTCGGGATGGAATTGAGGGCGTCGAGGAAGCGGCTGAGGATCGTGTCCAGCCAGCCGCCGGCGACCGCTGCGATCATGCCGAGCACGACGCCGCTGAAGCAGGCGATCGTTACCGCCGCCAGCGAGATGCCGACCGTGTACCGCGCGCCCATCAGAATCCGCGAGAGCATGTCGCGGCCGAGATAATCGGAGCCGAGCCAGAGTTCCCGGCTCATCGGGCCGAAATAGTCGAGATCGACAATTTCGCCGACGGGATAGGGGATGATCAACGGCGCGAAGATCGCGACGAGCGCCCAGGAGAGGATCACAGTGAAGCCGATCGCGCCGACGATGTTGAAGCGATAGCCAAACCGGGTCCCGGACAGCCGGCCGGAGGTGGTTTCGGAACTGGTCATGGTCATCGGAGCCTCGGATTGGAAAGGATGGCGATGATATCCGCGATGGTGATCAGCAGCAGGTAGCCCAGGCAGAAGATCATCGCGCAGCTCTGGATTAGCGGCAGATCGCGGGTGGCGACGGCATCCAGCATCAGCTTGGCGATACCGGGATAGTTGAAAATGGTCTCGACGATGATCACGCCTCCGAGCAGATAGGACAGCGAAAGCGCAACGGCATTGACGATCGGGCCAAGCGCATTCGGCAGTGCATGGCGAAACACGATGCGCGGCCGGGAGGCGCCTTTGAGCAATGCCATCTCGACATAGGGTGTGTTGAGCGTCTCGATAACAGCTGCGCGCGTCATGCGGATCATCTGGGCCGAGACAACAAAGGTGAGGGTGATCACCGGCATGGCATAGACGCGCAACAGGTCGGTCATACTATGGACCTCATTGGCGAAAGACAGCGCCGGCAGCCATTTCAGATAGACGGCGAAGATGAGCGCGGCGGAGGTCGCGACCATGAACTCCGGCACGGAGATGACGCCGATCGTGATCACCGTGACAATCCGATCGTAAAGGGTGCCGCGCAACATCGCCGCAGTGATCCCGAGCGTGAGCGCGATCGGCACTGAGAAAAGCGCGGTGACGCCGGCAAGTTTCAGCGTGTTGACGAAGCGCCCGGCGATGAGAGCGGCGATCGGCATGTTGTTGGCATAGGACGTGCCGAGGTCGCCCTGCAGCAGCCCGACTAACCAGCGCAGGAAACGAAAGAGCGCCGGCTCGTCGAGATGCATGGCCTTGCGCAGGCCCTCGACGGCTTCTGGCGTGGCGGCTTGGCCGAGCAGGATCGTCGCCGTATCTCCAGGCAACAGCGTTGTCGCGAAGAAGACGGCGAAGGAGACGATCACCAGAGTTATCACGGCGACGAACAATCTGCTCAGTACAAGGGATAAGACCTGGCGGTTCACGGGCGTCTTCCCTTTGCGTTCGAGTTGAGTTCCATCAATGCAGATGGAGGAACTGGGGCGCGGCTGCTGCCCCAGTCTCCTTTGCTTAATCAGGCTTCAAGCCAGACATATTCCGCGAAAGCGTATCCCATCTGGCCGCCGAGCGGGTTGGCTTCCAGGCCCTTGAGCTTGGCAGTCGTGGCATCGACGTTCGAGATATAGGCCGGAATGATAGTGCCGGCTTCCTGGGCGACCATGCCCTGCATCTCGTTGTAGATTGTCTTGCGCTTGTCTTGATCGAGAGAGCCACGCGCCTCGATCAGCATCTTGTCGAACTTCTCCGACTTGTAGTGGCTTTCGTTCCACGGAGCGTCCGAGGTGTAGAGCAGGGAGAAGAGGATATCCGGGGTCGGCCGCGGGTTGATATTGCCGAAATGGATCGGCGCCTTGAGCCAGTAATTGTCCCAATAACCATCGGATGGCACTCGCTGCACATCGAGCTTCATGCCGATTTCGGCGCCGGCCGCCTGGATGATCATGGCCATGTCGATCGACGAGCTCGCCGCATCGGAAGCGATGATCGGGATGGATTGGCCAAGCACGCCGGCCTTGTCGAAGTGGAACTTCGCCTTCTCAGGATCGAAGGCTCGCGCTTTCAGCTCTGCGTCATGATAGAAGTTCGCCGGTGAAACGGGTTGATCGTTGCCGACTTCACCGAGACCGCGTAGCGCCGATTTGACGATCTGTTCGCGGTTGACGAGATACTTCATGCCCTCGATGAAGTCCCGCTTATTGCCGGGCTCCATATCCAGTCGCATGTTGAGATTGGTATAGTTGCCGGACGTCGTCTTAGACAAGGTGAAGCCGTCGCCCTGGGCCTCGACGAGGCGCATAGAGCGCGGATTGATCGTGGCTGCAAGATGGATGTCGCCCGCAAGCAGTGCGTTTACACGGGCATTGTCGTCGCTGATCGCGAAATATTCGAAGGAATCGACGTTCGGGCCGGATTTCCAATAATTCTTGTTCTTGATCCCGACCGAGCGAACGCCCGGCTCGAAGACTTCCTTGACGAATGCGCCGGTGCCGTTGGCCTTGGTGAAATCGGTCGTGCCGTCGGAAACGATCATGAAGTGATGCATCGACAGGATGGTCGGCAGGTCGGCGTTCGGGCTGGCGAGCGTGATCTCGACGGTCTGTTTGTCGACCGCCTTGAAGCCGGTCATCTGGGCGGCGATTTTTGCGACCTTCGAGCCGACGGACGGGTCGAGATGGCGCTTCAGCGAGAAGACCACGTCGTCTGATGTCAGCGGCTTGCCGTCATGGAAGGTAACGCCGTTCTTCAGCTTGACCGTCCAGGTCTTCGCATCCTTGGACTCGATCACTTCGGCAAGCTCCATCTGCGGCGTGCCTGATTTGTCGAGGAAGGTGAGGCGGTTATAGAAGGAGCAGCACCGGACATAGTCGGTGGACAGCGACGCCTTGGCGGGGTCGAGCGTATCGGCCGTGGAGGACGACCAGCCGGCCGCCTTGAGCGAGCCGCCGGAAACGGGCGTGACGGCGAGCGCCTTGCCGGCGCGGCCAAGCACGAGCCCGCCGGCCGACATGGCCACGCCGCCCGCAAGCATCATATGCAGCAACTCGCGACGGGTGGCGCCACGGCGGATGGCGCTTTCGACCATGGCGTCGTCGGATCTGGTCCAATTGGTGATTTTGTCGTTCATCTCATTCCCCTTTTCTTGTGTGGCGGGCTGCCCGTTCCGGGCAGGTCCGATCTGCTTTCAAAGTCAGGCGCGCGCGGCGGCCACGGCATCGGCAAGGCCGGCCATGGAGGTGAAATGGTAATCGGGTTTGGTGAACTCGGCCGGTTCGATCGTGCCGCCGTAACCCTTCTCAGCATGTCGCCGCTCGATCCAGCAATTGGTCAGCCCGAGTTTCCTGGAAATGCCGATATCGTGGTATTGGCTCTGGGCGACATGCAGGATGTCGTCCTTCGAATGTCCTTGCGAGACGACGTAGGCGAATACCTTCTCGAAGAATGCGGGATCGGGTTTCTCGGTGCCCGTATCATCCGCCGTGAAGGCGGCATAAAAGGGATTGCCGAGCTCTTTCTCGAAGAAATCGAATGCCCAGCGGCGGGCGTTGGTCATCGCAACGAGGCGGTAATCCTTCGCAAGACTGGCCAGCGCTGCGGCGCTGTCTGCAAAACCCTTCCAGCCCTTGGCCGAATCCCGCAGCTGTTCGCCATATTTTTGCTCAGTGGGCAGGCCGAGCTTCGGCGCGATCGCCAGGTAGACGCGCACGAGGTCGTCGGGAAAGAGATCGGCATCCTCGGCATAGCGGGCTGCACGGTAGAGGGTCAGCGCCTGCTCGCCGTCGACGGTCGTTCCCGCCTCGGCGGCGATATCGCCGATGCAGGTCTTGAGGCCGCTCTCGAAGTCGATGAGCGTGCCGACGACATCGAATGTCATATATTTGAATTCCGGAAGGCTCTTGCTCACGTGAATTCCCCAGTGTTCGGCTCCCAGTGGGAGCATGGTGTCTCGAAGAAGAATATTCTGTTCCCGCGGGCGAGATCGTTGTCCCGCTCTTCTGTGCAAGGCCTCGCATTTGCCGGGATCCGAGCCCTTCAGTGATCGTAGTGTGTCACCTGCACCGCGCCGGATTCTCCTGAAAGGCGTCATATGGCGGCACAAAATACCGAATCTGACCGTTTCGCGATATTCTGAGGCTTGCATCGCCCACGCGCCGGTCGTCGTAGTTCATGGTTTGTTCTTGGCCGGCGCCCGTGCGCTCGATGATCATGTCTGCCGTTTCGGGCTGCGCGCGGCAGCGCATGGCAAGGACGCCATCGTCGAAGGCGGGGAATGACGAGGCCAAAGGCAGCGTGTTCAAGCGCCGTGCTGGCGGGGGAATCGGCGGTGCCGGCGGGTGCCGTTTCCGCCGGTACTTCCGCCAGACCGGAGATAGGTCAGTGCATCATCGCCAGCGCTGCCGCAAAGAAATCCTCACCTCCGAAGTTGCCTGACTTCAAAGCCAGAAGCATGTCGCCCTGGGCATTGCCGACCGTGCGCAGCACCGGCACGCCGGCCGCAATCTCGGGCCCGATCAGAAATGCTGGAATGGCAAGCCTGTCGACCGCTGCGCCCGACGTTTCTCCGCCTGCAACCACGAGGCGCCGGACGCCTCTTGCCACCAGTTCGGCTGCGATGATCGAGGTTGCGGTCTCGATCGCATGGCCGGATGCGTCCCGTCCGTAAAGGGATTGCAGCCGGGCCACGGTTTCGGGTGCGGCGCTTGCGGCGACCACGATGGGGCCGGCGGCGATGCGGTCTCCAGCCCAGGAAATCGCCGCGGCGATCTCATCCGGGCCGGCAAGCAGCCGTTCCGGATCGAGCCGCAGGACCGGCATCGACCGTTCGGCGACCTCGAGTTGGCGCAACGTTGCCTTGGAGCAACTGCCGGCAACGATCGCGGAAAGCCCGCCGACCGGGCGAATGACGTCTGCCGGCGCCGCTCCGCCGGACGATATCCGACCGGAGCGGACCAACGCGCGGGCAAGGCCGAGACCGAGCCCGGATGCGCCGGTGGATACCGGTGTTTCCAATGCGATCTCGCCGAGCGTTTCAAGATCCCGCTCGAAAATCGCATCGGCGATGGCAGCGGTAACGCCGGCCGCGCGCAGGGCCTCGAGCCTCGCTTTGACGGCGCAAGGTCCGGCCGCGATGGCGGTGAGATCGATCAGCCCGACAGCACCATGCGATTGCCGGGTGAGAACCCGCACGAGATCGGCGTCGTGCATCGGGTTGAGGGGGTGGTCCTTGAGCGGGCTTTCGTTCAACGGCTGTCCGCCGACGAAAAGATGGCCAAGATAGACGGTGCGACCTGCTTCCGGGAAGGCTGGCGTGACCAGCACGATGCCGCCGCCCGCAGCGTGTCTCAATGCCTCGGTGACGGGTCCGATATTGCCGGCATCGGTGGAATCGAAGGTCGAACAGATCTTGTAGAGCACGTGGCTCGCGCCGCGCCGGCGCAGCCATCGTTCGGCGCTGGTTGCGGCAGTCACCGCGTCCGAAGCCGGGACGGAGCGGATCTTCAGGGAAACGACGACGGCGTCGACGTCAGGCAGAGCGAGCGACGGATCGGGGATGCCGACCGTCTGCACCGTGCGCAGCCCGTTCTTCGTCAGCGTATTGGCGAGGTCGGACGCGCCCGTATAGTCGTCGGCGATTGATCCGAGCAAAATGGCCATTGTCTAGCTCCGTGCAAAAGATCTGAACCAGCCGAGGCCGTCCAGTGTATGGCCGCGCGGGATGTATTCGCAGCCGATGAACCCGTCGTAACCCAGGCGGTCGATTTCGCCGAAAAGGTAGGGGTAGTTCAGTTCTTCCCCGTCCGGCTCGTTGCGGGAGGGCACGCTGGCGATCTGGATATGGCCGGTAATCGGCAGCAGGCGCCGCAACGCTATTGTGACGTCGCCATGGATGATCTGGCGATGATAGATGTCGAACTGGAGTTTCAGGTTGGGCAGGCCGGATTCGGCAATCAGCGTTTCGGCGGCGCCGAAGTCCTTGAGGAAATAGCCTGGCATGTTTCGGCCGTTGATCGGCTCGAGCACGAGATCGATGTCTTTGTCCGCAAGCCGCCCGGCAGCATAAGTAACGGAGCGCCGATAAGAGGCGGCGGCGGCTTCATCATGAGGGTCGGCGATGCCCGCCATCAGGTGCAACCGCTTGACGCCGGTCGCCGCCGCATAGTCGAGTGCCCGTTCGACATCGGCCTTCAGCGCATCGAACCGTCCGGGAAGGGCTGCGATGCCGCGCTCGCCTGCCGCCCAGTCGCCCGGCGGCAGGTTGAACAAGGCCTGCTGCAGATTGTTGCGGGCAAGCCGTTCGGCGATTGCCTCCGGCGCAGCTTCGTAGGGAAAGAGGTATTCGACGGCGGCAAAGCCGGCATCGGCTGCGGCGTCGAAGCGGTCGAGGAATGCCCATTCGTTGAACATCATCGTCAGGTTGGCGGCGAAAACCGGCATGGCTAGCGTTCCCCTTTGTTGGAACCGGGCAATTCCGCCCCGGAAAGCTGGGCATAGAGCCGTGCGAGCGAGGAATCGTCATCACGGCCCATGCCGGCGCCGGCGGCGGCCAGATACATTTGCAGCGCCGCCGCCGCGAGCGGCACCGGATAACGCTCGGATCGGGCCATGTCCTGGACGATACCGAGATCCTTGACGAAAATCTCGATGCTGCTGAGCGGCGTATAGTCTCCGGCCAGCACATGCGGCACGCGGTTTTCGAACATCCACGAATTGCCGGCTGAGGCGGTGATCACCTCATAGACTTTGTCGAGGTCGAGGCCCTGCTTGGCAGCAAATGTTATGGCCTCGCAGGCGGCGGCGATGTGCACGCCGGCGAGAAGCTGGTTGATCATCTTGAAGGCCGCGCCTGCCCCGGCGGCGTCGCCGAGCTCGTAGACCTTGCCGGCCATGGCGTCGAGACCCGGACGGGCGGCGTCGAAAGCCTGTCTGGAGCCGGACGCCATGATCGTCAGCTCGCCCAGCGCAGCCTTGGCTGCGCCACCTGAAATCGGCGCGTCGAGATAATGCAGGCCGAGAGCTTGTACCCTTCGTGCCAGATCGCGGGCAACGGCGGGATCCATGGTGGCCGAGGAGATGAAGACGGCCCCGGGCTTCATCGTGTTCGCGACGCCTTTCGGCCCGAACAACACGGCTTCGGTCTGGGCGCCGTTGACGACGACGGAGACGACGATGTCGGCGTCCTTCGCGGCGCCGACTGGGGTCGCCGCCCCACGTCCGCCGTCGGCGATGAAGCGATCCACCGCCGCCGGCGTGATGTCATATCCGACGACATCGAGCCCGGCGCGCTTCATCGACCGGGCCATCCCCAGCCCCATGGAACCGAGACCGATGACGGCCGCGACGACGACAGGGCCTGGATTTTCAGCAAGTGGTGACATCAGGAGGTTCTCCGGTCTCGTGAGAAAAACTCTGTGCCCTCCGGGTGCAGTCCCGGAGGGGCCTTAGAGCGCCGTGCGTCCATAAGACACGCTAAGGACGCTCTAACATTTTGAATTTGCGCATAATCCTTTGCGAAAATCGATTCCGATTTTCGGGGGATGCGCGCGTTCAGCGATTGACGGTTTTGGCGGGAACCGTCAACACGGCGAGCGAGCCGATGATCAACGCAGCCGCCAGCAGATACATGCCGGCGCTGTTGGTGCCGGTGAAGTCCTTCAGATAGCCTACCAGAAATGGCCCTAGGAAGCCGGCAAGGTTGCCGACCGAGTTGATCCAGGCGATGCCGGCCGCTGCACCCGTGCCGGCAAGAAAAGCTGTCGGGAGCGACCAGAAGAGCGGGGCGCAACTGATGGCGCCTGCGGCGGCGAGCGAAAGGCAGACAATCGAGATCGTCGTGCTGGTCGCTATCGTCGCCGCGACAAAACCACCGGCGGCGACGACGGCCGGGACGACTAGGTGCCACCGGCGTTCGCGCAGCCTGTCGGCCGAGCGCCCGAGGGCCAGCATGACGACGAATGTGCAGATATAGGGAATCGCGGAAATCAGGCCGATATTGAGGTTTCCGCTGACGCCTGAGGCTTTCACGATTGAAGGCATCCAGAAATTCAGGCCGTATTGCCCGAGCACGAAGCAGAAATAGATCAGGCACATCAGCCAGACGCGGCGGTCGGTCAGCGTTGCGGCAATGCTGTGCGGGCTGGTTGTCTTGACCCGGTTCTCCGCTTCGATGTTGGCCGTCAGCACGCGCTTTTCCTCATCGTTCAGCCATTTCGCGTCATGGATCGTATCATCAAGATAGAAGAAGGTCGCGACGCCGAAAAGAATGGCCGGAACGGCTTCGATCAGGAACATCCATTGCCAGCCGGAAAGGCCGTGCGTGCCATGGAAACTGTCCATCAGGAGACCCGAAAGCGGATTGCCGAAAATGGCGGATATCGGGATCGCGGACATGAAGGTCGTGATGATCCTGGCGCGGCGATCGGCCGGATACCACGCTGTGAGATAGAGAATGATGCCGGGAAAAAATCCGGCTTCGGCAACGCCCAGTAGGAAGCGCAGCACATAGAAGACCGTTTCCGATGAGGTGAACATGAAGGCGGCGGAAATGATGCCCCAGGTGACCATGATGCGGGCAATCCACATCCGGGCGCCAACCCTGTTCATGATGACGTTGCTCGGCACCTCGAACAGAAAATAGCCGATGAAGAAAATGCCGGCGCCGATGCCATAGGCAGCTTCCGAGAGGCCGAGTTCGCTCGACATCTGCAGTTTGGCGAAGCCGACATTGACGCGGTCGAGATAGGCAACCACGTAGCACAACATTAAAAACGGCACGATGCGCCAGAACACCTTGGCATAGGCGCGGTCTTCCGCCGTCCGTGCGGGAAGTGCGCCAACGGGCGGCGCCTGTGTCTGCAGAGTCATGATTTTCTCCTCCTGTTGTTGCCGCGGTCTCCTGTCGGTCCTCCCGCAGCACGCCAAGCCATTTTTGGCAGCGCTGCCATTCTTACTAATCCATTTTGGCAGCGCTGCCAACAGCAAATTGGTAGCGCTGCCAAAAAATCCTTGCTTCTTTATGGGAGCGGTGAAAAATGGTGGCAGCGCGGCGGTTGCCGGCGGACATACCGGCAGACCATTCCAATAGAGCTTGGGTTCGGACATACGATGGAATTCAAACCGCAGGTGACGGTGACGCTTGCCGAGGTTGCGGAGGCAGCCGGTGTTGGCGAGAGCACGGTGTCGCGCGTGCTGCGCAATCACGGCTCGTTTTCCGGCAAGACGCGGGAGCGGGTGATGGCTGCGGTTGAGCGGCTGGGCTATGTGCCGAACCGGATCGCCGGGACGCTGGCCTCCACCGGCTCGCGCCTGGTCGCCTTTGTCATCCCCTCGCTGTCCAACATCGTCTTCCCCGATGTGCTGCGCGGCGCCAGCGCCGTCCTGGAGGAGAACCGGTACCAGGCGGTATTCTCCGTCACCGACTATGATCCGGGTAAGGAGGAGGCGCTTGCCGCTGCGATGCTCGCCTGGCGGCCGGCGGCGGTCATGCTGGCGGGATACGAACATACCGACGGGACAGTGAAGATGCTGCGCGCCAGCGGATGCCGGGTCGTGGAACTGCTCGATCTCGACGGAGATGCACTCGATATCGCGGTCGGCTTCTCGAACCGCGCGGCCGGGCGGGAGAGCGCTGGCTTTCTGCTGAAGCGGGGCTATCGCCGGATCGGCTATGTCGGTCACGATCTCAATCGTGACACCCGCGCCGGCAAGCGGTTTTCAAGCTTTTGCGAAACGCTGGAGGCCGGCGGCGTGCCTCTCGTCGCGCGCGAAATACTCGCCGGCGCTTCGTCGGTGGAAAACGGCAGGCTGGGGCTGGAGCGGCTGCTTGCCCGGACGAGGGATCTCGATGCGGTTTATTTCTCCAATGACGATATGGCGCTCGGCGGCTATTTTCACTGTCTGGCCGAGGGGATCGCTATCCCTTCGAAGCTTGCCATTTTCGGCTATAACGGCCTCGATATCGGCCGGGCGATGCCGCAGCCCTTGTCGACCATCCGAACGCCGCGTGTGTCGACCGGACAGATCGCCGCGCAGCTGGTCGTCGCCAACGCGCCGCCCCAGGCCGTCGATCTCGGTTTTGAGCTGATCGAAGGCGCAACCGCGTAATCTTGGAGGAAATGTCATGTCCGACGCGCGCCAGCGTGAAGAAATTTGCCGATACGGCCGCTCGCTGTTTGAGCGCGGGCTGACGCCCGGTTCGTCGGGCAACATATCGTTGCGGCTCGATGATGGCGGCTGGCTGGTGACGCCGACCAACGCCTCGCTCGGTTTTCTCGATCCGGCACGGCTCTCCAGGCTCGATGCCGAAGGCCGGCTGCTCTCCGGCGACAAGCCGACCAAGGAAATTCCGCTGCATACCGCCCTCTACGACACACGCGGCAGCGCCCGCGCCATCGTCCACCTTCACTCCACGCACGCGGTGGCGCTGACCATGCTGCCGGAGATCGATCCGCGCGCCGCCTTGCCGCCGATGACCCCCTATTATCTCATGCGCGCCGGCGAAACCGCTCTGGTGCCCTATTATCGTCCCGGCGATCCGGCGGTGGCCGACGCCATCCGCGGGCTGGCAGGCAAGTATTCGTCGGTGCTTCTGGCCAATCACGGACCCGTCGTTGCCGGCGATAGCCTGGAAGCGGCGGTCTTTGCGACCGAGGAACTGGAGGAAACGGCAAAGCTCTATCTGCTGCTGCGCAACCTCAATCCCCGTTATCTCAGCCCGGGACAGGTGGCAGATTTGGTCGACACGTTCGGCCTCGACCTTCCTTCGCATCACGATCACGACGACCATTGAACGGCCCAAACCGGATTCAGGTCGGGCGACCCAATCCGCTCACTTCGTCCGCATCTTGTCCTAATCGAGCGCCGAAATCACCGATGCCGTGATTGCGTCCGTCTTGTCCCTGCCGGGACTTGCACCGATGCCGCGTGCAGTCGTTGCCTCGATTGCGGCCATCACCTTGCCGGCGGCGCCCGTTTCTCCCAGGTGCTCCAGCATCATCGCGCCCGACCAGATGGCGGCGATCGGATTGGCGATGCCGAGATGGGCGATATCCGGCGCGGAACCGTGGACGGGCTCGAACATCGACGGCGCCGAGCGATCGGGATTGATGTTGGCGGAGGCTGCAAAGCCGAGCCCGCCCTGGATGGCGGCGCCAAGGTCTGTCAGGATGTCGCCGAACAGGTTGGAAGCGACGACCACATCGAGGCTCTCAGGCGCCATGACCATGCGGGCGGCCATGGCGTCGATATGATAGCTGCTCACCTCGACATCGGGATATTCAGCGGAAAGCCTTTCGGTGGTCTCGTCCCAGAAAACCATCGAATATCTCTGCGCGTTGGACTTTGTGACCGAGGCAAGCTTGCCGCCCCGCGCCCGCGCTTGTTCGAAGCCGAAACGCAGGATACGCTCGACGCCCTTGCGGGTGAAGATCGAGGTCTCCACGGCCACCTCGCTGTCGGTCCCCTGATGGACGCGGCCGCCGGCGCCGGAATATTCGCCTTCGGTATTTTCACGAATGCAGAGGATGTCGAAGTTCTCCGACCGCAACGGTCCCTGCACACCCGGCAGCAGCCGGTGCGGGCGGATATTGGCATATTGCACGAAAGCCTTGCGGATCGGCAGCAGAAGCCCGTGCAGCGACACGGAATCGGGCACTTTGCGAGGCCACCCGACGGCGCCGAGCAGAATGGCATCGAACGAGCGCAGCGTTTCGATGCCATTGCCAGGCATCATGCTGCCGTTCTCCAGATAGTAGTCGCAGGACCAGGGATAGCTTGTCGTCACAAGCGAGAATCCGTTCCGCGCAGCCGCCTTTTCGAGCACGGCCTTGGCTGCCTCAGTGACGTCGCGGCCGATACCGTCTCCTGGGAGAAGGGCGATCTTGTAAGTCTTCATGGCAGGTCCTCTCACCGGCTGATCAGCACATTCTTGCTCTGCGGGTTGCGCCGTGCCGGAATGACTGTAGAGGAAGGCTCCGACTTTATTTGCCGAAAGCGGCCGGGATTTGGTCGATTGTTGGGTTTGCGCCGGCATCGCCAGTGCATTCTCTCGAGCGATCTGGATCGACGGAAATCGATTGAGCGGGATTCATCGGCGGTCGGTCGGATTCAAGCGCCGGGATAGACGGGCGTGGAGGCCTGAGCCTGCCGGCGTTCGGATTCGGGGCGGAACGAGCGGTATTGCCAAAGACCGTCCGGGGATTGCCGCCGGTAGACGGTCTCGAGCCAGAACACGGTGTCGTCGATCGGCAAGACCGGATGCCAGGCGTACCATTCAGACCAGATCTTGCCGGCCTGTTTGCTCTCCATGGTCATTGTTCAACTCCGCATGCTTGGAGGCGTTCATGAGATCGAAAAGCAGGCCGTGAAAGTTGCTGCTGTCGCCGCTCACGGAACGTTTCTTCTCGTTAGATGGGCCCCTGATCCCATCAGCGGATTTATTCCTCAGTGAAGAATAACAATGAAATATCATTCTTCAATAGAGATTGTTTTCCCGCGCTGGGTGAAAATTGCTTGACTGTATCGCGGCGCGTTCATGGCTGTCAATGTATATCGTAATACGATATATTCAAAGAGCGCCGATCGTTGAGGAGTGAGCTTCATGGAAATCCGATGGCATCCCGTATTGCACCGCCCTGCTTTATCCCGCCGATGAGGCGTTTGAAAATCTCAGGCAGAGGGTTCATGCCTTGCTTGATAGTGGAGACGCAGGCCGCTGGGAGCTTTTGCGGGCGGAGTGGCGGTATGATGTGGCGCTGCTCACGAATGATTTTCGTCTTTGGATGCAGCATCTCGACAGAGGCTTCGATATCGCCAAATAGGCGAGTATTCGATCGTCGCCTGGAAAAACCGAATGGCTCAGTTGATCGAACGAAAGCCGAGATAGACCGCCAGGCTGATGGCGGAGAGGGCGATCGTCAGTTTGGGTCGGGCATCGTCGAACATGGCTGCCAGCAGCAGGCCGAGCGACAGGATGGCGGATGTCGCCCAGAGATTCTGATCGGAGACGGTAAAGGCCAGCGCCCCCAGAAAAACGGCGCTTGCGACGATCGTCACGGGCGCGGACTTCTCGGCGAGATCGCCTCCCGGGAGATAGGGCAGGAGAAAGCGTCGCATGCTCAGGCCGGAAGCGATGCTGAGAAGAAGACAGGTCAAGACAAGATGCGCCATGGGGTCGTCGCCGATCGATCTGCAGATGGAATTGCCGATGCAAACCCCGTGCCAGCTGCAAACACCGCAATTCCCGCCAAGTGGCGGCAATATCGGCCGCCCGTGGCTATTTCCTCGGCGCCGCGTTGTTTTTTTCGGCAACTGTTCCCTCTTCGCTTGCGCCGGCAAATTATATCGCAATACGACTTGAGTGGCGGCGATGATTTTTGTATGGAGAATTATCTTTCTCCATAATTCTGGAAACGAGATCTTTCATTGGACCTTTCGTCGCTCGAAATATTCCGCGCGGTCGCCGGCGATCGCAGCGTTACCAAGGCTGCCAAGGCGGTCGGTCGGGTGCCGTCGAATGTGACGACGCGCATCCGGCAGCTGGAGGACGATCTCGGTGTTTCCCTGTTCAGCCGTGACGGCAAGAAGATGACGTTGACGCGGGAGGGGCAGACGTTCCTGGCCTACGCCAACCGGCTGATGGCGCTTGCACTCGAAGCGCGCCAGGCCGTGCGGCCTCTCGCCCCGTCGGGAACATTGCGCGTCGGCACCATGGAAAGCACGGCGGCGAGCCGGCTGCCCGCGGTGCTGACGCAATTCAACCGGATGTGGCCTGATGTGTCGCTTCATCTGACGATGGGCGCATCCCGCGATCTCGCCCGCGCCGTCGTGGCCGATGCACTGGATTGTGCGCTGATTGCCCGCCCGCCGAAGGCGATGCGCGGGGAAGAGTTGAGTTTCGAGGCCGAGCTCAAGGCGCTGGCGATGGAACCGGTCTTTGTCGAGGACCTGTTGATCGTGCTGCCATCAGGGCATCCCGCCGTCAAATCCGCTGCCGACCTGCGTGTCGGGTCGATTGCCGCTTTGGAGCCTGGCTGCACCTATCGCCGGATCGCCGAAAACTGGGCGCGCAAATCGACCGCCATGCCGACGAGCGAGCATGGCTCCTACCATGCGATACTGGCGAGCGTCGCGACCGGCAACACCGCCGGCGTCATACCGAGATCCGTTCTCGACCTCATGCCCTGGCCGACATCCGTCCAGACCCATCAACTGGGACCTGTCGAGACGCTGCTGGTCTACCGCAAGAACGATCGCCCCAGCGCCTTTAACGCCTTCCACGAAGTCCTCAGCGCGACAAAAGGCAGGGATATCAGGCTTGCCACAAACTAGCCTTCATGCCTTCCCTCAGTCCGCCAGATAATCCTCGCTCAACATTGGTCTTGTCATGCAGCACCCCGTTTCCCCGAAGGTGGGACCGAGCCGCTTCCGTCGCTTCCGTCTGTTTTCACCGATTCTGGCCGGCGCGACCTTACGCGAGCGGCTGATCGCATGTCTCGGCGCTTTGCTGGCCATCGGCCTTACCGGCGTCATCAGCGGCTATCTCTTCGGGCAGGGGCCGCACCTTCCCCTGATCGTCGCGCCGATGGGGGCATCGGCGGTGCTTCTTTTCGCGGTGCCCGCGAGCCCGCTTGCGCAGCCGTGGTCGATCATCGGCGGCAATACCATTTCCGCCCTGATGGGAATCATTGCCGCCTATTTCATCCGCGATCCGATCATCGCGACCGGCGTCGGCGTGTCGCTTGCTATCGGCGCCATGTCTTTCACGCGCTGCCTTCATCCGCCGGGAGGTGCTGCGGCGCTGACCGCCGTTCTCGGCGGCCCCGTCGTCGCCGGCTGGGGTTTCCTCTTTCCCTTCGTGCCGGTCGCCCTGAATTCCTGCCTTCTTGTCGGTCTCGGCCTGCTGTTCCACAAGCTTTCCCGGCGGAACTATCCGCATGTCGTTCCAAAACCCGCTGAGAACACCCATCGCACGATCGACCTGCCGTCCGCCGTGCGGGTGGGTTTTCGTGAGGAGGATGTCGATGCGGCCCTTGCAGCGCTCGACGAAACCTTCGATATCGATCGCGCCGATCTCGGCCGGCTGCTGCAGCAGGTCGAGCTGCAGGCGGCAATCCGCTCAAACGGCAAGATCAGCTGCGCCGATATCATGTCGCGCGACGTGATCGCCGTCGGCGAAGCTGCGGAACCGGATGCCGCACGGCACCTGCTTTTGAAGCACAATATCCGCACGCTGCCGGTAAAGGACCCGGAGGGCCGCCTGATCGGCAGCGTCGGCTTGCGGGAATTGTCGACCAGCATCGATACGATCGCCGGCGCAATTTCAAAACCGGCGGTGGCAAGGCCTTCGGACCCGGCCCTGTCGCTGCTTCCCATTCTGACGGACGGGCGCACGCATGCCGTCATCATTGTCGATGACGATTACCGGATTCTCGGCCTGATATCGCAGACCGATCTCCTCAGCGCAGTGGCGCGGCTGCTGCCGAACGACAGCGCTCCGATCTCGGCGGTGGCCTGAACTTTGGTCGTGGATTGTCAAGCAGAGGGAGGAATGAGCCGGTGTTGATCGAGCGCGATCCGAATGGGGATTTTATCCTGGACTCATCCGAACTCGCGGAACGGTTCGGGCTGTCCCTGGCCGATCTCCGCCGTCACATGCGACATGGCTCACTCATCAGCACCGTGGAAATCGGCACGGCTGAACACGAGGGTACCAAACGGGTGTCGCTTCGGCTCGGCAACAGGCTTTGGCGCGCGGTACTGAATGATGCGAACGAGGTGCAGCACGAACAGATGACCGTGCTTCGGGGAAAATCATCCGAGCGAAACCCGGGCTGACCCCATCCATCATGAGGAGCGGCTCTAATGCCGCCGCTCTATTCAGAGCGCCTTTTCCAGTTCCGGCAGGGCTTCGAACAGATCGGCGACGAGGCCGTAGTCGGCGACCTGGAAGATCGGCGCCTCCTCGTCCTTGTTG
>NZ_JACIAO010000021.1:0-42886 GCF_014194045.1 Rhizobium sp. BK456
ACGTCGACCTGGAAACGGATGTAGCCTTCGATCTTGAGGCAGGTTTCGGTGCCCGGGATGTAGAAATAGCCGGTGCCGTAAGCGTCGCAGACGCGGACGTATTCAACCGGTTCCGGCTCGGCAGCAACGATAGCGTCAGCAGCCTGAGCACCGGAAACTACTGCGAGAGCAGCAGCGGAGCCGAGAAGAAGGCTCTTGATGTTCATAAATGACCTCCAATTCAAAGTTTCGATCGGGTTTGGGATCTTTCGCTGAGCAGCGTTCCCTGCCCCATTCCCGTGTTGCAAGAAGTGGACGATCAGTCGCCCTGGCTTCCGACGCTGAAAATACAAGACGGAAGCCGTCACGCAATCACCAACTTACTCGGATGGGGGGTTTGAGGGAGCCTTCCCGACTTTCTGTTGCTCAAAGGACACAAGTGGGGCAGCCGGCCTCGATTTCCTTTATGCTTTGTTAAGAAAACCCTGATTTTGCGGCGGCTTAAGTGGGAGCGACAGTGAACTGGACATCGGCTGCGCCGCACATTTTCGACGCTTTCTTGACGAAATCCGGATGCTGAAGGGATATCACCACTGCTGCAAGCGTAACCGGACATGCACAGATCCGGTTTCGCTGCCTGCCGGGGGGCATGGGAGCGGCGAGTGATTCCCTGCTGGCGATTCTCCCATTCGAGGCGAAGCGATTTTCTCATTACGCGCCGTGGCGCATGACCGTCCAGCGACCACGAGACATAACCGCCTAAGCGCAGGTTATTCTCTGCCGCACGATAAGGATTGAACTGAGCTGGGAAAAATCAAAGTGGCGGAGAAGATGGGATTCGAACCCACGATACGCTTTTGACGTATACTCCCTTAGCAGGGGAGCGCCTTCGACCACTCGGCCACCTCTCCGGTGCGGCCTAACTATGGTGACCGGTCTGTGAATGCAAGGGTTTTTTCAGGTTTCACCAGAAGAAATGCAGTGGCTGGCATTTCGGACGGTTGCGTAAACAGACCGCATTTGCAGGCGTGATCGGGGAAATTTGATCGCGCTTCGTTCTTCGACGACGAAGCTGAGCTTTGCCGTCCAGCGTCCGATAGGAGCGGCGATCCCAACACGGCGTCCCCGCAGGGGCCATTCCTTGCGGAATGGGCTCCCGACTCACCCGAGCAGGCGCTTGAGATCGGTAGAGGGGTCGGCGAGAATCGATCTGTCGGGGTTAGTCCCGGATTCCAGCAGCTTTTTTCCGGTCACATAGGCTTTGGCGTCGTTGATGGCATCGACGGCGATCAGCAGGCCTTCCCGGAAGTACCAGATGGAATGGGCGCCTTCGCGAGCGCCGGGGCGCAGCAGCGTTTCGTCATAACCGAGATTGAAGCCGGCGATCTGCAGCTTGACATCATACTGGTCGGACCAGAACCATGGCTTCGGATCATAGGGCTCGCTGCCACCGGCAATGACCGCTGCCGCCGCTTCGGCCTGGTCGACGGCATTCTGCACCGATTCGAGCCGGATGCGGCCCCCCTGCCAGGGAAGCGCCGCGCAATCGCCGGCGGCATAGATCGCCGGATCGGAGGTGCGGGCGTATTCGTCGACGACAATACCGTTGGCGACTTCGAGGCCGGCTTCCTTGGCGAGCTGGTCATTCGGCACGACGCCAATGCCGACGACGGCAAAGTCGATGTCGATAACCGATCCGTCGGACAGTGCGGCGCCGGTAACGCGCCCATCCTTGCCGACCAGATGCTTGAGCCCGGTCTTCTCGCGGATCACCACGTCGTGGGACTGATGGATCCCGCGCATGATGTCGGCGGTCTCCTTCGCCGCGACCCGCTGCAGGATGCGGTCGGCCATCTCGATGACGGTGACCTCAAGGCCGCGATGGCGGGCGACGGCTGCCGCCTCCAAGCCGATATAACCGCCACCGATGATGAGGACGCGGCGACCGGGGCGCATCTCCTCGGCGAGCAGATCGGCATCGCGCTTGTCGCGGGCGACATAGACACCTTCGAGATCGCCGCCGATTGCGGCCGGCAGCCGGCGTGGAGTCGAGCCGGTGGCGAGCGCCAGCGTGCCGTAGTCGAGAACGGAGCCGTCCTGCAGCAGAACCTGCTTGCTGTCCGGTTTGATCTGCTCGGCCCATGTGGAAAGGCGAAGGTCGACGTCATTATCGCCATACCAGTGCTCGTCGCGGAACAGCAAACGGTCGAAGGCCATTTCGCCGAGCAGGTATTTCTTCGAAAGCGGCGGGCGCTGATAGGGCGCGACGTCTTCGGCGCCGATAAGGGTGATCGGGCGCGTGTCCTTCAAGGCACGCAGCTTTGCCGCCATTGCGAAACCGGCCTGCCCCGCGCCGATGATCACCAGTCTATCCGTCACGATCTCACTCCTGAAACTAGGCCCGACACTCATGCCAAGGCCTATCCCCTGCCCTATGCGCCGTCAACGGAAAGCGGCTTCTTACCTTCAGCCGATCTCGATCCAGCGACGCTCGTGGAATGACTGTGCCATGGCATGCACCGACTTCTCTATCCTGAGACCGTCTTCAAATGTCACGATCGACGACGGCTCGCCCGATATTGCCCGGATCAGCTCGCGGCATTCGATGATCTTCAGATCGTTGAAGCCGAGGCCGTGGCCGGGCGCCGGGATAAAGCGATCATAAGGCCGATGGGCTGGCGCCGCCAGTATCTTGCGAAAGCCCTGTTCGGAGCCGCGACCCTCGGCCTGATAGAGCTCGAATTCGTTCATCCGCTCCTGGTCATAGACGATCGAACCTTTTGAACCATAAATCTGCAGGGCGATGCGGCCCTTGCGGCCCCAGGCGGCGCGGTTGGCCATCAACACGGCGGAGATGCCGCCGCCAAGCCGCATCAGCACATTGGCGGCATCGTGATTTTCGACGTCACGCCGACCACCCTCGCTCTGCGGGCGGTCGGCATAGGGCTTTACCATATCGGTAATGACGGCCTCGACATGGCCGAAGAGATACCAGAGCAGCGACAGCGGGTGCACGGCAAAATCGTCGAGCGCGCCGTAGCCGGCGGAAAGCTCGCTCTTCCAATAGAAGAAGACATCGGGATCGGCCATGAAATCCTCGTCCATCTCGACGCGGATATGATTGACCGTGCCGATGGCGCCCTCGCCGATAAGCGTCTTGATGTGCCGCATGACGGGATTCTGGATGTAATTGTAGCCAAGGGCGGCAACCTTGCCTGATCGTTTCGCCGTTTCCAGCATACGCTCGGCATCGCTATAGGCCGGCGCCATCGGCTTTTCACACCAGACGTGTTTGCCGGCTTCAAGCGCTGCAATGGCCATCTCGGCATGGAACTGATTGGGTGTGGTGACCGAGACGACATCGACCTCGGGGTCGGCGATCAGCGCCCGCCAGTCAGCCGTCGCCTTCTCGAACCCGAACTCACCGGCCCGCGCCTCAGCAAGCCCGGCATTGGCTTCGGCCAGATGCACGAGACGCGGACGCTCGACATCGCCGAACACCGTCTTCACCGCATTCCATGCCAGCGCGTGGCACTTGCCCATATAGCCGGTGCCGATCAAACCAATGCCGAGTGGCTTCATTTCCGTCTCCTCCAGAGCTGCGCGCGGATTTTTGGAATATTTGGATCATTTTGACAAGAGACCCATCCACAGTCACCGGCACCATTTTTCGGGAGGATTGTCTAAAGGCCTTGAATTACAGGCGATTAAAAACAATTAGGCGTGCCGTTTGAAATCGTTTATGCTCGACAATATGGAATATTTGTTTCATCTCGTGAGCTGCAAGCATGGATAATGACCCCCAGAGGCACGCACGTGTGCCGCGCGATTTCGAAAGCCTGCGCAGCACCATCATCGAGCGCAAGGCGAGCATGCCGAAGCGGCTGGCGCAGGTTGCCGCCTTCGCGCTCGGCAATCCCGACGAGATCGCCTTCGGCACGACGGCGAGCATCGCGGCCGCCTCCGAGGTCCAACCTTCGACGCTGGTGCGTCTGGCGCATCATCTGGGCTACGAAGGTTTTTCCGACCTGCAGAGCATCTTCCGTGAAAGATTGCGCGAACGGACGCTGAGCTATGAAGAGCGGCTCGTCACGCTGGAGCAGGCGAGCGGCGACGACGAGGACGCCAATCTGCTGTCCGGCTTCATTGCCGCGGCCAGCCAGTCGGTCAATCGGCTGGCGGCGACGGTACAGAGCGACACATTCACCAAAGCCGTGGATATCCTTGCCGCCGCCGAGACGATCTATCTGATCGCCAAACGGCGCTCCTACCCGCTGACGGCGCACATGACCTACGCTTTTTCCAAGCTCAATATCCGCCACCAGATCGTCGCCTCGCCGAACGGCGTCGACCCTGAAATGGTGCAGTTCGCAACACCGAAGGATGCGGCGATCGCCGCGAGCTTCTCGCCCTATGCGGCCGACAGCCTCAACCAGAGCCAGGAACTCGCCGACCGCGGCGTCCCCGTCATCGCCATCACCGACTCGGCCTTCTCGCCGCTTGCCGCCTGCGCCACGCACTGGTTCGAGGTGGCCGAGGCCGATTTCGCCGGCTTCCGCTCGCTGTCGGCCTCGATGGCGCTCACCATGGCGCTGCCGGTCGCCATCGCCGAGCGGCGGCGCAAGCGTCAGCATGCAAAAGCTGGGAAAGCCAAAATGGAATAAACATTCCGAATTGACAAAATATCGGAACCGATGTTTCATTATTGAAATTCGCAGGCACTGGAAGCCGCGCAAAATCTAGCGGGAGGACATCATGGTACAATCGAATCCGGGTTCACAGCCGGAGCCGGCGCTTGATGTAATCACTATCGGCCGTTCCTCGGTCGATCTTTACGGCCAGCAGATCGGGTCACGACTGGAGGATATCGGCACCTTCGCCAAATCGGTCGGCGGCTGCCCGTCCAATATCGCCATCGGCACGGCGCGGCTCGGTCTCAAATCTGGCCTCATCACCCGCGTCGGCGACGAGCAGATGGGACGCTTCATCCGAGAGCAAGCGGCGCGCGAAGGTGTCGCGACCGACGGCATAATCACCGACAAAGAGCGGCTGACGGCGCTGGTGTTGCTTGCGGTCGAGGCCGAGGGCGTGTCGCCGATGATCTTCTATCGCTCCGACTGCGCCGACATGGCGCTCGACGAAGGCGATATCGACGAGAATTTCATCAAGTCGTCGCGCGCTGTCCTGGTGTCCGGCACGCATTTCTCCCGGCCGAATACCGAGGCCGCGCAGCGCAAGGCGATCCGCATCGCCAAGGCGAACGGCCGCAAGGTGATCTTCGACATCGACTATCGGCCGAACCTCTGGGGTCTTGCCGGCCATGCCGAAGGCTTCGAACGCTACGTGAAATCCGACCGCGTTTCCTCGAAGATGAAGGAGACGTTGCCGGATTGCGATCTCATCGTCGGCACCGAAGAGGAAATCCTGATCGCTTCCGGCGCCGATGACGTGCTCGGCGCGCTGACGGAGATTCGCCGCCTGACGCCGGCGACGATCGTGCTGAAGCGCGGCGCCATGGGCTGCATCGTCTATGACGGGCCGATCGCCGACGATCTAGAAGCCGGCATCGTCGGCCAGGGTTTCCCGATCGAAGTCTTCAACGTGCTCGGCGCCGGCGATGCCTTCATGTCCGGCTTCCTGCGCGGTTTCCTGCGCGACGAGCCGCTGCAGACCTGCGCCACCTGGGCCAATGCCTGCGGCGCCTTCGCCGTCTCCCGCCTGCTCTGCTCGCCGGAATATCCGACCTGGGCGGAACTCGACTACTTCCTGAAGACCGGCAGCAAACATCGGGCGCTGCGCAAGGATGAGGCGATCAACCATATTCATTGGGCATCGACCCGGCGCGGCGAAATTCCGCTGCTGATGGCGCTGGCGATCGACCACCGTTCGCAGCTCGTCAGCGTCGCCGACGAGCTCGGCGTCGGCCATGAGAAGATCGTCGCCTTCAAGCGGCTGGCGGTCTCGGCGGCAGCGCGGGTTTCGGACGGCCGCGACGGTTACGGCATGCTGATCGACGAACGTTTCGGCCGCGACGCCTTCTTCGATGCGGCGACGAAGAATTTCTCCTGGATCGGCCGGCCGGTGGAGCTGCCCGGCTCGAAGCCACTGCGCTTCGAATTCAGCCAGGATATCGGCTCCCAGCTTGTCGAATGGCCGCTCGGCCATTGCATCAAGTGCCTGTGCTTCTATCATCCCGACGATCCGGCCGAATTGAAGAGCGAGCAGCAGGAGAAGCTGCGCACGCTGTTCGAAGCCGCACGCAAGGTCGGGCGCGAGCTGCTGGTGGAGATCATCGCCGGCAAGAACGGACCGCTGACCGACGATACGATCGCGACCGCGCTCGAAGAACTCTATGCGCTCGGCATCAAGCCGGACTGGTGGAAACTCGAGCCGCAGGCATCGAGCGAAGCTTGGAAGAAGATCGATGCGGTGATCGCCAAAAATGATCCATGGTGCCGGGGTATCGTGCTCTTGGGGCTCGAAGCGCCCGCCGAGGAGCTGATCTCCTGCTTCGAGGCGACGCTGGCGGCCCCTTCGGTGAAGGGCTTTGCCGTCGGCCGGACGATCTTTGCCGATGCGGCGCGCGCCTGGCTTTCGGGCGCAATGAACGACGAGGAAGCGATCGCCGATATGGCCGGCCGCTTCCGGCAACTGACAGAGGCGTGGCTGAAGACGCGCGGCCGTCAGTAGGAAATAGGAAAAAGACCCCTCCCCAACCCCTCCCCACAGGGGGAGGGACTTACGCGGAGCACCGCTCGATGTCAGACAGCGCCCTCCTATAGGAAGAGACGCTGAAATTTGCCTGAGGAAGCGCCGCAAATTAAATCCCTGCCCCTTGTGGGGAGGGGTTGGGGAGGGGAAAAGACAGAATGTCAAAAGTCCGGGAGGCCCCGATGGGCAAGACGATACGGTTGACGATGGCGCAGGCCGTCGCGCATTTCCTCAAAAAGCAGATGACTGTTGTCGACGGCAAGAAGGTGCCAATCTTCGGCGGCGTCTGGGCGATCTTCGGTCATGGCAACGTCGCCGGCATCGGCGAGGCACTCTACCAGGTGCGCGGCGAACTGACGACCTATCGCGCCCACAACGAGCAAGGCATGGCGCATGCCGCCATCGCCTATGCCAAGGCGAATTTCCGCAGCCGCTTCATGGCCTGCACGACGTCGATCGGCCCCGGCGCGCTGAACATGGTGACGGCTGCCGGCGTCGCGCATGTCAACCGTATTCCCGTTCTCTTCCTGCCGGGCGACGTCTTCGCCAACCGCGCGCCGGATCCGGTGCTGCAGCAGATTGAGGATTTCGGCGATGGCACGGTTTCGGCCAATGACGCCTTCCGCCCGGTTTCGCGCTATTTCGACCGCATCACCCGGCCTGAACAGATCATTTCGGCGCTGAAGCGCGCCATGCAGGTGCTGACCGATCCGCTGGATTGCGGCCCGGTGACCTTGTCGCTCTGCCAGGACGTCCAGGCTGAGGCCTATGATTATCCGGAAAGCCTGTTCGATGAAAAAGTCTGGGCGACCCGCCGGCCGCAGCCGGATGCGGACGAGCTGGCCAATGCCATCGCGCTGATCAAGGCGTCGCAGAAGCCGGTAATCGTTGCCGGCGGCGGTGTGCTTTATTCGCAGGCGACGAAGGAGCTTGCTGCTTTTGCCGAGGCTCACGCTATTCCGGTCGTCGTCACTCAGGCCGGCAAATCGTCGATCAACGAGACCCATCCGCTGGCGATCGGCTCGGTCGGCGTCACCGGCACGTCGGCGGCGAATGCGATTGCGGAGGAGACGGATCTCGTCATCGCCGTCGGCACGCGCTGCCAGGATTTCACCACCGGGTCCTGGGCGCTGTTCAAGAACGACAGCCTCAGGATGGTTGGGCTCAATATCGCCGCTTATGACGCGGTGAAGCATGACAGTCATCCGCTGGTCGCCGATGCCCGCGAAGGGCTGAAGGCGCTTTCATCAGGGCTTTCCGGCTGGAAGGCACCGGCGGCACTTGCCGAAAAGGCAACTGCGGAGAAGAAGGTCTGGATGGAGGCGGCCGCCAAGGCGATGGCGACGACCAATGCCGCCCTGCCCTCCGATGCGCAGGTGATCGGCGCAGTGGCGCGTTCGATCGGCGGCGACAATACGACGGTGCTTTGCGCCGCCGGTGGTCTTCCCGGCGAATTGCACAAGCTCTGGCCGGCGACGGCGCCGGGCAGCTATCACATGGAATATGGCTTTTCCTGCATGGGCTACGAGATTGCCGGCGGGCTCGGCGCCAAGATGGCGCATCCCGAACGCGATGTCGTCGTCATGGTTGGAGACGGTTCCTACATGATGATGAATTCCGAGATCGCCACCTCGGTCATGCTTGGCCTCAAGCTCAACATCGTCGTGCTCGACAATCGCGGCTATGGCTGCATCAACCGATTGCAGATGGGAACCGGGGGCGCCAACTTCAACAACCTGCTCAAGGACTCCTATCACGAGGTGATGCCGGAGATCGATTTCCGCGCACATGCCGAAAGCATGGGCGCCATCGCCGTCAAGGTCGCCTCTATCGCCGAACTCGAGCAGGCGATCGCCGACTCAAAGAAGAACGATCGCACCTCGGTCTTCCTCATCGACACCGATCCCTTGATCACCACCGAGGCCGGCGGCCACTGGTGGGATGTCGCGGTGCCGGAGGTCAGCCCGCGCGAAGAGGTCAACAAGGCGCGCAAGGGCTATGTCGAAGCGCGCGCTTCCCAGCGCATCGGCTGATTCGATTGCCATCATTTTCCGGAGGAGCGCCCACTCCTCCGCACTATTTTTAAGGAGACTATAGATGAAGGCCAAACTTGGCATGTCGCCCATCGCTTGGTGGAACGACGATCTTCCTGAACTCAGCGACGACGTGTCCCTCGAGGAATGCCTGCGGCAATCGCGCGGCGCCGGTTTCACCGGCATGGAACAGGGCCGCCGTTTCCCAAGCAATCCCGAGGAAATGCTGCCCATTCTGCGCGCCGCGGATGTGACGCTGTGCGGCGGCTGGTTCTCCGGCACACTGGTCAATGAGGAGCTTGCCGCCAACAAAGACCGCATCGCGCCGATGATCGAATTGTTCAAGGCGGTCAATGCGCCCTGCATCGTTTACGGCGAAGTCGGCCGCTCGATCCAGGGCGACCGCTCCAAACCGCTCGCGACCAAGCCGCGCCTTGCCGACGACGAGATGAAGGCCTATGCACGCCGCGTCACGGATTTCGGCGAATGGTGCGCCGAACAGGGCATGCCGCTCTCCTATCACCATCATATGGCAGCCGTTGTCGAAACCGAGCCGGAACTCGACGCCTTCATGCGTTCTTCGGGCGAAGGCATTCCGCTGCTGCTCGATGCCGGCCATCTCGCCTTTGCGGGCGGCGACGTGTTGCGCGCCATCGACCATCACCACGCCCGCATCAACCATGTTCACGTCAAGGATATCCGCAAGTCGGTCATCGACGGGCTGGACCGCAGCCGGCAGTCCTTCCTCGACGCAGTGGCGCTCGGCGCCTTCACCGTGCCGGGCGACGGCTCGCTCGATTTCGGCGCCATCGTCCAGCGGTTGGCCGACCACGGCTATGAAGGCTGGTTCGTCGTCGAAGCCGAGCAGGATCCGCGCAAGGCGCCGCCGCAGAAGATGGCCGAGATCGGCCATGCCGAATTGATGCGGGTGATGACGGCTGCCGGTTACACGGTGGAGACCGAAGGTTTCCCTAAGCGATAACGGAAAAGAAAACCCCTCACCAACCCCTCCCCACAAGGGGGAGGGACTTAACTTGAGGCACCGCCCCGCTCCAGACTGCGCCACTTGCAAAAGGAACGCCGCAAGAGGGCGAGACAGCGCCGCAGATTAAGTCCCTCCCCCTTGTGGGGAGGGGTTTGGGGCGGGGAGTTTTTAACGTACGAGGAGAACCACCAATGCCAAACCTCAAGGTGAAACCATCGGGCACGCATGGCCGCGTCACGCATGTCACCCCTGAGAATGCCGGCTGGACCTATGTCGGCTTCGATCTGCACCGGCTAAAGCCGGGCGAGACGGTTTCGGGAGAGACCGGCGACCGGGAAGTCTGCCTCGTCTGGGTCACCGGCAAGGGCAAGGCATCGGCCGGAACCAAGGATTTCGGCACGCTCGGCGGCCGCATGACCCCGTTCGAAGGCGCGCCGCATGCGCTTTACATCCCGATGGGATCGACATGGTCGGTGACGGCGGAGACCGATCTGGAACTCGCCGTCTGCTCGGCGCCCGGCGGCGGCACCTATCAGGCGAAAGAAATCCCGCCCGGCACGCATCCGCAGGTGACGCGCGGCAAGGGTACGAATGTGCGCTACGTCAACAATATCATGCCGGAGGACGACAGCTCGGCGCATTCGCTGCTCGTCGTCGAGGTGATCACGCCGGGTGGACACACCTCCTCCTATCCGCCGCACAAGCACGACCGGGACGATCTGCCGAACGAGAGCTTCCTGGAAGAGACCTATTACCATCGCCTCAACCCGCCGCAGGGCTTCGGTTTCCAACGCGTCTACACCGACGACCGCTCGCTCGACGAAGCGATGGCGATCGAGGACGGCGACGTGACGCTGGTGCCAAAGGGCTACCATCCTTGCGCGGCAACGCATGGCTACGATCTCTACTACCTCAACGTCATGGCCGGGCCGAAACGGATCTGGAAATTCCACAATGCCGTCGAGCACGAGTGGCTGATCAAGGCGTGAGGACTGCCTCAGATCGCTAAATAATCTGACAGCGCCGAGCCGCCGCTGATGGTTCACTGCCTCCATCCAACAAGGATGGAGGATCATCATGCATAGCTCGAATATTTCCATAGCAGGCCGCAACGTCCATTCCTCGCGTCACAGGCCCGGCCTGTTGCCTGCGGCAATCACGGCCGTCCGCTGGCTCGCACGCAAGATCGGCGAACGGCGCAACCGCAATGCGCTGATGGAACTTTCCGACGATCAGTTGAAGGATATCGGCCTTTCCAGGGGGCAGACGGAAAGCGACGTTCACGTCTATAGTCGCTACTGAACACAGGCAACAGTTGTGATACTGTGCCGCGGGTCGCCTCGTCGGCGGCCTGTCCGGCTGGGAATATAAGATGTCGCAGTTTTCAACAGCGCTGCTCCTGCAAACGAAGACCGTCGCCATTCGTGACATCGTCTGCGATGGCGGCTGCCGCCATAAGGGCGACGAGGAATGCGCTCACAAGACGAGCCTCGTCTATCCCTATCGCGGCGTCTTCATGCGGCATGTCGGCCGCAATGATACGGTGGCCGAGGCCAATCAGATGCTGTTCTTCAATGCCGACCAGGGTTATAGGATCAGCCATCCGATCGAAGGAGGCGACGCCTGCGTCGATCTCGCGATCGATGAGACCATGCTCGAAGAGCTCGCGCCGAAGGACCAGGTGCAGCGGGGTGCAGCCTTTTCATTCCGTCGCCAGCGCCGGCGGATCGATCCGCGCGCGCAGGCACTGGTCGCGCTTCTGCGTCATGGTCTCCGCCGCAACGTCGCCGAGACGCTGGAGGCGGAAACATTGGCGCTGACGCTGGTGCGCCGCTCGCTCGGCGAGCGCACATCGCATGCGGCGGGCGCCAGCGCCGGCCGGCAGAAACTCGTCGACCGGGCAAAGCTGTGCTTTCCTCCGATCTCGCCCGGCGCTGGACACTTTCGGAAATCGCCGCCGAAGTCGGCGTCTCGCCTGTTTATCTCACCCAGGTCTTCCAGCAGGTCGAGGCGACGCCGCTTTACCGCTATCAGCTGCGGCTCAGGCTCGCCCGCGCACTCGATCTGCTCGGCCAGTATGAAGATCTGACGGCGCTTGGCCTCGATCTCGGTTTCTCAAGCCACAGCCATTTCAGCGCGTCCTTCAAGCAGTCCTTCGGGCAGACGCCAGCCGAATTCCAGCGCTCGGCGCGGTTGCGGCGCAAGTAAGTCCCACATCGATCGCTAAAGATTTCGACAGCGGCGATGCGGTCTTCGATGATCTTATGAGACTGTCCCGATCCGGGGACGATCAACCGGAGGATCATCCTATGAAGAAGACGACATGCGCTGCCTGCGACTGTGAACTCGGCGCAGAGACCATCACCGTCAAGCTCGGCGGCAAGACTGTCGAGGTTTGCTGCCAGGAATGCGCCGAGGCGCTGAACGAGGCGGAAGCCGCGACATCGGCCGCTTCGGCGGGCAAGGAATAGACGGGATCGGCCAATAGCCGCGCTCCCCGCGCGGCTATTACGACTCAGGCGGGCAGAAGTCCGTAGCGCCAGCCGCGGTGCCTGGCATTCTGCGACAGCACCAGGAAGGCAAGAATGGACATGCCTGCCTCGGCAAAGACCGGCACCATCCAGATCCCTTGCTCGCCGAAGACGAAGGGCAGCAGGAAGGTGAGCGGCAGGGTGAAGAGATAGGGCCGCGACAGTCCGAAAATCGCCGCGCGCGGTGCATCGCCGATGGACTGGAAATAGGAAGACAGGATCAGCATCTGCCCGAAGAGGAAATAGGCGCCGATCGTCCAGGGCAGAATTCGCCTGACCTCGGCGACAATGGCGGGGTCAGTGACGAAGATGGCGCCGAGACGGCCGGCCAGCAGTTCGACGGCGATCTCGACCAGGCTGCAATAGACGAGTGCCGAAAGCATGGCGATCTGCAGGCTGCGGCCGACACGAAGCCCGAGGCCAGCGCCGTGATTGTTGCCGGCAATCGTCTGCAGGGCGATGCTGAGACCAAGCAGCGGCAGATAGGTGAAGGTCATGATCCGGGTGATGATGCCGTAAGCGGCGACCGTCGCGACATGATCTGCCACGCTCCAGAGCGAGATATTGACGAGAATGGCGGCGGATGCCAGCGATATGCCGATGAAGCCGAGGCTCATCGGCGCGCCGAAGGCGACGATGCCGCGCCATTCGGCAAGCGCGAAACCTCGAGAAGGCCTGAGTGCCGCCGGCCGGCGCCAACGATAGGCGAGCACGGCGGCGAGACAGACGAATTGCGAGGCGATGGAGCCGGCGGCCGAACCGAGCACGCCCCAATGCATCACCGCCATGAATAGCCAGTTGGCGAGGATGTTGAGCAGCGAGGCTGACAGCGTCACCAGCGTCATGAAACCGATCTTGCCTTCGCAGCGCAATCCGTCGAGATGCAGCGACAGGAAGAAGCTCACCGGCGCAAAGGCTATCATCGCGCCCATGAACAGCATGGCACCCTCGGCCACCGCGGCCGTACCGGCACCGGCGTCGATGATCTGGCGGCCCAGGGTCCAGTAGAGCATGTTGAGGATGAGGGTGACGGCCAGCGCCAGCATATGGGCGCCGGCAAATACCCTGCCCGCGCCCCGGCGATCGCCGGCCCCGAGCCGGCGCGCGAGGATGCTCGCCATGCCGTTCGAAACGAGCGATTGCAGGGCGATCAGAAGCATCAGACCCGGGAAAATCAGGCTGACGGCGGAGAGCGCGTCAGGGCCGACATAGGCGCCGAGAAAATAGGCGTCGACGACGGTGAAGAGGCCGTTGAGCGTGGTGATCGCGACGATCGGCGCCGCCGTCCTGATGAAGACGCCCGGCAACCAGCCGGTGAGAAAGGCATTGCCCTGGGAAAGATCGGTCATGGAGAAATCCGTGCGGGATGGCGAGGTCCGATCCGGGTAGAAAACATCCGGATTCAGGCGGCCTCAAAGGGAATCAAAAGTGATTTAGAGATCAAGCACCAGATGCGGCACGCCGTTCGAGGTTTTCCTCGGCGAGACGCCGTCGGCGTCGACCTGTCCGGTCACACGCCGGCGAAAGGCTGAAAAGCTCTCGAAGGTCACGACATCCACCGCTTCGTCGAAATGGATGGTGATCCTGTGGAGATCGCCGCCCGGCAGGGCCGAGAGCGAGAGGATTTCGCCGGTGAACGGCTGATTGAGATAACGGCCGCGAATATGCGCGCCGACGAAGAGCGGCGTCTTCGCAGCCGCATTGGCCTTTGCCGCTAGCGCCGCCAGCGTATTCCAGTCACGCGCGCCGTGCTGGCGGGCAATCATTTCCAAGGCGGCACTGTGGGTCAGCGCGGTGCCGCGATCGTTCATCGCCTGGCGCAGGCGTTTGGCCTGGGCCTTCAATTCGTCAATGGCAGGATAGGTGGTCGTCATGGAGTGAGCCTTCGCAAGGCATGCTCTTCGACTGTAGATGGGAGCTCGCATTGCCGCCAGTCAGCATGCACAAGGGCCGTGACCATGATCGCGAGGACTTCACCATGGATTTTCATCCGCGAGCGGCCGGTGCCTCGAACCGGCCTTTGTATGCGCGAAGGCTGCCGACATGTCAAGAATGGCTGACATTGAGCTGGAGTGAGCAAATTTGGGGCAAATCTGCCCGAAATCGGTGCGATTTTCCCGCAAGTCCCCCATAAGCATTCAATCTTCACAATGTTCTTCAGCAATCGTCAGCATTCTTCAACTAATATCCTGTGGTAGAACAAGCGGAGGCTAAAAGGGCCTTTCAGATGCACCTCGACACAGACCACCCCAAGCCGGAACGTGCTTACAGGGAATTCAAGCTCGACAGGCCCGGCAATATCATTTTCGTCGGCCACCACCTCAGCACCGGAACGCAGGTGCGCTGCCTGATCCGCACGATCACCCTTGCCGGCGCACTGCTCGAAGTCAGCCCGAACCTGGAAATGCCGAGCCATTTCTTCCTCGAAATCCTCGGCATCCATGACGAGATCGGCGCGACCATGGTCAAGCGCGAAGGCGAATGGGTGACGGTCAGCTTCAACATGCTGCTCAATCCGGAATTCCTGCACCACGTGCTGCGGCTGAGCTTCGAAACCTGAGGCTTCGTCCAAGCTGCGCCTTGTGGCGGCGCCATCTCCTCGTCTCGCCTCTTCTCGAGGCCAGGTATGCCATGATCGGAACGATCCAGAGAAGTCCGCGCCATTCCGGTCCATCGAGCGGATCGGCCATGGGATCGCGGCGCATGCGGCGACTGCGGGATTCGACTTCCTCGAACAGAATGATCCAGTTGAGAAGCATTGCTTCATCCTCCATCTATTGCTGGAGCACTTGAGCTAGGCCTTCACGCCTCTCCGATGTAGAGGCGCTGGGGAAAGGGGGTTTTCATCCATGAAAGATGCGAACTGGGACGACCTGCAGCTGTTCTTCCATGTCGCGACCGGCGGCGGGCTTTCGGCGGCAGCCGCGCGCACCGGCCTCAGCGCGCCGACGATCGGCCGGCGCATGCTGGCGCTCGAACGGGTGACGGGCCGATCGTTGTTCAGCCGCGGCCCCACCGGTTATCTGCTGGCGAAAGATGGGCAGGAACTGCTCGACCGCGTGCGGCTGATGCAGGATGCGGCGCGGGCGATCTCCGACTGGCGCGGCGAGGTTCTGACGCTGCCGATCGTCTCGACGGCCGCCGACAGCTGGACCTCGCGCTTCATCGCCGACCATCTCGCCAGCGTCTGGACGCCGAAAGACAGCTTCCGCATGTGCTACAAGACCTGCGATACCGGCGTCGATTTCACCTATCGCCAGGCGCATATCGCCGTTGGCCACAGCCGGCCCGACAGCGGCAACGTCGCGATCCGCCGCTCGGTCAAGGTGGCGCATGCGGCTTACCAGGCAGCGGATTATGACGCGTCCAACTGCAACTGGATCTCGCTCGGCACCGATACCGCCGTCACGCCGGCGGATAAATGGACGTTTGAGCAGCCGGACTACTGGATCACCAGTTGGACAAACACGCCGCATATGCTGTTTCATCTGATCCGCGGCGGCGCCGGCCGCGGCGTGCTTCCCTGTTTCATCGGCGATCAGGACCGCAAGCTTGTCCGCGCCGGGCCGCTCATCGACGCGCTGACCTACGATATGTGGATCGTCGCGCATGACGACGAGAGGCAACGGCCGGAGGTCAGAATCGTCATCGACCGCCTGGCAGCGCTCTTTGCCGATCATGAAGCGCTGTTTGCCGGGCAGAGCCCGGCGATATAAAGCGAAAACGCGGGCCGTCAAACCCGCGTTTTCCCTATCGCTTTGTTTTGGATGTCTGGGAGATCGGCTTACCCTCAAGCAGCGAGATGCCGCTCGATCTCGTCCACCGGCATATTGGTATAATCTTTTGCCACCTCCGCGGTGATCGCGGCTTGCGTGTCGGCACGAAGCGCCGGCCGCAATGTACCGAGCGCCTTTGGCGGTGCAACGATAACGATGCGACGGGCGTTCTTCTTCTGCACCAGCTCATCGAGCTTTTCGGCCACCTGTTTCAAAAATCCGGCTTCGGCCTGGTCCTGCCAACTGGTCTCCTCAACAGCGCTGCCGCTCAAGCCGTCTGCGGCATGGGTCCGGCCTGGCTTATCGGCGCCCATCTCGCGATCCGGCGCGCTCGGCTGCGTCAGGGTTTCAAGCACCTTTAGGTTCATCAGTTGAGCGTCGCCAGCATTCTGCATGATCAGAGCCTTGGCTCCGTCGCAGACCACGACCCATGATTCCCAAGGGATTTTGACGTTGGTCATTTTCAACTCCTCGCTGTCGTCATTCGAAGCGCGCCGTGCTTCATCGATCAAGGCAGAACGCCCGGCCATTGAAAGAGTTCGCAAAAATTGCAGCAAAATCGATCGGACAGCGATCCGATCGGCCGTTGCCGCGTAGAAAGACAGGTTCGGAGATCAACGATGAAAACAGCATTGTTTGCTTATGCCGGCACCTTTCTCACCCTTCTCGTCTGCGACGGGATCTGGCTTGGACTGGTGGCGCGCAATTTTTATCGCGACCAGCTGGGAGCGCTGATGCTGCCCTCGCCCAATCTTGCCGTCGCCGCGCTGTTTTATCTGTTCTTTGCCGCCGCGGTGGTTGTGCTTGCCGTGCTGCCGGCATTATCAGCGGGCTCGATCGCCACGGCCCTTCTCCACGGTGCCATTCTGGGACTGGCGGCCTATGGCACTTACGACATCACCAATCTCGCAACGCTCCGCAACTGGCCGCTCACGATGAGCCTCATTGACATGGCCTGGGGCACGTTGCTGACGGGGGTGACTGCCGTCGGCGGATATCTCGCCGTCAGAATCCTTGGCTGAAAACGAGACCTCCGGTTGAAAGCCCGCGTCCCGATAATGAACATCGGGGCGTCCCGCTTGGGAACAAAGTTTGAACTCGTTAAAATTGTAATTTTATCCTTGACGAATGTGCAAAACATTCGTGTGACCTTGATCGTGATCAAGACCCCGCTTGATCGTGATCAAGACCGCTCGCTTGTGATCAAGACCCGCATGCTTGTGATGAAGACCCCAAATGCGTCCTGACTGACGGAGAATGTGAATGTCTATGCTCCGCGCCACACACCTTGCCACGGTCAAATCCGCTGTCTACGACCTGCGCTGGGAAGAGTTCAGCGTCAAGCGGCCAGCCCGTATCGTCGCCGTCCGTCCATGCCTCACCGGCGTCTCGATGCGAAGCGCCGAGATCATCGATATCTCCCAAGGCGGCGCCACGTTCATCGTGTCGACCACCGCCGGCCTGCCGAAACATTATTATCTCAACATTCTCGGCCTCGCCTACCGGATCGGCTGTGCCGAGGTCTACCGTCACAAGGAACGCATCGGGGTGCGGTTCATCAATATCATGGACCCCGAAGTTCTGCGCCGCGTCGTCCGCACCGATTTCCTTGTCGGCAACATGGAAGCAATCGCCGCCCGGCGGGCGCCGATCTTCCGCGCGTAAAACAGGCCGACAACAAGCTGGTTGCAGAAATAATGTTGCTTGCGTCGGTGGTGGCCGGGCCTATTGTTGCGCCGATCGTCAACATATCCGGGAAACTGCCTTCGCATGTCCGCCTTTTCGCGCTTCACGCCTCTTGCCAGCGCCCTGCCCTCCACTGTTCCCTTCGTCGGTCCCGAGGCGATCGAGCGCCAGCGCGGGTTTGCCGTTTCGGCTCGCATCGGCGCCAATGAGAATGGCTTCGGCCCCGCTCCTTCGGTGTTTGCAGCGATGCGCGAGGAGGCCGGCAATATCTGGAAATACAATGACCCGGAGAATTTCGCTCTCCGGCACGCGCTTGCAGACCATCTCGGCGTCCCCGCTGCCAATATCGCCATCGGCAGCGGCATCGACGAATTGCTCGGCCAGATCGTCCGGCTGGTGATCGAGCCCGGCGCGCCGGTCGTCACCTCGCTCGGCGCCTATCCGACCTTCAATTTCCACGTCGCCGGCTTCGGCGGCCGGCTTGTGACCGTTCCTTACGCCAACGACCGCGAGGATCTCGACGGCCTGCTCGATGCCGTCAAACGGGAGAACGCGCCGCTCGTCTATTTCGCCAATCCCGACAATCCGATGGGAAGCTGGTGGGATGCCGACAGGATCGTCGCCTTCGCCCGGGCGCTGCCCGAGACGACGCTGATGGTACTCGACGAGGCCTATAGCGAGACCGGGCCGGCAAGCGCGCTGCCGTCGATCGCCTCGCTGATCGAACTGCCGAACGTCGTTCGCACCCGCACCTTCTCCAAGGCCTACGGACTGGCCGGCTCACGCACCGGTTACGTGATTTCGACGGCCGGGACGGCGCAGGCTTTCGACAAGATCCGCAATCATTTCGGCATGAACCGGCTGGCGACGGCCGCAGCCCTTGCCGCTCTCAAGGACCAGGCCTATCTCGCCGAGGTAGTCGGGAAAATCCAGGCGGCGCGGGAGCGGATCGGCGGCATCGCCCGGGCAAACGGGTTTGAGCCCCTGCCCTCGGCTACGAATTTCGTGGCGATCGACGCCGGCCGCGATGGCGCCTATGCGCGGGCGATCGTCGACGGGCTGATGGAACGCGGCGTCTTCATCCGCATGCCCGGCGTGGCGCCACTCAATCGCTGCATTCGCGTCAGCGTCGGGCCGGAGGCGGATATGGCGCTGTTCGAAGACGCGCTGCCGCAGGTGCTGAAACAGATCGGCTGATAGAGCATGATGCCGAAAAGTGTCAGCGGTTTTCGGGCGACATCATGCTCTTACAGTTGATGTAAAACAGCAGAACCGCGGCCGGTGGAGGATCCGGCCGCGGTTCCGTTCTCCTGGCGTCGGGCCCATCGAAAGCGCCCTGCCGGCTCCCCTCTTTCCGAGGTTCTTATATCCATTCCCGCCGGGTCGGCAGGACAGGTTCAGTGGACCGTCATCCATTCGCGGGCGGCGCGCAGCGCCGCCACGATCTGCATCTTGTCCATGGCGGCGGCCACATCCGCACGAAGCTCGGCGGCGCGATCGTTGCCCTTGATTGCGGCGATGTTCAGCCATTTGTGGGCTGCGACCAGATCGACTTCGCAGCCGCGGCCGGTCGCATACATCAGACCCATTTCACAGAAGACATCGGCGCTGTTGTCGCCACCCATGGTGGCCGTTTCAGCATTGTGCATTTCAAAGCGTGCCATCGGTTTTATCCCTGTTAGCCTGTTTATGACTTACCCTGTTTTACCTCCGGGCCTTGCCGTCTATCGCGGCTTGCGGCCCTTGCGGTCCGGCGGGTTTGCCCCGCTCGTTTGATGGCTTCACTATGCCGAACGGCTTTCAAAAAACGCCTAAAATGCATGATTAATTCTAGACAAACAAAGTGCAAATGCTTGGTAAATTTGGGTTTTTGTTAAACATCAGATGCCTTGTAGCTTAAGGATTTTCGCTCGAATTTTACGAAAGATTCAGATCTGAAAATAAAGGGATCGTTCATCATGAAATCAGCAGCCGAAATTTTGAAAGGTCGCCGCATGAGTGTTTCTCGGCGCTTTTTCCGCCGCTAAAGCTTGTTGTTTTTATGCATGTCGTTATCCCGGGACCGCTGCACACTGCCGGGCGACATGCATTAGCCTGGAAAATGACCACGCATATTTACCTTTACGTTCGCGTCAGTTAATTTCGCGCCCGATCAGGGACATCATGGAGGAAAAGATGATCCGCAGCTTCGTTCTCGCCAGCGCCATCGCAATGATCTCGGGCATCGCCCATGCTGAAGAGCCGATCGTCGGCAGCTGGAAAACAGCCGCCGGCGACACGGCAGTGATCGTCTCCTGCGGCGGCAGTTATTGCGTGACGTTGAAGACCGGTAAATATGCCGGCCGGAAGATCGGCACGCTTGCGGGAACCGGCGGCAGCTATGCCGGGGAGATCACCGACCCGGCCGCCGACAAGACCTATAGCGGCTCGGGCAAGATTTCCGGCAATTCGCTGAGGATGCAGGGCTGCGTGATGAAAGTGCTCTGCAAGTCACAGACCTGGACGCGGCTCTGAGCGCATCAGGCAGTTCAACAACGATCATCAGACGCGGGAATGCCGATGCACCGGCATTCCCGCGGCCTTTCTGCCCCTTCGCCCGGACGCCGCGGGAAAGCCTAACGCGTGGGAGCGTGGCCCTGAAAAACCCTCTTCTCTCCCGATCCCGCCCCCAGCGTGCCCGGCAAGGTGAACGGTGGATGAACCGGTATCTCAGCACTCATTCAGCCGCCCCATGGCAAAACTGTTGTCACGATAGAGTTGCGTATCGGGGGGAACGGCGATGGACATGTATATCCTGGCAAAACGGTTCAGCATTATCACACTGTTTGCGGCGATCTTCGCTGTCACGTTTTCGGCGGTGGTGGTGCATAATGGCGGAGGTGGCGCACAGTCGCATTTCGGCGCGAGCTATACCTGCCTGGAACGAAACGGCACTTTCTGCGCGCCATCGGTGCACTGACGATATCCGACACCAAAGAGGATAAAATAATCAGATTCCGCCGGGGCGCGTCGTTTGCTTGTCAAAAACAAGTCTCTATAATGCGTCATGAACAAACGAATCTCCCCTTTGTCGCCGCTCGACATATCTTCGCCACCTCCTTTCCAGCCTCAGAGCTTTGATGATCCCGCCAAGGCGGTGGAAGCGCTGACGGCGCTTTACGAGCGCAATACAGCGTTCCTGATCAAGAGCTTCACCGAGCTTGCGCAAGGCGCTCCGATCTCCTCGCGCTACCGTGCTTTCTATCCCCAGGTCAGCATCGAGACGACAAGCTTCGGCCACGTCGATTCGCGCCTTTCCTACGGCCACGTCACGGCACCGGGCATCTATACGACGACGGTCACCCGGCCGAAGCTCTTCAAACATTACTTGAAGGAGCAGTTGGCGCTCCTGGTGAAGAGCCACAATGTTCCGGTCATCGTTTCGGAATCGACGACGCCGATCCCCTTGCACTTCGCCTTCGGCGAGGGTGCGCATGTGGAAGCATCGACCAACGCCTTCATCGACATTCCGATGCGCGATATTTTCGACACGCCGGATCTCAACACCACCGACGACGAGATCGCCAATGGCGAATATATCCCGCCGCCGGGAGAGCCCTCGCCGCTTGCGCCGTTCACCGCGCAACGCATCGACTATTCGCTCGCCCGTCTGTCGCATTATACCGCGACGCATGCCGAGCACTTCCAGAATTTCGTGCTGTTTACGAACTACCAGTTCTATATCGATGAATTCTGCAGCTGGGCGCGCAAGCTGATGGCGGAGGGCGGCGACGGCTACACCGCCTTCGTCGAGCCCGGCAACATCGTCACCCTGCCGGGCTCGAGCGCGCCGGAAACGGATGCGGCACTCGCCCGCCTGCCGCAGATGCCGGCCTACCATCTGAAGAAGAAGGGGCATGCCGGGATCACTATGATCAATATCGGCGTCGGCCCCTCCAACGCCAAGACGATCACCGACCACGTCGCGGTGCTGCGCCCGCATGCCTGGCTGATGCTCGGCCACTGCGCCGGTCTGCGCAACAGCCAGCGGCTGGGCGACTACGTGCTTGCCCATGCCTATATGCGCGAAGACCATGTGCTCGATGACGACCTGCCGGTCTGGGTGCCTATCCCGGCGCTCGCCGAAGTGCAGGTGGCGCTGGAGGCAGCCGTTGCCGAAATCACCGGCTACGAGGGCTTCGAGCTGAAACGCATCATGCGCACCGGCACCGTCGGCACCATCGACAACCGCAACTGGGAACTGCGCGACCAGCGCGGGCCGGTGAAGCGGCTCTCGCAGGCGCGCGCCATCGCGCTCGACATGGAGTCGGCGACGATCGCCGCCAACGGCTTCCGCTTCCGCGTGCCCTACGGCACGCTGCTCTGTGTCTCCGACAAGCCGCTGCACGGCGAATTGAAGCTGCCGGGCATGGCGACCGCCTTCTACCGCACGCAGGTCAACCAGCATCTGCAGATCGGCATCCGCGCCGTGCAGAAGCTCGCCGCCATGCCGACGGAAGCGCTGCATTCACGCAAACTGCGCAGCTTCTTCGAAACCGCCTTCCAATAGGCGGTTTCCTCACCGTCCCGCCACGACAGGTGCTGGGTGGTCCGCAAGCATCTGCGGTCTGCCGGCGGCGGCATTCAGCCCTGATATCAGCAGGGTGAAGGCGATGAAGGCGAAAGCGGTGCGCTGGAGAATCTTCAGACCGTCGCTTTCATCGAACTTAGGCTGACGCTTTTCATGGCGGCGTGCCCAGATCTGGCTTGCCAGCGCGATTTCAAGAATGCTCATTTCAGTTCTCCTCGACAGGTTTCGATGAAGCCTTGTCGAGTGCTGCCTTGCGATTTCGACACCTGACCGGCACAAAGATTTTTTTCCGCCGCTGTCGAAATGTACGGAGGTCGTTCGTCCAGGGGTATGGAACACGGCAAAGGAGGCTGCCTGCGATGAAATATCTCTGTCAGGTGTGGTTCGACGGCGCGATACTCGACGCCATGACGAAAGAAGAGAAGGCCGAGCTCGACGCGAATTCGCTGAACTACGACAAGGATCTCGCCGAAAGCGGGAATATGATCGTCGCCCAGGCGCTGCAGCAGCCGAAATCGGCGGTGACGGTCCGGGTGCGCAGCGGCGAAATGTCGGTCACGGACGGTCCCTTCGTCGAGACCAAGGAGGCGCTCGGCGGCTTCATCCTGATCGAGGCCAAGGACCTCAACGACGCGATCCGCATTGCCGCCGGCATCCCGCTTGCCAGGCTCGGCGCGATCGAGGTGCGGCCCATTCACGAATTCGCAGCTCAATGAGGAGGTACCAATGAAGTTTTTATGCCAGATCTGGTTCGACACGGAAAAAAGCAAGCTGGTCCCTCAGAGCGAATGGGATGCGCTCACACAGGAATGCATCGCCAGCGACAATCGCTGGCGCGACAGCGGTCATCTGCAAGCGGCGTTCGCCTTGCATGAGCCGTCAATGGCGATCACGGTCCGTCTGCACAATGGCGAAGTCTCCGCGACCGATGGACCGTTTGCCGAGATCAAAGAGCATCTCGGCGGTTTTGTGTTGATCGAAGCCGAGAATATCGAGGAGGCGAAGACCATCGCCTCCAGTTTTCCCATCCTCAAATATTGCTCGATCGAAGTGCGCCCGGCCTATTCCATTCAGGATGGGAGATAGGCATGCGCTACATCTGCCTGATCTACAATTGCGCCGATACCGACGGCACGCTGACACCTGATGAAACCGATGACCTTATCAAAGCGCATTTCGCCTTCGACGAGGAACTGCGCCGCGACGGCATCATGATCCATGCCGATGCGCTAGAGATGCCCGACAAGGCGACCGTGCTGCGTGTGCGAAACAGTGCGCTGTCTGTGACCGACGGCCCTTATGTCGAGACGAAGGAACATCTGGCCGGCTTCTACGTCATCGAGGCGCCTGACATGGCGGCGGCAAGAGAAATTGCCGGGCGGATCCCCTCGGCGCGCTTCGGCGCGGTCGAACTGCGGCCCGTGCGGATGCTGACGCTGCCGGACTGAGGTGCCAGATTGGAAAACGTGATCGACGAGATCTACCGAACACAGTCGCGCCGGGTGCTGGCGACGCTGATCCGCCTGCTCGGCGATTTCGACCGGGCCGAGGAAGCGCTCCACGACGCCTTTGCCGCGGCCGCCAAGACATGGCCGGCGGATGGCATTCCCGGCAACCCCTTCGCCTGGCTGGTCTCGGCGGGCCGCTTCAAGGCAATCGACACGATCCGGCGGCGGGCGCGTTTCGATGCTTCGCAGCACCACATCGAGGACAGCCTCTACACGCCCGAGGCAACTTACATCAGCGACATGGAACCGATCGAGGACGACATGCTACGGCTGATTTTCACCTGCTGCCATCCCGCCATTCCTGCCGATGCGCAGATGGCAATGGCGCTTCGGGAAATCTGCGGACTGACCACCGAAGAAATCGCCCATGCCTTCCTCGTGCCGGCACCGACGATTGCCCAGCGGATCGTCCGCGCCAAAGGCAGGATTCGGGCTGAGAAGATCCCCTACGAGGTGCCGGGCCACGAGGCGCTGCCGCAGCGGCTCGAGCAGGTTCTGCACGTGATCTACCTTGTCTTCAACGAGGGCTATTCCGCTTCTTCGGGCGAAGACGTGGTCCGTGCCGACCTGACCGCAGAGGCAATCCGTCTGGCACGGCTGCTTCTGGCGCTGCTGCCGCATCCCGACGTCTCCGGCCTGCTGGCGCTGATGCTGCTGCAGGAGTCCCGCCGCACCGCCCGCAGCAGCGAGCGGGGGGCGCTGGTGCTGCTTGCCGATCAGGACCGCTCGCTCTGGGATCATGCGAAGATTGGGGAAGGCCTGGCGCTGCTTGCCGAAACAATGAGAGCAGGAGAGATCGGCAGCTTTACGCTGCAGGCGGCGATCGCCGCCGAGCATGCCAGGGCACCGGTTGCGGAAGAGACCGACTGGCGGCGGATCGCCTTCTACTACGATCTGCTTCTGACGGCCCAGCCCTCCCCGATCGTCGAACTCAACCGCGCCGTGGCGATCGCGATGGCGGAGGGGCCGGCGAAGGGGCTGGAACTGATCGACGCCATTCTGGAGCGCCGGGAACTGCAGACCTATCATCTCGCCCATTCGGCGCGCGCCGATTTCCTGCGCCGCCTTGGCCGGAGGCAGGAGGCGATCGCAGCCTATGAGAAAGCGCTGTCGCTCTGCCGGCAGGAGCCGGAGCAGGTCTTCTTAAGAAAGCGCATTTCAGAGCTTGCCGCGACGCCCGAGCGGCAGTGAGATCGCCGTGCCGGTGAGCGCCGAGACGATGATCAGCAGGTGGGCATTGACGCTGGCCTGGGCGAGCGCGGCCAGGGCCAGCCGCTCGCTCGAAGCCCCGAGAGCAATGGCGCCGGCGGTGATGCCGGCCGGATAGGTGCCGACGCCGCCCGGCGCATGGACCGGCAGCACGGAGGAAAGCTCGCCGCCGAGCGCGCCGCCGAAGCTTGCCGCTATCGGCAGCACGCCCATCAGGCCGAGCGCCCAGGCCAGCACCATGACCTTTACCAGCCAGTTGACGATGGTCATCGCCCAGGCGCGCGCAAAGGCGACGGCATCGAGCGGCAAACCGTTTTCGATCTCGGCGACGAATTTCCGCGCCTTTTCCGGCAGCAGCCTGGCAGCGAGGCGCAGCAGCGGCTTGCGGGCGGCAAAGGCTGCGACCGGCAGCAGCAGAAAGCCGGTCCAGAGCGACCAGGCAACGATCGGATCGGCGGAGGCGACGGCAAAACCGATGCCGGCGGCAGCGACAAGCGCGTGCAGGTCGAGCAGCCGCATGACGAGGAGTGCCGAAGTTGCACGCGTCAGCGGAATGCCGAACTCCGAGCGCATCAGCAGTGGAAAGCTGGTCTCGCCGGTGCGGAAGGGCAGCATGATGTTCAACAGGTTGTGGATCTGCGTGACGCGGAAGAGGACGGCGAACCGGCCGGCCGTCTCCTTCGGAAAGTAGTCATAGATGCGCCAGGTGCGCAGGAAATAGGTGCTCGTCAACAGCACCAGCGCGCCGATCACCGGGCCGGCGCCGACATCGGCCCACTGCCGGATAATGACGGGCCAACCCCAGAACCATTGGATGAAGAGGGCATAGGCTGCGACAATGACGACCGTCAGCACCGTCATGCGATTGCGCATAAACCAGGATTGCCGGCTTTCAACGATCGAACTCTTCATGTAGTAGGCATTCCTCGCTTGGCGTCGGCATCGGCCCCGTTCGCCAGGCCTTTTAGGAGAAATGACGGTTGCGCACAACGGCGGAGTTGATGGGCGATGGCAGCGAACACGCTTCCCCGCCGACGATCCGAGCGCTGACCGCTAAATCACTCGCCTTGCCGGCTTGACGCGGAGATCGATGTTGGAGCGGATTACCAGAAACATTCCGAGCGCAAGCCTTTTTCTGGCAGCCTATTTCCTGCTCAATATCGCGCTTCGCATCGCCTTGCCGCATACGCTCGATCTCGACGAGGCCGAGCAATCCTTCTATTCGCAATACCTGCTTGCAGGCTACGGCCCGCAACCGCCGTTCTACAACTGGATCCAATATGCCATCGTTTCGGTGACCGGCATATCGATGTGGGTGCTCTCGGTCCCGAAGAACATCATTCTCTTCGGCTGCTATGTATTCTATGGGCTTGCCGCCCGCGAGGTGCTGAAGAACCGTTCGCTCGCAGCCGTCGCCATGCTGAGCCTGATTACGCTGCCGCAGGTGGGTCTGATGGCGCAGCGCGAATTGACACATACCGTCGCGCTCTTGTTTGCGACCTCGCTCTTCCTCTTCGGTTTTTTCCGTACACTGCGCCAGCCGACGATTACAAGCTTCCTGGTCATCGGCATCGCCACCGGCATCGGGCTGATCTCGAAATATAATTTCGCCATCCTGCCGGCCTCAGCGCTCATCGCCGTGCTGCCGGACCGTGAGTGGCGCAGCCGCCTCATCGACTGGCGCTTGCTGCCGGCGACCGTCGTCGCCATCCTGATCGTGCTGCCGCATGCGCTCTGGCTGCCCGACAATCTCCTCAGCGCCTCTGCGCCGACACTGGAGCGGATGACCGCCGAACATGTGGCGCCTGCAGGCATCCCCCGTATCGGACAAGGACTATTATCTCTCCTCATCGCCGTGCTCGGCTTCGTCGCATTGCCGATCGTTCTGCTTGCCGCCGCCTTTCGGCGGGATTTCTTTCGCGCGCTGTCCTCGTCCAGCCCGATGATCCGGGTGATCGAGCGGATGATGCTCGTCAGCCTGCTCGCTTTCGTCGGCGTGATCCTCGTCGCCGGCGCAAGCGATATTCACGAGCGCTGGCTCGACCCCTGCCTGCTCGTCCTGCCGATCTATCTGTTCCTGAAACTGAAAACCGCAGATGTCGATCTTTCCGCCGGCCTTGCGCGCTTCCGCCCCGTCGTACCGGTGTTCATGGTGATCATCCTGTCGATCCTTCTCTTCCGGATCATCGGCATTCAATACATCGGCACCTATACGAGAACGAACGTCCCCTTCGCCGGCTACGTCGCCGAACTGACCGCGACCCGCAAGCCGGTTCTCATCGTGGCTGGAACCAAGTTCGTCGCCGGCAATATGAAGCTTCAACTACCCGATGTTCCGGTGGTGATACCGTTCTTCCCGGGTTCCGGGGTTCCCGAATATGCGACGGCGAAGGGGCCGGTGCTGGTTATCTGGCGCGGCGAGACCGCAGATGACCCGACAATTTCCCCCGGCTTTGCCAACGATCTGGTGAGATCGGGCATTCATCTGCAGGAGTTGAACACGTTGACGCTGCCCTATCTCTTCGGTGACGGCAAACGCAGTTTCTCCATCGGTTATTCCTGGGTGGAGGGGGGCGCGAAATAGCGTTCCCACAGGTCGGCCGATTGCGGGGAAACCGGCATTGTCCGCTGGCAACCGGTGGACACTTCATGTACTAGCCTTCCGCAAGCGCGGCGGCGGCAGTAAAGATTGCCTGGCCGTCCGGCCTTTTGGAGATGAAAGTTGCAGACAACCGTAGAGCCCATGCGCGGTACGACTGATCCGATACAATCGCTCGAGCTGTCGCTGGTCGTGCCCATTTTCAACGAAGAGGAAAGCGTCGGTCCGCTCGTCGAGCGCGTCGTGGCTGCGATGGCCGGGTATCCCCATCACTGGGAGTTGATCCTCATCGACGACGGCAGCACGGATGCGACGCTCGTCAACGCCCGCAAATTCGTCGGACGCGAAGGGCTGGCGCTCAGGATCGTCGAGCTGCAGCGCAATTTCGGCCAGACCGCCGCCATGCAGGCCGGTATCGACACCGCCCAGGGCCGCCTGATTGCAACGATGGACGGCGACCTGCAGAACGATCCGAAGGACATTCCTTCGATGGTCGCCGAATTGGAACGGCGTGAACTCGACCTCCTGGTGGGATGGCGCAAGAACCGCAAGGACGGTCTGTTCCTGCGTAAGATCCCATCCTGGTGCGCCAACTACCTGATCGGCCGCATCACCGGCGTCAAGCTGCACGATTACGGCTGCAGCCTGAAGATCTATCGTGCCTCGATCATCAAGCAGGTGAAGCTGATGGGCGAAATGCACCGCTTCATCCCGGCCTGGGTGGCGGGCGTCGTCCCGAGCTCGCGCATCGGAGAGATGGCCGTCACCCACCATGCCCGCGAGCACGGCGTTTCGAAATACGGTATCTCGCGCACCTTCCGCGTCATCCTCGACCTGTTGTCGGTGATGTTCTTCATGCGCTACAAGGCCCGGCCCGGGCATTTCTTCGGCTCGCTGGGACTTGGCCTCGGCGCGGTCGCCATGCTGATCCTCCTCTATCTCGGCTTCGACAAGTTCATCATGGGCAACGATATCGGCACGCGCCCGATGCTGATGGTCGGCGTCGTGCTGCTGCTGTCGTCGGTGCAGATGATCACAACCGGCATCCTGGCGGAGATGATCGCGCGCACTTACTACCGCGACGATGCCTCGCCGAACTATATCGTGCGGCAGATCTTCGACGATCGAAGCCAAGCCTAAGCCGGCAGCACGATGCTGGAGCGCGCGACGAGGACGATCAAAACCGCGGGCCTGCTGCTTGCGGCCTATTTCGTGCTCAACATCGTGCTGCGCATCGCGCTTCCGCATTCGCTGGAGCTCGACGAGGCAGAGCAATCCTTCTTCTCGCAATATCTGCTGGCGGGCTACGGCCCACAGCCGCCCTTCTACAACTGGATGCAATATGCCGTCGTTTCTGTGACGGGCATGTCGATCGGCGCGCTGATCGTGCCGAAGAACATCCTGCTCTTCCTGTGCTACCTTTTTTACGGCCTTGCCGGGCGCGAAGTCTTAAAGGATCAGGCGCTTGCCGCCATCGGCATGCTGGCGCTGATCACGTTGCCCCAGGTCTCCTTTATGGCCCAGCAGGATCTGACCCACACGACGGCGCTGCTCTTTGCCAGCGCATTGTTTCTCTACGGCTTCTTCCGCGCGCTCGACCGGCCCGCTATCGGCAGCTATCTGCTGCTCGGGCTTGCCACGGGCATCGGGCTGATCTCGAAATATAATTTCGCGCTGATGCCGGCCGCTGCCTTGATCGCCATACTCCCGGATGCCGAATGGCGGCGCAGGGCGATCGACTGGCGCATGCTGGCGGCGATCGCCGTCGCGCTCGTCATCATCCTGCCGCACGCGATCTGGCTGCGGGACAATCTCGCATTCGCATCCTCCGATACTCTGGTGAAGATGGCCGCCGGCAACGAACCGGCCGGCATCGCGCGAGCCGGCAAAGGCCTCATCGCCTTTGTCGTCGCCATCATCGCCTTTGCGGCCCTGCCGGTCGCAATCTTCGCCGCCGCTTTCCGCCCGGATTTTGTTCGTGCCGTTTCGGCCGGCAACCGCTGGACCCGGATGATCGAGCGGATGATGCTCGCAAGCCTTGCCGGCATCGTTCTCATCGTGCTCTTCACCGGTTCCACCACCGTGCGCGAGCGCTGGCTCGACCCGTTCCTGCTGGTGCTGCCGATCTATTTCCTGGCGAAGATGCAGGCTGCCGGCATCGACCTTTCCGCGGGGCTGCGCCGCCTCCGGCCGGTGCTGCCCGTGCTGATGGCTTGCGTGCTGATCGCGCTCGGCCTGCGTGTCGTCGGCGCCGGCCTGTTCGGCGTCTACGCGAGGCCGAACGTGCCGATGGCGGGCCTTTCCCGCGAGATGACGCGGCAGGCGGAACCGGCGCTGGTGATCGCCTCGGACACCTATATCGGCGGAAACATGCGGCTGCAATTTCCCGATGTGCCGGTGATCATCCCGGATTTTCCGGCACCGGGCATTCCCGCCTATGCCGAGGCGAAGGGACCGGTGCTGGTCGTCTGGCGCGGCAAGAAGACGGCGACGGCCGCCGATGCGGTCATGCCGGAACGGTTTTCGTCGGCACTGGCAACGGCGGGCATTGCGTCGCAGGAGATCGGCTCGCTGTCGCTTCCCTATTATTTCGGCCGCCAGGGCGATAATTTCGCGCTGGGCTATGCCTGGGTTCAGCCGGGGACCAGATAGATGACCGAAACCGACAGCCGCGACATCCGCTGGATTTTCGTCCTGCTGGCCGCCTATTTCGTGCTTCAGATCGGCGTGCGGCTGGCGACCTCGCATTCGCTCGATCTCGACGAGGCCGAACAGGCCTTCCGCTCGCAATGGCTTGCCGCCGGCTACGGCCCGCAGCCGCCCTTCTACAACTGGCTGCAATACACCGTCTTCCAATTTACAGGCGTGTCGCTTGCCGCACTTTCGGTGGTCAAGAACCTTCTGCTGTTCATCTCCTATCTGCTGTACGGCTTGACCGCACGGCTCGTCCTGCGCGACAGGGCGCTGGTGGCGATATCGACGCTGGGGCTGCTGACCATCCCGCAGATGGTTTTCGAGATGCAGCGCGACCTGACGCATACAGTCGCGGTATTCTTCTCGGCCAGCATCTTCTTCTACGGCTTCATCCGCAGCCTGAAGCAGCCGGGCCTTGCTTCCTATCTGATCGCCGGCATCGGCATCGGTTTCGGCCTGCTGGCCAAATATAATTTCGCAATCCTGCCGGCGGCAGCGCTGATTGCCGCGCTGGCGGATGCGCGTCTGCGGCCGCGCATCTTCGACCGGCGGCTGCTACTGACCGCTGTCGTGGCGCTTATCATCGTCCTGCCGCATCTCTTCTGGCTGAAGGACAATCTCGATTTCGCCACCGCCCGCACGCTGGAGAAGATGACCGCGAGCGGTGATGCGAGCTATTTCATGCAGGTCACCATGGGTGTCAGCTCGCTTGCTCTGGCCATCATCAGCTTTGCCGGATTGACCGTGGCGGTCTTCGCCATCGTCTTCGGCAACGCTCTTCGCCCGGCGCTCACCGCCGGCTCGGAATGGACGCAGCTCATCGAGCGGATGATGCTCGTCTTCCTCATCGGCATTCTCTTTCTGATCGTCTTCGGCGGCGCGGCCGGCATCAAGGATCGCTGGCTGGTACCGATGCTCTTCATCCTGCCGCTCTATTTCTGCTTGAAGATCGAGGCCGCCGGCGTCACGACAGGTAGGGCGTTCAGGCGTTTCATGGTCGCCGTCGCCATCATCATGATCGGCGTACCGGCCGCCCTTTACGCCAGCGTCGCGGCGGCACGCTTTTCCGGTCATTACGAACGATTGAACAGGCCCTATGCCACGATGCTGGAAAGCTTGCGAAAACAGGCCGAGCCGACGGCGATCCTCGCCGGCGACAGCCTGCTTGCCGGCAATCTCAGGCAGGATATTCCCGGCGTGCCGGTCCTCTCCGTCGATTATCCCGGTTTCAACCCCGATCTGACCGGCCGGCGACCACTTCTCCTCGTCTGGCTGATACCGCCTAAGGGCGGCAGCGAAGCACTCCCGCCTGATATGGCGCAATGGCTCCAAGCCAATCTCGGCGCATCCGCACCTGAGGGATTGGTGATCGACGTGCCCTATTTCTACAGGCGCGGCGACGACAGCTACCGTTTCGGCTATGCCTGGATCAACCAGCTGAACTGAGCGAAATCAGGATTTCAGCTCCTTCCAGGCCAAATCCAGCGCCAGCCTGGTAATCCTTGCCATCTCGTCCACCTCCGCATGGCTGATGACGAGCGGTGGCGAGGCGAGCATGCGGTCGCCGGTGGCGCGCAGCACGAGGCCGTTGGCGAGCGCGTGGTTGCGCACCAGCGCCCCGACCTGATCGGGTTTTTCAAAACGGGCGCGGGTGCTTTTGTCGGCGGCAAGCTGCAGGGCGCCCATCAGGCCGATGCTGACGGCCTCACCGACGAGATCATGATCAACGAGCGCCGCCCAAGCCCTGCCGAAATAGGGGCCGATATCGTCGCGCACGCGTTCGACCAGTTTCTCCTCCTCGATGATGCACAGGTTTTCGAGGGCGGCGGCCGCACAGACCGGATGGCCGGAATAGGTGAAGCCGTGATTGAACTCGCCGACCTCGTTGATCAGCACATCGGCGATGCGGTCGCTGACGAGGACGCCGCCGATCGGCAGGTAGCCGGAGGACAGCCCCTTGGCGATCGGCGCGAGATCCGGCTCGACGCCGAAATGCTGGTGGCCGAACCAGGCGCCCAACCGGCCAAAACCGCAGATCACCTCGTCGGTTACCAACAGGATATTGCGCGCCTTGCAGATGCGGTCAATCTCCGGCCAATAGGTCTCGGGCGGGATGATGACGCCGGCAGCGCCTTGCACCGGCTCGGCGACGAAGGCCGCGACGTTCTCTTCGCCCAGTTCGTCGATCTTCGCTTCGAGCTCGCGGGCGACCTTGAGGCCGAATTCATCAGGCGAGAGATCGCCGCCCTCGCCGTACCAGTAAGGCTGGCCGATATGGACAATGCCCGGGATCGGCAGGTCGCCTTGCTCGTGCATATATTTCATGCCGCCAAGGCTGGCGCCGGCGACGGTCGAACCGTGATAGCCGTTCTTTCTCGCGATGACGATCTTCTTCGACGGCTTGCCGACGGCGCTCCAGTAAACACGGGCCATGCGGAACCAGGTGTCGTTCGCCTCCGAGCCGGAGCCGGTGAAGAAGATGTGGTTGAAACGCGGCCCGGCATGGGCGGTGACTTTCTGCGCCAGCAGCGTCGCCGGCGCCGAACTCGTGCCGAAGAAGGTGTTGTAATAGGACAGCTCGTTCATCTGCCGTGCGACGGCCTCGGTGATTTCCCGGCGACCATAGCCGATATTGACGCACCAGAGGCCGGCAAAGCCGTCGAGATATTTCCTGCCGTGATTGTCGAAGATATGGACGCCCTCGCCGCGCTGGATGATGCGCGTGCCATCGGCATTCAGCTTCTTCATGTCGGCGAAGGGATGCAGGTGATGCGCGGCGTCGATCGCCTCAAGGTTCGGGGGTGGGGAAGTATCGGGCATAAGGTGAGGACCCTCGCGGATTGAAAGGCTGCTATCGATGGGATAGGAGCTTGGCCTTGTCCCGGAGGATTTTCAAGGTCATGGCGAGCGGCAGGATGGACGGCAAGACCGAGGGCGGCGACCCACGTTTCGAAATCCTGATCGTCGGCATGAACGGCGATCTGCGCGGCAAGCAGCTTCCATCAGGCGCCGAAGGCAAGGTCTGGGCCGGCGAAATCCGCCTGCCGACCTCGACGCAATCGCTCGACATCTGGGGCGACGACAATGACGACATCACCGGCCTGTCGCTGACGATCGGCGATCCGGACGGCAAGGTCATCCCCGACAGGCGCAGCCTGGCGCCGATGCCCTGGGCGCCCGAAGGCTCGATGCAGGTGCTTGCCACCATGCATGAATTCGACGGCAGCCCGAGCTTCATGGATCCGCGCGCCATCCTCGCTTCGGTGGTCGAGCGCTATGCGGCGCGCGGGCTGACGCCTGTCGTCGCCACCGAGCTGGAATTCTACGTGATGTCCGGCGACTGGCGCGAAACCGGGCGCCCTTCCCCGCCTGAAAGCCTCACCTATCGTGGCGAGCCGAACGGTTTCCAGCTCTACGACATGAGCGCAGTCGATGCGCTCGACGGCTATCTCAAGATGCTGAGGGCCTATGCGAAGGCGCAGGGACTGCCTGCGGATGCAACGACGGCGGAATTCGGCCCCGGCCAGTTCGAGGTCAACCTGCTGCATCGCCCCGATGCACTGGCGGCCGCCGACGATTGCCTCTACCTCAAGCGCATCGCCGAGCAGGCGGCGCGCCGCCACGGGCTGAAATCGACCTGCATGGCCAAGCCCTATTCCGACCATGCCGGCTCCGGCCTGCATGTGCATGCAAGCGTCATCGACAGCCAAGGCCGCAACATCCTCGACGCCAAGGGCGGCGAGCCGACGCGGCTGAAATCGGTCACGGCAGGCCTGCTCGACACGATGCGCGCAGCGCAACTGGTCTTCGCCCCCTTCGCCAATTCCTATCGCCGCTTCCAGCCGGGCTCGTTTGCACCTGTCGATCTGACCTGGGGCAACGGCCATCGCGGCACGGCGATCCGCATACCCGACAAGGACGGGCCGGCCGCCCGCATCGAGCACCGCGTCGCCGGCGCCGACGCCAATCCCTATCTGCTGCTGGCGGCGATCCTCGGCGGCATGCTGCTTGGCCTCGACGGCGAACTCGATCCCGGCGAGGAGACGACGCCCGCCCACACGCCTGCCGAGACGACACGGCTGACCCATGATTTCCTCAGCGCGGTCGAGACCTTCCGCACCTCGCCCTTCATCGCCGATACCTTCGGCGCACGCTATCAGGCGCTTTATGGCGACACCAAGCGCAAGGAAGCACTCGCGCATCTGCGCACCGTCTCGGATTTCGATTACCAAACCTATCTCCCGCGGCTCTAAAACTTGCGCCGCGGCCGACTTACGCGGCGGGCTCGCGCCGTTCGGCCTCATCCACCTGCGCTGCCAGGCCCTGCTTGACCATAACCTTCAATTCGCCCGGATGCAGCCGGATCGAGACATTGCGTTCAAGCGGCAGCAGTTCGCCGTCCATCACGCAATTGGCCTTGGAGCGCAGTTTCGGGAAATGCAGTTGCACTTCGGCCGGGTGCATCACCATGACGTCGGCATTCTCGCGGACCTTGCCGCGCAGCATGTCGATGGCGAGGCGGGCGACACCGAGGGGCTTTAGCGGATTTGCCGTATAGAAGCCGAGTTCGCCGGTTCTGAGATTATCGGCGTAGAGCAGCGCATTCTCGCCGAAAGGATTGTTGGAGACCGAGATTGCCGACACCCAGCGGCGCTCCCGCATGCCGGCCGCCTCGAACTCGACTTCGAATTCCGGCGGATTGAACACGACACCCAAAGCCGCCTTCGTGCTCGCCCGGATCTTGCCCAGGCGGGAACGATAGCTGTAGGCGTTGCGGTAGCGCACCATGCGGGCGTGCAGGCCGGCGGAAAACTGGTGGATGAAGGGGCGTCCGTTGGCGCTGGCAATATCTACATTGTCGATCTCGCCGGTGGCAAGCACATCGAGCGCCTGCCAGATATCGAGCGGCACACGCAGCGAGCGGGCAAAAAGGTTCATAGTGCCGGCCGGCACGACGCCGAGCGCAATGCCGTTTTTCCAGGCGATCGATGCCGCGGCCGAAATCGTGCCGTCGCCGCCGCCGGCGACGATGCCGTCGATATCGTCACGCTTGGCCGCCCGCTCCATGGCGGGAATGATCTCCTTTCCGGAGAAGACGATGGCGTCGAAATCATGCCCCGCGTCGCGGAACGCCTCCTCCGCCCTCTTTTCGTAGGCCAGCATATCGGTGGTCCTGAAGGTGCCGCCGTCGCGATTGAAAAAGCCTACAAGCTTCATAAGGGCTCCCGTCCCTGGCGCGGAATTGTTCCTGCCTTTGCCTTGAGATGGTTGCGGCATCGGCGATTTCAAGCACAACCGCCTTTCCGAAGGAATGACTGAATTGCAAATATTGCAACGGACATATGCACATAGCAGGACGCTGCACTGCGAAAAATGCACTCGACGCCTGCCGGTACATCACGGATAGATCAGATATCGGAGAGATCGTCTCCACTTCCCGCCATAGACCACGATCGCCTCGCGGCCGCGCTTGCGCCTGAGGCCAATGCCAAGCAGCGACCGTCCCGAGGAGCGCTCATGAGTGAGATCGCCATCAATGATTCCATCGAAAGCCAGCCGGATGACGAGCTGCCATCGGCAACGACCGTCGCCCTGGTTCAGCTGGCGCTCGCCTGCGGCGGCTTCGGCATCGGCACCGGCGAATTCGCGATCATGGGGCTGCTGCCGAATGTCGCCGACACCTTCTCGGTGACGACGCCGCAGGCCGGCTACGTCATCAGCGCCTATGCGCTCGGCGTCGTCATCGGCGCGCCCGTTATCGCCGTGCTCGCCGCGAAAATGGCGCGCCGAACGCTGCTCCTGACGCTGATGCTGATCTTTGCCGCCGGCAATATATCCAGCGCCATGGCGCCGACCTTCGAAACCTTCACGCTGCTGCGCTTCGTCAGCGGCCTGCCGCATGGCGCCTATTTCGGCGTCGCGGCGCTGGTCGCCGCCTCGATGGTGCCGGTGCATCGCCGCGCGCGGGCCGTCGGCCGCGTCATGCTCGGCCTGACCGTCGCGACACTTCTCGGCACGCCCTTGACGACATTCTTCGGCCAGTCGCTCGACTGGCAGATCGCATTCTTCTCCGTCGGCATGCTCGGCCTGCTGACGGTAGTGCTGATCTGGTTCTACGTTCCCCAGGACAGGGTTTCCGAAGAGGCAAGCTTCCTGCGCGAACTCGGCGCCTTCCGCCGGCCGCAGGTATGGCTGACGCTCGGCATCGCCGCCGTCGGTTACGGCGGCATGTTTGCAATGTTCAGCTATATCGCCTCGACGACCACTCAGGTGGCGATGCTGCCGGAAACGGCCGTCCCGATCATGCTGGTACTGTTCGGCGTCGGCATGAATGCCGGCAATTTCATTGGCTCCTGGCTTGCCGACAAATCGCTGCTCGGCACGATCGGCGGCTCGCTCGTCTATAATATCGTCGTGCTGACCACCTTCTCGCTGACCGCCGCCAATCCCTATATGCTCGGCCTCTCGGTCTTCCTGGTCGGCTGCGGTTTTGCCGCCGGCCCGGCGCTGCAGACGCGGCTGATGGATGTCGCCGCCGACGCGCAGACGCTTGCCGCCGCCTCCAACCATTCCGCCTTCAATATCGCCAATGCGATCGGCGCCTGGCTCGGCGGCCTCGTCATCGCCTGGGGTTACGGTTTTGCCGCAACCGGCTATGTAGGCGCAGCACTTTCCTTCCTCGGCCTGTTCGTCTTCGCCGCCTCCGCACGGCTGGAGCGCCGCGCCGGCGCATAGAGCCCGTCTGACGCCATGCGCAGCTCACGCCCTTCAGGGCTGCAGAAGACGTAATCGTCGCCCCAGGCGGCGAGCGCGTCGACGACCGGCTTCAGCGTCATGCCGAGCGGCGTCATGGCATAATCGACATGCGGCGGCACGACGGGATAGACGGTGCGCGACACCAGCCCGGACTGTTCCAGTTCCCGCAGTTGCTTGGTCAGCATGCGCTGGGTGACGGCCGGCAGCTTGCGGCGCAGTTCATTGAAGCGCAGCGTGCCCTGCATCAGGTGAAAGAGGATCACCCCCTTCCATTTGCCGTCGAGAAAACCCAGCGTCGCCTCCACAGGGCAACCGGGGAAATTCTTGATGAATTTGGCGCGGGGCAACGACATTTTTACAGTATCCTTTTTGGTACTATGTACAGAATTTGTGCATTCTTGCGCTGTTTCAGCATAGTGCGCATCTAGCCTCCGTGCAAAGAACACAGGAGTTTGCCATGCGCGCCGTTGCGTACAATAGCCCACAACCCATTACCGCCGAAACCTCGCTGATCGATATCGAGCTGCCGATACCGGAAGCCCGAGGCCACGACCTGCTGGTCGAGATCAAGGCCGTTTCCGTCAATCCAGCCGATGTCAAAATCCGCGCTCATGTGGCGCCGCCCACGGACGAGCCAAGGGTATTGGGCTGGGATGCCGCCGGCATCGTGAAGGCCGTCGGCGCCGACGTCACCCTGTTCAAGCTCGGCGACCAAGTGTTCTATTCGGGCGCCCTCGCCCGCCCCGGCACGAATGCCGAATTCCATCTCGTCGACGAGCGCATCGTCGGCGCCAAGCCGAAGAGCCTCGATTTCGCCGCCGCTGCAGCGCTGCCGCTGACCACGATCACCGCCTATGAGGCGCTGTTCGATCGGCTGAAGGTGCAAGATCCGGTTTCGGGTGCGGCGCGCTCCATCCTCATCATCGGCGGCGCCGGCGGGGTCGGCTCGATCGCCATTCAGATCGCTCGGGTGCTGACCGATCTCACCGTCATTGCCACGGCGTCGCGGCGTGAAACGCAGGACTGGGTGAAGGATCTCGGCGCCCATCACGTCATCGACCATTCCAGCCCGATCGCACCGCAGGTGGCAGCGCTCGGCATCGGCGCCCCGGGCTTCATCTTCTCGACGACGAACACCGATCTCCATATCAGCGACATCGTCGAAGTCATCGCGCCGCAGGGCCGCTTCGCGTTGATCGACAATCCGAAGACCCTCGATGTCGTGCCCTTCATGCGCAAGAGCGCCTCTATCCACTGGGAGCTGATGTTTACCCGTCCGCTCTTCGAAACGCCCGACATGATCGAGCAGCACAGGCTGTTGAACAGGATTTCCGAGCTCGTCGACGCCGGCAAGATCCGCACGACACTTTCCGAAACCATTGGCCCCATCAATGCGGCGAACCTGAAGAAAGCGCATGCGATGGTTGAAACGGGCCGGATGAAGGGCAAGGCGGTGCTTGCCGGGTTCTGAGACCCGGTCGCCCGTGCAAATACCTCTCTTGGAATGTTGCATCGCGAGGTGCGACATTCTGGCGTTAAGCATTTCTCCCGCTTGACTTATTCCGCGTTCGGGACCACCTAGCATGACACGTGGATGACACTTGTCTTCCACCGATTTTAACGGAGCCATCACTCAGATGCCAAGCGACAGTAGCAGTCGATTGCCTTTGCCGTACGCGGCCCTCGTGCGCTGACCGACTCCTGTCGGCTCGCCCGTTCGGGACGCTACGGCGGATCGACGGAAAGGCGAGCCTCAATGAACATCAATCGCTTCCCACTTCGGGCAGGCCATGCCGCCCGTGCCTTCATCAACAACAGCCGCGGTGCAACGATCGCCGAACGCGTCGATGCGTTGAACGCGCTTGCCGTCCAGGACGCCGGCCGTGTGCTGACCGGCATGCCGCTCGACTATGCCGTCAATATTCTCGACCGGCCGGAGCTTCGCAACGCCGCGCAGATCCTGGCGCTGGTCAGTGCCGAGGATGCCGCACGGCTGCTGCATGGCATGTCCAACGACCGTGTCGCCGACGTGCTGCTCGAACTCGACGGCGAGACCCGCGCCCGGCTGTTTGCTAGCCTCGACGAACCGGTGCGCATCGCGATCCAGCACCTGATGGGCTATCCGCCGCGCACGGCCGGCGGCATCATGACGACGGAGTTCGTCAGCGTGCCGATGAACTGGACGGTCGCCCAGACACTCGACCATGTGCGCCAGGTCGAACGCTCGCGCGAGACCGTCTATGCGATCTATGTGCTCGACGAGATCAGCCATGCGCTGATGCATGTGGTGACGCTGCGCCGCCTCATCACCGGCGAGCCTGATGCTTCCATCCTCACGGTGGCGCAGAAGGGCACGCCGGTTTCGGCCGATCCGCTGATGAAGCAGGAGGATGTCGCCCGGCTGATCCGCAAACACGACCTGCTCGCCCTGCCGGTGACCGACGAGCACGGGCAGATGCTCGGCATCGTCACCGTCGACGATGTGATTGACACGATGATCTCAGACACGACGGAAGCGGCCCAGAGGTTCGGCGGCATGGAGGCGCTCGGCCAGCCCTATATGAAGATCGGCTTCGCCGGCATGATCCGCAAGCGCGCCGGCTGGCTCGCCGCCCTGTTCCTCGGCGAGATGCTGACGGCAAGCGCCATGCAGCATTTCGAAGGCGAGCTGGAAAGGGCCGTGGTGCTGACGTTGTTCATCCCGCTGATCATGAGCTCGGGCGGCAATTCAGGTTCGCAGGCGACCTCGCTGATCATCCGGGCCTTGGCGCTCGGCGAGCTGAAGCTTTCGGACTGGTGGAAGGTGCTGCTGCGCGAACTTCCCACAGGCATCGTACTCGGCGCGATCCTCGGCCTCGTCGGCTTCACGCGCATCGTCTTCTGGCAGTCGGCCGGGCTCTACGACTACGGCCCGCACTGGCAGATGGTCGCCATCACGGTGTTTGCCGCCCTGATCGGGATCGTCACCTTCGGCTCGATCTGCGGCTCGATGCTGCCTTTCGTGCTGCAGAAGCTCCGGCTCGATCCGGCGAGCGCCTCAGCCCCCTTCGTCGCCACGCTCGTCGATGTCACCGGGCTCGTCATCTACTTCTCGGTGGCGCTGCTCATCCTCAGCGGGACGCTGCTGTAGCACCCAAGACCCCTCGCCAACCCCTGCCCACAAGGGGAGGGGCTTAAACTGCCGCACCCGCATCCCAAATATTGACCCTTGGTGGGGAGCGAGACGGTGCCCCAGATTAGTCCCTCCCGCTTGTGGGGAGGGGTTTTTATTAGCGAGAAAAACTATTGGGAAATCATCTTCCCTCGGGCAGCTTCAACGGTCCGTGTGTCTTGATGCTGCGGATGGCGAAGTTCGAGCGGATGTCGCTGACATTCGGGAGCGTCAGAAGCGTTTCCGTCAGAAGCCGCTCGTAGGCGGCAAGATCCTCCACCACCACTTCGGCGAGGAAATCGGCGGTGCCCGAAATCAGGAAGCAGGAGACGATTTCGGGGATGGCGAGCAACGCCTTCTGCTGCGCCTCGGAATTCTCGCGGCTGTGATGAACGACCTTGAACTCGACGAAGACGGTCAGGCCGAGCCCGACTTCCTTGCGGTCGATATCGGCCGTGTAGCCGCGGATGATGCCGGAGCGTTCGAGATTGCGGATGCGGCGCAGGCAGGGCGACGGCGAAAGGTTCACCTTCTCGGCGATCTCGACATTGGTCGCCCGCGCATCCTCCTGCAGGCACTTCAGTATGGCGATATCGAATTTATCGAGATTTGGCATTTTCGCGATCCCCGTTGGCGTCGTTTGGCAGAAGATTGCGCGTAGCATGATTTTTGAGCCAGAGATAGCAAGGACATGCCCTGCCCTCTCGAACTAATCTTCTCCTCGACCGGAACGCTCCGGATGAAGGAAGGGACAGGACGATGAGCACGATTGCATTTACGAACGACAAGTCGCCATCGCAGGCACTGGGTTATGCCGGCGGCACCGTTACCGTACTGATCTGGGCGACATGGTTTCTTGTCACCCGCCACAGCGCCGCAACGCCGCTCGGCTCGATCGACATCGGGCTAATCCGCTTCGGAATTCCCGCACTAGTGCTGTCGCCGGTCTGGCTGAAGACCGGGCTGCTGCCGAAGTCCGTGCCGCTGCATCTGCTGGCGATCATGGTGTCCGGCTCGGGCGCCGTCTTCTTCCTGCTGACCACGCTGGCAATTCATTCGACGCCGGCTGCCTCTTCGGGCATTCTGCTCGGCGGCTCGATGCCGCTCGCTGCGGCGCTGATCGGTATAACCCTGTTTGGCGAAAGACCCGACACCACCCGCATCGCCGGGCTCGCCGCGATCGTCGCCGGCGTGCTGATCCTGCTCACGCACAGCCTCGCGGATGCCTCGCTGCCATGGACGAGCTTCCTGCTGCTCCCGGCCGGCGCTTTTCTGTGGGCGAGCTATACGCATGCCTTCCGCCGCTCGGGCCTGACGGCCGTGCAGGCAAGCGCGCTAATCGCCGTCTGGTCCTTCCTGATCATGGGCGTGCTTGCCCTCATCTTCGGCATCTCCCTGCCGCAGGCGCCTCTCCCGGAAATCGGCCTGCAGGTGCTAAGCCAGGGCGTTCTTTCCGGCCTCGTCGCCATGGTCGCCTACGGCACCGCCGTCAGAACACTCGGGGGAACACAGGCCGCCGCCTTCACGGCGCTGACACCGGTGCTGGCGACGCTGGGCGGTGGCTTCCTGCTTGGCGAACCGATCGGGCTAACGGAAATCAGCGCCGCCGTGATCACCGGCATCGGCGTGGCACTTTCCACCGGGATCGCCGCCCGGCACCGCTGACCGCCAGCCGGACCTAACAAAGTCGAAAGTCGCCGACAGCCATCGCTGCGGCGGCTCTTTCAATGAAACTGATTTGGACCGCTCAGGCCTGGATGACGACGACCCTGGCGCCGACTTCGACACGGCTATAGAGGTCGATCACGTCATGGTTCATCATGCGGATACAGCCGCTCGACATGGCGAGACCGATTGATTGCGGCTGGTTGGTGCCGTGAATGCGGAAATGCGTGTCGCCGCCGCCGCGATAGAGATACATGGCACGTGCGCCGAGCGGATTGTTCGGGCCGCCCGGCATGCCGCCAGCGAGTTTGCGATAGCGCTCTTCGCGACGCTGCATGTTTTCGGTGGGCGTCCAGCTCGGCCATTCCGCCTTGCGGCCGATATAGGCGTTGCCGGCAAAGGCCAACCCCTCGCGGCCAACACCGACGCCGTAGCGCACCGCCCGGCCGTCGCCGAGGACATAGTAGGCGCGCCGTGCCGGGGTATCGACGATCACCGTGCCCGCTGCATGGGTGGTTTCATAGGCCACTTCCTGGCGGCGGAGCTCCGGCTTGATCTTGTCGATCGGCACCTGCTTCAACGGGAATTTTTCATCCGGAAGTGCGGCGTAATTCGTCTGGCTGTTGAGGCCGGTCGAGGAGCAGCCGGCGACAAAAAGCGGCAGAGCGATCAGAAAGCCCCGGCGGGAGATCGTCATGAAATGTGTCCTTAGTGCGTCAACAAGATGTCGCAAGCTAAGGAAATTATGGTTAACGAACGGCTAACGGCAGCCCGCAGCAAGTGACCACGAAGGCGGCAGCACCTAAAAATTGTCGGCGGTGGGGATAATCCGCCTCACATATTCGGATATACCGGCCCCTCGCCGCCCTGCGGCGGCACCCAGTTGATGTTCTGGTTGGGGTCCTTGATGTCGCAGGTCTTGCAGTGGACGCAGTTCTGGGCGTTGATGACGAAGGTCTCCTGCCCGTCCTTCTCCACCCATTCATAGACCCCGGCCGGACAGTAACGCGTCGACGGGCCGGCATAGATATCG
>NZ_JACIAO010000022.1:0-42697 GCF_014194045.1 Rhizobium sp. BK456
AACGGGTTCATCGACATCTTCACATTGGCAAGCTCGACACCGGAACCATCCGGCTTCACCCGGATCTTCACGTTGTAATCGACGACGCGCTTGACGGGCACGAGAATCTTCATGGTGTCCTTCCTTCAGGGGAAATTGGCTTCAGCGAAAATGCGCGCTCGCGCGCCATTTCGATTGTCGAATGGCGACATGGATACGCGCTTTTCCTCCAATTACAACGCTTCCATGCTAGCGGCGGGCGATTTGCCGGGCAATATATTGACGTTTACGTTCACGTCAATATTCTTGTCGGCGTCGACCCCAAGGAAGGCGTTGAACCTTGCGCCCGGCCGCGTCGACAGTGATGGCCGGACCGGTGCCGGGATCGCTTCTCACAGCCCGGGGCGTGACGATCTCTCGGTCGAAGAGCGGCACACCCGGCCGGCGCAACACCAGGATCGAAAGGGCACCGGCAAGAATGCCGCCGACATGCGCGCCCCAGGAAACGTCGCCGTCGGGTGCGACCGCCAGCATGAAGAATTGCTGGCCGATCCACAAAAGCAGCGGCACGAAGGCCGGCAGCGGCAGCGGCACGCGGAAGAAGACCAGAACCCAGACCTTGACGCGCGGATGCAGCAAGACATAGGCGGCAATCACACCGGAAATCGCCCCCGAGGCGCCGACCAGCGGCGCTTGCGACGTCATGCTCAGCAGACCGTGGCAGAGCGCGCCGGCGGCCGCGCACAGCAGATAGAAAATCAGGAAACGCAGATGTCCCATGGCATCCTCGACATTGTCGCCGAAGACCCAGAGGAAGATCATGTTGGAGGCCAGATGCCAGAAGCCGGAATGGACGAAGGCATAGGTGAGGTAAGTCAGCGGCTCCGGCACGATTTCCAGCCCCTGGGCCAGCACCGCGTCGCCAAAGGCGATCGCCGGGATATAGCCGAGCCCGACGGTCGTTGCCTGCGCTGCCTGCTCGCTCTCCAGGCTGGTGAAAAGCCAGACGGCGACATTCAATGCGATCAGTAAGAGCGTCACCCACTGGACCTTGATATATTTCAGCGTGTTGGCGTCATGAAAAGGTATGAACATCAAGCCCCCCGGCAATCGTGATCGCGGCAAGCCTATCTGTTTTTTCCCGGAACCCAAAGCACATCCGCATGGCCGCGGTCATTTGCATGACGTGCGGCGACGAAGAGGAAATCGGAGAGCCGGTTGACATATTTCCTCGCCGGCTCGCTGACGATCTCGCCGTCGGTGCGGGCAAGCGCCACCATCAAACGCTCGGCGCGGCGCGCGATCGTGCGGGCCAGATGCAACTGCGCGGCGGCCGGGCTGCCGCCCGGCAGGACGAAGGACGTCAGGGGCTCCAGGCCGGCGTTCAACTGGTCGATGTCGCGCTCCACGCGGGCGACCTGCGCCTCGACGATCCGCAGCGGCTCATAGGCCGGTGGCTCGCCGGTATCGGGGGTGGCGAGATCGGCGCCGAGATCGAAGAGATCGTTCTGGATCGACATCAACATAGCGTCGAGTTCGGGCAGGCCTGATGTGTGCAGCCGCGCCAGCCCGATCGCGGAATTGGCCTCGTCGATCGTGCCATAGGCCTCGACGCGCAGATCGTCCTTTGCCCGGCGCGGGCCGGACACCAGCCCGGTCGTGCCGTCGTCGCCGGTTTTGGTGTAGATCTTGTTGAGTTTCACCATGTTGCACCGCCTGATAGGGGGAGGGTTGAACCACCCCACCCTCCGTCATGCTCGGGCTCGACCCGGGCATCCAGACCGCATCCAGCAGCGGCTAGGGGGATGGATCCTCGGGTCAAGCCCGAGGATGACGGAGAGTGGGGTTGGCATTGTTGCCAAACTCGCGCAGTCATACTGACACACACCGCGTTGGGGTGTTTCCTCAAGCCGCTTACCTCACCTCCCTCATTCCTGTTACGAGCACAGGAATGAGGGAGGATGTTTCGGCGTTCATCATCAAAAATGCCCCCACGGTCTTCTCACGTCGGCCGGCCGCCGCCGGTGAACCAGAGTGTTAGCATGATCAGGAAGACGGCGATGGCCTGCAAGAGGACGCGCAGCTGCATCAGCTTGTTGGAGCGATTGGCGTCGCCGCCCTTCATCATGTTGAAGAGGCCGCGGATCAAGACGAGGGCGACGCAGCCCATGACGATGATCGCGAGGATATAGGTGACGGTGGACATGGCATTCAGCTTTCTCAGTCCGTCCAGCGCATCAGGCGGTAGAAGAGGTCTGCCGGAAGCAGCCGCTTCAGGAACATGCCCTGCTTGGCCGGTGTCGTTACAGGATAATGTGGCCTCGGATTTTTCGAGTTCAATGCGTGTTTCAACACGGAATAGACCGCCTCCGGGCCAAGCTTGTGGCGGTTGACCGGGCCGGATCCGTCGAGTCTTGCCAGTTGCCTGACATAGTCGGCTGCGTGCGGCGAGTTCTCGACGTCGATATGTTCGTGGATCTTGGCGAGCGCGTTGGTGGTGAAACGGGTGGCAATCGGGCCGGGCTCGATCAGACTTACATGGATGCCGCTGCCCTGCAGTTCCATGCGCAGGGTGATGCTGAGGCCTTCGAGCGCAAATTTGGAGGCGGTATAGGCGCCGCGATAGCGATAGGGCACGACACCGAGAATGGACGAGCATTGCACGATCCGACCCTGACCGCATTTGCGCATCGCCGGGATCACCTGCCGCGTCAATTCGTGCCAGCCGAAGAAATTCGCCTCGAACTGGGCGCGCAGCGCTGCCGTCGAAAGATCCTCGACGGCGCCCGGCTGGCCATAGGCGCCATTGTTGAAGAGCGCGTCGATGCGGCCGCCGCTACGTTGCAAGACGGTGTCGACCAGCTCGGAAATCGTCTCGGGCCTGGCATAATCCATCAGGAAGGCTTCGATGCCGTCGGTTTCCAAGCCCGGCAGATCTTCCGGTTTGCGCACCGTCGCGAAGACGCGCCAGCCATCGGCTTTCAGCGCCCGCGCGCAATGAGCGCCTATACCGGACGAGCATCCAGTCACGACGATGCTGCGCTCTGCCGCCATGGAATGATTCCTGTACAAAATGGGACTCGTTTCCCATATTCGGCCAGAGGATACAATCTGGAAAGCCGGAGACGGAATGCCGAAGGCGCTGCGCACGATCTACGACGTGGTCTACGACGCGATCTGTCACATGGTCGAGGATGACGGCTTCGCCATGGCAAGCCATGTGGCGCTGTCGAGCCTGCTTGCGGTTTTCCCCTTCCTGATCTTTGGCACGGCGCTCGCAAGCTTCCTCGGCGCCGATCAGTTTTCCTCGACCGCCATCCATCTGATCTTCGACACCTGGCCCGAGGCGATCGCCAAGCCGCTCGCCGACCAGGTGCTGCAAGTACTGACCATTCCGCGCGGCGGGCTGCTGACGATCTCGGTGCTGGCGGCTGCCTATTTTGCTTCGAACGGCGTCGAGGCGCTGCGCATCTCGCTCAACCGCGCCTACCGGGTGCAGGAAACGCGGCCGTGGTATTTCACCCGCCTCGCCAGCCTCGGCTATGTGCTGATCGCGGTGATCATCTTTGCGGCGATCAGCATCCTGCTGGTCGCCGTACCGCTGGCGCTCGACTATGCCAGGAATTGGTTTCCGCTGTTTGCCGATACGCTCGACATCGTCTTCAGCTGGCGCATTTACGGCACGCTTGTCGTGCTGACCGTCGGGCTGCTGGTCATGCATCTCTGGCTGCCGGCCGGCAAACGGCGGGTCTTCGACGTCATTCCGGGCGTGCTGCTGACGCTGCTGCTCTGGCTTGCCGGAGCGCTGATCTTTGCCTATTACCTCGCGACCTTCGCCAACTACACCGCAACCTATGCCGGTCTCGCCTCGGTCATGATCGTGCTGATCTTCCTCTATATGGTCGGCGTCATTTTCATCATCGGCGCCGAGATCAATGCGGCGCTGATCAAATTCCGCGTCTTCCGGATGTTCTCCCACACCCTTTCGATTGTCGGCAGGGAGCGTGTCGAAAGGCCATCAGAGCCCGACAAGGCGGCGAATGTCGGCCCCTGACATGCCGCTGGCGCGCAACTCGCCAATCCCGCTGTCGCCCTGGCTTTTCGAAAGCTTGCGGCCGGCATTGTCGAGAATGAGACGATGATGGTGATAAACCGGCTGCGGCAGGCCGAGCAGCACCTGCAGCAGCCGGTGCACCGAGGTGGCCGGGAAGAGGTCGAGCCCGCGCACCACATGGGTGACACCCTGGAGCGCATCGTCGACCACCACCGAAAGATGATAGCTCGACGGAGCGTCCGAGCGCGACAGGATGACATCGCCCCAGACTTCCGGCTCGGCGGCGATCTCGCCCGATCTGCCGTCGCCGGTTTCCGTCCAGAACAGCAGCTCGCCGATCAGGTCGAGTGCCTTGCGCATATCGAGCCGCCAGGCATGTTTCTTCCCCGAGGTCAGCATCTCCTGCCGTTCGTCTTCCGGGCGCTCGCGATCGGTTGCGGGGTAAAGTGGCGTGCCGTCGGGATCGCGCGGCCAGGACTTGCCAGCGGCCTCATAGGCGGTGACGCGCGTCTTCACCTCGCCGCGCGTCAGGAAGGCCGGATAGACCAGGCCGCGTTCGATCAGTGCGTGCAGTGCCGCCCGATATTCGGGGAAATGTTCCGACTGCCGCCGCACCGGGCTTTCCCAGCCGACCCCAAGCCAGTCGAGCTCCCTGAGGATGCCGGCCTCGAACTCGGGCGTGCAGCGCGTCTGGTCGATATCCTCGATGCGCAGCAGCAGGCGGCCATGTTCGGCCTCCGCCATGTCGTGATTCAAGAGGGCCGAGAGGGCATGACCGAGATGCAGCTCACCGTTGGGGCTCGGCGCAAAACGAAAGACAGGTTTTTGACGCTCGCTCGTGGTCATGCTTTCTTCTGCCATGGATTTAGGTTTCGAACCACTGCGAGGCGATGTGCAGATCATCCGCAACGAAGACGACGTCAGGCAAGGGCTCGAAGCGCTGCTTCGCCTCGATCCGCGCCTTGTGCCGATCGCGGCGGATGCCGGGCCTGTGCCGCTGCGGCTGCGTGAACCGGGTTTTGCCGGCCTTGCCCATATCATCGTCTCGCAGATGGTGTCGCGCGCCAGCGCCGAAGCGATCTGGCGGCGCATGCAGCCGGCGGACGGTCTCCTGACCGCGGAAGGCTATACGCTGCTTCACGCCGAGGCCTGGCGCGACTTCGGCCTGTCGCGCGCCAAGGCCGAGACCTTGTCGCGGATCGCCGAAGCCGTTGCCTCCGGCCGCCTCGATCTTTCCGGGCTCTGCCTGATGCCGCCTGGTGAAGCGCTTGGAGAACTCACCGCGCTGAAGGGCGTCGGTCCGTGGACGGCAGAAGTCTATCTGATGTTCTGCGGCGGCCATGCCGATGTGTTTCCGGCCGGCGATGTCGCGCTGCAGAACGCCGTCGGTGCGGCATTCGGTCTCGCGGCATGGCCTCAGGCAAAGGCGCTAACGGCGCTGGCGGAAGCCTGGTCGCCGTGGCGCTCGGTGGCGGCACGGCTTTTCTGGGCCTATTACGCTACGAAAACACGGCGTGACATGGTGCCGACCGGCTGATCGGCAACACTCTTCAAATTGCCTTTATCCTCTGAATTTATTGGACTTCACAATCCTGTAACAACCGGCCTAATATACAGGTGCAGATGCCGAATCGATCAGGAGAGTCCCTTGACGATTGCAGTCTCCCCCCAGGCCCTGCCAGCGCTCGTCCTGAACGCTGACTACCGGCCACTGAGTTATTACCCCTTGTCGCTGTGGTCCTGGCAGGACGCGATCAAGGCGGTATTTCTCGACCGTGTGAACATCATCGCAGAATATGAACATTCGGTTTCCTCGCCGAGTTTTTCGATGCGGCTTCCGAGTGTCGTGTGCCTCAAGACCTACGTCCAGCCGTCCCGCAATCCCGCCTTCACCCGGTTCAACGTCTTCCTGCGCGACCGGTTCGAGTGCCAGTATTGCGGCGCCCATGACGATCTGACTTTCGATCACGTCATCCCGCGCGCCCATGGCGGCGAGACGACCTGGGAGAATGTCGTGGCCGCCTGTTCGCCTTGCAATCTGCGCAAGGGCAGCAAGCTTCCCAAGCAGGCGAGCATGTTCCCGGCGCAGAAACCCTATCAGCCGACGGTGCAGGATCTGCACAATAACGGCCGGCTGTTCCCGCCGAACTATCTGCACGACAGCTGGCTCGACTATCTCTACTGGGATACCGAACTGCAGCCCTGATCAGGCCGTCTTGCGAACGCCAACGAAAGCGAAGGCGGCCAGCAGGATTCCGGCAATCACGTTCCAGCCCGCAAAAGACAGGCCGAGCACCCGGAGCGCCGCATCGGTGCAGGACGGGCCCTTGATCGTGTTGAGCTCACCGAGCAGATCGCCGGCATTGGTGGTCATGCTGCTTGCCGTTGTCGAGCAAGTGGCCGGGCCCGGCCAGAAATGCCATTCGACTCCGGCGTGATAGACGCCCATGCCGGCCGTGACCAGCATCAGCATGCCGGCGGCGAGAATGAGCGCGCGGGTGATCCAGTTCGGCAGGCCGACGAGTTCCGAAACCGCGGCGAGGACGGCGATCGGGATGGCGTAATAGTAGGGCTGCCGCTGCAGCAGGCAGAGCGCGCAGGGAATATAGCCGCCGATATATTGGAAACCAAGCGCCGTGCCGACCGCGGCCGCCATGCCGATGGCGAGCAATATGGAATAGACGAAGCCGGGACGGGCGAGCGGCGAGGAAGTGGCAGTCATGGCGGAACTCCGCGAGATTTAGTGAGCGAAAGAGCGGTAGCCGACATATAGCACGATCACCGCAGTTGCACCGATGCCGACGATCTGGCCGAGGCGCTTCTCGATGAAGTCACGGATCGGCTCACCGTAGCGGCGCAGCAACCAGGCGAGGAAGAGGAAACGCGCGCCGCGGGCGATGATCGCCGAAACAATAAAAAGCCCCAGATTGACGTGGATGACGCCGGAGAGGATCGTGACGATCTTGATTGGCGGCAGATGCGCAAGTCCCGAAGTGACGAGCAGCAACAGGATCGTCTCGTAGGTGACATAGGCCTTCATCTGCTCGAAGGCGTCGAGCTTGCCGTAGAATTCGAGAACCGGCCGCGCCACCGTCTCATAGGCGAAATAGCCGAGCGCCCAGCCGGCGATACCCCCGAGCACGGAAGCAATGGTCGCGATCACCGCGTAGCGATAGGAGCGTTCCGGCTTGGAAAGCGCCATCGGCAGGAACAGCACATCGGCGGGGACGAGAAAGACGGAGCTTTCGACGAAGGCGATGACGGCGAGCCAGACTTCGGCCGATTTGCGCGCGGCCAGAGACATGGTCCAGTCGTAAAGTCTGCGGAGCATTCCGAACCCTTCCTGTTGCGGTGCAAAAAAGCTTTAGGGGCCGTGCGCGACGCTGTAAATGCCCGCCCGTGTCCTTCGTGCCACCCGCCGCCTAAAAATTTCGTGATACAGGCCCCGCCGCCCTCCCAAGATTTCACGTGATGGCGAATCGGCCATTCTGCGGCAAGCTGTCTCAAAGCGTGATGCCGAAAAGTGTGGGCGGTTTTGGGACGGCATCAAGCTCGAGCTGAATTGGGCGACGTGCAGGGTGGCATCAGAATGTTCAAAGTGATCGAAGGCGGCCGCGGGCAGGCCGTGCATATGGCCGACCGGCCCGAAGAGGGCGGCAGACCGAGCCGGGACGATGTGCGCCGGGAAGCGGCGCGACGGCTGAGCGAAAGCGGCTATCATCCGTCGCGCATCCGGGAATTTGCGACCGGCGTGCCAATGCTGGCGTCGCTTAAATATTTGTCGCTGCAGATCGATTTCGCAGCCGAGACATTGTCGCGGCTCGACCCGATCCCGGAGGATTTCCGCGCCGACGGCTATTGGCCGGCTGGCTGAGGCAATCGCATATCGCATTCGCAGACATGCGTCGGTATTGCCTCAGGAGAGGTCCATCGACTTTTCCCATTGCTGACGCAGGTCGTTCATCTCCGTGCGTTTCTGCGCCATTTCGCTGACGGCGGCGCGCAGATTGGGATGACGCGACATGAACATGTTGAAGTCGCGCCGTTCGAGCACTTCGAACTGGCAGAAATCGACGGCGATGACATCGGCCGTGCGCCGTCCGCCGGTCAGAAGCGCCATTTCGCCGAAGAAGGCGCCAGGCTCAAGGCGGATCGCGCCGCTTGCGAGCCGGACTTCCACCGCCCCCGAAGAAATGAAATACATGCCGTCGCCGCGGTCGCCGCGGCGGATGACGCGTTCGCCGGGTGGAGCGGATTTTGCCTTGAAGAGCAGCAGCAGTTCCTCCTGCGCGTCTTCGTTAACCTCGGAGAACAAAGGAAAAGTCTCGATCAGCTGCTGCATTTTCAGCTGATGCTCGCGTTCGCGCTCCTCGCCGAGCGCCCTGATCTTTTCCAGTTCCTTGCTGAGCGCCTTCTGCCTCGCCCTGCCGTAGCTTTCCCAAAGGGAGGGCCATTTCGAATGGGCAAATTTCTTCAACCCGTCGGTCGCCAGGATCACGATCGGGTTGAGCGTGATCGACAGGATTGCAGCGGCAAGGATCAGATCCTGGCCCTCGTGCGGCAGCAGCCCGAGCGAGACGCCGAGGCCGGCGAGGATGAAGGAGAATTCGCCGATCTGGGCAAGGCCGCCGGCCAATGTCAGCCCCAGGCCGATCGGATATCGCAGCAGTAAGACGATGAAGAAGGTGATGATGGCCTTGCCGAGGATGACAAGCGCCAGCGCGCCGATCACCGCCAGCGGCTGGCTGACCAGGATCGATGGATCGAAGAGCATGCCGACGGAGACGAAAAACAGCACGGAGAAGGCGTTCTGCAGCGGCAGCGAGTCGGCGGCCGCCCTGTGGCTGAGCTGGGATTCGCTCATGACGACGCCGGCAAAAAAGGCGCCGAGCGCAAAGGAGACGCCGAAGATCGCCGCCGAGCCGAAGGCGATGCCCAGCGCGATCGCCAGGACCGTCAGCGTGAAGAGTTCACGCGAACCGGTGCGGGCGATCATCGTCAGCAGCCAGGGCACGATGCGCGGGCCGAGGAAGATCGCCATGGCGGCGAAGCCGGCCACCTTCGCCAGCGTCAGGCCGATCGTCAGCGCCAGGGAAAGCTCGCCGAGGCCGTGGTTGGTGGTCGCGGCGGCGTTGCCGCCAAGAAGCTCTGCGAGCGCCGGCAGCAGCACCAGCGCCAGCACCATCACCAGATCCTCGACGATCAGCCAGCCGACGGCGACGCGCCCGCTTGGCGCGTTGACGAGATTGCGCTCCTCCAGCGCCTTCAGCAGAACGACAGTGCTGGCCACAGACAGGCTGAGGCCCAAGACGATGCCGGCGCCCAAGCTCCAGCCCCAGAGTTTGCAAAGGCCGATGCCCAACAGGGTGGCGAGGATGATGCGCCCGATCGCGCCCGGCACGGCGATCCCTCGGACGGCGAGCAGGTCCGAGGCGGAAAAATGCAGGCCGACGCCGAACATCAGAAGGATGACGCCCATTTCGGCGAGCTGCCCGGCAAGGGCGGTATCGGCGACGAAACCCGGCGTAAACGGCCCCATCAGAATGCCGGCGAGGAGATAGCCAACGAGCGGCGGCAGCCGCAGCCGGTCGGCGCCATAACCCAGGATCGCCGCGAAAACGAAACTGACGGCGACCGTTGCGATAAGCCCTACTTCCTGATGCACGTCCGACCCTTCCTGTGATGGCGGCGGCCACTCTGTACGAAGTGCAAGCAAAATTAAACAGTTGATTTGGCGGGTAGCGGCCCTTGTTCGCAATCCTTGCGATCAGGCGTAGAACTGGTCTGCTGTCGTCTGCACCAAGCCCGGGCGGGCGGCGATCTTGGAACCAGTTGCGTCTTATCTCGTTGCCCTTTCATCCAGAAAGGAGAAACGACATGCGGAAGATCATCCTGAATTGTACTATAGCGGCCCTTGCCGCCTGCTCGTTTGCAGCGCCTGTTCTCGCCGACAGCGTCTATGTTAGGGAACGTACCTATGATGACGGTTATCGTCATGAACGGGTGAGACCCGGCATAACCATCAGCGAGCGTGGCGTCACTTTCGGTGCGGTGCGCGAACGTGAACACCGCCGCTATCGCGACAACGGCTGCGAAACCAGAAGTGTCACCCGTCAGACCGACGACGGCGAAGTGACCAAAACGGTCCGGCGTTGCAATTAACTGGAACTACGCGACAATGACGAAGCCCGGTTCGAAGAGCCGGGTTTTCGCCTTTCGTGGCGCTGATATCGCAATCCAGTGGTGAAACTCGTCCGTCGGTGTTATGAGCACGCCTTTGGTAGAAGCGCATTCCCAGCGCAAACACCGCCTGCACAGGATTTCGAGTATGATTGAACTTACGCCGTCCCAGATCGCCGCGCTGAAACTCGCCAGGGATGGAGACCTTTACCCTCAGCCGGCCAATAAATGGACGCATCAGAACGCAACGGTGACCTACGCGAAAAACGACCGCTGGAAAGAGCGGCCGCAGAAAATAAAATCGGTCACTGCCAAGACGCTGGGCGAGTTGAAGGAACCAGGTTTCCTCGAGCGGCGGCACCTCGATGACGATGTCACGAAAGACGTCTACGGCATTACCATGGCCGGCAAGATGTGGCTGCTGAAGAACAAGTAGTTTCGGATGTGAATACGGTTCGTGCTTCCGCGTCAGCTTGTCGATGCGGAGGCGCGGACGAACGTATCGGGATGACGGTTTTAGTGGCCGGAGCACTGTCTAAACCGGTCAGCCATCCTTCCTAACGGAACTGCGGCGCGACAGCCTTCGCTCTATGAGCTTCGGCTTGCTGAGCCGAAGCTCATAGAGCGAAGGCTGGTGCCCCATGCCGGGGTCGAACCAGCACTTCTTTCGAAACTCGATTTTGAGTCGAGCGCGTCTACCAATTCCGCCAATGGGGCAACGGAGTGAACGGGCGGCTGTCTAACATGCGAGCGCCCGCACGCGCAAGACGGGCAAGCGAAGTTATCGGACTGATCCGGTAGAGACATCCGGCCTCGTTTCGAGGCCGGATGCTTGCGATATCAAAGCTCTCTATTTTTATGCATGTCGTTATCCCCGAACCGCTGGCACACTTCCGGGCGACATGCATTAATGGGCGGCGGCGGGCGCCGGGCTGGTCAGGCCGGACTTCTTCAGCGTGATCGCCAGGATCGAGGCCAGCAGGCAGAAAGCGCCGGCGACGAAGAAGGCGGGCAGGTAGCTCGACAGCTCCGTGCGCGACAGGCCGGCGCCATAGGCGGCGGTAGCGGCGCCCAACTGATGGCCGGCAAAGACCCAGCCGAAGACCAGGCCGGCCTTTTCGCGGCCGAAGCGGTCGGCGGCGATCTTGACGGTCGGCGGCACGGTGGCGATCCAGTCGAGGCCGTAGAAGATGGCAAAGATGGAGAGGCCGTAGAAGCTGAAATCGCTGAAGGGCAGATAGAGCAGCGAGAGGCCGCGAAAGCCGTAGTAGAAGAACAGCAGCCAGCGATTGTCGAAGCGGTCGGACAGCCAGCCCGAGCCGATGGTGCCGAAGAAATCGAAGATGCCCATGACGGCGAGCACACTGGCAGCAGCCACCGGCACGATGCCGAAATCGCCGCAGAGAGTGACGAAATGGGTCTGGATCAGGCCATTGGTGCTGAGCCCGCAGATGAAGAAGGTGGCAAACAGGATCCAGAAGGTCGAGGTCTTGGAGATTTCCCTGAGCACGGTGATCGGCGTCATCAGCGCAACGCCGAGAGAGGTTCCCGCCGGCGGCGGTGTCACCTGCGTTTCGCCGACGGACGGCAGGTTCAGGTCGGCCGGCCGGTCTCGCATGAAAGCCAGCACGGCCAGAGCTGCGACCATGATCATGGCGCAGACGAAAAACACCGTCGATCGCCAGCCGTAGCGTTCCGTCAGCTCCGCCATTAGCGGCAGAAAGACGAGCTGGCCGGTAGCCGAGCTCGCCGAAAGCATGCCGACGACGAGGCCGCGATGCTTGGTGAACCAGCGGGTTGAGACGGTGGCCGCGAGCACCATAGCCGTCAGACCCGTGCCGAAGCCGACGACGACGCCCCAAAGCGCCAACAGATGCCAGAGCTTGGTCATGAACAGCGAACCGATGAAACCGGCGCCGATCAGGGCCAGGGCGAAAACGATGACCTTGCGCACGCCGAAATAATTCATGAAGGCGGCGGCGAACGGTCCCATGAAGCCGAAAAGGATCAGGCGGATCGCAAGGGCCGAGGAAATCTGCGAGGTCTCCCAGCCGAACTCGTCCTGCAGCGGCTTGATGAGAACGCCGGGTGCGCCCATGGCGCCGGCCGTGACCAACATGGTGAGGAAGGTGGCGGCGACGACGACCCAGCCGTAGTGGATGTTGCGCCGGGCAAGGGTGGAGGCAAGGGCTGTGGAAACCATAGGCGAGATTCCGTTCGGATTCAGCTTCGGGAAGATACGGGAATGCTTTACATGATGGCCATCATATTTCTTGCCTATTGATGATGGACGTCATATATTTTGTCAAGCGACTATTTCTGGAGTTTAAAAATGCGGGTCAGCCGCGAGAAATTTGCCGAAAACCGAGAGAAAATCCTGAGCGTTGCCGGCGTGCTCTTTCGAGAGAACGGTTTCGACGGCGTCGGCGTCGCCGACATCATGAAGGCGGCCGGGCTGACGCATGGCGGTTTCTACGGTCACTTCGCGTCGAAGGACGACCTGGCGCTGGAGGTCAGCCGCAAGCTGATCGACAAGGTCGAAACGCGCTGGAAGGAGCATATCGCCGATTCTCCGGACCGGCCGCTGGAATCGCTTCTCGACCACTATATCCACTGGCGAACGGTCGACGATCCGGGCGGCAGCTGCGTCTTCGCGACTCTGATCCAGGAGGTCAGCCGCAGCCGCGGTGCGGTGCGCGCCGTCTTCAGCGACGGGCTCTCCGTGCTGGTCGACACGCTCGCCGATATCGTTCCCGGAAAGAGCGAAGAGGAACGCCGCGCCAATGCCGCTACCACGCTCTCCTCGATGATGGGCGCCGTCATTCTTGCCCGCGCGGTGGAAGACCGGGCGCTTGCAGAGCAGTTTCTGGTGACGATGCGCCGGCAGCTCGATCCCAGCAGTAGTTTTTAATCTGGAAAGACAATGTTTCGCTCTCCCTCTTCTGCCCATAGAGGGAGTGTGATCTGTCTTACCGATGCCTCAGGCGGCCAGCGGCTATTTGAAGCCGGCGACGGCGTGTGGGATATAGGGTGCTTCCAATGCGGCGATTTCCTCATTGGTGAGCTTGACCGAGAGCGAGGCAACGGCGTCGGTCAGGTGGTTCGGTTTGGAAGCGCCGATGATCGGGGCGGTCACCGCACTCTTCTGCAGGATCCAGGCGGTTGCGACCTGGGCGCGGGAGACGCCGCGAGCCTTGGCGATCTCTGCCACCGCCTCGACGATCTTGCGATCGGCATCGATGGACTGCGTGTAAAGCGTCTTGCCGAATTCGTCGGTTTCGCTGCGCGCTGTCGCCTCGTCCCAGTCGCGGGTCAGGCGGCCGCGGGCAAGCGGGCTCCAGGGGATGACGGCGATCTTCTGATCCTCGCAGAGCGGCAGCATTTCGCGCTCTTCCTCACGGTAGAGCAGGTTCAGGTGGTCCTGCATGCTGACGAATTCGGTCCAGCCGTTCAGCCTCGAGACGTAGAGCGCCTTGGCAAATTGCCAGGCATACATGGAGGAGGCGCCGATATACCGCGCCTTGCCTGCCTTGACGACGTCGTGCAGCGCCTCCAGCGTTTCCTCGATCGGCGTCGTATAGTCGAAGCGGTGGATCTGGTAGAGGTCGACATAGTCTGTGCCGAGGCGGCGCAGGCTGTTGTCGATCTCGTCGAAGATCGCCTTGCGCGACAGGCCGGCGCCGTTAGGGCCCGGCCGCATGCGGTTGAACACCTTGGTCGCCAGCACGATGTCCTCGCGCTTGGCGAAATCCTTTATGGCGCGGCCGACGATCTCCTCGGAGGAGCCGTTGGAATAGGTGTTGGCGGTGTCGAGGAAGTTGATGCCGAGGTCAATCGCCTGCCGGATCAACGCCCGGCTTTCTTCCTCCCGCAGGCTCCAGGCATGATTGCCGCGGCCGGGATCGCCGAAGGTCATGCAGCCCAGGCAGATTTTCGAGACTTCCAGGCCGGTTTTCCCAAATTTTGCATATTCCATGAAACGACTCCGTGATGAATTTGCTGATCCAAATCCGATGCCCCAAATCCGATGTCGTTGGACCGCCTTGTATGATCTAGTGCGGAAACCGGCAAAGTCGCAGGGCGCCGGGCGAAGAATCCGTCCGGCGATGCGCACAACAATGCGTGATGGGCTTTGAAGCAGGGGGCGGTCATCGCCGTCCGGACCGGTCGCTTGCGCAATTGCAGCACAAGGTGTTAGCTGGTGCAGCATTCACTGGATTTCGCCTATGCTACTGCCGTCCCACAATCGCTACGACGATCTCTATCGCGATTTTTCGTGGCGGATTCCCGAAGATTTCAATATCGGCCGCGCCGTCAGCGACGACTGGGCGGCGAGGGCGCCGGAGCGCGTCTGCCTCGAACATTTCAGCCCGGACGGGCATCACCGCAGTTTGACCTATCGCGCGCTCGCCGACCGTTCCTCGGCCTTTGCAAATGCGCTGGTTTCACTTGGCATAAAACGCGGCGATCGCGTCGCGCTGCTCCTGCCGCAATCCTTCGAGACGGTGATCGCGCATGTGTCGATCTACAAGACTGGCGCGATCGCCTTGCCGCTGGCGCTGCTCTTCGGCGTCGAGGCGCTGGAATACCGGCTGAAGGCGGCAGGGGTGGCGGCCGTCGTCACCAATGGCTTCGGTCTCGAGCGCATCCGGCAGATCCGGGAGCGCCTGCCGATGCTGAAACATATCGTCAGCATCGACGGGGCGACTGCCGATGCGGCCGACTTCGGCGAACTGGTGGATGGCCATTCTCCCGTCTTTGATGTCGTCAAGACCGGTCCGGACGATCCGGCGTTGATGATTTTCACCTCGGGAACGACAGGGCCGCCGAAGGGCGCGCTGCATGGCCACCGCGTCCTACCCGGCCATATTCCCGGCATGCAGTTTGCTCATGAGGGTTTTCCGAAAGCGGGCGACAAGGTCTGGACGCCGTCCGACTGGGCCTGGGCGGGCGGGCTGCTCAACGCGCTGCTGCCGAGCCTTCTGCTCGGCGTTCCCGTCGTCTCGTCGCCGGCGCAGAAATTCGACGCCGACATGGCCTATCGCATCATGGCCGAGATGGGGGTGCGCAACGCCTTCATTCCGCCGACGGCGCTGAGGTTGATGAGATCCGTTGCCGATCCGCGCTCGAAATACGATCTGGTGCTGCGCACCATCGGCTCGGCCGGAGAGGCGCTCGGCCGTGAGACCTATGAATGGGCGCAAAGGACGCTCGGCATCACCGTCAACGAATTCTACGGCCAGACGGAGTGCAATTTCGTGCTCTCGTCGAGCGCTGCCCATGGCGTGACCAGGGCCGGCGCCATTGGCCGCGCGGTACCCGGACACCGCGTCGCAATCGTCAGCGAAGCCGGTGACGAATTGCCGACGGGCGAACCGGGCCAGATCGCCATCGCCAGTCCCGATCCCGTGATGTTCCTCGGCTACTGGGACGATGCGGCGGCGACGAAACGAAAATTCGCAAAGAACTGGCTGCTCACCGGCGATGTCGGCCGGCAGGATGCCGATGGCTACGTCGCCTTCGAGGGCCGCGACGACGATGTCATCACCTCGTCGGGATATCGCATCGGCCCGGCCGAAATCGAGGATTGCCTGATCGGCCATCCCGCCGTGCAGCTTGCCGCCGCCGTCGGCAAACCCGATGCGGTGCGCACCGAGATCGTCAAGGCCTATATCGTTCTGTCGCTGGGCCATCAGCCAAGCGAGGCGCTGGCCGCCGATATCAGGGAATGGGTGAAGACGCGGCTTTCAATGCATGAATATCCGCGTGAGGTGGAATTCATCGATGCCTTGCCGCTGACGACCACCGGCAAGGTGATCCGCCGGCTGCTGCGCGAGAGGGCGGCGGCCGAAGGTCAGCCGTGCTAGCCCCGGCCGGCGAGCGACATGATCTTCTCGCGCAGCATTTTTGCCATGTTGCGGGTGCTGCGGTACATGTGGAGCTGGGCTGAGACCTGACGCATGTCGCGGTCGCTGTTCTGCGTCAGGCCGATCACCAGCGTTCCCATTTCCTCGCGCTCCTGCCAGAAGCGGCTCATGATCGGATGGTCCGAGACGGCGCAGGAATCGGAGCGGACGATATTGGCGTCGTCGAGATGCCATTCGGTGAGTTCGCTCATCAGCAGCTTGCCCGGCGAAAAGCGCGCATAGTTCTCGTCATAGGCGGTCTTCCAGGTATAGGCCTCGCCACCCATCATCAGCACGACGATGGCGGCGATCGCCTTGCCGTTGAGATCGATCGTGTGAATACGCACGGCATCGACGGCGGCAAGGTTCGACACCGCCTCGCGGGCGAAGGCCGTGTGATAACGATCGGTGACGAGAGCGCTTCGGCGCTTGCCCTTCCAGCCACCGGCTTCCATTGCCAGGAATTCCTCGAAGCGGATATGGATTTCGCGCGGTTGCCGGGCGACGGCATAGACCGCTGTTCCCAACTCCTCCAGCAGGCGCCACTGGCGGCGCATCTCGCGCATATGCGAGGAGGAGATGGTTTTGCCGAGATAGGCCGGCGCCTCTTCCTCGCTCTGCAGCATCGGGCGCAAATAGGGATTGGTGACGGTGACGGGAAGATTGCGGCTGAGCGCCACGGCCTTGATCATCCGCACGAAGATACCGTTCAGCCTGAGATCGGGCAGGACCACGATTCCGGGCAGATTGAGGTCGCGCGCGGTCAGTCCCTCGAAGAGATTGTCGAGAGTCTCGGCAGCATCCTCGCTGTCGACCAGCGGCGTGCCGAGCGGGCCGAAGCTGTTCGACCAGCCGCGGATGATCGATGGGCCGACGGCAAACCCCGGCTTGTCGACCGAAAACGGCATTAGAAAACGCATGCGGCTGCGGCCGGCATTGTGGTCGCGGATCAGGGCGAAGTTCACCTGCCGGTCTTCGAGCCGCGGCATGGCGGGCGCGAGGAAGCGGCCGGAGAAGAAGACGTTCGGCTCCATCGCCCGGTTGGAGAGGAAGTCGAGTTCTTCCTGCAGTTCATAGCCGAGCTTGCCGGGATAGAGGCAGAGTTCGCGCCCCGGCCGGCCGATCTCGGCGCGGGCCTCAGCCCGCGGCGCTTCGAAATGCAGCGCGGCGAGATCATGCACCATGCGGTTGGCAATGCTATCGGTGCTTTCGGTAACGGGAGGAATACGCACCATCTATCGAACTCTCATTTCTGGCGTTGCGGCGGAGGGGCTGGCAAAGGCGAAAAGGACGATGCCGAGTGTGCGGCGCACGGCAAGATGCAGCAGGATTGCCTCGACCGCCATGGCAGAAGCCGTGGCGATCGCGGTGCCCTCTATGCCGTAATGCGGGATCAAAGCGAGGTTGAGACCGACATTGGCGGTCAGAGCGCCGGCGTAGAGCGCGACGCAGAGGTTCTGCTTGCCAGCCATCATCAACAGCGTTTCGGCCGGGCCGACCAAAGACTTGGCGAGGATGCCGGCAAGCAGGATCGCCATGACCAGATAACCTGATGTGAAGACGCCGCCGAAGAGCGACAGCAGAAGATGGCCGGCGGCAAGTACCACAAGGCCGACGCCGAGTGCCGGCCAGAAAGTCCAGCGGGCGGCGTCGATGGCGGCGGTCGCCAGCTGGGCGTGGTCGCCTTCGGCGATGATCGAGGAAAAGCGCGGGCCGGAGGCTGCCTTGACCGAGAAATTGATGAAATGCACCAGCGCCATCGTCTTGGCGGCGGCGAAATAGATGGCGACATCGTGCGGCTCGAGGAAGATGCCGACGACGACGACATCGGAATTGGTGAGCAGGAAGCTCACGCCCTCGATCAGGAAAATCGGAAAAGCGACGCTGAACCAGGCGAGGAAATCGATTTTGCGCGGGCCTTCGTCATAATGCCGGCGAAGGCGATAGAGCGTTGCAGCATACTGGCCGAGCGCGGTGACGAAGGTCGCGACGAGCGCCGCCTGCATCGCGGTGACGGCCGTATGCTCGGCGCCGATGGCAATGGCGATGAGCATGAAGGCGATGATCAGGATCGGACGGACGATATAGACCGGGCTAAGCGCCATGACCGGCCAATGGTTCGCTCGCGACGTGCCTTCCAGAATGTCGCCGAGCGCGATCATCGGCATGGCAAGCAGGCCGAGGAATATCGGGACGAGATAATAGACTTGGATCATATGGCCGAATAAATGCAGCCCGAGCATGCCGGCGGCGAGCACCGCGGTGCCTGAAAGCAGCGCGAAGATGCGCGCCGTGCCGGTGAGGCCGCGGATTTCCTCGAAAGCGCCGGCCGCCCTGTATTGCGGCAGAAAGCGGATGATCGCCGTGTGGAACCCAAGACACGAGAGATCGCCGAAGACGACGACCAGCACCCAGACGAAAACGAAAATGCCATATTCATATTCGCCCATCAGCCGGGCAAGCACGATCTGGGAGATGAAGGCGAGGGCTGCGCTGAGGATTCGGATCGAAAAGGCCGTCAGCGCCATGCGCTGAGCGGCCGCCTTCTCACCACGTTCGGTGAGCACGGCCGCAAGCATGCGCAGCGCACGGCCGCCGATCGGGCGCAGACCCGCGGGCAGCATCTTTTCCGCTGTTTCTATGACCGCCATGATGAACACGCAAAACTCTGAAGGTCAGGCAAATCGTCCCGAAGTCTTGACAGAACAGGGTTAAGAAACGGTTCCGGATCGGGCTTGTCACCGATGCTGAAATCGCGGTTTTCCTGCGCGGCCGCGGAAAAGAAAATGCCGCCCGAAGGCGGCATTTTCACGATCTTTGGGGCTTGCCTCAGACCTGCTCGAAGGCGCCGTGGCAATGCTTGTATTTCTTGCCGGAACCGCAGGGGCAGGTCTCGTTGCGGCCGACCTTGCCCCAGGTAGCCGGGTCGTCCGGATTGCGGTTCTCCGGCGAAACGATGACTTCCGATGCCTGGTAGATCGCCGGGGCGAAATCGTCCTCGCCTGTGGTCGGATCGAGGTGATGGGCCTGCATCAGCGGCGGTTCGGGTTCGGCAGGGGCCTGCTGCACCAGCTCGACGCGCATCAGCTGGGCGGTCACGGCCTCGCGCAGATTGTTAAGGAGGCTCGTGAACAGCTCGAAGGCTTCCGACTTGTATTCCTGCAGCGGATCGCGCTGGGCATAGCCGCGGAAGCCGATGACGGAGCGCAGATGGTCGAGATTGACGATGTGCTCGCGCCAGAGATGATCGAGCGTCTGCATAACGATCGAGCGTTCGACATAATGCATAATGTCGTCGCCGAAACGCTCGGCCTTTTCGGTGAAGGCGGCGTTGGTGGCTTGCGTCAGGCGCTCGCGGATGTCGTCTTCGCCAATGCCTTCTTCCTTCACCCAGTCTTCGATCGGCAGGTCGAGATTGAGAATGTTCAGAGCACCGGTCTTCAGGCCGGCGGCATCCCATTGCTCGGCGTAGGCGCGCTCGGGGATATGCTTGTCGACCAGATCCTCGATCACCTCACGGCGCATGTCGGAAACGGTTTCGGAAATATTGGTCGATTCCATCAGTTCGAGGCGCTGCTCGAAGATCACCTTGCGCTGATCGTTGAGAACGTCGTCATACTTCAAGAGGTTCTTGCGGATATCGAAGTTGCGGGCTTCGACCTTCTTCTGCGCGCGCTCCAGAGCCTTGTTGATCCAAGGGTGGACGATCGCCTCGCCCTCCTTGAGGCCGAGCTTGGTCAGCATGCTGTCCATACGGTCGGAGCCGAAAATGCGCATCAGGTCGTCCTGAAGCGAGAGGTAGAATTTCGAGCGGCCGGGGTCGCCCTGACGGCCGGAGCGGCCGCGCAGCTGGTTGTCGATGCGGCGGCTTTCATGGCGTTCGGTGGCGATGACGTAGAGACCGCCGGCTTCCAGCGCCTTCTGCTTGAGTTCCTTGATCTCCTCGACGATTGCCTGGATCCGGGCTTCACGCTCCGGACCGGCTTCGACTTCGCCGAGTTCGCGCTCGATGCGCATCTCGAGGTTGCCGCCGAGCTGGATGTCGGTACCGCGGCCGGCCATATTAGTGGCGATCGTGATGGCGCCGGGCACACCGGCCTGGGCGACGATATAGGCTTCCTGCTCGTGGTAGCGGGCGTTCAGCACCTGGAAGTCGTCGAAGCCCTGTTTGCGCAGGCGCTCTGCGAGCAGTTCCGATTTCTCGATCGACGTGGTGCCGACCAGCACCGGCTGGCCGCGCTTATGGGCGTCGAGAATCTCCTCGATGATCGCCTTGAACTTCTCGTCGAAGGTCCGGTAAACCTCGTCGTCCTCGTCGATACGCTTGATCGGCAGGTTGGTCGGGACCTCGATGACGTCGAGGTTGTAGATATTCCCGAATTCTTCCGCTTCCGTCTGTGCCGTGCCGGTCATGCCGGCGAGCTTGGCGTACATGCGGAAATAGTTCTGGAAGGTGATCGAGGCCAGCGTCTGGTTTTCCGGCTGGATCTGCACCTTTTCCTTGGCTTCGAGCGCCTGGTGCTGGCCTTCGGAATAACGGCGGCCGGGCATCATGCGGCCGGTGAATTCGTCGATGATGACGACTTCGTCGTTGCGGACGATATAGTCCTTGTCGCGCTGGAAGAGCTTGTGGGCCTTCAGCGCGTTGTTGACGTGGTGGACGATCGCGACGTTCTCGATGTCGTAGAGCGCGTTGCCCTTCAAGAGGCCGGCCTGGCGGAGCAGGTCCTCCAGCTTCTCGGTGCCCTCTTCGGAGAAGTTGGCCGAGCGCTGCTTCTCGTCGATCTCGTAGTCGCTGGGGACGAGCAGCGGAATGAAGGCGTCGATCGTATTATAGAGTTCGGAGCGGTCGTCGAGCGGACCGGAGATGATCAGCGGCGTGCGCGCTTCGTCGACGAGGATCGAGTCCACTTCGTCTACAATCGCGAAGTTGTGGCCGCGCTGGACCATCTGGTTCTTCTCGTACTTCATGTTATCGCGCAGATAATCGAAGCCGAGTTCGTTGTTGGTGGCGTAGGTGATGTCGCAGGCATAGGCCGCGTGGCGTTCCTCGTCGGACAGGCCGTGGACGATGACGCCGGTGGTCATGCCGAGGAAACTGTAGACGCGGCCCATCGTCGCGGCATCGCGCTGGGCGAGGTAATCGTTGACGGTGACGACGTGCACGCCTTTGCCGGACAGCGCGTTCAGATAGACCGGCAGGGTGGCGACGAGGGTCTTGCCTTCGCCGGTCTTCATCTCGGCGATCGCATTCGAATGCAGGATCATGCCGCCGACCAGCTGTACGTCAAAAGGCCGCAGGCCGAGAACGCGGCGGGAGGCTTCGCGCACGACCGCGAAGGCCGGGATCAGGATGTCGTCGAGCGTCTTGCCCTCGGCGAGCAGAGCGCGAAACTCGACGGTCTTTGCCGCCAGCTGCTCGTCCGTCAGGGCCTTGGTCTTCTCTTCGATAGAGTTGATGGCAGCGACGTTCGGCTGGAAAGACCGCACGCGGCGGTCATTGGAGGACCCAAATAACTTGCGGGCTATACCGCCAAAGCTGACCATATGACTGGTCCTTTCTCAATATTCATCCCCGGCGTTTGTTGTTCGCTGCCCAGCCGAAAATCAGGCGCGCGACTTAAAACGCCCGGAAACTGTTCTGGACGCGAGGTTGCGTGACAGATAAGAGGGGGGTCGAATGATGTCAACGGATTTGGCGGATACAGAAAGGCCACAATCCGGTGTTGATGGCTATTTTGGGCCGATTCAGGCGATGCTGAAACCGGCGATGTAACTGTGAAGGGTATTTCATGTTGAGCACCAACAAACTTGCCGTTCTGGCTTTCGCAACTGTTGTTGCGTTCCAGGCCCCGGCCTATGCCGATGACGCCGTCATCGCTAAGGTCGGCAATCTGGAGATTCACCAGTCGGAACTCGACCTTGCCGTCGCTAATCTCGATCCGCAGCTGGCGCAGCTGCCCGACGACCAGAAGAAAGTCGCAGCCCTTTCCGCCGCCATCGACGTGAAGCTGCTCGCCGCCGACGCTGCGGCCGAGAAGCTCGATCAGACCGACGAATTCAAGAAGCGCATGCAGTATCTCACGGACCGCGAGCTGCACAACGCCTACTTCAAGAAGCATGTCGTCGACATCGTGACGCCTGAAGAAGTCAAGGCTCGCTACGACAAGGAAGTCGCCGCCCTGCCGAAGCAGGAGGAAGTCCACGCCCGACATATCCTCGTCAAGACCGAGGACGAAGCCAAGGACATCATCAAGCAGCTCGACGCCGGCAAGGATTTCGCCGAACTCGCCAAGGAAAAGTCCACCGACCCGAACAAGTCGGAAGGCGGCGACCTCGGCTATTTCTCGCGCGGCCGCATGGTCAAGGAATTCGAGGACGCAGCCTTCGCGCTTGAGAAGGGTACCTATTCCAAGACTCCTGTTAAAACCGATTTCGGTTATCATGTCATCAAGGTCGAGGATAAGCGCGACGCCCCGCCGCCGCCCTTCGAGCAGGTGCAGGACCAGGTTCGTCAGCTCGTCATGCGCGACAAGTATCTTGAGCTTCTGAATAAGGCGAAGGCCTCGGCCAAGATCGAAATCAGCGACGAGACGCTGCGCAAGGGTTACGACCAGGCCAACAAACAGCCGGAACCGGGCAGTGAGCCCGTCGCGCCGGCGCCGAAGCAGTAATAGTCGCATCAGGGCCCGGTTTTTCCGGGCCCTTTAATATCGTTGTTGTTGTCGCATTTCCGGACGGCGAACCGTTTTCGATTCCGCCTGGAAATGCCCATTGGCAGGTTTCATCATGTCCGGTTCCGTCTCTCCGCTCGCCCCGAAATCCTTCGTCTCGATGCCGCCGCTGCGCGGCGTGCGCATGGCAACGGCTTCCGCCGGCATCAAGTACAAGAACCGCACCGATGTGCTGCTGATGGTCTTCGACAAGCCGGCGGCCGTTGCGGGCGTCTTCACCCGCTCGAAGTGCCCGTCGGCGCCGGTGGATTTCTGCCGCGCCAACCTGCCGCATGGCAGTGCACGTGCGGTGGTCGTCAACTCAGGCAATGCCAATGCCTTCACCGGCCTGAAGGGCCGCCAGGCGACTGCACTGACGGCGAAGTCGGCAGCATCAGCTGTCGGCTGCGGCGAAAACGAGGTCTACCTGGCCTCGACCGGCGTCATCGGCGAGCCGCTCGACGCCACAAAATTCGCCGGCGTGCTCGACCGGATGCAGACCGAAGCCACCGGCGACTTCTGGTTCGAGGCCGCCAAGGCGATCATGACGACCGACACCTATCCCAAGGTTTCGACCCGCAGCGCCGAGATCGGCGGCGTTGCAGTGACGATCAACGGCATTGCCAAGGGTGCCGGCATGATCGCGCCCGATATGGCGACGATGCTGTCCTTCGTCGTCACCGATGCCGATATTGCGCCCGCCGCGCTGCAGGTGCTGCTGTCGGATGGCGTCGGGCCGACCTTCAATTCCATGACCGTCGACAGTGATACCTCCACATCCGATACGCTGATGCTGTTTGCGACGGGGGCTGCGGCCGAGGACGGCCAAGCCCGTATCGAACGCGCCGACGATCCGCGCCTTGCCGCTTTTCGCGCCGCGCTCAACGAAGTGCTGAAGGATCTGTCGCTGCAGGTGGTGCGCGACGGCGAGGGCGCCACCAAGATGCTCGAAATCACCGTGACGGGCGCCGAGAGCGATGCCGCCGCCAAGCGCATCGGGCTGTCGATCGCCAACTCGCCACTGGTCAAGACGGCGGCCGCCGGCGAAGACGCCAATTGGGGCCGCATCGTGATGGCCGTCGGCAAATCCGGCGAGATGGCCGACCGCGACCGGCTCGCCATCTGGTTCGGCGATGTCAGGGTCGCCGTCAATGGCGAGCGTGACCCGGATTATTCCGAGGCTGCGGCCACTAATGTCATGAAAGCGCAGGATATCCCCGTCAAAGTCGATATCGGTCTCGGCACCGGCACGGCAACCGTCTGGACCTGCGACCTCACCAAGGAATATGTTGCGATCAATGGCGACTATCGGAGCTGATCGTTCGTTGGTGCAGACATCCATCTCTTCTCAGAATCTGCCGTTGGTGCGCAGGCTGGAGGCCGTCGGCTTTCGTGCCTGGCCGGCGGCATCCGTCCAATATGACGGCAGCTGGCAGGTGCGGCTGACGGCCGGCCACCCGTCCAACCGGCTGAATTCGATCGTGCCGCTCGATCCCTCGGACTATCGCGACGTCGAAATCCGCCTGGAAAAGGCAAGCCGGAAATTCGAAGCCTATGGCCGCACCGCCGTGGTCCGCCAGACGCCGCTTGCCTCGCCGGTGCTGATCGATCTTCTCCGCGCGCAGAACTGGAAGCAATTCGACGAGACGGTGGTGATGACCTGCGACCTGGCCGAGGCCGAGCTGCCAGATACGCTCGATCACCTGCCGACCCATGATGTCGGACGTTTCGTTGACGCCAATCTTGCCGTCGACCGGGCGCCACTGAGTTTGAAGCCGGCGCTTGCCGAAATCATTTCGGCGATCAAGCCGCCATCGGGCCTGTTCATGATCGAGAATGCGGCGGACGGGCCGCTGGCGACCGTGCTCTGCGTCCAGGACAACGATCTTGCCGGCATCATGTCGCTTTCGGTCTCCGAAACGCGGCGGCGCGAGGGGCTCGGCACCGAGATCCTAACCTCGGCGCTGCGCTGGGCGCGCATGCGCAGCGCGCGATCGGCCTGGCTGCAGGTGAAACTGTCCAACCGTCCGGCCATCACACTCTATGAACGGCTCGGTTTTCGCGACGCCTATCACTATTGCTATTGGCAGCAGGAGCCGCGATGAGCGAGGCAGGCCGGAAGATATTGCTGGTCGCCGCCTGTGCGCTGATCGATGCCGATGGGCGTATCCTCTTGGCACAGCGTCCCGAGGGAAAGTCGCTTGCTGGATTGTGGGAGTTTCCCGGCGGCAAGGTCGAGCCCGGCGAGACGCCGGAGGAAACTCTGGTGCGCGAGCTTGAGGAAGAGCTCGGCATCAAGACCAAGATTGCCTGCCTGGCACCGCTGACCTTTGCGAGCCATTCCTACGAAACCTTCCATCTCTTGATGCCGCTTTATATCTGCCGGCGTTATGAAGGCATTCCGCAGGGTCAAGAGGGCCAGGCATTGAAATGGGTGCGCCCGCAGGCGCTGCGCGATTACCCGATGCCGCCGGCTGACGAGCCGTTGATCCCGATGCTGCAAGATCTACTTTAAACCGCGTCTCGTTGAACTTGATTCGCGCGACGCGGTTCAAATTTAATTGCATGGCATGTCGTTATCCTGGAGCCGCGGCCCACTTCCGGACGACATCCATTAGCGTTACCTGATTATTATCACGCCACGGCGTTTTCGGCTGTGGATATTAATGGATCGTTTAACACCTTCTGCCAAAGATCGGCCTCAATCAAGCATCTGGCGTGCGTGTATTAAAAGGCTTGACGTCATGGACGATGATTTCTGGAAAGCTGTCCGGGAAAAGGAACGGGTTTCGTCTGCCTCGCGCAGGACGGGTGCGCTCAATATCGCCCTTTTGTTCGGCACGGCGGTGGTCGCCCTGACGCTTATCCTGACACCGATGCTTGCGGATTCCTCGAAGAAGAGCGTCTTTGCCAGCGCACCGGCGGAATTCGATACGATGACGACGGGATCGATCCCGAAGAGCGAAAGCGGCAAGCGTTATACGATCCGCCGCAGCGTCCTCCAGGATACGCCCGGCTCTGTCTGTGTGGTCCAGGGCTACGGCGTCGGCGCCGGTTGCTGAAAATGCCGGCCATCACGTGATGGTCGTGGAATGCTCGTTTGCTTTCAGTTTGCGCTAAGGGTTGGGGTAATGCGTATTTTTAAAGCATTTCTTGCGGACGACGCAGGTGCGACGGCGGTCGAATACGGCTTGATCGCCGCTATCATTTGCACCGCGCTCGTCTCCGGCCTTGGCTTCTTCACCGGCGCCTTGCAGAACGTCTTCAACGTGATCAACAACAATATGACCGTCAACTGAAGCAGCAGTTGGCTCAACTGTTGCAGCGTGATGTTGTCCGAAACCGCTCACAGTTTTCGGCGTCGCGCCCTATTGCCTGAGCTTGTGCTCGTCCACGTTGAGCGCATCGGCAAGGCGTGCCTTGGCCGAACCCGGCTGAAGTGGCTTCTGCTGGCTCTCGTGGGGAGCCCACCCGGAGACATAGATGATCGAAAAGGTCGCGCGAATACGTCCGTCGGGATCTGAATAGCGCTCGGCGTAGATCTCTGCCGCGCGCAGAAAGAAGGCACGCGTTAGCGGTATGCGGCTGCGGGCGGCAAGCGGATTGCTCATGCCCATGGCTCGGAGATCCCGCATCAGCGGAAAGAGCGAATCATAGCGTACCGTGTAGTTTTCCGCGTCGATCACCGGCAGCGTGAAGCCGGCGCGCTGCATCAGGCTGCCGATATCGCGCACATCGGCGAAGGGAATAACGCGCGGGCTTGCGCCGCCTGTCATCTCGACCTCGGCGGCGAGCAGCACGTCGCGCAGTTCCTGCAGCGTGCCGGCACCGGGGATCGCAGCCAGGAACAGGCCGTCCGGCTTAAGGGCGCGGCGGATCTGGATGAAAACACCAGGCGTGTCGTTGGTCAGGTGCAGGCTAAGTGGCGCAAGGACGAGATTGGTCGATTGCGGCTCGAGCGGCACATCTTCGAGCGGCGCCTCGGTCAAGGTTTCGCCTTGGGTCGCATAGGCCTTCTCGCTTTCGACACGGATCATACTGCCGATCTTGCCGGTCGCCAACGCGGCACGGGCGGCGGCTCCGGTCGTGCCATGCAGTTCGACGCCGGTTTCGAAGGTCCGCTCGACCACAGCAAGCCTCTCGGCCATTTCCTCGGCGGCGATATCGAGCAGGAAGGCGGCTTTCGGGTCGTTATTGGCAAGCGCGCGATGGCGATGCGCGGCGATCAGGGTTTTATCGAAGATCGTTTCCATAACGATGTCCTTAATCCCGCTCTGTAGCAGCGGCAAGGCGATTTCCTTTCGCGGAGAACAGGCTACTCTCTGCCGCATGGGGCCGATCGATGGCGAAACACGGGTGGAGTTCTTGCGGGCGCAGCTCTTGCGGCCGTTTTCGGCGCTTGCCGATTTTCTCTATCCGCCAGCCTGTTCCGTCTGCGGCATTTCCACCGGCGGCCATCGCGGGCTCTGCGCGAAATGCTGGTCCGGCATCCGCTTCATCGAACGACCCTATTGCGAGGTGCTCGGCATTCCCTTCTCGCACGATCTCGGCGCCGGCATCCTCAGCGCCGAGGCGATCGCTAGCCCGCCGCCCTTCGACCGGCTGCGGTCGGCGGCAACGCACGACCGTGCGGTGCGTGATCTCGTTCATGGGCTCAAATATCGCGATCGCACCGATCTGGCGCCGATGATGGCCGCCTGGATGCTGCGCGCCTCCGACGGGACGGTTGAAAGCTGCGACACGCTAATCCCGGTGCCGCTGCACCGTACCCGGATGCTGGCGCGCAAATTCAACCAGGCAGCCGAACTTGCCCGTCACATGGCAAGGCTGTCAGGCAAGCCGCTGCTGGCCGCCACGCTTATTCGCGTCAAGCGCACCAGCCAGCAGGTCGGCCTCGGCGCGAAGGCGCGCGAGGATAATGTCAGGAGCGCTTTCGCGATTGCCAAGGGTTGCGAAAACGACATTTTCGGCAAGCGCATCGTCCTCGTCGACGACGTCTACACGACTGGAGCGACGGTCGCCGCGGCAAGCCGGACGCTGCGCAAGGCAGGTGCGGCCGACATAACGGTTTTGACCTTTGCAAGGGCTCTCTCCGAGCCTATATGACAGAAATACCCGGCATCCGTCTGGAGAGATTATGGTACCCGTCACCATCTATACGCGGCAGTTCTGCGGCTATTGCACCCGCGCCAAGTCCCTTCTCGAAGAAAAGGGCGTAGATTACGTCGAGCACGATGCGACATATTCACCGGACCTTCGCCAGGAAATGATCGGCAAGTCGAACGGCCGCACCACCTTTCCGCAGATCTTCATCGGCGCCGATCATATCGGCGGCTGCGACGATCTGTTTGCGCTCGATCGGGCCGGCAAGCTCGATCCAATGCTGGCGGCCTGAGGACGAACCGATGAGCTTCAAGGCCGCCGCCGTCCAGATGTGCTCCGGGGTCGACCCGCTTAAGAACGCCGCCGCCATGGCGCGGCTGGTGCGCGAGGCTGTCGCCCAGGGCGCGACCTATGTGCAGACGCCTGAGATGACCGGCATGCTGCAGCGCGACCGCGCGGCGGCGCGTGCGGTGCTCACAGACGAGACGCATGACATCATCGTCAAGACCGGCTCCGAACTCGCCCGGGAACTCGGCATCCATATGCATGTCGGCTCGACCGCGATCGCCCTTGCCGACGGTAAGATCGCCAATCGCGGCTTCCTGTTCGGCCCCGACGGCAGGATCCTCAATCGCTACGACAAGATCCACATGTTCGATGTCGACCTCGACAATGGCGAGAGCTGGCGTGAAAGTGCCGCCTATACGGCCGGCTCGGAGGCGCGCGTCTTGTCGCTGCCTTTTGCCGAAATGGGCTTTGCGATCTGCTACGACGTGCGTTTTCCGGCGCTCTTCCGCGCTCAGGCGGTTGCCGGTGCCGAGGTGATGACGGTTCCGGCTGCCTTCACAAAGCAGACCGGCGAGGCGCACTGGGAGATCCTCCTCAGGGCGCGCGCGATCGAGAACGGCGTCTTTGTCATTGCCGCCGCGCAGGCCGGCCGGCACGAGGACGGGCGCGAGACTTTCGGCCATTCGATGATCGTCGATCCCTGGGGCACGGTGCTGGCCTCGGCCGGCCCCACCGGCGAGGCGGTCATCATTGCCGAGATCGACCCCAGCGCCGTCAAGGCCGCGCATGACAAGATCCCGAACCTCAGGAACGGCCGGGAATTCTCGGTCGAAAAGATTGCGGGAGCAATCGCCGGAGGCGTCGCCGCTTGATCCGCTATTCCCTCACTTGCGACAATGCCCATGAATTCGAAGGCTGGTTTTCTGAAAGCGCCGATTTCGACCGCCAGGTCGCGACCGGTTTCTTGACCTGCCCGGTCTGTCATTCCGCCGCCGTCTCTAAGCTGTTGATGGCACCTTCGGTATCGACGGCACGCAGGAAGGACGAGAGGCAGACGCTGGCGATGGATGCCATGCGCCAGGAGGCACTGCAAAAGCTCAAGCAAGCGGTCGCGGCGGTCAAGGCCAATTCCGAGGATGTCGGCACGCAGTTTCCCGAGGAAGCCCGCAAGATCCATTATGGCGAGGCGGATGCCCGCGGCATTATCGGCCAGGCGACGGTCGACGAGGCGCAGGCGCTGCTCGAAGAGGGCATCGAGATTGCTGCCATTCCCGTGTTGCCCGAGGATGTGAACTGACGTCCGCGCGTCTGGCCTTCCGGTGGAGTTATGCAGACCGCTTGGCCAACAGCATATAATTCACGTCCATATCTTTGGACAGGTTCCATTGGTTCGACAGCGGATTGAAGAAGACACCGGTGCGGTCGGTGATCTCGATGCCGCTTGCCGTCAATGGCCTTTCCAGCTCTTCTGGGCGCACCAGCTTCTCATATTGGTGGGTGCCGCGCGGCAGCCAGCGCAGAATATTCTCGGCGGCGAAGATGGCAAGGGCTGCCGCCTTCATCGTGCGGTTGATGGTCGCAACGAAGATCAGGCCACCGGGGCGGACCATTTTTGCGCAGGTCGTCATGAAGAATTCGACGTCGGCGACGTGCTCGACCACTTCCATGTTCAGAACGATATCAAAGGTTTCGCCGGCGTCGGCGAGCTCCTCGGCGGTGACGGCGCGATAGTCGACCGAAACGCCGGAGGCCTTGGCATGGGTCGAGGCGATGCCGATATTCTTCTCGGACGGATCGGCGCCGGTGACGGAAGCGCCCATGCGGGCGACAGGTTCGGACAACAGGCCGCCGCCGCAGCCGATATCAAGCACGCGCAGACCTTCCAGCGGACGCGCGCTCTTCGGATCACGGCCGAAATTCTCGCAGGCCTTGTCTCTTATATAGGCGAGGCGGACGGGATTGAATTTGTGCAGCGGTTTGAACTTGCCGGTCGGGCTCCACCATTCCGCTGCCATCGCCGAGAAGCGGTCCACTTCGCCCTGGTCGATCGTGCTTCTGGCGCCTTCCGTCATCGTCCACTCCTTCGTTCGCAGGATGTGAAGTCGGACGATCGGAGGCATAAGTCAAGGGGCGCGGACCAGAGGACTGAGGAGCGCGGAGCTGCTCGCCAACCGCTTTTGTCGTGCGCGCTTGCCTCCCCCCGCCAAACTCGCTAAGAGACGCCGCAACTTGGGGCCTTGGGGACCCGGGCTTTTAGAGCGGTTCCAGAAGTCGGGAGCCGGCTCTCCGGCCAAGCGGTCCGCCCCAGAGCTTTCGTGATGCCGGGTCCGGTTTTCCGCTTTCCCGGCGCCAGTCGTGGTAGAGGCATATGGCACGCATCGTAATGAAATTCGGCGGCACGTCCGTCGCTGACCTGGACCGCATCAAGAACGTCGCCCGCCATGTCAAACGCGAAGTCGACGCCGGCCACGAGGTGGCGGTGGTGGTGTCGGCCATGTCCGGCAAGACCAATGAGCTGGTCGGCTGGGTGCAGGGCATGCCGAAGGTGATCGGCGCCAATTCGCCGTTTTACGATGCGCGCGAATATGACGCGGTGGTCGCTTCCGGCGAGCAGGTAACCTCGGGACTGCTGGCGATCGCTTTGCAGGCGATGGATATCAATGCGCGCTCTTGGCAGGGATGGCAGATCCCGATCCGCACCGATAACGCCCATGGCGCGGCGCGGATCATGGAGATCGACGGTTCCGACATCGTCAAGCGGATGGGCGAGGGGCAGGTTGCCGTCATCGCCGGCTTCCAGGGACTGGGACCCGACAACCGGCTCGCGACGCTTGGCCGCGGCGGATCGGACACCTCGGCCGTCGCGATCGCGGCGGCTGTCAAGGCGGATCGCTGCGATATCTATACAGATGTCGACGGCGTCTACACAACCGATCCGCGCATCGTGCCGAAGGCGCGCAGGCTGAAGAAGATCGCCTTCGAGGAAATGCTCGAAATGGCCTCGCTCGGTGCCAAGGTGCTGCAGGTGCGCTCGGTCGAGCTCGCCATGGTGCACAAGGTGCGCACCTTCGTGCGCTCGTCATTCGAAGATCCCGATGCTCCGGGCATGGGCGATCTGCTAAACCCGCCCGGAACGCTGATTTGTGACGAGGATGAAATCGTGGAACAGGAAGTAGTCACCGGCATCGCCTATGCCAAGGATGAGGCTCAGATCTCGCTTCGCCGTCTTGCCGACCGGCCGGGCGTCTCCGCGGCGATCTTCGGGCCGCTCGCCGAATCCCATATCAATGTCGACATGATCGTCCAGAATATCTCCGAGGATGGGTCGAAGACCGACATGACCTTCACGGTGCCATCGGGCGACGTCGAGAAGGCGATCAAGGTGCTTAGCGACCATAAGGAGAAGATCGGCTACGATGTCGTGCAGAACGAATCGGGGCTGGTGAAAGTCTCGGTCATCGGCATCGGCATGCGCAGCCACGCCGGCGTTGCTGCTACCGCATTTCGTGCACTTGCCGAAAAAGGCATCAACATCAAGGCGATCACCACCTCCGAGATCAAGATTTCCATCCTGATCGACGGTCCTTATGCAGAACTCGCTGTCAGGACTTTGCATTCCTGCTACGGTCTGGATAAGAATTGATTCCCAGTGGGCGGCCTGCCCCTTCAGGTTGAGGAGACGAGGGCCGGCCCGCCGGGACTGAGTGCTTTGTTTCGGGAGCTTGAGACGCCATGAGAGACCTTTCCGGCGGTCCGCGCGTGCTGCTCAGGCGGTTGCGCGAGTTGATGGCGGAGCCGCTGGAGCCGCAGGATCGTCTTGACCGGATCGTCCGCCAGATCGCCGGTAACATGGTGGCCGAGGTCTGCTCGGTTTACGTGCTGCGCGCCGATGGCGTGCTCGAACTCTATGCCACCGAAGGCCTCAACCGCGAAGCCGTGCACCTGGCGCAATTGAAGATGGGGCAGGGCCTGGTCGGCACGATTGCTGCCTCGGCCCAGCCGCTGAACCTTTCCGACGCACAGTCGCATCCTGCGTTCCGCTACCTGCCGGAAACCGGCGAAGAGATCTACCATTCCTTCCTCGGCGTGCCGATCCTTCGGACCGGGCGCTCGCTCGGCGTTCTCGTCGTGCAGAACAAGGCGAGCCGTACCTATCGCGAGGAAGAGCTGGAAGCGCTCGAGACGACGGCGATGGTGCTCGCCGAGATGATCGCCACCGGCGAGCTGAAAAAGATCACCAAGCCGGGCCTCGAACTCGACCTGACGCGTTCGGTAACCGTCGACGGCGACACGTATAATGACGGCATCGGCCTCGGTTACGTCGTGCTGCACGAGCCGCGCATCGTCGTCACCAACCTGCTCAACGAAGATGCGGAGAAGGAAATCCGGCGGCTCGCCGAAGCCATGGGCTCGCTCAGGATCTCGATCGACGACATGCTGTCGCGCCGCGACGTGTCGATGGAAGGCGAGCACCGCGAGGTGCTCGAAACCTATCGCATGTTCGCGCATGACCAGGGCTGGGTCCGCAAGCTCGAGGAGGCGATCCGCAACGGCCTGACGGCGGAAGCGGCGGTCGAGAAGGTGCAGAGCGACACCAAGGCGCGGATGATGCGGTTGACCGACCCCTATCTGCGCGAACGCATGCATGATTTCGAGGATCTGGCGAACCGGCTGCTCAGACAATTGACCGGGTATACCGGGCGGACGACCGCCGAAGGTTTCCCCAACGACGCGGTCATCCTGGCGCGCGCCATGGGGGCGGCCGAACTGCTCGATTATCCGCGCGCCAATGTGCGCGGGCTGGTGCTGGAAGAAGGCGCGGTGACGAGCCACGTGGTGATCGTTGCGCGGGCCATGGGTATTCCGGTCATCGGCCAGGCGGCCGGTGTCGTGGCGCTCGCCGAGAACGGCGATGCCGTGATCATCGACGCCGACGAGGGGCATGTGCATCTCAGGCCGATGGCCGATCACCGACGTTCCTACGAGGAAAAGGTTCGCTTCCGCGCCAGGCGGCAGGAGCAGTTCCGGGCGCTGCGCGCCGTCGAGCCGGTGACCAAGGATGGGCAGCGGATCGCGCTGATGATGAATGCCGGGCTGCTGGTCGACCTGCCGCAGCTTTCGGAATCGGGTGCCGAGGGCATTGGCCTCTTCCGCACCGAACTGCAGTTCATGATCGCCTCCACCATGCCGAAGGCGGACGAGCAGGAGCAGTTCTATCGCAATGTGATAAAACAGGCGGCGGGCCGCCCCGTCACCTTCCGCACGCTCGATATCGGCGGCGACAAGGTCGTGCCCTATTTCCGCGGTCACGAGGAAGAAAATCCCGCACTCGGCTGGCGCGCCATCCGGCTGTCGCTCGACCGGCCGGGGCTATTGCGCACCCAGCTGCGCGCCCTCCTGAAGGCTTCGGCCGATACCGAGCTGAAGCTGATGGTGCCGATGGTGACCGAGGTTTCCGAGCTGAAGGTGGTGCGCGAGCTGCTGCAGAAGGAAGTGCAGCATCTGTCGCGTTTCGGCCACGGGCTGCCGCGCAAGCTGCAATTCGGAGCGATGCTGGAGGTGCCTGCACTGCTTTGGCAGCTCGACGAGCTGATGGAGGCGGTGGATTTCGTTTCGGTCGGTTCGAACGACCTTTTCCAGTTCTCGATGGCGGTCGATCGCGGCAATGCGCGGGTCTCGGACCGGTTCGACCCGCTCGGCAAACCGTTTTTGCGCATTCTGCGCGACATCGTGCGCGGCGCCGATCGGAACAGGACGCCGGTGACGCTTTGCGGCGAACTCGCCAGCAAGCCCATCTCGGCAATGGCGCTGCTCGGCATCGGCTTCCGCTCGATCTCGATGTCGCCGGCCTCGATCGGACCGGTGAAGGCGATGCTGCTCGGGCTCGATGTCGGGGCGCTGGCAACGGCGATGGCCGAGGTGCTGGACGATGTCCACGCCACGACGCCGATGCGCGAGGTGCTTGCCCGCTTCGCCGAGAGCCACAATATTCCCCTTTAGGCAGACGTTAAGAAGAATCGGAGTGAAGGGTGGCGAAGCTTCCCGTTGAAAAGATGCGCGAGCTGGAACGCCGTTTTGGCGAGATCGAAGCGCGCATGTCGGCCGGCCCGGCTGCCGACGTCTATGTGAAGCTCGCATCCGAATATTCCGAGCTGCAGCCCGTCGTGACGAAGATCCGCGCCTATGAGAAGGCGAATGCCGAGCTTGCCGATCTCGAAACGCTGCTCGAGGACAAGTCGGTCGACCGCGAGATGCGCGACCTAGCCGAGCTGGAGATGCCCGAGGTGAAAGAGCAGATCGAGGCGCTCGAGCAGGAGATGCAGATCCTGCTTCTGCCGAAGGACGCAGCGGACGAAAAGAGCGCGATCCTCGAAATCCGCGCCGGCACGGGCGGATCGGAAGCAGCCCTTTTTGCCGGCGATCTCTTCCGCATGTATGAGCGTTTTTCGGCGGAGAAAGGCTGGAAGGTGGAAGTGCTCTCGGCAAGCGAGGGCGAAGCCGGCGGTTACAAGGAAATCATCGCGACGATCACCGGCCGCGGGGTCTTTGCCAAGCTGAAATTCGAATCCGGCGTGCATCGCGTGCAGCGCGTGCCTGAGACCGAGGCAGGCGGGCGCATCCACACGTCGGCGGCAACGGTTGCGGTGCTGCCCGAGGCCGAGGAGATCGACATCGAGATCCGGCCGGAGGATATCCGCATCGACACGATGCGCTCTTCGGGTGCGGGCGGCCAGCACGTCAATACGACGGACTCGGCGGTGCGCATCACCCATCTGCCGAGCGGCATCGTTGTCACCAGCTCGGAAAAATCGCAGCACCAGAACCGCGCCAAGGCGATGCAGGTGCTGCGCTCCAGGCTCTACGATGCCGAGCGGCAGAGGGCCGACAGCGAGCGGTCGGCCGACCGCAAGAGCCAGGTCGGTTCCGGCGACCGCTCCGAACGCATTCGCACCTATAATTTCCCGCAGGGGCGCATAACCGATCATCGCATCAATCTGACGCTCTACAAGCTCGATCGGATGATGGAAGGCGAAATCGAGGAGGTCGTCGATGCGCTGATGGCCGATTACCAGGCAAGCCAGCTGGCGCAGCTCGGCGAGCAGCAATGAGCTCGACGGTTGCCGATACGCTCGCCGAAGCACGCCGCCGCTTCACCGAGGCGGGTATCGCCGACCCGGCAACCGATGCGCGCTTGCTTGTCGCGGGCCTTCTGAAACTATCGCCGACCGAGCTTTTGACGCGATCGGCCGAGAGGCTTTCGTCTGAGCAGGCGGAGGTGATGTCCAAGGCGGTCGAGCGGCGGCTCGGCCATGAGCCGGTGCACCGCATTCTCGGCGAGCGGGAATTCTACGGCCTGCCGCTTGTCCTTTCGGTGGAAACGCTGGAACCCCGGCCGGATACGGAAATCCTGGTCGATACGGTGCTTGCCTATCTCAAGGACCTTGCAAAGACACAAGGCCATCTCCATATCCTTGACATGGGAACCGGGACCGGGGCGATATGCCTTGCGCTTTTGAGCGAATGTCCCGATGCGTCGGGTGTCGGAAGCGACATATCGGCGGATGCACTTCGCACAGCAAGATCGAATGCAGAAAAAAACGAGTTGCAGGATCGTTTTCAGGCCGTGCAGTCGAGATGGTTCGAGAGCATCCAGGGTTCGTTTCACGCGATTGTCTCAAATCCGCCCTATATTGCTTCCAATGTCATTCACGATCTCGCTCCCGAAGTGACGAAATTTGATCCGGTCGCAGCGCTGGATGGCGGCCCGGATGGGCTTGACGCCTACCACGCCATCGCCAAGGATGCGGCAAGGTTCATGAGGCCCGGTGGGGTCGTCGGGCTGGAAATCGGCTACGATCAGCGCAACGATGTGATGGCGATCTTTGAAGCGAAAGGCTTCAAGTGCCTCAAATCCGTAAAAGATTATGGTCAGAACGATAGAGTGCTCGTGTTTGCGCTCGCGTGACAGGCGATAATCGCTGCATTGAGCGGGACATTCTTGTTATTGCGAAGAAAAGGCTTGGATTTCCCAGGGAAGCAATATAGGTTGCGGTCACGTGTTGGGCAGATAGGAATGAACGAGATTCGTTCGGTACTTGGTTTGCCTCGGGGGTCCGCTCTTTTAAACGAGAGTTTCAACGGTTGAACACGACCCAACGCGTGAATCAGTCAAACTGACTTGAGAACCAAGCGGCAGGTCGGCGCAAAGGCGCAGTATGCTCGCGGCACAAAGGTCCTGACCCGGTTTTCCGGTCATGGCGGTTGGTGCCATGTATCCATCACAAACAGAGAATTCAGGTGAACGATCTATGAGGCCAGGACAGCAGAACAAGCGCGGTCGAGGGCGTGGTAACAACAATAATAACAACGGCGGCGGTGGAAATAACAATAACAACAATTTCAACCGCAAGGGCGGCAATCCGCTGACCCGGACTTATGACAGCTCCGGCCCCGATGTGAAAATTCGCGGGACTGCCCAGCATATCGCCGAAAAATACGCCCAGCTTGCCCGCGATGCTCAAAGCTCCGGCGACCGCGTGATTGCCGAGAACTATCTCCAGCACGCTGAGCATTATAATCGTATCATTGCCAGCGCCCAGGCGCAGATGCAGGAACGCTTCCAGCGCGACGATCGCGGCGAGTATGATCGCGATGGTGCAGACCGCGACGGTGCGGATCGCGACGGCGACGATATGGATAACAACGACAATGACGGCGACGATGTCGTTATCGTCCAGCCGCCGCAGAACAGGCAGCAGCATCGGCCGCAGGCGCAGCCGCAACCGGCGCCTGCTCCGGCGGCTGCACCGGCGCCCCAGCCCGAGGTGATCGACGGAACCGGCCCGCAGCCGGAGATCGAAGGCATTCCGGCCGAGGTCGCCATGGACGAGGAAGGCTCCGCCGGCCAGCCGCGCCAGCCCCGCCGCCGCAGCACCGGCAGCCGTCCCCGTCGCCCGCGTCGCGGCGCTGAGGGCGAAGCCGCCGCCGAGGGCGAGGGTGCCTCCGGCGAGGCGCCGGTTCTGGCCGACGCCGCATCGGAATGAGGATTTCGCTTCTCCTTCGAGGGAGGCGCGAGGTTCATGCCATCTGTTAGAATTGCAACGAAAATCCCCGGCCTCGTGTCGGGGATTTTCGTTTTGTCGGCTCTTTAAACTCGCAGAACAGGGTACCATATTCTCCTCGACTGCTTCGCCCAAATCAGAGATGGGTGAAGCGCGGCCTGCCTTTTCAGGGGGTCGATCTCAATCATCGGTCTGCGCCTCATCAGGGCAGAGCGATCCATGGAGGTAGAATATGAATATCGAGAAATATTCCGAACGGGTGCGCGGCTTCATCCAGTCGGCGCAGACTTATGCGCTGGCGCAGGGTCACCAGCAATTTACGCCCGAACATGTGCTGAAAGTCCTGCTTGACGACGATCAGGGCATGGCCGCCTCGCTAATCGATCGCGCCGGCGGTGATGCCAAGGCTGCCCGCCTTGCCAATGACGCGGCGCTGGCCAAGCTGCCGAAAATTTCCGGCGGCAACGGCAACATCTACCTGGCTCAGCCACTCGCCAAAGTGCTTTCGACCGCTGAAGAGGCGGCAAAGAAGGCCGGCGACAGCTTCGTCACTGTCGAGCGCCTGCTGCAAGCGCTGGCAATCGAATCCTCGGCTTCGACTTTTTCGACGCTGAAGAATTCAGGCGTGACGGCGCAGGGTCTGAACCAGGTCATCAACGACATTCGCAAGGGCAGGACGGCGGATTCGTCCAATGCCGAGCAGGGTTTCGATTCACTGAAGAAGTTCGCACGCGATCTCACCGCCGAGGCCCGCGAGGGCAAGCTCGACCCGGTGATTGGCCGCGACGACGAAATCCGCCGCACCATCCAGGTGCTTTCGCGTCGCACCAAGAACAATCCGGTGCTGATCGGCGAGCCCGGTGTCGGCAAGACGGCCATCGTCGAGGGACTGGCGCTGCGCATCGTCAACGGTGACGTGCCGGAATCGCTCAAGGACAAGAAGCTGATGGCGCTCGACATGGGCGCGCTGATTGCCGGTGCCAAATACCGCGGCGAATTCGAGGAGCGGCTGAAGGCCGTGCTCAATGAGGTTCAGGCTGAGAACGGTGAGATCATCTTGTTCATCGATGAGATGCACACGCTGGTCGGTGCCGGCAAGGCGGATGGGGCGATGGACGCCTCCAACCTTCTGAAGCCCGCACTTGCCCGCGGCGAGCTGCATTGCGTTGGCGCGACCACGCTCGATGAATATCGCAAACATGTCGAGAAGGATCCGGCGCTTGCCCGCCGCTTTCAACCGGTCGTCGTCGACGAGCCGACGGTCGAAGACACGATCTCGATTCTGCGCGGCCTCAAGGAAAAATACGAGCAGCATCACAAGGTGCGCATCGCCGATGCGGCGCTGGTGGCGGCGGCGACGCTTTCCAACCGCTATATCACCGACCGTTTCCTGCCCGACAAGGCGATCGACCTGATGGATGAGGCGGCGGCGCGGCTGCGCATGCAGGTGGATTCCAAACCGGAAGAACTCGACGAACTCGATCGCCGCATCATTCAGCTGAAGATCGAGCGCGAGGCGCTGAAGAAGGAAACCGACGTCGCCTCGGCCGACCGGCTGAAGCGGCTGGACACCGAATTGACCGGCCTCGAAGAGGAGGCCGATGCGCTGACGGCCCGCTGGCAGGCGGAAAAGCAGAAGCTCGGCCTTGCCGCCGATCTCAAGAAGCAGCTCGACGATGCCCGCAACGAACTGGCGATCGCCCAGCGCAAGGGTGAATTCCAACGGGCCGGCGAGCTGACCTATGGCGTCATTCCCGATCTGGAAAAGCAGCTGGTCGACGCCGAAAAGCAGGATGGCGAACGCGGCGCGATGGTGCAGGAGGTGGTGATCCCCGACAACATCGCCCACGTCGTTTCCCGCTGGACCGGCATTCCGGTCGACAGGATGCTGGAAGGTGAGCGCGACAAGCTGCTCCGGATGGAAGACGAACTGGCGAAATCGGTGATCGGCCAGGGTGATGCGGTTCAGGCCGTGTCGCGTGCGGTGCGCCGTGCGCGTGCCGGCCTGCAGGATCCGAACCGGCCGATCGGTTCGTTCATCTTCCTCGGCCCGACCGGCGTCGGCAAGACAGAGCTTACCAAGGCGCTCGCCCGCTTTCTCTTCGACGATGAAGCGGCGATGGTGCGCATGGACATGTCGGAATACATGGAGAAACACTCCGTGGCCCGGCTGATCGGTGCGCCTCCCGGCTATGTCGGTTACGACGAAGGTGGAGCGCTGACGGAAGCCGTGCGCCGCAGGCCCTATCAGGTCGTGCTGTTCGACGAGATCGAAAAGGCCCACCCCGATGTCTTCAACATCCTGCTGCAGGTGCTGGACGACGGACGCCTGACGGATGGCCAGGGCCGAACTGTCGATTTCCGCAACACGATGATCATCATGACCTCGAACCTCGGCGCCGAATATCTGACGCAGCTCGCCGACGGTGACGACAGCGATACGGTTCGCGAGCAGGTGATGGAGGTCGTGCGCGGGCATTTCCGGCCGGAATTCCTGAACCGCATCGACGAGATCATCCTCTTCCACCGCCTGAAGCGCGAGGAGATGGGCGCGATCGTCGATATCCAGCTGAAACGTCTGGTGGCGCTGCTCTCCGAGCGCAAGATCGTCATCGACCTCGACGAGGACGCCCGCCATTGGCTGGCGAACAAGGGTTACGATCCGGTCTACGGCGCAAGGCCGCTGAAGCGGGTTATCCAGAAATTCGTGCAGGATCCCCTCGCCGAGCAGATCCTGTCCGGCCAGGTGCCGGACGGATCGACGGTGAAGGTGACGAATGGTTCCGACCGGCTGCAGTTCAGGACTGGTCAGACGGTGAGCGAAGCGGCATAGGCCGATTTTGCCGGATGAATGAGAAATGGCGGCTTCGGCCGCCATTTTTGTCTGGCGGGTGCGAAACCACGCAAGGGTTAAAGCATGTCGCGCAAAAGTGTGCAGCGCTTTTTGCGGCAACGTCATGCGTAAAAACAAAGAGCCAAAGTGTACGGAGCGAATCTGAAAGATCGCCACGCGCTTTAGCGATTATTTGCTCGCCACCTGGTCGGACGTCTGGTTGTTCAGCAGCGTATCGATACGCTTGCGCTCGTCCTCGAATTTCGCCAGCGCCTCACCTTGCAGCGATTTGCCGCCCGGCAGGCGGATGCGCAGGGGATCGACCTTGGTGCCGTTGACGATCAGCTCGTAATGCAGATGCGGTCCGGTGGACTCGCCCGTCGTGCCGACCCAGCCGATCACCTGGCCCTGGCGGATCTTGGCGCCGGGGGTAACGCCCTTGGCGATGGCGCTCTGGTGATTGTAGGAGGATTCATAGCCGTTGGCGTGACGGATAATCGTCTGATTGCCGTAACCGCCAGAATCCCAGCCGGCTTTTTCCACAGTGCCGTTGCCGGCAGCGATGATTGCGGTGCCGCGGGGTGCCGCCCAATCGACGCCGGTGTGCATGCGGGCGAAACCGAGGATCGGGTGACGGCGCATGCCGAAGCCGGATTTGAAAATGCCGTTCGGGACCGGGTTGCGCAGCAGGAACTGGCGGATGCTTTTACCGTTCTCGTCGAAATAATCGACCGTGCCGTCCTCCGGATCCTGGAAGCGGTAGAAGCGTGTCTGCGTATCGCCGAAACGGGCGTTAACGTAGAGCAGCTCGGAATCCTCGGTCGCCTGGCCGGCGCTGTCGGCGACGGAGAAGAAGGCTTCGAGACTGTCGGTAGGCCTCAACTGCGCCTGGAAATCGACATTGCTGGCAAGCAGCTTGATAATCAGCGCCGTCATATCCTTGGTCATGCCGTAGGAAAGGGCAGCGCGATAGATGCCGTCATAGACGCGCGGCAGGTTCTGGCCCGGCGGCGGCGCGAAGGAATTGTCATCGAAGGCGGTGGCGATGGCATCCAGCATCGGCGGTTCGCTGCCGGGCACGTATCTGCCCTTGTCGTCGACGGCGACGGTAACGAGATGGCGGGTGCCGCGATAGACACTGGCCCGGATGATCTTTGCCTGTTCGCCCTTCTGAATGATGCCGATACGCAGCACGTCGCCCTTGTCGAGATCGGTGGAACCCAGTTGTTGCGAGATAAAACCGGCAATGCCGTCGGCATATTGCTGCGGATAGCCTGAATCCGTCAGCGCCTTGGCGATCGGCGTGTCGGCGCGGACCGGCAGGATGTCGTCGGCGAATTCCTCGGTCTGCGGCGTGATCGATTCCGATGCGGAGACGGTCATGTTCTGTTCGAGCACACGGGCGGAGAGACCGGCGGTCAGATCGACATCGGCATCCTCGTTGGAGAAACGGCGCGGATCGACGTAATAGAGGGCCGCAAGCTGGGTGTTGCCGTCCGTCAGCACCGAGCCATTGGAGCGCACATTCTCTTCGACCTCCTCGAGCGACAGGCCGGACGCCATCTTCATGCTCGTCTTGCCGGTCGGGAAGGAAACGGTTTTCAGGCTGACTTCGGATTCGACATCGGAGCCGTAAATCGCGCCGGTGCGGCTTTGCGGGGCGGGCTGCGGTTCGTCGGCGGAAAAGATCGCCAGGGGATCGAAGTCGGGATAGTCCTCGGTCGCCACGTGGTTGGCGGCCAGCGTCATCTTCACATGCGCGAAGGGCTGGCGGCGTACGACTTCCTTTTCGCCGTCGTGGACGACTGTGGAAACTTCCATGATGGCCCGGTCGGACGGTTTTGCGGCGATGGCAGGCGCGATCAGCCTTCCGCCGCGCACCACCGTCGTATCTTCGTGCGCGTCTGCCGCAGCACTTGCATAGGCTTCGGCGGGGATTGCCAGTTGCTGGCGGCCGTCAAGGGCGGCAAAAAGCGCGACGCCCATCAGGACCGAGGATGTAATGCCGGTGAGGAACGTACCCGAGAGCCAGCGGAGAGACACTTCACGGCGGTCGGGCGCACGCCTGCCGTCGGCCAGAAGCGGAGGCTCGTTGCCTAACGAGCGGATCATCATTTTCTCCGTCATCATGGCAGTCGGGTCCGCGTCCTTACATTCGACGTCTCTGGAAGCATTTCTCGGCCATCCTGGCTGGGGCGAAAGATGTGCATATTTTGGGCATGGAAGTCAAATCGCCCAGGGAAAGGCAGTCTGCCTGCATTTGCCTGTGTGAATCATGTGTCTCTTAAGACCAGCAGATTGTGATGATGTCGGGGCGCCGAGGAGACGAAAGAGCATTCTTCCCCGGAAAAGTCGAAGAAGGTTCATTTTTCGAGCCATGTCAGGCCGGTCGGAATCCGGGAAACTACCGCATTTCCCAGTCGTTGGAAAATTATCATTTGAAAACAATTGCATAAAAGAAAAATCAGTTTTTTCGAAATGGCCTGTTGACTGTTTGGGAGGGTTAGTTCTATAAGCCCACTCACTGAACGAGGGCGGCGGCGCTGCTGGCGACGAAGTCTTTCGTTCTAAAGAAACTC
>NZ_JACIAO010000023.1:0-25837 GCF_014194045.1 Rhizobium sp. BK456
CGGCGCTGCTCGTGCTCGCCGGCGGACTGTCACTGCTGGTCTTTGCCCGCAGGCGGTCAGGCAAGCCGACAGGAAGTAAATTGACCGCGGATGAGCAGTCGAAGTTGAACGAGCTCCTGGAAAAGTAGCGGTCCGCCGGCGGCAATCGCCAGCCCGCGACCAAACATTTTCACACATTACCAATTTTTCATTGGCCGGACAGTTCGCAGTAAGGTGCGCCATCCTATATCTTGATGCATCGACTGATCCGGCGCTGCCGGGCTGAAGATTTAAGAACAAGAGAAGGTGCTCCAATGCTCAAGAATTTCAACGGACGTCCGTCCCTCGCCACCGTGCTCAAGGCTTCTACCGTCGCCGGTATCGCAGCCGCTGTGCTCGCAACCGGCGTTCCGCTCGAAATCACCCGGTCTTATGCCGAAGCCGTCAAGGTTCAGGCGCCTGCCGTGCCGAGCTTCGCCAATGTTGTCGACGCCGTTTCGCCGGCCGTCGTTTCCGTTCGTGTCGAAAACCGCGTCAATCCCGTCTCTGACAATGATGGCCTGTCCTTCGATTTCAACGGCCGCGGCTTCGATGATCTTCCCGATGATCATCCGCTGAAGCGCTTCTTCAAGCAGTTCGGCGGCCAGGACCCAAATGATCAGCAGGGCCATCAGCGGCGCTTTGGCCAGAACGGTCCGGGCGGCCCGAATGGCCCGGGCGGCAAGGGCCGGCTGCGTCCGGTCGCTCAAGGCTCGGGCTTCTTCATTTCCGAGGACGGCTACATCGTCACCAACAACCACGTGGTGTCCGATGGCCAGGCCTTCGTCGCCGTCATGAATGATGGCACCGAACTCGATGCTAAGCTGATCGGCAAGGATCCGCGCACCGATCTCGCCGTGCTCAAGGTCGACGGCAAGGGCAAGAAGTTCACCTATGTCAACTGGGCCGACGACAACAATGTCCGCGTCGGCGATTGGGTCGTCGCCGTCGGCAACCCCTTCGGTCTCGGCGGCACGGTCACGGCGGGCATCGTTTCGGCCCGCGGTCGCGATATCGGTTCCGGTCCATATGACGATTACCTGCAGGTGGACGCGGCCGTGAACCGCGGCAACTCCGGTGGCCCGACCTTCAACCTCAGCGGCGAAGTCGTCGGCATCAACACCGCGATCTTCTCGCCGTCCGGCGGCAGCGTCGGCATCGCCTTCGCCATTCCCGCCTCGACCGCCAGGGATGTCGTCGCCGACCTGATGAAGGATGGCCAGGTGTCGCGCGGCTGGCTGGGTGTCCAGATCCAGCCGGTGACCAAGGATATCGCCGAATCCATCGGTCTGTCCGAGCCGAGCGGCGCCCTTGTCGTCGCCCCGCAGGCGGGCTCTCCCGGTGACAAGGCCGGCATGAAGGCCGGCGACGTCGTCACGGCGCTGAACGGTGAAACGATCAAGGATGCGCGTGATCTCAGCCGCCGCATCGGCGCGATGCAGCCGGGCAGCAAGGTCGAGCTTTCGGTCTGGCGCGCCGGCAAGGCCCAGCCTCTGACCGTCGAACTCGGCACGCTGCCGGCCGACCAGAAGGATGCGAACGCCGATGACAACAGCCAGCCGCAGCAGCCCGAAGCGCCGGCGTCCGAAAAGGCGCTCGCCGACCTCGGCCTGACGGTCGGTCCCTCCGACGACGGCAAGGGCCTGGCGATCACCGGCATCGATCCGGACTCCGACGCCGCGGACAAGGGCATCAAGGAAGGCGAGAAGATCACCTCGGTCAACAACCAGGAAGTCTCCAGCCCCGCCGATGTCGTCAAGGTGCTGAACCAGGCCAAGAAGGACGGCCGCACCCGCGCGCTGTTCCAGATCCAGTCCAGCGAAGGAAGCCGTTTCGTCGCGCTTCCGATCAACGGCCAGGGCTGATCCTTTAAGAAAACAGGAGCCGTGCGGATGAAAATCCGCGCGGCTTGATTCTTCTGACCTTTGAAGGATGATCGCGATGAGCGCCGCCCCGCAGGAAGATGCTTTGAGCCTTGCCGAAACGCAGCCGGTGGGTAATGTCGGCCGTATGAAGATTCTCATCATCGAAGATGATCTCGAAGCCGCGGTCTACCTCACGAAAGCCTTTCGCGAGGCGGGTATCGTTGCCGATCACGCCAGCGACGGCGAGGCCGGCCTGTTCATGGGGTCGGAAAACACCTACGACGTCATCGTCATCGATCGCATGCTGCCGCGCCGGGACGGTCTCTCCGTCATCAGCGAGCTGCGCCGCAAGGCGATTCATACCCCGGTTCTCATTCTTTCCGCCCTCGGCCAGGTCGATGACCGCGTCACCGGCCTTCGCGCCGGCGGCGACGACTACCTGCCGAAGCCTTATGCCTTCAGCGAATTGCTGGCGCGCGTCGAGGTACTCGGCCGCCGCAAGGGCACGCCGGATCAGGACGTCGTCTATCGCGTCGGCGATCTCGAACTCGATCGACTCTCCCACGAGGTGCGCCGCGGCGGCAAGGAAATCCCGCTGCAGCCGCGCGAATTCCGCCTGCTCGAATATCTGATGAAGAATGCCGGCCAGGTAGTGACCCGCACCATGCTGCTCGAAAATGTCTGGGACTATCACTTCGATCCGCAGACCAATGTCATTGACGTCCACGTCTCGCGGCTGCGCTCGAAGATCGAGAAGGACTACAGCCAGCCGCTCCTGAAGACCATTCGGGGCGCGGGGTACATGATCAAGGATGAGGGATGAGCCGCTTCAGGGTTCTCTTCAAGTCCACTGCAGTCCGCCTTTCGGCACTCTATATCCTGCTTTTCGCCATCTGCGCCGCGACCCTCGTCTTCTATGTGACGGCGATGTCGGAACGGCTGCTGACCGGCCAGATCCGCGACGCCGTCAAGCAGGAGGTAGAGCAGGTGCAGCGCGCCTATGACACCGGCGGCATGAACCTTTTGTTGCGCACGATGGAGCGGCGTGCCCGCCAGCCGGGCGCCAATCTTTATATCATCGCCGGCCCCTCGGGCGATATTCTCGCAGGTAACGTCGCTTCGGTGCAGCCGGGCGTCTTCGAGGAGGTCGGCTGGACCTCCGCGCCCTTCGCCTATCAACGTTATACCGACGGCGGCGGTGTCGAGCGCCGTCATCGGGCGATCGCCAATATCTTCGTTCTCGACAACGGCTTGCGGATCCTGATCGGCCGGGACCTCGGCGATCCCGAACGTTTCCGCCTCCTGGTGCGTCAGGCATTGATGGTGGCGCTGGCGATCATGGGGCTCGGCGCGATCATCATCTGGTTCGCCATCGGCCGCAATGCGCTGAAACGCATCGACCGCATGTCGGATGCGAGCAAGAAGATCATGGCCGGCGACCTGTCGCAGCGCCTGCCGGTCGGCGGCTCCGGCGATGAATTCGACCGGCTGTCCATGTCTTTGAACACCATGCTGGAGCGCATCGAAAAGCTGAACGAGGGCCTGCGGCAGGTCTCCGACAATATCGCCCACGATCTCAAGACGCCGCTGACGCGGCTGCGCAACAAGGCGGCCGATGCGGTCGATATGGCCGATGGCGAGGCGCGGCGGACAGCGCTCGAAGGCATCATTTCCGAATCGGACCAGCTGATCCGCACCTTCAACGCGCTGCTGATGATCTCCCGCGTCGAGGCCGGGTCGGTGGCGGCGGAGATGTCGCCGGTGGAGCTTTCCGCGATCGTCTCCGACAGCGCCGAGCTTTACGAGCCGGCGGCCGAGGAAGCTGGGCTCGGCCTCAGCGCCAGCGTCGAGCCAGGCGTCGAGGTCCAGGGCAATCGCGAACTGATCGGCCAGGCGATTTTCAACCTGCTCGACAATGCCATCAAATATTCCTCCGATACCGAAGGCGCTGGCACGGTGTCGCTGAAGCTTGCCCGCCGCCCGGACGGCATCTGTCTTTCGGTGGCCGACCACGGTCCGGGCGTTCCGGCCGAACGGCGCGACGATGTGGTGAAGCGCTTCGTCCGTCTCGACGAAAGTCGTTCGAAGCCCGGCACGGGGCTCGGCCTTTCGCTGGTAGAAGCCGTCATGGAGCTGCACAACGGCCGGCTGGAACTTTCGGACACCGATCCCGACAAGCCCGAACAGCGCGGCTTGACCGTCAGCATGATCTTCCCGGCCAAGGCCGCGTGATCTTTTCCGCCGAAATCCGATAGGCTGAATCGCGTATTGGCGGTTTGGTGCCAAGACCCTAGTTTAATCCCGACCGAAGGAGACAGTTCGCGATTCGACGTGGTCGCTCCTTTCGCCGAAAGCCCAGGGAGAGCGCATGCTGACGAAATCGACGCATGGCCTGAAGGACGTGGCCGAAGGGCTGCTGCGTCCGCTGAGCCAGACGGAGCTGAAGCTGGCGCTGGCTGACCTCCAGGAGGCTGGCAAAAGCCAGCCGTCGGTGGCTGCGATGCTGAAGACGGAAGGCCCGCTACGCGATTTTATTGCCGCGGCGCTGACGCTGTCGCCTTATCTGCGCGAAATCGCCAATCTCGATCCCGCCATCCTCGCCGGCGCCATCGCGCAACCGCTGGAGCCCCAGATCGAGGCGCTAGTCGCCGAAGCGCGCGGTTGCTGGCGGCCGGACGGCGAGGGGGCAGCACCCGCCGAATCCGTGGTGATGACCAGGCTGCGCATCATCAAGCGCAAGGTCGCTTTCCTCGTCGCGCTCGCCGATCTCTCGCGCATTTTCGACGGGCGGGCGACGACGGCCTGGCTGAGCGAGCTGGCCGAAGCGTCGGTCGCCGCCGCGATCGACCATCTGCTGCTGGCGGCCCATGAGGGCGGAAAGCTCAGGCTGCGCAATCCGGCGACCCCGAGCGACGGCTCCGGGCTGATCGTGCTAGGCATGGGCAAACTTGGCGCCTGCGAGCTCAACTATTCCTCCGATATCGATTTGGTCGTCTTCTTCGATGAAGAGGCCGGCATCGTGCCCGATCCCGATGACGCGATCGAGGTGTTCCCCCGGATGATGCGCCGGCTGGTGCGCATCCTGCAGGAGCGCACGGCGGACGGCTACGTCTTCCGCACCGATCTCAGATTGCGCCCCGACCCCGGCTCGACGCCGCTGGCGATCCCGGTCGAGGCGGCGATGATCTATTATGAGGGCAGGGGTCAGAACTGGGAGCGGGCAGCCTTCATCAAGGCGCGCGCCGTCGCCGGCGACCTTGCGGCGGGCAGCGATTTCCTGCGCGGGCTTTCCCCTTTCGTCTTCCGCAAATATCTCGATTATGCGGCGATCGCCGATATCCATTCGATCAAGCGGCAGATCCACGCGCATAAGGGCCACGGCGCCATTGCCGTCAAAGGCCACAACGTCAAGCTTGGCCGCGGCGGTATCCGCGAGATCGAATTCTTCGTCCAGACCCAGCAACTGATCGCCGGCGGCCGCATGCCGGCCTTGCGCGGCCGGGCGACGGAAGAAACGCTCGGTGAACTCACCAAGGCGAAATGGATCGATGCCGAGACGCGGGACGAACTGACGGAGGCCTACTGGTTCCTGCGCGATGTCGAACATCGCATCCAGATGGTGCGCGACGAGCAGACCCACCTGCTGCCGGAAACCGATGGCGACCTGAAGCGCATCGCTTTCATGATGGGCTTTACCGATACGCCGAGCTTTGCCGAACGGCTGGTCGGCGTGCTGAAGACGGTCGAGCGGCGTTATGCGCATTTGTTCGAACAGGAAAGCAAACTTTCCACCGGCACCGGAAACCTCGTCTTCACCGGCCAGGGCGACGATCCCGATACGCTGGAGACGCTGAAGAAGCTTGGCTTCACCCGGCCCTCCGACATCTCGCGCATCATCCGCACCTGGCACTACGGCCGCTACCGCGCGACGCAATCGGTCGAGGCGCGCGAAAGGCTGACGGAGCTGGCACCGGAGCTTTTGCGGGTCTTCGGCGAAAGCAAGCGCGCCGACGAAGCGCTGCTGCGCTTCGACAGCTTCATCTCCGGCCTTCCCTCCGGCATCCAGCTGTTCTCGCTGCTCGGCAGCAATCCGGCGCTCCTGTCGCTGATCGTCAACATCATGTCCTCGGCACCCCGCCTTGCCGAGGTGATTGCCGCCAGACCGCATGTCTTCGACGGCATGCTCGATCCCGGCCTGATGGCCGAACTGCCGACCCGCGATTATCTCGGCGAGCGGCTGAAGGGCTCGCTTGCCCAGGCCCGCCACTATGAGGAGGTGCTCGACCGGCTGCGCATCTTCGCCGCCGAACAGCGCTTCCTCATCGGCATACGCCTGCTGACCGGCGCGATCAACGGCGACATGGCCGCCCGCGCCTTCACCCATCTCGCCGACCTCATCATACCAGCCGCGCTCAATGCCGTGGTGAGTGAGATGCGGGGGGCACATGGTGACTATCCCGGCGGACGCATCGCCGTTGCCGGCATGGGCAAGCTCGGCAGCTTCGAGCTGACGGCGGGCTCCGACATCGACCTGATCCTGCTCTATGACTATGACGATGCTGCCTCCGAATCCGATGGGGCAAAGCCGCTCGACGCGACGCGTTACTTCACCCGCATCACCCAAAGGCTGATCGCCGCCCTGTCGGCGCCGACCGCCGAAGGCGTGCTCTATGAGGTCGACATGCGGCTGCGCCCTTCCGGCAACAAGGGACCGGTCGCCACCCGCATCAATGCCTTCGGCAAATATCAGCGCGAGGAGGCCTGGACCTGGGAGCACATGGCGCTGAGCCGCGCCCGGCTGATTTCAGGCGATGACAGCCTGATCGCCGAGGCGGAGCATATCATCCGCGAGGTGCTGACGTCAGATCGCGACATTGCCAAGGTGGCGCATGACGTCGCCGAGATGCGCGCGCTGATCGACACGGAAAAGCCGCCATCGACCCCCTGGGACCTGAAGCTGATCTCCGGCGGCGTCATCGACCTCGAATTCATTGCCCAGTACCTGGCGCTGATCGCCCCCACCAAAGGCGTCGGCACTGCCGTCAACGGGCTGAGCACCGGCGAGGCGCTGAAGGTGATTGGCGATAGGCTGATGGCGACGGCCGATCTCGACACATGCCTCGAGGCTTTTGCCCTTTATACCAGCCTGTCGCAGCTGATCCGCCTCTGCATCGACGGCCTGTTCGATCCGAACGACGCGCCCGCCGGTCTCGTCGAATTGGTCTGCCGCGCCGGCGACTGCCCTGATATCAGGACGCTGGAAGGTGATGTGAAGCGGCTTTCGAAGGCGGTCAGGAAGATCTTCCTGAGTGTCGTGAAGGCTTGAACGCATCGGCGACGCCGCCGCCGTTCCTTATACGTCGTCCGGGATGCGCAGCGAGATCACCGTGCCGACGGCTTCGCGGGAGCGGATCTTCATGCGGCCGCCATGCAGCGCGGTCAGCGAGCGGGAGATGGCAAGCCCGAGGCCGGAGCCGCCCTTGCTCTTGGCATATTGGCTCTGCACCTGTTCGAAGGGCTGGCCGATCTTCGACAGCGCCGAGCGGGGAATGCCGATGCCGGTGTCGGCGATGGTGACGAGCACGGCACCGTCGATGCGGCGTGTGCGCACCGCGATGCGGCCGCCATTGTCGGTGAACTTCACGGCATTGGAGAGCAGGTTGAGAAGCACCTGTTTCATCGCCCGGCGGTCGGCGGTCAGCGTCAGGCCGGATGAGATGCGCTGATCGATGACGATGTTCTTCTCGGCCGCCGGAATGGCGGTGAAGCGCAGGCTTTCCTCGATCAGCGGCACGAGATCGATGCGCTCGCAATGCAGCCTGAGATGGCCGGCCTCGATCTTCGACATGTCGAGAATGTCGTTGATGACGTTGAGCAGATGTTTGCCGCTGTCATGGATGTCACGGGCATATTCGTCGTATTTCAGCGAGCCGAGCGGTCCGAACATCTGGTTCTGCAGGATTTCGGAGAAGCCGAGGATGGCGTTCAGCGGCGTGCGCAGCTCATGCGACATGTTGGCGAGAAATTCCGATTTCGCCTTGTTGGCGGCCTCGGCGCGCTCTTTCTCCGCCTGGTAGTTGGCGTTCGCCGTCGAAAGCTCGGATTTCTGGATCTCCAGCGTCTGCCGCGAGGCGGAGAGATCGCCGATCGTCGCCATCAGCCGGCGTTCGGATTCGCGCAGCCGCTCCTGATGGCGTTTCATCAGGGTGATGTCGGTTCCCACAGAGACCCTGCCGCCGTCTCGGGTGCGCCGCTCGTTGATCTGCAGCCAGCGCTCGTCGGCAAGCTGCACCTCGGTCGTGCGCGAATAGCCGGAACCGTCGGCGTCGGCGATCCGACGTTCGATGACGGGGCGGGCAGCGGCGGCATTGACGATCGAGCGCTCGGTGCCGGGCACCAGCACGCTGTCCGGCAAGCCGTAAGCCTGCTGGAAATGGGTGTTGCACATGACCAGCCGATCGTTCTTGTCCCAGAGCACGAAGGCCTCAGAGGTGCATTCGATGGCGTCGGCAAGGCGCTGGTCGGCTTCGGCGTAACGCTGGGCAAGCCGATGCTGCTCGGTCACGTCCATGGCGATGCCGATCAGGTGCACGCGGCCGGAATTGCTGCGGATCACCTGGGCGCGGGCGCGCATCCAGACATAGTGGCCGCCGGCATGGCGCATGCGGAAGATCTGATCGACCTGGCCGGAGTGGCCCTTGGCGATGGCGCGCGCGATCTCGTAGAGCCCGCCGTCATCGGGATGCATCAGTCGCGCGGCTTCGCCGAAACCCATCGTCTTGTCGGAACCCGGCAGGCCGAGCATGTCGTACATCGAGCGCGACCAGAAGAATTCGCGGTTCTCGAAATCGAAGTCCCAAAGGCCGCAGCGGCCGCGCGACAGCGCCGTCTCGACGCGCAGGTTCGATTCCAGAAAGATGTCGTCGGCGTCGCGGGCGCGTTTCACCTGCGTGTAATAGGCATAGAGGATGACCAGCAGGATCGAGGAGATGCCGGCAAACAGCGTGACGTTGAGGGCGAGCTGCTCGCGCCAGAGGCGGCTGATCTCGTCAAGCGAGGTGGCGGCGACGATATAACCGCCGGCATTGCCCATCAGCGTGATCTCGGCATAGTGCGGCACGCCGCCGATCGTCGTTTCGATGACGCCGGCGCGATCGCCGAAACGCCGGATTGCCGAGACCTCGGGAAAGAAATCGCCGACATTGCTGCCGACATGCGAAAGCCCGGCGGTCGTTGCGGCAAAGACCTTGCCGCTTGCCTGGACAAGGAGCACGAAGGCGCCGCTGTCGAGCCGGTCCTGCGGCAGGAACCTGGCAAGCCTTGCCTGCGCTTCCGCGATGTCGCCGCTGTCGAAAATCTCGGATGTATCGGCAAACACTGCGGAGGCGGTCGCGGCCGAAAGCGCGGTGGCATGGCGGGCCGAGGCTTCCAGGCGGGAATATTCGCTGACCATGCCGAAGAAATGCGAGGCGGCGACAACAAAGAGGAAGGCGACGATCAGCGCCGGAATGGCGCGCTTCAGGAGCAGTTCCGCCTTCGGCAGATGACGGAGAAGTGGTTCCGATGTCGCATGACCGGAAAGGCTGTCTCGCCAGGCTTTCAACCCGTCAAAATCGACACGCAGCCGTCCTCCGGCCACGGTTGCCCGCCGCACGTCCATCATCTCTTCGCCTTGTCCCTCGTGTGATTCGCGCGCCGCTCGCTCGAACCTGACCTAGAGAATCATGGGTGATTCGCCTTGTCCAGAGGCAAAGGTAAAAATCCGTTAACTATTTAGAATCTCGTGTTTTTCGGGCAATTCGATTTGCTCGGCAACCGGCCGCCGAATTTTCCGCGGCAGCCGGCCGAAGCAAATCACCCCTTCAGCGTGCGCTCGACGATATCGCGCACGTCGGTCGAAAGAGCGGCAGCCTGCTCGATCTCGTTCAGCGCTGCGCGGGCATGATCGGCCCGCACCGGTTCGAGCGAGCGCCAGGAGCGCATCGAAGTCAGAATGCGGGCGGCAAGCTGCGGATTGCGCTCGTCGATATCGAGAATCTGACGGGCGAGGAAACGATAGCCTTCGCCGTCGGCGCGGCCGAAGCCGGTCGGATTGGCAAAGGCGAAGGTGCCGACCAGCGACCGCATCCGGTTCGGATTGGTCCGCTTGAACAGCGAATCGTCCATCAGGGTGCGGACCCGTTCCAGGGTTTTTGCGCCGGGAATGCCGGCCTGGATGGCAAACCATTTGTCGATGACGAGCGCATTCTCCGCAAAGCGCTGACGGAAGGCGGCGAGCGCCTCGGCGGTCTCGGTGCTGTCGGGGAAACGATGGGCGAGGATCGTCAGCGCATGGCTGAGATCGGTCATGTTGTTGGCCGCATCGAAGGCGGCTCTGGCGCAGGCCGGCGTCTGCTCGGCGTGCGAAAGATAGGTCAGCGCCGTATTGCGCAGCGCCCTGAGGCCGGCGCTCCTCGCGTCCGGGCTGAAATCGCCCGATGTCGCCGTCGCGGCGTAGAGGCCGGCAAAAACATCCTTTCCGGCCTCGGCGACCTGTTTCAGGATCGCCTGCCGGCCGGCATGGATGGCATCGGGATCGTTATTGCCGCCGAGTTCGCGGGCAATATCGGATTCGCTCGGCAGCGCCAGCGCCTGGGCGCGGAAGGCGGGCTCGAGGCTGTCGTCGGCGGCGGCCGCAATCAGCGTCCCGACGAAAGTCGCCTCGCAGACAACAGGCTTGCCCTCGCGCGCGTCGCGGGCGGCTTTCAGGAGGTTCGGCAGCGCCAGATCGGTCAGGGCCTGCCAGCGGGCGAAGTGATCGGTCTCATGGCGGGCGAGGTGGGCGAGATCGGCCGGGCTCTGATCGAAATGCAGATTGATCGGCGCCGAGAAGCTGCGGTTGATCGAAACGACCGGCCGCGAGCCGATACCGTGAAACACCACCGTCTGCGTGCGGCCGGTGAGATGCAGCACCTCGCCGGCATATTCGGCGCCGTCGACCAAGCTCGGCTCGAGCTTGCCGCCGTTTTCGCCGAAGAGCGCCAGGCTGAGCGGAATATGCATCGATTCCTTGCTCGACTGGCCGGGCGTTGCCGGGATCATCTGTTCGAGCGACAGGGTGAAGGTGGCCGCCGCCGCATCATAGCTGCCCGATGCGGTGACCAGCGGCGTGCCGGCCTGATGGTACCAGAGCGAGAATTGCGTGAGGTCGCGTCCGCTCGCATCCTCGAAGCATTTGACGAAATCCTCGATCGTCACCGCCTGGCCGTCATGGCGGTCGAAATAGAGGTCCATGCCCTTCTTGAAGTCGTCCTTGCCGAGCAGCGTCGCGATCATCCGCGTCACTTCGCTGCCCTTCTCGTAGACGGTCCTCGTGTAGAAATTGTTGATCTCGCGATAGGTCGTCGGCCGCACAGGATGGGCGAGCGGGCCGCCATCTTCCGGAAACTGCTCGGATTTCAGGTGACGAACATCGGCGATGCGTTTGACCGGGCGCGAGCGCTGATCGGAGGAGAATTCCTGATCGCGATAGACCGTCAGGCCTTCCTTAAGGCACAGCTGGAACCAGTCGCGGCAGGTGATGCGGTTGCCGGTCCAATTGTGGAAATATTCATGCGCGATGACCGCTTCGATATTGGCGTAGTCGGCATCGGTCGCGGTCTCGGGATCGGCAAGGACGTATCTGTCGTTGAAGACGTTGAGACCCTTGTTCTCCATCGCGCCCATGTTGAAGTCGGACACGGCGACGATCATGAAGATGTCGAGGTCGTATTCGCGTCCGAACCTCTCTTCGTCCCATGCCATCGAGCGCTTCAGCGCGTCCATGGCATAGGCCGCGCGCGGCTCCTTGCCGTGTTCGACATAGATCTTCAGCACCACCTCGCGGCCGGACATGGTGGTGAACGTGTCTTCGACGACGCCGAGATCGCCGGCAACGAGCGCGAAGAGATAGCTCGGCTTCGGATGCGGGTCGAACCAGGCGGCGAAATGCTTGCCGGGGCCGTAGCCGGCGCCGCCGAGGAAGTTGCCGTTCGAGAGGAGCAGCGGGTTGGCGTCCTTGTCCGCGATGATATTGACCGTGAACGGTGCAAGCACGTCCGGACGATCGGGGAAATAGGTGATGCGGCGGAAACCTTCCGCCTCGCATTGCGTGCAGTAGATGCCGCCGGTGCGGTAAAGGCCCATCAGCTGGGTGTTGGCCTCGGGATTGATGAGCGTGGTGATCGTCAGCTCGAAGGGAGCGCTTTCCGGCAGGTCGCGCACCGTCAGGCTTTCCGCTGTAGCGTCATACCGCGAAGGGTCGAGCTCCACCTGGTCGAAGAGCAGCCCCGACAGCGTCAACTCGTCGCCGTCAAGCACGATCGGCGCTGCCGGATCGGCGCCTGGGCGGCGATGAAAGATCAGGCGTGCCTCGACCTTTGTCTCCGTCGGATCGAGTTCGAACGTCAGGTCCACGCGTTCCAGCACGAAGTCGGTGGGACGGTAATCTGCCAGATGAATGATCTGGCCGGTATCTGTTCGCATGGTGTTTCCTGAAGACCGTTATTTGACAACCGCGGAATACAGAGGCGGGCGCACTCTGCCATAAATTTGCCGGGCATGATTACATTAAAGTCTGAACTAAAGTTAAAGCAAATTGCCCGCGAACACCAAGTTCGCGGGCAAAATATCCTGTTTCGGGCGGATGAACGCCGCTGCTGGCGGGATGGCGCTATTTCAAATTTAGCGCTGCCTTGATCGTCGCGTCATTTTCCGTCCGCTGGACGACGACGCCGTACCAGCCGAGCCCGTCGTAATCCTCGTAGCCGAGGGTGCGTGCGAAGGCGACGATCGAGCCGCTATTGTCGTAGTAGCTACCCTTGGCCCGGCCGGACGGGTTGGCGAGGGCAAAATGGGAAAAGAGCAGGGCGGGATTAGTGCTGGCGATGACCCGGCTCTTGCCGTCGAGCAGCATGACCGTCGTTTTCTCCGCCAGCTGCGGCGGCAGGTTCGCCTCTTTCTCGACGATCGCCTGGCCCTGGTTCTGCCAGTCGAAATAGACGCCGAGCGTGCCGATTAGCCGCCCGTCGATCTTGCCGCCTTCGCGGATGCCGGTGGCATAGACGAGCGCATGCCTGTTGTCGTGGAGCGGGCTCGATTTGACCTCGTCGACACTATAAGCGTCACCGGAGGAGCACGCCGAAGCCGCGCGGAACCACGGATCACCGGCAAGGCTTGCCCCGCCGATCTTGCGCTGGAACTTGGGATTGGCGGAGGCGATCACCTTGCCCGAGAGATCGGTCACGACGAGATCGAGATAGACAGTGTAGAAACGGTTGATGGCGCCGAGGCGCTGCGCTGCAAAGGCGACGGTGTCCCGATCGGGGTTCTGCAACGCCTGCCAGAGTGCCGGGTCCGTCGCCCACCAGCGCACATCGGCGGTACGCTCGAAGAGGTTGCGGACGATGAGCTGCACCAGCGTCTGCGCCAGGTCAGTGAGGCGGACGCCCTCCATCTCCTCGACCAGGCAATCCGCCATGGCGCGGCTGAGGCCGATGCGACCGAGCACATTGCTCTCGAACCTGCCGGTGATGTCGGTTGCGATCTGCGCCAACCGCTGCACCTCGTTGGCAACGACAGCGAAGCCCTTTCCGGTCTCGCCGGCTCTTGCCGCTTCGATCAGCGCATTGATGGCGAGCAGCTTGATCTGCTTGACGATATTGGTGTTTTCGGCGCTGAAGCGCTCTAGGTCGGTGCTGATGCCGTCGGTGACGACGCGCATCGAGCGCGGTGTCGCATTCTGCGACTGGGCAATGGTTTCTGCGCTGAGCGGCTTCATCAAATGATCCTGGAAGGGCGGCAATCGTCTTGGGGGCGAAGAAATTTCGAGATCAGCGAAAACGATGCGTGCCTATGGTTTTCAATTGGTTAACACCGAGCGGTCAGAGGTAAACATTTCGGGGGGAATGGCTGAAGAGAGCGAAAATTCGACGCGAGGGCGCGCATTGCCGCATCGTCGGGCCTGCGGCGGAAAGCAATTTTGTGATTTTTCCGCGCCGCCTGCGATTTTTCGCCAATCGGGATTTTCTTCCGCTACGATGGAAGAGGTCATCCCCAGCGTTCCCGAGTCGAACGCGTCTTCCCGTTCCTGTTAAGTCGGTATCAAGAGCCAGGATCATGCACGCGGTTCTCAAAAACCCGATGAGAGGCATTGCGCTGAAAGTCTCGTCGGTCGTGGTCTTCCTGGCCATGCAGACCTTCATCAAGCTGGCGGGCTCGGCCATCCCGCCGGGGCAGGTCACTTTCTGCAGGTCCTTCTTCGCGCTCTTCCCGATCATCGCCTATCTCGCCTATATCGGGCAACTGCGCGCCGCTTTCTACACTGCCAATCCGGTCGGCCACCTCAAGCGCGGCACGATCGGCATCATGTCGATGGCTTTCGGTTTCTACGGCCTCCTGCATCTGCCGCTGCCGGAGGCGATCGCGCTCGGTTATGCACTGCCGCTCGTCGCCGTTATCTTCGCCGCGGTTTTTCTCGGCGAGACCGTGCGCATCTATCGCTGGAGCGCCGTCCTAGTCGGCATCGTCGGCGTCGCCATCGTCTCCTGGCCGAAGCTGACGCTGTTCCGCGATGGCGGCATGGAAGCCGAACAGGCCATTGGCGCGCTCGCAGTGCTCATCTCGGCCGTTCTCGGCGGCATGGCGATGATCCAGGTGCGCCGTCTCGTCGAGGAGGAGAAGACGGCGACGATCGTGCTCTATTTCTCGCTCACCGCTTCGGTCTTCTCGCTGGCCTCCCTGCCGTTCGGCTGGCTCATTCTGCCTTGGCCGTCGGCGCTCTATCTGATCGCGGCCGGCTTTTGCGGCGGCGTCGCACAGATCCTCTTGACCGAAAGCTACCGCCATGCCGACGTCTCCACCATCGCGCCGTTTGAATATACCTCGATCCTGCTCGGCGGCATCGTTGCCTATTTCGTCTTCGGCGACGTGCCGAGCGTGACCATGCTGATCGGCACTCTGATCGTCGTCTCCGCCGGCATCTTCATCATCTATCGCGAGCATCAGCTGGGAATCGAGCAACGGGAAGCGCGCAAAGCCACGACGCCGCCGGCCTGACACCGGCAAGCTGCTGATATGAAAGGCTTTAATGTGGTGGTTGCCGTGATTCGAAAATTGCGCGCAAGGGACGAAAAGAATGGTGAATTCTTGGGATACCGTTGCTTCTTGGAATATGTTTGTTGAAGATGAGAGAGTATCATTTATTCGAAGCTGTGCATGTCTGAATGGCGCTGATGCCGGAAGAGCGCTCGGTGTCGTTACTCCGATCGCCGGCCGGCGAGGGGAGGTGGAGAAAAGCGTAATGGCATTCACGGCGGAGCAATTGGCGGGGAACTGTTCCTTTCTGCTGAGCATCCGCTTTTTGGCTGGGCAGATGCGCGGTATGTTCGATGCCGGCCCACGGTTGGCGCGATTGCTCGCTTCGCATCAGCGCTGGCTTCTGACCCAGACTGCCTATGCCCTCAACCTGGAATATGATCCGCGCGACCCGACCTCGGGTTTCACCGCCGTCCGGCTGACCGGACGCATCACCGCGCATAAGGTGGCGAGCCGCAACACCGTGCTCGCCTTCATCGAAGAGCTTTATACCTACCGCTTCATTGTCCACACACCGGGCGACGAGCGGCGGCGGCCGCGTCATTTCGAGCCGGCCGAGGTCAGCCATCAGGCGATGTTTGCCTGGATTCATTCCAATCTCGGTGCGCTCGATCTGCTGGATGGCGGTCAAAGGGCAGCGTTTTTCCAGGCAAACCCATCATTGATGCGGCTGGTTCAGCCGCGCATTGCCCGCCATTGCCTGGAAGACGCCGCCTGGCGCGAGCCGCCGGAACAGGTGGCGCTGTTCCTCTGGACGGAAGCTGGCGGCCTCGTCATCGACAACTTCATCGCCCGCATGGATATAGAAAGCGGCGAACCAGGGAGGTATTCCGTCGGCCGCGTCGAAACCCGCGCGCTCGCGGCCGACTTCATGATGTCGCGCACCCATCTGCAGCGGCTACTGGCAAAGGCGGCGCAGCGCGGCTGCGTCGGCTGGGATGATGAACCGCGCAAGGCGCATCTGTGGATATCTCGGGATTTCGTCGAGCAATATTGCGCCTGGCAGGCGGTCAAGTTCGCCTATGTCGACGAGGCCTTCGAATGGGCGAAAGCCCAGTTCGAGGAAATGGCCGTCTGATCAGAGAACGATTGCCGCGGCACTTCGGCCACGGCTGCCGGCATCGGCCGGCTTCACCGAAAGCTCGCGTTCATATTCCCGCGCGGCGGAGAGCGCGGCGCGGATATGCTCGAAGGTTTCGATGTTGCGCAGAAGCGATATCAGGATCGTCATCTTGTTACTCTTTACTCTTGAAGGCAGGCAAAGTGCCTGCCGCTCAATACTGCTGGAAGTCCGAGAAAATCGCGTCGGGGCGCGCCGTGCGGCCGTTGATGCCGGTGCCGCGGGCGGTCATCTGTTCGTTCGCGGCAAAGCCGAAACGGCTGTAGCCGTGGGTGGAACGAACTTGGTCGCCGGCGAGACGAAGGGTTTCAAACCCGCTATGGATAGGACGAAAATGCTTGTTCATGGCCTTGGTTCCTGTGGTTCCTCCCAAGACACCACCTCATATTGCGGTGCAGCATTGATTCCGCAATGCATCACGGCGGGATGCAGCCATGCGATATACGCATAGATCGATTCACAAATTATTCAACTTTGGCTAATTTCTAAGCAAAGAGAGGGACTTAAGCTTTGCTTGAAAAGCGAGCAGGTCGTTCCAGGCCAGCCGCTTGTTGACGGGCGCGGTCAACAGATCCTGCGGATGCAGGCTGGCTATGGCAGGAATGACACAGTCCGCAGCGGCAATTTCCTTCCAGCGGCCGCGCAGGCCGTGAATCGTGTCGTTTTCGCCGAAGAAGAAGCGGGCCGAAAAATTACCGAGCAGCAGGATGGCCTTGGGTTCGGCCAGCGCGATCTGCCGTTCGATGAAGGGCCGGCAGATATCCATTTCGGCGGCCGAGGGCGCACGATTGCCGGGTGGCCGCCACGGGATGACCTGCGTGAGCAGAATGGCTGAACGCCTCAGCCCGATCGCCGCCAGCATCTTGTCGAACAGCTGGCCGGATTTTCCGGAGAAGGGCACACCTTCGCGATCGTCTTCGGCGCCTGGCGCCGAGCCGATCACCATGATGCCGCTTTCGGCATCGCCGCTGGCAAAGATGGTCGAGCGGGCGCTGTGCTTGAGATTGCAGCCGTTGAAGGCTTCGAGTGCGGTCTTGAGCTCTGCCAGCGACCGCGCGGATTCGGCGACGAAACGCGCCTGCTGCACGGCCTCGCCATCCGGGATTGCCGGTTGCGGGCCGGAAGCGGCGCGTTCGGCCGGGGCCGGGCGTGCCACTGCATTCGGGCGCGGCGATGTCCGGCTTTCGCCGGGCACGGCACGTTCCCCGGCGGCGGCCGGTTGCGGCTGCGCCTGCGTGGCCGGGCGCCGCGCCGCTTTCATCGCTTCGAACTCGGCGAAGCGGTCGATCGCCTCTTCCTCCAGCAGCCACTCCACGCCGGCATCCGCATGGAAGTGCAGAAGCGCTGCAAGCTCGGCGGGGGAAAGATCGTTGGCGGAAATCATGCGGCAAGCTTAACGGAGAGAAATGGGCATTGAAAGGGCGCGCGGCATATTGGCCGCCCTTGCAAGCCTATTGCACAGTCCATTGCGCGATGTCGTCGCGTTCGCCGATCAGCGCCAGACCGTGAGCGATCGACAAAAGCTCGCCGCCGCTTTCGATCCGGTCGCGCTCGAAGCGCTCGGTGAAGATGCGCCGCACCGCCGGCACGAAGGAGGTGCCGCCGGTGAGGAACACCTTGTCGATCTCTCCGGGCTTCGTCCTGGTCTTGTCGAGCACGTCGTCGAGCGCGCCTTCGATGCGGGCGAGATCCTCGGCGATCCAGCCTTCGAAATCGCTGCGCCGGATGCTGCGATGCCCGCCGCGGCCAAGCGGCGCGAAATCGAAAGGCGCCTCTTCGGCCGCCGACAGCGCCATCTTTGTCGCCGACACCGCCTGATAGAGCGGATAGCCCTCGTCATGGTCGATGAGGTCGATGAAGATTTCCAGCTTTTCCGGTTCCAGGCTGGTGCGCACCAGCTTCTTCAGATCCTCGAATTCGCGCGTCGTCTTGAAGATCGACAGCTGGTTCCAGCGGCCGAAGCTGGAATAGTAGTTGGACGGGACTTCAAGGATCTTATCGAAGCTTTTGAAATGGCTGCCCTTGCCGATCTGCGGCGCGACGATGTTGTCGATCATCCTGTAATCGAAATGGTCGCCGGCGACGCCGATGCCGGAATGGCCGATCGGCGTTGCCGTCAGCTTGCCGGCGTGCGTCTCGAAGCGGATCAGCGAATAGTCGGTCGTGCCGCCGCCGAAATCGGCGACCAGCACGGTCGCATCCTGCTTCAGGTTCTGCGCGAAGTAGAAGGCGGCGGCGACCGGCTCGTAGACATAGTGGATTTCGGGAAAGCCGAAGCGCGACAGCGCCTCGTTGTAGCGTTCGGTCGCGAGATCGGGATCGGGGCTGGCGCCGGCAAAATGCACCGGCCGGCCGGTGACGATGCGGCTGACGTCGGACGGCCAGTTGTCGCCGGCATAATTGCGCAGCCGTCTGACGAAAACCTCCATCAGATCCTCGAAATTATGCCGCTTGGCGAAGATCAGCGTGCCCTGGAACAGCGCGCTTGCCGCAAAGGTCTTGATCGACTGCAGAAAGCGGCATTCGCCGGGATTGTCGATGAACTGGCGGATCGCCGCATGGCCCGCCTCCACCTTCAGCGCCGAAGCGCCGAGCTGCGCATCCTTCATGAAGGAAAGCGCCGTGCGCATGCTGTCGGCCGTGCCTTCGGTACTCGTGAATGCCATCGAGCGCGTCGCCCCGCCATCCGCCATGGCAAGAACCGTATTCGTCGTGCCGAAGTCCAAACCCAGCGCCTGAGCCATGCCCGCACCTCTTCATGCCGATTGTTGTTGGAGACGGAGCGTGGCTCCGCGAAGGGACGTAAGCACGCCCCGGATTCAGGAGGGCGGGTGATGCCACAGAGGCGTGACACATTCAAGAGGATCAAAAGCTGATGTGATCGGGCGCACTTCTTCTCCCGGTCGGGGAAAAGAAGTGCGCCGCAAGGGGTGGCAATACTGAAATCAGAGGGCCGTCATCATTCGGCAGCCATTGCCCTTGCCTCATGCACCACCGGCTCCTCGACTTTCCTTCTGCCGATCAGGCGCCCGAGGAAATTGCCGAAGCGGTCCATCTCGACGAAGATGACCGGAGTGATAAACAGTGTCAGCATCTGCGAGACGATGAGGCCGCCGACGACGGCGATGCCGAGCGGCTGGCGCAGTTCCGAGCTGGCGCCGGTACCGAGCGCGATCGGCAGAGCGCCGAGCAGGGCGCAAAAGGTCGTCATCATGATCGGCCGGAAGCGCCGCACGCAGGCCTCATGGATCGCTGCCGTCGCGTTTTCGCCTGTTGTGCGCATGGTCTCCACCGCCACGTCGATCATCATGATCGCGTTCTTCTTGACGATGCCGATCAGCATCAACAGGCCGATCAAAGCGATGATCGACAGATCGAAGCCCATGATGTCAAGTGCCAGCAGCGCGCCGAAGGCCGCAGCCGGCAGGCCGGAGAGGATGGTGAGCGGATGGATGAAGCTCTCATAGAGCACGCCGAGCACGACATAGATGGTCAGCACTGCCGCCAGGATCAGATAGGGTGTATTGCCCTGCGACTGCTGGAAAATCTCCGCAGTGCCGCCATAGGAGGTGAAGACGTCGGCCGGCACGCTGATGTCCTTCTTGATCTGCTCGATCGCCGCCGTGGCGTCGCTGAGCGACACACCTTCCGGCAGGTTGAAGGACACCGTGGTCGAGACCAGCTGACCCGTCTGGTTGATGGTGACCGGGCCGGTGGTGCGTTGTACATGGGCGAAGTTCGACAGCGGCACCAGGCTGCCATTGGCGGAGATGACACGGATTTCCGACAGCTTCTGGTCGTCCCAGGGTTTGCTGGTGTCGTATTCGACGATGACGTCGTAGCTGTCGCCGGTCGACTGGATTTCTGCGGCCGCATAGCCGCTGAAGGATTCCTGCAGCATCGTGCGCAGCGTGTCGTTGTCGATGCCGTAGGCGGCGGCCCGCTCGCTGTCGATGACGATATTGGCCTGCAGGGCGTTGTTCTGGGCGTCCGAGGTCACATCCGTGAACAGGCCTCGGTCGCCACGCATCGCCGCCTGGATCTTGCCGGCCCAGAGGTTGGTCTGGTCGGCGCTGAGCGCCTGCACCACCAACTGATACTGGCTGGCGGTCTGGCGGCCGCCGAAACGCAGGCTCTGGTTCGGCGTCACGAAGGCCTGCAATCCGGGGATCTTGTTGATCGCCGTGCGCAGCTCGCGCAGCGTCTGGTCAAGCGGCGGGCGCTCCTTCTTGTCCTTGAGTTCGACAAACATCGAGCCGTTGTTCTGCGGTTTGTTCGGGTTGCCGCCGATCGTCGACATCACGTGGTTGACCGCCGGGTTCGCCTTGACGGCGGCTGCCGCCTGCTGCTGCAGCGCCTCCATGGCGGTATAGGAAATGTCCTGCCGCGCCTGGGTGCTGATCGTCAGCCGGCCGATGTCTTCCTGCGGGAAGAAACTCGTCGGCAGCGCCATGAAGAAATAGATCGTCAGCGCCACCGAGCCGGCGAAAACCCCGAGGATCGTCAGGCGATGGCCAAGGCACCAGCCGACCGCCCTGTCATAGCCGTTGAGCGTCCGCTCGAAGCCGGCATCGAAGATGCGGATGAGGAGCGGCGGGCGGCTGTGGTTGTTGGAGAGGCGCGAGCCGAGCATCGGCGTCACAGTCAGCGAGACGATCGCCGAGGAGATGATGGCGATGGCGACCACCATGCCGAATTCGTTGAACACGCGGCCGACGACGCCGCCCATCAGGAGGATCGGGATGAACACCGCGATCAGCGAAACCGACATGGAGATGATGGTGTAGCTGACTTCGCCGGCCCCCTTGATCGCCGCCTCCCGCACCGGCATGCCTTCTTCGACATGGCGCAGGATATTTTCCAGCATGACGATCGCGTCGTCGACCACCAGCCCGACCGCGAGCGTCAGCCCTAAGAGCGAGATGTTGTCGATGCTGTAGCCGAGCACATACATCATGCCGAAGGTCGAGATGAGCGACAGCGGAACGGCAAGTCCCGGAATGATCGTTGCCGTGGCATGACCGGTGAAGAGGTAGATGACGAGAACGACGAGGCCGATCGTCAGGAACAGCGTGAACTTCACGTCTGAAATGGCGGCGCGAATGGGTTTTGCCGCGTCGTTCATGACGACGGTGTTCACCGACGGCGGGATTTCGGCGTGAAGCTGCGGCAGCTTGGCGTTGATTGCATCAATGACATCGACCGTGTTGGCATCCGGCTGACGCTGGATGGCGAGGATGATGCCGCGCTGGCCGTCATACCAGCTGCCGGTATACTGGTTCTCGACGCTGTCCTGCACATCGGCGACATCGCCGAGATGGATCGGCGCGCCGTTCGGATTGGCAATGACCAGCGAGCGGAATTGTTCGGCATTGGTGCGCTGGGTGTTCGCCGTGATGGTCATGCTTTGCGAATTATTCTGCAGTGTTCCCACCGGCTGCTGGCTGTTGGCGGCAGCAAGCGCCTTGTTGACGGTATCGATGCCGATGCCACGGGCAAGCAGCTTGTTGGGATCGACCTCGACGCGCACGGCATAGGTCTGGGCGCCAAAAACGCTGACCTGAGCGACGCCGGGAAGCGTCGACAGCGACGGCGAGATGATGTCCTCGGCGATCTCGTCGAGCTTGCTGCGCGGCATGGTGTTGCTCTGCACGGCGAGCAGCATGACCGGCGCATCGGCCGGGTTGGTCTTGCGGTAGCTCGGCGGCGTCGTCAGATTGTCGGGCAACTGCCGGGTGGCATGCGAGATCGCCGCCTGCACGTCGGCCGCAGCGGCGTCGATATCGCGGTTGAGATCGAACTGCAGCACGATGCTGCTGCTGCCGAGCGAGCTCGAGGCGCTGATTTCGGTGATCCCGGGAATGGTCTCGAACTGCTTGATCAGCGGTGTGGCGACCGAGGTCGCCATCGTCTGCGGCGAGGCGCCGCTCAACTGCGCCGAAACGTTGATCGTCGGAAAATCGACCTGCGGCAGGGCCGCGACGGGCACGAGCCGGTAACCGGCAAGACCGGCCAGAATGACGCCGATGGCGAGCAGCGTCGTCGCGACGGGGCGCTGGATACAGAAATTCGGGATCATTGCTGAGCTCCCACCGCGATCGTCTCGGATAGCTGGGGCTGCCGAGGTTCGTCGGCGGAGGCGACATCAAGCGCTTTTTCGTCGAACTGCTCGTTGATCGCCTGCTGGTCGCTGAGCTGGCCCTGGCCCTCGACGACGACATGGTCGCCTTCCGAAAGACCCGATGCGATGGCGGTGAAGCCGCCATTGGCGCGGGCGACGGTGACCGGCGTCAGATGCGATTTGCCGTCCTTGGCGACGAAGGCGAAGAACCCCTCCGGACCGGGGCTGACGGCCACGGTCGGCACCACCACCTGCTGTTCGTCATTGTTGAAATGCACGACGATGTTGACCGACTGGCCGGGCCAGAGCGCGCCGGAGGCATTCTCGAATTTCGCCTTGGCGAGGATCGTGCCCGAGGCGGTGTCGACGGTGTTGTCGTAGAAGCTGATCTCGCCCTTGCGGACCTGCCCCTTGGTGGAGGCGGGAACCGTGCTGACCTCGACCGGGCCGGCTGCGAGCGCGGTCTTCATTTCCCTGAGATAGCGTTCCTGCAGATGAAATTTCACATAGATCGGATCGTATTTGGCGATGGTGACGATCGCCGAGCCGGCATTGAGGAAAGCGCCCTTGCTGATGGCGATATCGCCGAGCCGGCCGTCGAAGGGTGCGCGGATATCGGTATTTTCAAGAATGATCTGATCCGAGGCCAGCGTCGCCTTATCGGCGTCGACCGTGGCGGCGGCGGTATCGCGGGCGGCTCTCGCCTGATCGAGGCTCTGCTGAGTGCCGGCTTTCTGATCGAAGAGGTCCTGGGCGCGCACCAGCGCGGTTTCGGATTCCGAAAGCGTCGCCGTGTCCCGCACGATCATCGCATTGTCCTTGTCGACGGCGGCCTTGGCCGTCCGGTCGTCGAGCTTGGCGATCAGGTCGCCGGCTTTGACGGTCGCCCCATCCTGGCCATTGATGCTGACGATCAGGCCCTGTTCCTGTGCGGCAATGGTTGTGTTGTCGTCGGCATCGGCCCAGCCGGAAGCCGTCACATCCGTCGGCAGCGCAGTTTTCACAGCTGCAACGGTCTTCACGATCGTCGGGCCACCACCGCCGCGTCTACGCCCGCCGCCCTGATGTTGCCCACCGTTCTGCGCTTGATCGGCCTGCGCCTGATCGCCCTGTGCCGGCTGCCCGCCATTGCCGCCAACCGGCTGCTTGATGAACTGCGAGAGGGTGGGAATGCGGGAGGCATAAGGGATCAGATTCCCGAATTGCCAGACGCCGACGGCGGCAACTGCGATAACGCTGACAGTGATCCAAAATTTCTTCATGGGCGAGACCGGGTGTTGAAAGGGGGGTGCGATTTTTATGGCCCGATTGAGCCGCTTATATTGCGGCGCAAAAAAGACATAATTCCCCGGTCGCAATCACTAAGTGGTTATAACGGCTTAAATTTTTGTAATGAATATTCCGTAATATTCAAACTGTACTAATATAGGTCCAGTGTAATCCGGTGCCGTTTGACGGCCGACAGGCAGGCAGTTCGCGACAAGACGAAATCGGTCCGCGTGCCGTTCGTTGCCCGGCGAAAAACACGGGAAGAAACCAGAGAAAGCAGGTCGGTCATGACCGAGTTGAACGCCAGCGAATTTCGCTCTCTCATCATAAGCGTGTTTCCTAAACTCACGGGCTCCGCCTTCAAGCTGGCGGCGAAGGGCTGGGATTCGCTTGCCGTCGACGTCGACGACACGCTGATCTTCAAATTTCCCCGTCATTCAGGCGCGGAAAGAGCGCTTGTCAAGGAAGCCGCCTTGCTCGACATCATCAGGCCGTCGCTGTCGATGGCGGTTCCCGATATGCACATTCACGACGGGCCGCCGATCTTCTCCAGCCACGCCAAGATCGACGGCGAACATCTCATTGCCGAAGATTACGATGCGCTTGGCGAAGGCAATCGTCAGCACCTTGCGGACGATCTGGCACGCTTTTACGCCGAGTTGCATGTGCTCGATGCCGATCGCATGCGCTCGGCCGGCGCCGGGCCGATCCAGCCCTGGCAATCGCCCGAGACGGTGCGAGAAAAGGCTTTACCGCTGTTGCCGCCCGAGATCAGGAGCTTTGCCGAGGCCCTTATTGTCGATTTCGAAACCTTGCCGCCCGATCCCCACGGCAACATCTACGGCTTTTTCGACGGTCATGGCTGGAACATGGCCTTCAACCATGCGCAAGGAAGGCTCAACGGCATTTACGATTTCGCCGATTCGGGCTTCGGGCCGTTGCACCAGGAATTCATCTACTCGAACTTCATCTCGCCCGACCTAACCGCCCGCATCATATCAGCCTATGAAATGCTGACCGGACGCAGACTCGACCGGCGGCGCATCGCGATCCTGACGGGCTTCCACCGTTTGTCCGAGCTCGCCGAGCTTGCCGACGATCCGGCTCATGTTGGATCGATGGTCCAAAATGCCGCCAGTTGGGCGGCCATAGCGGCTCACGCCGGCTGAAATACTGTCAGACGGATCGGGCCGCGCCGCCGTCGCAGCGGATCAGCGAGCCGGTGATGTAACTTGCCGGCTGGCTGCACAGGAAGGCAGCCGCTGCGGCAAATTCCTCCACCCGGCCGTAGCGGCCGACCGGAATGCGCGCTTCCTTGTCGCTGCGGATTTCTTCGAGGCTCTTGCCGGTCCGCTTTGCCGCCGCCCCGTCGAGATCGTCGAGACGGCCCGTGAGGATGCTGCCCGGCAACAGCAGGTTGGTGGTAACGCCGAAGCCCGCCACTTCGGAGGCAAGTGTCTTGCTCCAGCCGGCAAGTGCAGGGCGCAGCGTATTCGACAGCGCCAGATTGGCGATCGGTTCGATCACGCCTGAAGAGGCGACCGTCAGGATGCGACCCCAGCCCTGTGCCTTCATGCCGGGCAGCAGCGCATTGGTCAGCGTGATGACGCGGGCGACCATCGAGAGGAAATAGGTCTCAAGCTTTTCACCGGTCATGTCCTCGGTCGTGCCGGGTGTCGGCCCGCCGGTATTGTTGACGAGGATATCGAGCCCGCCGAACTTCTCCCTCACTGCGCTCGTCACTGTTTCGACGAAGCGTTCGTCCCCGAGGTCGGCCCAGATCCAGTCGGCCCGGCCTTTGCCTTCGCTGTTGATTGCCTTGCAATTGGCCTCCAGCTGCTCGCCGCTGCGCCCGCAAAGCAGCACATTCGCGCCTTCGCGCGCCAGTGCCGTGGCGATGCCGAGGCCGAGGCCACGTGAGGAGGCGAGGACGAGCGCCCGTTTGCCTTCGATGCCGAGATCCATGGTAGTCCTCCAAACTGTTCGAGCGTTGTATAAGGCGCAATCGGCGGAAAAGGAAAGGGAGTGTGACGGTTCGGCGGCGTTCGCTAATTGACGTTGACGTAAGCGTTATATAATTTCAACGCACAAGGCATATCATTGTGCGAATTGAAGATTGGCTGTCGTATCCCGGCTCGACAACGCTTTCTCGTTTTGACAAGAAAGTGCTTATGAGGATGACGGCCGCGTGCCGCCAAGCGGAGACGAGTGAATGACTGAGACGACTGAGTTGCCCGAACGCGAGAGCATGGAATTCGACGTGGTGATCGTCGGCGCAGGTCCGGCCGGTCTTTCGGCGGCGATCCGGCTGAAGCAGGTCAATCCGGAACT
>NZ_JACIAO010000024.1:0-18246 GCF_014194045.1 Rhizobium sp. BK456
CGCTGCCGTCAGAGACGTCTTGCCGTGGTCAACGTGGCCGATCGTGCCAATGTTGACGTGCGGCTTGTTGCGCTCAAACTTACTCTTTGCCATTTTCGGCTCTCCGTTTTGCTAGTCCCCGAAGGGATCTAATTCTTGTTATCGGTCAATTGGTATTCCGGTCACTTCTGACCGGAATACTTTGCCTGGATTTCAGTTGCGACGTTCGACGGGACCGGCGAATAGTGATCGAAGGTCATCGTGTACTGAGCGCGGCCCTGGGACATGGAGCGCAGGTTGTCGACGTACTTGAACATGTTCGCGAGCGGAACGTTCGCGTTGATGACCACGGCGATACCACGGCTTTCCTGACCCTGGATCTGACCGCGACGGGAGTTCAGGTCGCCGATGACGTCGCCGACATAATCTTCCGGGGTGACGACTTCGACCTTCATCATCGGCTCGAGCAGCTGAGCGCCGGCCTTCTTGGCTGCTTCACGGAAGCAGGCACGCGATGCGATTTCGAAGGCGAGAACCGAGGAGTCGACGTCATGGAAAGCGCCGTCGATGAGGGTCGCCTTGACGCCGAGCATCGGGAAGCCAGCGAGCGGACCCGAAGACAGGACGCTTTCGATGCCCTTCTGGACGCCGGGGATGTATTCCTTCGGAACGGAACCGCCGACGATCTTGGATTCGAACTTGAATTCGTCGCCTTCCGGGTTCGGTTCGAAGACGATCTTGACGCGCGCGAACTGGCCGGTACCACCGGACTGCTTCTTGTGCGTGTAGTCTTCTTCGTGCTGGCGCGTGATGGTTTCGCGATAGGCAACCTGCGGCGCGCCGACAGTTGCTTCAACCTTGAATTCACGACGCATGCGGTCGACGATGATGTCGAGATGCAGTTCGCCCATGCCGGCAATGATGGTCTGGCCGGATTCCTGGTCGGTCTTGACTCGGAAGGACGGATCTTCTGCAGCCAGGCGGTTGAGCGCAAGGCCCATCTTTTCCTGGTCGCCCTTGGTCTTCGGCTCGATGGCGATCTGGATGACCGGCTCGGGGAATTCCATGCGCTCGAGGATAACCGGCTTCAACGGATCGCAGAGCGTGTCACCCGTCGTGGTTTCCTTGAGGCCGGCGAGAGCGACGATGTCGCCTGCGAAGGCTTCTTCGATGTCTTCACGCGAGTTGGAGTGCATCTGCAGCATGCGGCCGACGCGCTCGCGCTTGTCCTTGACCGTGTTCATGACCGACGCGCCCTTTTCGAGCTTGCCGGAGTAGATGCGGGCGAAGGTCAGCGAACCGACGAAGGGGTCGTTCATGATCTTGAAGGCGAGCATGGAGAGCGGCTCGTTGTCATCGGCATGACGCTCGATGTCAGCTTCCGTCTTGAAGTCGATGCCCTTAATGGCCGGGATATCCATCGGCGACGGCAGGTAGTCGACGACGGCGTCGAGCAGCGGCTGCACGCCCTTGTTCTTGAACGCGGTGCCGCAGAACATCGGGTGGAACTTGACGTCGATCGTGCCGCGGCGAACGAGCGCACGGATCTGATCGTTGTCGGGCAGAACGCCTTCGAGATAGGCTTCCATCGCGGCTTCGTCGATGTCGACGACGGTTTCGATCAGCTTTTCGCGATATTCTTCGGCCTTGGCCTTCATGTCCTCGGGGATCTCGACGACATCCCACTGGGCGCCGAGCGACTCGTCGCGCCAAATGAGAGCGTTCATCTCGATCAGGTCGATAACGCCCTTGAACTCGGTTTCAGCACCGATCGGCAGCTGCATGACGACAGCCGTTGCGCCGAGGCGGGTCTTGATCATCTCGACGGAGCGATAGAAGTCGGCGCCCGTCTTGTCCATCTTGTTGCAGAAGATCATCCGCGGGACATTGTACTTCTCAGCCTGGCGCCAGACGGTTTCCGTCTGCGGCTCGACACCGGCGTTGGCATCGAGCAGCGCGATAGCGCCGTCGAGAACGCGCAGCGAACGCTCGACTTCGATGGTGAAGTCGACGTGGCCGGGGGTGTCGATGATGTTGAAGCGGCGCATCTTGCCGTCACGGCCCTTCCAGAAGGTCGTGGTGGCAGCGGAGGTGATCGTGATGCCACGCTCCTGCTCCTGCTCCATCCAGTCCATGGTGGCTGCGCCGTCGTGGACTTCGCCGATCTTGTGCGACTTACCGGTGTAATAAAGGATACGCTCGGTGGTCGTGGTCTTGCCGGCGTCGATATGCGCCATGATACCGAAATTACGGTAGTCTTCGATCTTATATTCGCGAGCCATTGTGGACTGCCTTTCGATACCGTTCGGAATTACCAGCGATAGTGCGAGAATGCACGGTTGGCGTCAGCCATCTTGTGCGTGTCTTCGCGCTTCTTGACGGCGGAGCCGCGGTTGTTGGACGCATCGAGCAGTTCGCCGGAAAGGCGGTCAACCATAGTCGTTTCATTGCGCTTGCGGGCGGCAGCGATCAGCCAGCGAATGGCGAGAGCCTGGCGGCGCTCCGGACGAACATCGACCGGCACCTGATAGGTCGCACCACCGACGCGGCGCGAGCGGACTTCAACGTGCGGAGCAATGTTGTCGAGCGCAGAATGGAATACCGTGAGCGGCTCCTGCTTGGACTTGCCCTGGACGACGTCGAACGCGCCATAGACGATGTTTTCAGCAACGGACTTCTTGCCGTCGAGCATGATGGCATTCATGAACTTGGTGACGACGAGGTCGCCGAACTTCGGGTCCGGATTGATCTCGCGTTTTTCTGCTTTATGACGTCTGGACATAGTTTTCGTCTCTTCAACCGTTAAGGCGCTTCATCACGCGGAGGACCTCGCGCAGCGCCGGATTATTCAAAACCGAATTACTTCGGACGCTTCGCACCGTATTTGGAGCGGCGCTGCTTGCGGTTCTTGACACCCTGGGTATCGAGAACGCCGCGGATGATGTGATAACGGACACCCGGAAGGTCCTTGACGCGGCCGCCACGGATCATGACGACAGAGTGTTCCTGAAGGTTGTGACCTTCGCCGGGGATGTAACCAATGACTTCGAAGCCGTTGGTCAGGCGGATCTTTGCGACCTTACGCAGAGCCGAGTTCGGCTTCTTCGGCGTCGTCGTATAGACGCGCGTGCAAACGCCGCGCTTCTGCGGGTTCTCCTGGAGTGCGGGAACCTTGTTACGCTTTACGTTCGCCTGGCGAGGCTTGCGGATCAGCTGGTTTACGGTAGGCATTCAACCATCCCTTACGTTTTATCTCAGTACCCTTGCGGGCTTGAACTCGCGCCGTCTCCGGCAGTGACGCATGCTTTCCGTCAATGCGCAAAATATGGCCCAATCCGCTTCCGCAGATGGACCACAAGGAGCAGAGGACGCATAAAATATGCGTCGTGCGTGCAGCATCATGACTTCAACGTGCGTTTAGAACCTTGTTTGAGGTGAACTTCAGGGCGCGTCGCCCCGAACAGCCAAGCCTCACATGGGATCTGATGGCCGGGGTACTACTGGTTTCCACCCCTCTCGTCAAGGCCGGTTAAGAAATAAACTCGCCGTATCGCCTTGATCTGCGGGCCTAACGCCCTGATTTCATCCTTCTAGACGAAATGGCGGCCGTGCACCAAGATAAAAACTTGGGCATCGCGGCAAAAGCAGTTAAGGAATCAGCAATTGCGGCGTGCGGCCCTCACAGCAGGATTCGAGCGACCGAATCGTCAAAGAGCCGAAGGACAGGCGATGATTACGACACCTGATAACGACAATAATTTCGACGGACCGATGGTCTTCATCATCATCGGCAAAGGCTACGAGTCCGACGACAGCGAAGGCATCGACCTGCACATCATGCTGAAGGCGCCCGACGACGACACGGCTGTCCGCGAGGCCCTGAACGCCCTTGCCGAGGAAGGCTTCATCGAGGCCGATCTCGACCAGATCGGCATGCTGACCGAGGTGCCCGCCGAAGAGCCGCACGCCTCTGCTTACCAGGGTGCCGTCGACGGCGAGGTCGCCATCATCCGCTTCAACTGAAGGAGCCGCCGCTGACGCTGCGGGTCGCAAAGGCAGTATAAGCGGAAGGAGCACCTTCCCTCCCCCAACCAATCAATGCAGACCAAAAACGAAAACCGCCCGGATCGCTCCGGGCGGTTTTTCAATTCGCGTGCCACCTGAGTGGTGGTCGTCGGCTGCGGATTATTCTGCAGCCGGAGCCTTTTCGGCCATGTCCTGCAGCATCGGCGTGGCAACGGCAGCACCCGTGCCCTTGCGGCGCTCTTCGAGGATCAGTTCGTCGCGCGACGTGGCGATACGACGGATCTGGGTCATGGTGCCACCGGTGCCGGCCGGGATCAGACGGCCGACGATGACGTTTTCCTTCAGACCCTGCAGGCCGTCGGTCTTGCCGGCGATCGCAGCTTCCGTCAGCACCTTGGTCGTTTCCTGGAAGGATGCGGCCGAGATGAAGGACGGGGTCTGCAGCGACGCCTTGGTGATGCCGAGAAGAACCGGATCGCCGTAGGCCGGCTTCTTGCCCTGCTCGATCAGGTGATCGTTGACGTCTTCGAGCTCGATCCGGTCGACATTGTCGCCGACGATATAGGTCGAGTCGCCTGCATCGGTGATTTCCACCTTCTGCAGCATCTGACGGACGATCACCTCGATGTGCTTGTCGTTGATGACAACGCCCTGCAAGCGGTAGACTTCCTGGATCTCGTTGACGAGGTAGGAGGCCAGAGCCTCCACGCCCTTGATCGCCAGGATGTCGTGCGGAGCCGGGTTACCGTCGAGGATGTAGTCACCCTTTTCGATATAGTCGCCTTCCTGAAGGTGGAAGGGCTTGCCCTTCGGGATCAGGTATTCGACAGGCTCGACACCGTCTTCCGCCGGCTCGATGATGACGCGGCGCTTGTTCTTGTAGTCGCGGCCGAGGCGGATCGTACCATCGATCTCTGCGATGATGGCATGGTCCTTCGGACGGCGGGCTTCGAAGAGCTCGGCAACACGCGGCAGACCGCCGGTGATGTCCTTGGTCTTGGCGCTTTCCAGCGGCGAACGCGCGAGAACGTCACCCTGGGAGACCTTGGTGCCCGGCTCGACCGACAGAATAGCGTCGACCGAGAGCAGGAAGCGGGCGTCACCGCCACGCGAAAGCTTCGCGACATTGCCGCTGGCATCCTTGATGACGATCGCCGGCTTGAGGTCCGAACCGCGCGGGGTCGAACGCCAGTCGATGACCTGACGCTTGGTGATGCCGGTGGATTCGTCGGTGGCTTCCAGAACGGAGAGACCATCGACCAGATCTTCGAACTGAACGGTACCAGCCACTTCGGTCATCATCGGACGGGTGTAAGGATCCCACTCCGCCAGACGCTGGCCGCGCTTGACCTTGTCGCCTTCGTCGACATGCAGCTTCGAACCGTAGGCGACACGCTGCGACGACCGTTCCACGCCACGCTCGTCCAGGATCTGGACGGTCATGTTGCGGCCCATGGCAACGAGGTTGCCATCGGAGTTACGCAGGATGTTGCGGTTCTTGATCTGCACCGTACCTTCGTACGAGGCTTCCAGGAACGACTGATCGACCACGGTTGCCGTACCGCCAAGGTGGAAGGTACGCATGGTGAGCTGGGTGCCCGGTTCACCGATCGACTGAGCGGCGATGACGCCGACGGCTTCGCCCATGTTGACCGGCGTACCGCGGGCCAGGTCGCGACCGTAGCAGACCGAGCAGACGCCCGTCTGGATTTCGCAGGTCAGCGCCGAGCGGATGCGGATCGACTGGATACCGGCCTTCTCGATCTCGATGACATCGGGCTCGAGGATCATCTTGCCGGCATCGACGATGCGCTCGCCGGTGACCGGATGATCGATATCGTCGAGCGCCGTGCGACCGAGGATGCGGGCGCCGAGCGAGGCGACAACCTGACCGGCATCAACGATGGCGGTCATGGTGAGGCCGGTTTCGGTGCCGCAATCGACGTGCGTGACGATGCAATCCTGCGCGACGTCGACGAGACGGCGGGTCAGGTAACCTGAGTTGGCGGTCTTCAAGGCGGTATCTGCCAGACCCTTGCGGGCGCCGTGGGTCGAGTTGAAGTACTCGTTGACGGTCAGGCCTTCCTTGAAGTTCGAGATGATCGGCGTCTCGATGATTTCACCCGACGGCTTGGCCATCAGGCCGCGCATGCCGCCCAGCTGGCGCATCTGGTTCGGAGAACCGCGGGCGCCGGAATGGCTCATCATGTAGATCGAGTTCATCGGCTTCTGACGGCCGGTGTTCTCGTCGAATTCGACCGCCTTGATGCGGGCCATCATCTCTTCGGCGACCTTTTCGGTAGCCTTGCCCCAGGCGTCGACAACCTTGTTGTACTTTTCGCCCTGAGTGATCAGGCCGTCATTGTACTGCTGCTCGTATTCCTTCACCAGGCTTTCGGTGTCGGCAACGATCTTCGCCTTGGCATCGGGAATGACCATGTCGTCCTTGCCGAACGAAATGCCGGCGCGGCAGGCATGGGAGAAGCCGAGCTGCATGATGCGGTCGCAGAAGATGACCGTGTCCTTCTGGCCGCAATGGCGGTAGACCGTGTCGATCATCTTGGAGATGTTCTTCTTGGTCATTTCCTGATTGCAGATGTCAAAGGGCACCTTGCCGTTCTTCGGCAGCAGTTCGCCGATGAGCAGACGGCCAGGCGTCGTCTCATAGATCTTCGAGTAGGGCTTGCCATCCTCGTCGACCGACTTGAAACGGCCGCGGATCTTGGTGTGCAGCGTCACGACCTTGCTTTCAAGAGCATGATGCAGTTCGCCGAGATCGGAGAAGGCCATGCCTTCGCCCGGTTCGTTCTGGTTCAGGATCGACAGGTAATAGAGGCCGAGAACCATGTCCTGCGAGGGAACGATGATCGGCGCGCCGTTGGCCGGATGCAGGATGTTGTTGGTCGACATCATCAGCACGCGGGCTTCGAGCTGGGCTTCGAGCGACAGCGGCACGTGAACGGCCATCTGGTCGCCGTCGAAGTCGGCGTTGAAGGCCGTGCAGACGAGCGGATGCAGCTGGATCGCCTTGCCTTCGACCAGGGTGGGTTCGAAGGCCTGGATGCCCAGGCGGTGCAGCGTCGGTGCGCGGTTCAGCAGAACCGGATGCTCGCGGATGACCTCGTCGAGGATATCCCAGACTTCAGGCTTTTCCTTTTCGACCAGTTTCTTGGCCTGCTTGACGGTCGAGGAGTAACCCTTGGCGTCGAGGCGGGCGTAGATGAACGGCTTGAAGAGCTCGAGCGCCATCTTCTTCGGCAGGCCGCACTGGTGCAGCTTCAGTTCCGGACCGGTGACGATGACCGAACGGCCGGAATAGTCGACGCGCTTGCCGAGCAGGTTCTGGCGGAAGCGGCCCTGCTTGCCCTTCAGCATGTCGGAGAGCGACTTCAGCGGACGCTTGTTGGCGCCGGTGATGACGCGGCCGCGACGGCCGTTGTCGAACAGCGCGTCAACCGATTCCTGCAGCATGCGCTTTTCGTTGCGGATGATGATGCCGGGCGCACGAAGCTCGATAAGGCGCTTCAGACGGTTGTTGCGGTTGATGACGCGGCGGTAGAGGTCGTTCAGATCCGACGTCGCGAAACGGCCGCCGTCGAGCGGCACCAGTGGACGCAGATCCGGCGGGATGACCGGAACGACCTTCATGATCATCCATTCCGGACGGTTGCCCGACTCCATGAAGTTCTCGACGATCTTCAGGCGCTTCATCAGCTTCTTCTGCTTGAGATCCGACGTGGTGTCGGCAAGCTCGGAGCGCAGGTCGCCAGCGATCTTTTCGAGGTTCATCGAGGCCAGCATCTCGTAGATCGCCTCAGCGCCGATCATCGCGGTGAACTGGTCTTCGCCGTATTCGTCAACGGCCAGCATATACTCTTCTTCCGAGAGGAGCTGGTGCTCCTTCAAAGCAGTCAGGCCCGGCTCGGTGACGATGTAGTTTTCGAAATAGAGGACGCGCTCGACATCCTTCAGCGTCATGTCGAGCAGCGTCGAAATGCGCGACGGCAGCGACTTCAGGAACCAGATATGGGCAACGGGAGCGGCGAGCTCGATATGGCCCATGCGCTCACGGCGAACGCGCGACAGCGTGACTTCGACGCCGCACTTTTCGCAGATGATGCCCTTGTACTTCATGCGCTTGTACTTGCCGCACAGGCATTCGTAGTCCTTGATCGGCCCGAAGATGCGCGCGCAGAACAGACCGTCGCGTTCCGGCTTGAACGTGCGGTAGTTGATGGTTTCCGGCTTCTTGATCTCACCGTAAGACCAGGAGAGGATCTTCTCCGGAGATGCGATCGAAATCCGAATGGAATCGAAATTCTGTGCAGGCACCTGCGGATTGAAAAGATTCATGACCTCTTGGTTCATGCCTGTCTCCTTCATGGGCTAAAGCGCCCTCAAAATGCGATGGTCGGCGGCAAATTCCCGGGAGCCGCCTCCCTCGCTTAAACGAGAATAACCGCAAGATGCGGCGAAACTTCCCTGCAGGGCCGATACGGATACGGCGCCCGGCGGGACCGGCGTGCGCCGCATTGGCAGCGCACGCCCTATCAGGTGCTTACTCGGCCGCGTCGGGCAGCTGCGCTGCCTGCGCCTCGTCAAGCTTGGTGTTTTCGAGCTCGACGCTGAGGCCCAGCGAGCGCATTTCCTTGACAAGAACGTTGAAGCTTTCCGGAATACCGGCTTCGAACGTGTCGTCGCCGCGGACGATGGCTTCGTAGACCTTGGTGCGGCCGGCGACGTCGTCCGACTTCACCGTCAGCATTTCCTGCAGCGTGTAGGCCGCGCCGTAAGCTTCGAGCGCCCAGACTTCCATTTCGCCGAAGCGCTGACCGCCGAACTGCGCCTTGCCGCCCAGCGGTTGCTGGGTCACGAGCGAGTAAGGACCGATCGAACGGGCATGGATCTTGTCGTCGACCAGGTGGTTGAGCTTCAGCATGTAGATGTAGCCCACGGTCACCTGGCGGTCGAACTGCTCGCCGGTACGGCCGTCATAGAGCGTCGACTGGCCGGTATCCTTGAGACCTGCCAGACGCAGCATGTCGTTGACGTCGGCTTCGTTGGCGCCGTCGAAGACAGGCGTTGCAATCGAAACGCCACGCTTCCACTGGTCGGCGAGACGCAGAACCGAGTCGTCGTCGAAATCCTGGACCTGTTCGGCCTTCGGACCGTCACCGACGACATCGCCGATGGTCTTGCGCAGCGGCTCGATGTTGCCATTGGCCTTGTATGCGTCGATCAGTTCGCCGATCTGGCGACCCATGCCGGCGCAAGCCCAACCCAGGTGGGTTTCGAGGATCTGGCCGACGTTCATACGCGAGGGAACGCCGAGCGGGTTCAGAACGACGTCGACATGCGTGCCGTCTTCGAGGAACGGCATGTCCTCGACAGGCACAATGCGCGAGACGACGCCCTTGTTCCCGTGACGGCCGGCCATCTTGTCGCCCGGCTGGATCTTGCGCTTCACGGCGACGAAGACCTTGACCATCTTCATGACGCCAGGAGGCATTTCATCGCCGCGCTGGACCTTCTCGACCTTGTCCATGAAGCGCTGTTCAAGGCGCGACTTGGATTCGTCGTACTGGCCGCGAAGGGCTTCGAGCTCGCTCTGAACCTTCTCGTCCTCGACGGCGAACATCCACCACTGCGAGCGGGGATATTCGGAGACGACGGCGTTCGAAAGCTCGGTGCCCTTCTTGAAGCCCTTCGGGCCGGCGATGGAGGCCTGGCCGCGCAGCATTTCGATCAGACGGCCGTAGACGTTACGGTCGAGGATCGCCTGCTCGTCGTCGCGGTCCTTTGCAAGACGTTCGATCTCTTCGCGCTCGATTGCCATCGCGCGCTCGTCCTTCTCGACGCCATGGCGGTTGAAGACGCGGACTTCGACGATCGTGCCGTAGGTGCCGGGCGGCATGCGCATGGAAGTGTCGCGCACGTCGGAGGCCTTTTCGCCGAAGATGGCGCGCAGAAGCTTTTCTTCCGGCGTCATCGGGCTTTCGCCCTTCGGCGTGATCTTGCCGACGAGGATATCGCCCGGCTGAACTTCGGCGCCGATGTAGACGATGCCGGCTTCGTCGAGGTTCTTCAGCGCTTCTTCCGAAACGTTCGGAATGTCGCGGGTGATTTCCTCAGGACCAAGCTTGGTGTCGCGCGCCATCACTTCGAATTCCTCGATGTGGATGGAAGTGAACACGTCGTCGGCAACGATACGCTCGGAGAGCAGGATCGAGTCTTCGTAGTTGTAGCCGTTCCAGGGCATGAACGCGACGAGCGCGTTGCGGCCGAGCGCCAGGTCGCCGAGATCGGTCGACGGGCCGTCGGCCAGGATGTCGCCGCGGTTGACCTCGTCACCGACGGTGACCAGCGGACGCTGGTTGACGCAGGTGTTCTGGTTCGAACGCTGGAACTTCTGCAGGCGGTAGATATCGACGCCGGATTTGCCGGCTTCGAGGTCTTCGGTGGCGCGGATAACGATACGCGTCGCGTCGACCTGGTCGACCACCCCGCCGCGGCGCGCGCCGATGGCGGCGCCGGAGTCACGGGCAACGACCGGCTCCATGCCGGTACCGACGAACGGGGCTTCGGCACGCAGCAGCGGCACGGCCTGACGCTGCATGTTCGAGCCCATGAGCGCGCGGTTGGCGTCGTCATTTTCCAGGAACGGGATGAGCGCGGCTGCGACCGAAACGACCTGCTTCGGCGAAACGTCCATCAGGTTCATGCTGTCGCGGGGTGCGAGCATGACTTCGCCGGCATGACGGCAGACGACGAACTCGTCGACGAAGGAACCGTCGGCGTTCATTTCGGCGTTGGCCTGGGCGACGTAGTACTTCGCCTCTTCCATGGCGGACAGGTAGAGCACGTCGCTCGTCACCTTGCCGTCGACGATACGGCGGTACGGGCTTTCGATGAAGCCGTACTTGTTGACGCGGGCAAAGGTCGCAAGCGAGTTGATCAGACCGATGTTCGGGCCCTCAGGCGTTTCGATCGGGCAAATACGGCCGTAGTGCGTCGGATGCACGTCGCGGACTTCGAAGCCGGCGCGCTCACGGGTCAGACCACCCGGGCCAAGAGCCGACAGACGGCGCTTGTGGGTGATTTCCGAGAGCGGGTTGACCTGGTCCATGAACTGCGAGAGCTGCGAGGAACCGAAGAATTCGCGCACGGCGGCAGCCGCCGGCTTGGCGTTGATCAGATCCTGCGGCATGACCGTGTCGATCTCGATCGAGGACATGCGTTCCTTGATCGCACGCTCCATGCGGAGCAGGCCGAGACGGTACTGGTTTTCCATCAGCTCGCCGACCGAGCGGACGCGGCGGTTGCCGAGGTTGTCGATGTCGTCGATCTCGCCCTTGCCGTCGCGCAGTTCGACCAGCATCCTGACCACGGCCAGGATGTCGTCCTTGCGCAGGATGCGGACGGTGTCTTCGACGGTCAGGTCGAGACGCATGTTCATCTTGACGCGGCCGACGGCGGAGAGGTCGTAACGCTCCGCATCGAAGAACAGCGAGTTGAACATGGCTTCGGCCGATTCCATGGTCGGCGGCTCGCCCGGACGCATGACACGGTAGATGTCGAACAGAGCGTCCTGACGGTTCTCGTTCTTGTCGGCCGAAAGCGTGTTGCGGATATAGGCGCCGACATTGATGTGGTCGATGCCAAGAACCGGGATCTCGTCGAAGCCGTTCGCCAGGATGATGCCGAGCGTCTTCTCGTCGATTTCGTCGCCGGCTTCGAGGTAGATTTCACCGGTGGAGTAGTTGACGATGTCGCCGGCGAGATAGTTGCCGTAGAGATCGTCGTCAGCGGCCTTCAGCGCCTTCAGGCCCTTGTCTGACAGCTGGCGCAGCAGGCGCGGGGTCAGCTTCTTGCCGGCTTCGACGACGACTTCGCCGGTATCGGCGTCAACCATCTCGGTGATCGCCTTGGCGCCCTTCAGCGTTTCCGGCTTGAAGGGAATACGCCAGCCTTCGCCGTCGCGCTTGTAGAGCGACTTCGTGTAGAAGGTGTCGAGGATTTCCTCGCCGTCCATGCCGAGCGCCATCAGCAGCGACGTGACAGGGATCTTACGGCGACGGTCGATACGGGCGTAGACGATATCCTTGGCGTCGAATTCGATATCGAGCCAGGAACCGCGATAAGGGATGACGCGGGCAGCAAAGAGCAGCTTGCCGGAAGAATGGCTCTTGCCCTTGTCGTGATCGAAGAAGACGCCCGGCGAACGGTGCATCTGGGAAACGATGACGCGCTCGGTGCCGTTGACGATGAACGTGCCGTTGTTGGTCATGAGCGGCATGTCGCCCATGTAGACGGACTGTTCCTTGATGTCCTTGATCGACTTCGCGCCCGTATCCTCGTCGATATCGAACACGATCAGGCGCAGCGTCACCTTCAGGGGTGCCGCATAGGTCAGGTCGCGCTGACGGCATTCGTCAACGTCGAACTTCGGCGGTTCGAACTCGTAGGATACGAATTCCAGCATCGAAGCGCCGGAAAAATCGGTGATCGGGAAAACCGACTTGAAAACGGCTTGAAGGCCCTCGTCGGGCCGGCCGCCTTTCGGCTCTTCAACCATCAAAAACTGGTCGTAGGACGCCTTCTGAACCTCGATGAGGTTCGGCATTTCTGCGACTTCGGGGATCTTACCAAAAAACTTGCGTACGCGCCTACGACCGTTGAACGAAAGGGTCTGAGCCATCGTCGCTCCTTCAAAATCTTGCACCCGGGCCTGCAACGGACGGGAACCGATGGCCAGTCGATCCCGTCTATCAATGAGTCATCCAATCTCGTCCGACACCCGAAAACGCTCAGCTCGGATTGCTGTGCTGCCCTCGATGCGAGACTATCCTTTTGAAGAACCCATTACCCAAAAGCCGGTTTGACGCGGCTTTTGGGTAATTCGTTCAGAAAAACGGCAAATGGGAGGCAGCAAAGACTGCCTCCCAAAAGCGTTTCAAGATTACTTGACGTCGGCCTTGGCGCCAGCGTCTTCAAGCTTCTTCTTGATGTCAGCGGCTTCAGCCTTGTTGACGCCTTCCTTGACAGCCTTCGGAGCGCCTTCGACGAGGTCCTTGGCTTCCTTGAGGCCGAGACCGGTGATGGCGCGGACTTCCTTGATGACGTTGATCTTGTTGGCACCGGCGTCGACGAGGATAACGTCGAATTCGGTCTTTTCTTCTTCAACGACAGCCGGGCCAGCACCACCAGCAGCGGCAGCAACAGCTACCGGAGCAGCAGCGGAAACGCCCCACTTTTCTTCGAGAAGCTTCGACAGTTCTGCAGCTTCCAGAACGGTCAGAGCGGAGAGGTCGTCAACGATCTTTGCGAGATCAGCCATTTTACTAGTTCCTTTTGTTCGGTTCGAACCGGTTGATTATAAACAGCGAAAAACCGCCTTAAGCGGCTTCGTCCTTCTTGGCGTAAGCCGCGAACACGCGAGCAAGCTGGCTTGCCGGTGCTGCAACAACCCCAGCGATGCGGGTAGCCGGTGTCTGGATCATGCCCAGCAGCTTCGCACGCAGCTCATCGAGCGAAGGCAGGGTCGCAAGCGACTTGACTGCATCGGCGTTGAGCGTGGTTGTTCCCATGGCGCCGCCCAGAACAACGATCTTGTCGTTGGTCTTGGCGAAGTCCATGACGACCTTCGGAGCGGTGATCGGATCGGTGCTGTATGCAATCAGCGTCTGACCCTTGAAGAGATCAGTGATCCCTTCCGCTTCCGTACCCTGAAGGGCAATTTTGGCCAGGCGGTTCTTCGCGACTTTGACGGTACCGCCAGCTGCACGCATCTTCGAACGAAAGTCGTTCATCTGCGCGACTGTGGCACCAGCATAGTGGGCCACGACAACTGAGCCCGAAGCCTTGAAGACTTCGTTCAGTTCCGTGACGAATTCGCGTTTTTCCGCTCTTTCCACTGCCTATCTCCAGTTGGCGGGACCGAAAACGGGCCCGCCGGGTTGCCTTTTGCCTCCCGGGATCATGTGAGATCCCAAGCGACGCTTGAGGATCCTGTCCCCCCGCGCTCCCGCGCCAATCAAGGCTAAAGAGGCACAAGGCATCCAAGGCTCGAACCGATTTCCTAGAAGCGAACTTCATGAAATTCGGGTCTTACCCGTCTCATGCAGGCGAAGTGATTAAGGGAAAACCACCTGCAATCTCGGACAGGATTCCGGATTTCTCCGGAATATTCCGGCCCCTTGCGAGGCCGGAATTTCAGTGACCGGACCGAGGTCCGGCAATCAACTTATGCAGTCGGAGCTGCGGTGACCGAGCCGACTTCAATCTTGACGCCCGGGCCCATGGTCGAGGAAATCGCCACGCGCTTGACGTAGTTGCCCTTGGCGCCAGCCGGCTTCGCCTTGATGACGGCGTCAGCAAAGGCGCGGATGTTTTCTTCCAGAGCCTTGGCGTCGAAAGAGGCCTTGCCGATGCCGGCATGGACGATACCAGCCTTCTCGACGCGGAACTCGACAGCGCCGCCCTTGGAAGCCTTGACGGCTCCGGCGACATCCATGGTGACGGTGCCGACCTTCGGGTTCGGCATCATGCCGCGGGGGCCGAGAACCTTACCGAGACGGCCGACGAGCGGCATCATGTCGGGGGTGGCGATGCAGCGATCGAATTCGATCTTGCCACCCTGGACGATTTCGACGAGGTCTTCAGCGCCGACGATATCGGCACCGGCAGCCTTGGCTTCATCGGCCTTGACGCCACGAGCGAAGACGGCGACGCGAACCGTGCGGCCCGTGCCGTTCGGCAGGTTGACGACGCCGCGAACCATCTGGTCCGCATGGCGCGGGTCGACGCCGAGGTTCATCGAGACCTCGATTGTTTCGTCGAACTTGGCGACAGCCCGTTCCTTGACCATGCCGATAGCCAGGCTCAGAGCGTAGAGCTTAGTGGGATCAACACCTTCGTTGATCTTCTGCGTGCGCTTACCAGCCATGATCTTAACCCACCACTTCCAGGCCCATGGCGCGGGCAGAGCCCTCGATCATCGCCATTGCACCTTCGATATCCGCTGCGTTCAGATCCTTCATCTTGGCTTCTGCGATCGACTTGATCTGAGCCTTGGTGAGGGAGCCGGCCTTGGCGCCCTTGCCGGGCGTCTTGGAACCGGACGTGATCTTCGCTTCCTTCTTCAGCCAGTAGCTGACCGGAGGCTGCTTCATCGCGAAGGTGAAGGACTTGTCCTGGTAATAGGTGATGACGACCGGGATCGGCATACCCTTTTCCATTTCCTGCGTGGCGGCATTGAACGCCTTGCAGAATTCCATGATGTTAATGCCACGCTGACCAAGCGCCGGACCAATCGGCGGGGACGGGTTTGCCGATCCTGCCTTGACCTGAAGCTTGAGCTGGCCTGCAACTTTCTTAGCCATATCTCTCTGCCTTTCATGAACGGCCGGTCGCCCGGCCCGTGATGCCGGATCTCTCCGGCGGCTGCGGTTGCGTGGTGCGGATCATTAGGGTCCGGCTAAGACCCCTCACCTTCCACGCGGGTGCGGACAAGGTCCGCAGGAAACCGGCCGCAAGGGCCTGCTTCCAATCTCTTACAATCAGACCTTCTCGACCTGAGCGTATTCCAACTCGACCGGCGTTGCGCGGCCGAAGATCGACACTTCAACCTTCAGGCGCGAACGCTCTTCGTCCACATCCTGAACCGTGCCGTTGAACGACGCGAACGGGCCGTCGGAAACGCGAACCTGCTCGCCGATCTCGAAGGTAATGGAGGCCTTCGGCCGCTCGACACCTTCCTGGACCTGGCCGAGAATGCGCTCGGCTTCATGATCCGGAATCGGAACGGGCTTATTATCGGAGCCGAGGAAGCCTGTGACCTTCGGCGTATTCTTGATCAGATGGTAGGCTTCATCCGTCAGATTGGCGCGAACCATGACATAGCCCGGGAAGAACTTGCGCTCGCTGTCGACCTTGCGGCCGCGACGCACTTCCACCACCTTTTCGGTCGGCACGAGGATTTTCTCGAACAGGTGCTCAAGCCCCTTCTGGCGAGCCTTGTTCTCGATGTCTTCAGCAACCTTCTTTTCAAAATTTGAATATGCGTGGACGATGTACCAACGTGCCGCCATTTTCATCTCCACCCGTATCAGTTGCCGGTATTGAGCACGAAGCTCAGAGCCCAGCCGATCAGCTGGTCAGCGGCAAAGAAAAACAGCGCGGCGAAAACCACCATCACAAGCACCATGACCGTCGAGATCATCGTCTCGCGGCGCGACGGCCATGTAACTTTGGACGTCTCGGAGCGAACCTGCTGCAGAAACGCAAACGGATTGGATTTTGATGCCATCGACTGCCCACGCAATTACGGCGCGTAAAGCTGAAACTATCAGCCCCACGCACCGCGTGTCTGTTGAACCCTAAATAAACACCGATTCCCGAATAGACAAGAGGGAAACCGAAGTTTAACGAAATTAGTCACCGCCCATCGATCCCCGGCCGGAATGCCGCGAGCACGTCCGCGCTCTCCCGCATCAAGGAAAATGGCAGGGGCAGTAGGGCTCGAACCTACGACCTGCGGTTTTGGAGACCGCCGCTCTACCAACTGAGCTATACCCCTTCATGCCGCTCATTCAGCGCTGGGCCAAGGCCCGCAAATCGCTGCTGAAAAGCATGGCGCTCCCTTTAAGACGGCGACGGCGGATTGGCAAGCACGATTTTCGTTTTTCATAGCCATTCTGCGCATATGCGAGCGATCGGCTTGCTCATCGCGCCACCGATATGGGTTCAGACCTTCACGTATTTCCGCCAATCGTGCTCTTCTTTAAAACCCAGCACTTCGCGAATCTTGCGGTTGGAGAGCAGGCCTTCATATTCGCCGATCTCCCGGGTGAAGGGCACGTTGGGGAAGAATCGCTTGGCAAGCTCCCTCGACGGCGTATTGGCCGAGACGGTGTCGTTGGCCGCGTTGAAGACCTGATAGCCGAGACCGTCCTTTTCGATGCAGAGATGGCAGATCTGTCCGAGATCGCGGGCGTCGATATAGCTCCAGGCAATGCGCTTGCGCATCTCGGGATTGGCGAAATAGGTGGGAAACCTCTCATATTCGTGCGGCTCGATGACGTTGCCGATGCGCAGCGCATAGATGTCGAACCCCGAACGCTCGGCAAAGGCACGCGCCGTCTTTTCGTTGACCACCTTGGAAAGCCCGTAAGAATCCATCGGATTGACGTCGTAGTCTTCCTCCAGCGGGAACTGATGGAAATCGCGATGACCTTCGGCGAAGCAGACCCCGTAGGTCGTCTCGCTGGATGCGACGATAATCTTCCTGATGCCGAGCTTCACCGCCGCCTCGATGACATTATAAGTGCCCATCGTATTGATGCGGAAAGTCTCATTGTCGGGTTTGATCAGAATGCGCGGGATGGCGGCGAAATGCACGACGGCATCGAAGGGTTGCACGCCCCTGCCCGCATCGAGATCGGGAAAATCCCGGTGCATCGACAACGCATTGAAGACCTGACCGCTATCGGTGATGTCGGCAATGAGATTGGTGACGCCGGGACTGTCCAGCGGCACCAGATCGAGGTTGTGAACCTCGTAACCCGCATTGACGAGCCATGGCACGGCATGGCGACCTGCCTTGCCCGAACCGCCCGTAAACAGAATTCGCTTCTTCATGGAATATCCTCCGCATCATCAAATCGGAGGCATAGTTAGACGCTTCCGCGCGAAGAGCAAGCGAGCGTCCTGCAAGGGTTCACCCCCGCGTCGCCAGGAGCAGCCTATCCGGGGCGCCTGGCCGATCATTTCCGTTCACCGCAGACGCCTGCGGTGAACTGCTGAAATCGTCACTTAACGACGGTTACGTCACTGATCTGCACTCCGGCTGCCTGAACAACCTCCTGCGGAATTGCAGCGATGAAAAACATCGTGAAAACATACATCGCGAATATGGTCGCAGCGAACGTGGCCTTTGGAATCATCCGGGCTCTCCTCTTTGCATGAAGGAGTCTGGACTAAAATGAACCAATCACAACTGGTTTCTGAATGTGAGATGAACAAAATACTGTGACGGGCATATTTAACGATATTTTTACAACACCTGTTAATCCCTCAAACAGGCATCAAAACGAAAAAACCCCGCCGTTTCCAGCGGGGTTTTTCCTGAATTTCGGGTAATCCCAGGATTACTCGACGATCGAAGCGACGATACCGGCGCCGACGGTGCGGCCGCCTTCACGGATCGCGAAGCGCAGCTTTTCTTCCATCGCGATCGGAACG
>NZ_JACIAO010000025.1:0-16979 GCF_014194045.1 Rhizobium sp. BK456
TATCATGCTTGCCGTGCCAGGTCAGAGCTTTCACGATGGGGTTCTCCTCAGCAATTCTCGACGGCGCTCCAACCCCGGCTTTGCGCAAAAGTTCCCGGAGTTGCGAGGAAGCGTGGTGCGTCGATCCACATGGTCGAATTGGGAAACGGGCTGGACATCCGTTGACCTCATCGAGGCGCTGATGTCGCAACGATGCCCGTCGCGATGGCCGCGGCGATTGGAGGATGTGATGAACAAGCGCGCAAAGACCTCGACAGGTACGAACGAACGGCCGGAGAACGAGACAATCGCTCAAAGCGGCTCCGATATTCCTGACGACAGCGGCCCGTTGGTTGAGCCGACGGAGGCGGAAATCGAACGCGTGAAGGCTTCACTGTTGCGCGGTCGGCGCCACGAGCTGAAGGGGGAACTTGATGAACAGACCGATCTTCCGCAGAGGGGTGCGCCATGAGCGAGGCGAGAAAAGCTGGGATTCGGTCTCGGCAACGCGGCAGAATTCAAAGGCGCCGCGAATGATGATGTTGTTCGTCGACAATTTTCTTCCTGGCTTGCGTAGCTGCCCTCGCCTTTACATTGATCATCCATCCCGGTGAACCGGACGAGGCCCCGCCGACGCCGGCGACGGAGCAGGCGCAATGAGCGCGCGCTCGGACAAAGATCCGATCCAGCGGCCGGCATTGTCCTCCGCTGGAAAACGCACCAGGCTCAATGCCGGGAGGATAGCGCTCATTCTGATCGGAACGGTCGGCGTTGGGCGGCATCCGCCATCAGTTCCATCACGTCACGGACATTCCGCCGACATTCCTGGAGATTTGCGGCGTGTCGGCGCCAGAGACTTATCGGGGCATCTCGCAATTGCCGATCCATGGCGTCAGCTTTGCTTACAGTTTCGAACAGTCGACGAGGCAGGCTTTGCCTATACAATCAAGCTCTGAGTTCAGGCTTAAAGCAGACTGGCCTTTTCCACCGGCTCTCCGGATGTCGAGACGATCGTGGATCCGTACGGTTCGCGTGAGGAAATGATCAGCGCATCATAAGGTAATGGCCGTGGGAGATCCTTCGCCTCATCCCAAGGCGCCCGCATCCAGGCGTCGGCTAACGAAGTCAAACAAACCCGATTGTTCCGAAGTTTTACGGTTCGAATCTCATTAAGGCATGGCATTGTCAATCAAGTATTCAAGTCCGCAAACGGCGACTGACCCGCGGTAATATCCAGTACGCGCGGTCGAAGTAGATTAAGCTCCGTCCTTCGGTGTGCGGCTTTGATAGCACCACTTCGCAGATCAGCGCATCGCGGCTACCGCTCGGATGGACTTGGGCAATGCGGCAGTCGCAAGCGCGACTTCGAGCACGGGAGCAACCGTCTCAACCCGCGTCCACTTGTGCGAACCATTCCGCGGCAGGTGTCTTGCCGCCGAAGAGCTGGCAGACAGGCTTGTTTGTATCCCGTGACGTTGACGCAGACCACGCCGTTTTCGATCACGGGCCGATGCGCTGAAGAACTATGGTGATGCAGACGACGAGGCCTTGAGGCGGAGGCGCGCCTCATCGGTAGTGATGAGCATAAGACCCGCCTGAGAGGATTGATGAATCTGCCTCATATCTATAAGCGCGCCGGCGCCACTAATTCCGCTTCGCCGTATTTGATAGTTGTTACGCAAGAATGGGATCCGGTGAGGCTATTTGGAAGCAGAGGGCCGAGCTGACGTGTTCAGCCGTTTGAGCGGGATGGCGCAGCAGATCGAATTATCGTGCCCGCAGATGCATCATTGCTTCCGCAGCGGCGCGCCCGATGCCGGGTCTGAAAATGAACCGCACCGAGCACCTTTCGGTGCGCCGATCTTTTGTATGCACCAGGACTCATACGCCAATGAACAACACGATCAGATCCTTTGGGCTGGCATTAGTGGGTGGAGCATTGGTCCTCGCCAGCAGCTACCTGATGTTGCCAGAAGGTACGGGAGCAACACCAGCCCACGCCGAAACAGGTGTAGTGACCTTCCCGGAGCTCGACAAGCTCGTCCATTATACTACGATAAATCGCGGCGTGACGCGCGAGCATATGCTTACCAGTCAGACAGCGCTCGACGCCGTCCAGGCCGACAAACCAGTGCCGATGGGGACCCATGTCGTTCTGGTCGATCACCAGAGCGACGTCCTGGCCCGGTACCTCGTTGCCCAAAAAACGGGAGACGGTCCGGACGACTGGACCTATCAAGCGTTCAATCCAGACCGGTCGATCAAGACTGACGATGAAAGCCCGGCGCGCTGTTATTCCTGTCATCAGGCCCGCCAGGACCGGCAATATATGTTCACCTTCAACAATGCGCGCAGTTTCAAGAACTAGCCCCTGAGCATCTATCCACGGAGTACGTCATCGTGACGTCGTCCCCTCTTATCGATCGTCTTCTGCTGCCAGGCGCGATGGTCATCTTCCTTCTGCTCTCACTGGCCTATTGGTGGCTGGAGAACGTCCCCCACGAGATCTTCGGCACCGCCATGTTCGGGTTGCTCGCCTGGCATATCGTGACGAACCGGTTCTGGTTCAAAAATCTCTTCAGGGGCCGTTATGATTCGCGCCGCGTCTTCATCGTCGCGCTTCATCTACTGCTGATCGTCAACATGATCATCCTGCTGGTCAGCAGCATCGCAATCTCGAAATCGCTGTTCAGCGCGCTTCCCATCCCCGAAAGCGTCTACATACGGGAGGTCCACCGGTTCTCAGCCTATTGGGTTATGGTAATCGTCGGCATCCATCTCGGCCTGCACTGGGCGCGCGTAATGGCGTTGAGCCTCTCGATCCTGGGGCCGTCGACGACCAAGGCCGCCGGGACGTGGCTGCTGCGTGTCTCCGCAGCCCTTCTGGCCGGTGTCGGCGTCTGGAGCTTTTCAGTTCTTGGTGTCTGGAACCATCTGACCTTCACCTACAGCCTCGATGTCTGGAACTTCAAAACCTCGGTGACACCTTTTTTTGGGCATTGGGCGGCAGTGATGGCGCTTCCGGCCATCGCCACGCATTACGTGATGTTGGGGTGGAGAAACCGGCAGCGCACAAAGCCCGCCAGAGAAGTCGCACAGATCCCCTGATACAATTGCCATCGAAATTCGGGCCGGGCGCCAGGTCGTAAGGGGGCGCCACCGCGCCGGCGCGGCCCGCACATGCCACCTACCAGCGCAAGAAAGCCCGCGTAACTCAATCCAGCACGGAACTAAGTGCGATGACGTAACGCCTCAACGAGAGCGACAAAAGCCGGCGAGGACTGACGCCGGCTGGGATAATACATGTAGTAGCCATCCCAATGGGGACTGAAGTCCTGAAGCACATGCACCAACCGCCCCTTCTGGATATGCGGCGACGCGACGTCCTCGGGCACATAGGCGAGACCGAATCCGGCGACTGCCGCCTCGACGGCCTGATAGGAATTGTTGAAGACCAGTTGCCCGTCGACCTTGATCTTAATTTCGCGTCCGCGTTCTTCGAACTCCCACGCCCAGAAACCGCCAAAGGTCGGCAGGCGTTCGTTGATGCAAGTGTGCCGGACGAGATCCTGGGGATGCTGCGGTTCGGGATTATTCTTGAGGTAGGATTTCGCACCCACCACGTTGAACCGGAAATCGGGACCGATACGGGCCGAGATCATGTCCTTCGCAAGTTGCTCACCCATGCGAACGCCGGCATCGTATCGCTCTTTCACGATATCGGTCAGGCCGTTCTCGCGCAGAAGTTCGACCTTGATATCAGGATAGTTCGGTAGAAATTTTTGCAGTTTCGGCCACAGCACGAAGTTGATCGCGTGGTCCGGCGCCGTGATGCGGATATTGCCAGCGGGCGTGTCGCGAAGATCGCTCAATGCGTCGATCTGGGCATCGATCTCGTCGAAATGGGGCCCGATCCCGTTCAATAGCCGCTCGCCGGCCTCGGTGGGTGACACGGCCCGGGTCGTGCGCGTGAGGAGCCGAACACCCAGCCTGGTTTCAAGCCCCCGGATGGTATGGCTCAAAGCCGACTGGGAAATCCCGAACTTGGCCGCTGCTTTGGTGAAACTCTGTTCCCGGGCGACCGCCAGGAAGGCAAGCAGGTCACTGACGTTCTCGCGCGACACTCATGAATCCTCTTCATATTGATATGAAAATTATAGCGCCTAATCACGCGCCGGAACAGCGAAGGTTGAAGCTCGTGCGCAAAGAACCTAACGAAAAAATCCCATTAGACGCATTTGCAGGAACGTCTCTCCTTGACGGCGCCAGCAACGATCGCGCGCTTGATGCGAGAGCCCGAATGAATAGAAGTCGATATTGCGATCGTGGGCGGCGGAGCCGCAGGCATTGCTGCGGCCGGGCGCCTCGCTGCTAGTGGAGTTTCGACTATAATGTTGGAGGCGTCGAACCGCGTCGGAGGCGCGCCTGGACCCAGGAACTCGCAGGCTTTACGCTCGATCTGGGCTGCGGATGGCTGCACTCGGCCGACCGCAATCCCTGGACGGGCATCGCCGACGAGGCAGGCTTTGTGGTCAATGTCCGGGAGGCCGCATGGGGCAGGCGACATGCCGATCTCGGCTTTTCTCCGGAACAGCAGGCCGCTGTCCGCAATGCGGTCAATGTTGGGAAAAGCGGTTACCGCACATCGTCATGACGAGCGACTCGCGCCGGGATGCCCTTGTGCTAGGGGCTGAATGGAATCCCTATGTCCATGCGATCTGCGGCTTCTCTAACGGTGTCGCCCCGGAGCGCTGTCGGCGGCGGACTATCTCGCCTATGACGCGGCGCGCAGTTATCGCAACTGGCGTGTGCTCGAGGACTATGGAACCTTGATCGACGCAAGCCTGCCATCGCCCGCGTCCGTCCACTCGCGACGCGGGTCCAGGCCTCTCCGAGCATCGCAACGGCCTGGCCATCACCGTGCATGATTCTCGGCAGCACGTGGTAGCAAGGCATCGTCGCGGTCGAGTGGTAGGTTTCTCCCGTAGCCCACTGCGTTCATGGCCCTTATTAGTCTATAATTATTGAACTTATAAACTAATTTAAACTTCTGGCTCACGTCTCGATCGTACCGCGCCAGCAGATCAGTCGCTTCAGCAGCTAAGGACTGGCTGATGGCAATCACATTACCGGTTAAGCAAGTCGGCCTGGGGAACGCGAACGACCGCGTTTCCCCAAGCGATCGCGCTGATTTATCGCGTCGCAACCGGCACCAGTTCTGCGGAGGCTAGGCTGTTCGAACGGACCATATAGCCGATCTGCGCAGCGCTCATCTCCGTGTCGATCTCCAGTTTGTCGACCGACAGAGCCCAAACCTTGAAGTGGTAATGGTGCGTCTTGTCGCCAGCCGGGGGGCACGCTCCGCCATATCCAGGCACGGCGAAATCGGTGCGGCCTTGCACGGCGCCGGCCGGCAGTTTGCTGCCATCGCGCTGTCCTGCATTCCGATCCAGATGGTTCACGGAAGCCGGAATATTCAGCACGTTCCAATGCCACCATCCGCTTCCGGTCGGCGCATCCGGATCGTACATTGTCACAGCGAAGCTTTTGGTACCGTCAGGTGCACCGGACCAGGAAAGCGTGGGCGATTGATCGCCGCCGGTGCATCCGGACCCATTCTGCAGGTATTGGTCGCCCACCTGCTTGTTGTGCTCCACATCGGAACTCGACAAACGGAAATCAGCGGCATTCGCTGTTGTCACGAAGATTAACACGGCAGCCGTTAGAGCTATCTTTTGCATATTGTCACCATCATCTTAATTGCGCCGCCAAGCGGACTGTTATGTTGATCATTCGAGCCGTCGGCCGGCAACTTGACTGAGCCGTACTGGCTGTACGTTTCTGGCTGCGTGGCTGAGAGCGGCGCCTTTCAGCGCCGCTTCAAGGCTTCACTCAAGCAATGAGGTGCTTCTGGAAGAAGGCCGTGAGCCGGTCGAACGGGATGAGGTTCACCCGGTCGTAGAGATCGACATGGCCTGCGCCTTCAACCCAAATCAGTTCCTTCGGCTCGGCCGCGCGTGCATAGGCCTCTTCGCTGAACTCCTTCGAGTGCGCCTTGTCCCCGGTGATGAACAGCAGCGGACGCGGCGAGATCGTCTCGATGTCGTTGAACGGGTAGAAGTTCATCTGCTTGACTTCCGCCGTGATCGGGCGGTTCGTCGTCGTGTAGAGCGACGCACCAGCCGGCACGTACTGGCCGCGCGGCGTGCGATAGAAGTCGAAGAACTCGCGCTCGATCGGATGCGCATTGGGCCGCAGCGTCTCAAGCATGCCGTCACTGTACTTCTTTGGACCACCCTCGAACTCGACGTAGCGCTGTTCCGCGGCGGCGGCGAGCGCCTGCTTGCGCTGTTCGAGCGTCTGCGACTTGTTGAGGCCGTTTCGGTTGACGGCGCCCATGTCATACATGCTGACAGTGGCGATTGCCTTCAGACGCGGGTCAAGCTTCGCCGCACTGATCGCGTAACCGCCGCTGCCGCAAATGCCCACGATGCCGATCCGCTCCCGGTCGACGAACGGACGAGTACCAAGGAAATCCACCGAGGCCATGAACACCTCGGTATAGAAATCGGAGGCGACTGCGTTGCGCGAACCCTCGCTCTCGCCCCAGAAGGTCAGATCGGGAGCCAGGGTCACGAAACCCTGCTCGGCAAGTTTCTGGGCATAGAAGCTGGAGCTTTGCTCCTTGACCGCGCCGTTCGGGTGGCCGGCGATAATGGCCGGGAGCCCGGTGGACGCGTTTGCGTCCTTAGGGGTGTACAGGTTGGCGACGATGTCCATACCGTACTGGTTCTTGAAGGTGACCTTCTGGTGGTTGAGCTTATCACTCTTGTAGAAATTGTCGGCTCCCTCGATGATGCCTTGAGCCCTGGCCTCGAATGGAATGTTAAGGATGGACATCGCGCCGAGCGCGGCAACGCCGGCGCCGGTGAGCTTCAGGAGATCACGCCGACCGACGTCAAGATCGGATGCTGGCCCGGGCGTGTTCAGGATTTCGTTCTGCTGGTTCATGGCGAACCTCCATCGATGTTCGATTGACACGCGTCGAATGTATCCGAACGCAACTCGGCGGATTAGATCACCCGGCTCGCTTGTAGTCATGAATCTGACTCATGGATGGAAAGTTCGGTCAGGTTCATCGTAAGACAAACGGGGAATTGTCTTCGGTCAGCGCCGCGTTGCCTCGATGAAGAGCACGTGGCTTCTTAGCGCATATGCCACGAGCGACGGCTCACTCGCCCTACGGTGGCTACTGTGCATGGAGCAGCGCCAAAAACAAATCTGCCCGCAGCAGGCTGTGCCGGCGGTGCAGATGTAGATATAAAGTCTCCCGCTTATGCAGCTGCCGACTTCAAGTCAGGCAAGATGCTGACCGAAGAACGGCTGAAGCTTGTCGAACGGGATGAGGCTCACGCGATCATAGAGATCGACATGTCCCGCGCCCTTCACCCAGACCAGTTCCTTCGGCTCGGCCGCGCGAGCATAGGCGTCCTCGCTTAACTCCTTCGAGTGCGCCCGGTCGCCGGTGATGGAACAGCAGCGGGCGCGGCGAGATCGTGTCGATGTCGTTGAACAGATAGAAGTTTCAGAAACTTCATATCGCTGGTCAGCGTCGGTTGGCGGATTGGCCCTCCGGCGTGAACTCGCCGCGGCGTGCGGTAGAAGTCGTAGAATTCGTCACCGATCGCGTTGCCCGTCAGTTCATGCGACGCTCCGCCGGTGTATTCGAGCGCACCGCCGTCAGACTCGACCCAGCGCTGCGCGGCCGCGACGGCGATGCCCCTGCGCTGCTCCACCGTCACGCTGTTGACCCGTTCCGGTTGGTCTGACCCATGTCATACATGCTGACGGTGGCGATCGCCTTCAGGCCCGCAACCAACCGGACGAAGCAGTGATTACTTCGCGTCGGAATCGCGCCGCGGTAATAAAAGATGGACTGTCCGCGCCGCGGAAGCTCATCTGTGTCTGCTGATACGCCGCAGCAGATCGTTCAGCATCACCACCATGGCACGGCCGTCTTCACAATGTAACGCAAGCCGTTGAACATCCGCGAAGGTTGTGTTCCCGCTGCCCAGCATACTCGCGCTGCAGAGTCAGATCCGGAAGGATTAGCGAGCATTCCTCATCAGATGCGTCCGATGGATAAAGTTGCGATGGAATCCCGTCCAAGCCTTTGAATCTCTTCAAATCTCCCAAGTCCAGAATGGCCTCTAGCGCCCGTGCATCCCCGTTAGCAGGAGCGCAGGCTACGTTCGGCAAGACGTCCGGGACGCTGATCTCGTGATAAGTATTCGGCGTGGCCTAAGGTTATGGGGAGGTGAGGCTAGAGTTCCTGCATGGTCGGTCTGAAAAGGATGTCATTGACATCGACGTCGACCGGCTGGCTGATGGCAAGGGCAACCATTTGGCCAAACGTCTCGGCGGAAACGCCAACCGTGCCAACATAGTCTCGATTGGATTTCTGATTGTCCTGTTCAGTGGTGTGTTCGAGCAAACTCGGTCTTGACCGCGCCCGGAGAAATGATCGTTGTGCGGATGTTGTAAGGCTTCACATCTGCCGCAGTCCTTCTAACAGGGCGCGAACATCGGACTTAGTGGCCGAATAGACCGCAGAGCCGGCGAAGATCTATGACCTGCAAGCGAGGAAACGTTGATGATGTGCTCGGACTTCTGCGCCTTGATATGTGGCAGGACGGCGGCGATGTCATAAAGGACTCCCTCGACGTTGACATCGATCATCCGGTCCCATTCGTCCACTTTTAAGAGATCTAGAGGCGAAAGAGGCATGAGGCCTGTATTGTTGTCAAAACGTCGATTCGACCGCCAGCATCGATCGTCGCTCGTGCAATGTGTTCAAGATCCTCGCGTGCGACATCGGCCAGGACTGCGATTGCCTCTCCTCCGCTATCTTTGATCTCGATGCGAGTTTTTCGATTCGGTCGCTCCGGCGTGCTGCGACCACCATGCGAGCTCCCTCATGGGCAAGATGACGCGCTGCCGCTTCACCATTTCGCTGGAGGCGCCGGTGATTACGACGACTTTCCTTGAATACCGTCCATGGTTTCTTCCTCAGCTACTTTTTCTCGTAGCCCCTGATGTTGTTGACTTGCCACTGTCTGACATTCGCGGCGAGTATGCTAGCAGCCACGCCGGGATCCTGAGCCAGCCATTGCTTTGCGGCCTCCAGGTTTGCGGCTTCAAAGATGATCATGCCAACCACCTTGTCATCGGTGAGCGTTCCCAGGAGCCCGCCTCCAATGAACCTGTCGCCGAGAGACTCTGTATACTTGATGTGGTCGGGGATGTTGGCCTGCTCGGTTATGGGCTTGCCGTCCTGGTACGCAGGGCCGCGCTCATAGATGACCGCGAACACGCCCGCCGGGCTTTGGTTGGCACTGTCCTGTGCCATAGCTCGGGGAAAAAAAGACGACAGGGCCACGCCGAACGCCACGGCGGCGCCGATAAACTTAAGGGGACTGCAAAGACGGAATGCGACATCGTCGCTCGTGGTAAATGCAAATTGTTTCATGACGAACTCCTGGGCTGACGCATTGACCGATACCACCCATCACCGGAGAAAATTAGCTATCCGACCCTGATTGATGTCATAAAGCTAATTCATGAGTGAATGGCGCCCTCAGAGTACCCTTCACCCGCTGATCTCTATCAGGATCGCGTTGAGGTGGGCCTATTCACTCGGTGTCGGTCGGTTGAGAAGCGTGTCTTTCACAACCATAGGCTAGATGATCTGGCTAAGACGATAACCAGCCGAGATCTCTGCGACAAGCAATCGTCTTCGAAATGGCATTGTTTCAGCCGACGACGCGGTTCACCTTCATTTGCAGAATGATAGGCTCGCTCCTGGTGGGTGGCATGCTCCACGCGCAACTCCTGCACCTCCTCGGGCTTGACGGCTGCGGCCTTGTTGCCCGGGCCGCGCGCCCAAGCTCAGCGCGTCCGCAATCTCGCGATCGGACAGCTGAGATCGTAGCGCTGGCAAGCGGCGGAATCCATGCACGCGACCAAGCCGTCACGTCCGTGGCAGGTGGCGCGGCGCGTCAGATGAGTCGCCGCTCCCGGAACGCGGGGCACCGAGCCGGTTGACGAAAGCTGCGTCGTCGCCGCTCATATTGCCGAGGCGAAGGATCGCTCGGCAACGATTTGAGGTAGCAGGGCAGGTCATGAACAGCGTGGAGTTGTTGAAGGCCTCCATCATCGAGCCGAAGACGACGCCATGCCGGTTTCTTCCGGTCTTGAATTCGATGTGATGTTGGAGGATCGAGCAGATTGCTCCTGCTCCGCATCTGACATATTCGGGTCGCCAACGCTAATCAAGTTCGCTGTCTCCCGTCGTCCGGTACACTCCATAGCATCGCATTCATGAGCTCGTTCGATAAGCTTATGCAACAGGACTCATCTAATCTTCCGCCTTTGCTGACCTAACTTTTCAAGCTGTCCACCTATCGACCCTCGCACATGGACCGGGGCGCCTCCCATCATGAAGTGGAGCTGACATGCATAGCGATCAACTTGAAATCTCTCGCCGGGACTTACTTATCTCGTCGGCTGCGGCAGTCGCAGTCACCGGGGCCGCGACGGTCGCGGCGGCTCAACCCGCTGGGAGCGACATGGCTCTGACCTCCAAACTATCCCTCACCGTCAACGGCAAGCGCCACGACATCGAAATCGACAATCGAACCACGCTGCTCGACGCCTTGCGCGAACATCTTCACCTCACGGGCACGAAGAAGGGCTGCGACCACGGCCAATGCGGTGCATGCACCGTCATGGTGGATGGGCGCAGGATCAATTCCTGTCTGACGCTCGCCGTCATGCATGACGGCGATCACGTGACGACCATCGAGGGGTTGGGGCAGCCCGGCGACCTTCACCCGATGCAGGCGGCTTTCGTCAAGCATGACGGCTTCCAGTGCGGCTATTGCACGCCGGGGCAGATCTGTTCCTCCGTGGTGGTGCTCGAGGAGATCAAGGCGAATATCCCGAGCCACGTCACCGGCGATCTCACCGCGCAAGCGCAGGTCACGCCTGCGGAGATCCGCGAACGCATGAGCGGCAACATCTGTCGCTGCGGCGCCTATTCGAACATCCTCGACGCCATCGTCGAAGTCGCGGGGACAAAAGCATGAGAGCCTTCACCTATGAGCGTGCGGCGATGATCGAGGCCGCCGCCAAATCCGCCGCCGCCAATCCGAGCGCCAAGTTCATCGCCGGCGGCACCAATCTCCTCGATTTGATGAAGCTTGAGATCGAGACGCCGACGCATCTGATCGACGTCAACGGCCTCGGCGTCGACAAGATCGAAGCGACGCCGGAAGGCGGCCTGCGCATCGGCGCGCTAGTGCGAAACACCGATCTTGCCGCCCACGAAACTGTGCGGCGCGACTATGGGCTTCTGTCCCGCGCGCTTGTCGCTGGCGCCTCCGGCCAGCTGCGTAACAGGGCGACCACGGCAGGCAACCTCCTGCAGCGGACGCGCTGTCCCTATTTCTATGACACCAACCAGCCATGCAACAAGCGCCAGCCGGGCAGCGGCTGTTCGGCGATCGGCGGCTTCAGCCGCCAGCATGCCGTTGTCGGGACGAGCGAAGCCTGCATCGCCACCCATCCGAGCGACATGGCGATTGCAATGCGAGCGCTCGACGCGGTCGTCGAGACCGTCAAGCCGGACGGGAGCCGCCGGTCAATACCGATTGCCGAATTTCATCGCCTGCCGGACGATACGCCCGATATCGAAACGGTGCTCGAACGCGGCGAGTTCATCGCCGCGGTTCTGCTGCCTCCGCCGATCGGCGGCCGGCAGATCTACCGGAAGGTTCGCGACCGTGCATCCTACGCTTTCGCACTCGTTTCCGTCGGAGCGATCATCCAGCCTGATGGCACCGGATGCGTCGCCGTCGGCGGTATCGCCCACAAGCCCTGGCGGATCGAGGCGGCGGATGCCGCGCTTCCCAGGGGAGCAAGGGCGACCGCCACAGCACTTCTCGCCGACGCCCGACCGACCGAACAGAACCGATTCAAGGTTGATCTTGTCGAGCGCACGCTCGGCGCGGTCATCGCCGAAGCCAAGGGATAAGATTCCATGCAGTTCGATACGCCAGCAACGACCAATCCGATCGACCGTCTTAAGGTCGTCGGCCATCCGGTCCACCGCATCGACGGCCAGCTGAAGACCACAGGCCAGGCCAAATATGCCTACGAATGGCATGATCCGAACATGCCTTATGCCTACGGATATCCGGTCGGTTCCGCGATCGCCAAGGGCCGTATCAAGTCGATCGACGTCTCTGCCGCGAAGAAGGCGCCGGGCGTTCTCGCGGTCGTGACCGCGCCCGAGGTCGGCGAGCGCAAGAAGGGCAGGTTCAACACCGCCAAGCTCTTCGGCGGCGAGGGGATCCAGCACTATCACCAGGCGATCGCCGTCGTCGTCGCAGAGACCTTCGAGCAGGCGCGTGCCGCGGCGGCGCTGGTCAAGGTCGATTACGCCGAGGAGGAGGGCGTCTTCGATCTCAGGGCAGCGATGGCCTCGGCGGTGAAGCCGGAAAGCGGCGATCCCGATACATCGGCCGGGGATTTCGAAACGGCCTTCAAGGCGGCACCCGTCACCGTCGATCAATCCTATACGACGCCGGACCAGTCGCATGCGATGATGGAGCCGCATGCTTCGATCGCCGCCTGGAACGGGGACGAGCTGACGGTGTGGACGTCAAGCCAGATGATCGACTGGTGGCGCTCGGATCTGGCGGCGATGCTCGACATCGACAAGGAAAGGATCCATCTGATGTCGCCCTTCATCGGCGGCGGCTTCGGCTCGAAGCTGTTTCTCAGGGCCGACGCGGTGCTCGCCGCCTTTGGCGCCAAGGCGGCCGGGCGGCCGGTCAAGGTGGCGCTGCCGCGGCCGTTCGTCATGAACAATACGACGCACCGGCCGGCGACAATCCAGCGCATTCGCATCGGCGCCGAGCGCGACGGCAAGATCACGGCGATCGCCCATGAGAGCTGGTCGGGAGACCAGGCCGGAGGCCAGCCGGAGACGGCTGTCAACCAGACCAGGCTGCTTTATGCCGGCGCCAACCGCATGACGGCGATGCGGCTGGCGACGCTCGACCTTCCCGAAGGCAACGCCATGCGGGCTCCGGGCGAAGCGCCCGGCATGATGGTGCTCGAGATCGCCATGGACGAGATGGCCGAGAAGCTCGGCCTCGACCCCGTCGAATTCAGGATCATCAACGATACCCAGGTCGATCCGGAAAAGCCGGAGCGGCCCTTCTCGCATCGCAATTTCGTCGGCTGCCTAAAGCTCGGCGCCGAGCGCTTCGGCTGGAGCGGCCGCGGCAAACCCGGTTCGCGCCGCGAAGGCAACTGGCTGATCGGCATGGGCGTTGCGGCGGCCTTCCGCAACAATCTGCTGCTTCCATCAGGCGCGCGCGTCCGCCTCGACCGCGAAGGCGTCGTCTCCGTCGAAACCGATATGACCGATATCGGCACGGGCAGTTACACCATCATCGCCCAGACCGCGGCCGAGATGATGGGCGTCGGTATCGACAAGGTCGGCGTTCAGCTCGGCGATTCCCGCTTTCCTGTGTCCGCGGGCTCGGGCGGCCAGTTCGGCGCCAACTGTTCGACGGCGGGCGTCTACGCCGCTTGCGTCAAGCTGCGCGAGGCGGTGGCCCAGAAGCTCGGCTTCAATTCCGAGGACATCGTCTTCGAGAACGGTGAGGTCCGGTCCGGCAAGCGATCGGTGCCGCTCGCGGAGGCAGCGGGTCCCGACGGGCTGGTCGGCGAGGACACGATCCAATGGGGCAATCTCGCTGAGACGCATCAGCAGTCGACTTTCGGCGCGCATTTCGTCGAGGTCGGCGTCGATGCCGCCACCGGCGAGACCCGCATCTGCAGAATGCTCGCCGTCTGCGCTGTGGGCCGGATCCTCAACCCGATCACGGCGAGGAGCCAGGTGATCGGCGCCATGACAATGGGCGCCGGCGGCGCGCTGTCGGAAGAACTTACCGCCGATACCCGCAGCGGCTTCTTCGTCAACCACGATCTCGCCGGTTACGAGGTTCCCGTCCATGCCGACATCCCGCATCAGGAGGTGGTCTTCCTCGATGAGACGGATCCGATGTCTTCGCCGATGAAGGCGAAGGGCGTCGGCGAGCTCGGGCTCTGCGGCGTCGCCGCAGCAATCGCCAACGCCATTTACAACGCGACCGGCGTGCGGGTCCGCCATTACCCGATCACCCTCGACAAGCTGATCGGCGGTCTCCCCGATGTCGCATAGCGCAACCGGCGTCTCGATGCGGACCGTCATCCCGACACCCGTCAGGGCGCTTTCGACCGACGACCCGGCCGAGATCCTCGGCTTCGCCGCCGCCTGCCTGAGAGAGGGCGGCGGCGCAGCGCTCGCAACCCTGGTCGAGATAAGGGGCGGGGCAGCGCGCGCGCTCGGATCGCATGTGGCAGTGGCGGCAGATGGCCGCTACTGCGGCTATGTCTCCGGCGGCTGCGTCGAGGCGGCCGTCGCCGCCGAAGCGCTTCTTGCGATGGCGGAGGGTCGCGACCGGTCGGTGATATTCGGCGAAGGCTCGCCCTTCTTCGATATCGTGCTTCCCTGCGGCGGCGGCATTGCCGTCGCCATTCATCTGCTGCGGGAGGTGGGCGAGATCGACCGCGTTCTCGCTCTCATCGATAAACGCCAGCCGGCGGGACTGCGCTATAATCCGGCACTGCAGTCGCTAGAGATTGCCGAGCCCCCGCAGCGGGCACGTTGGCAGGCCGGGGATTTCCTGACGATCTACCGCCCGCGCACTCGCGTCGTCATCTCCGGACAGACGGTGGAGGCGAGGGCAGTCGCCCGTCTCGCAATAGCTGCGGATTTCGATGTGCACGTGCGCGAGCCAGGCGAGGCCGGGGGGCATATCGGGAATATCGACGCCTATACGGCGATCGTCTTGCTGCATCACGATCTCGACCAGGAAGCGATGGCACTCGAAGTAGCGCTCAACTCGGGAGCTTTTTATGTCGGGGCACTCGGAAGCACCAGAACGCATCGCAGACGCGTCGAACGCCTGCGGAAGCGCGGCTTCGGCAGCGGTGATCTCGACCGCATCAGGGCGCCGATCGGGATATTCGGACCGACGCGGGATTGGACGTCGCTGGCGCTGTCGATCCTCGCCGACGTCGCGGCCTGCCAGTTGGCGACCTATGGATAATTCACCGGAGCAAATGATATCGGTCGCCATCGTCATTCTGGCGGCAGGACAATCGAGCCGGATGGGCGGCGCCCATAAGCTGCTTGCCGAATTCGACGGCTTGCCGCTGATCCGCCGCTCGGCGATCACTGCCGCCAGTTGCGAGAGCCATTCCGTCATCGCCGTGACCGGCTACAGGCATGCCGAGATCGAGGCGGCAATCGCGGACCTGCCGGTCAAGATCGTGCGCAACGCCGAATTTGCCTCCGGCATGGCGGGCTCGCTTGCCCTCGGCGTGGTTGCGGCCGAGGCCGATCGGCCCAATGGCATCATGATCTTGCTCGCCGATATGCCTGCCTTGACCGCGGCCGATCTCGACGCCCTCATCGCGGCCTTTCGCGCTCACCAAGGCAAATCGGTAGTGCGCGCGGCAGCAGGCGGGAAACCCGGCCATCCCGTCATTTTCCCCCGTGTCCTTAATGCTCGGTTGAAAGGCCAGGCCGGCGACAAAGGCGCGCGTGAAATTATTCTAACCTGCGGCCTGCCCATCATTGACGTCGAGATCGGCGGCGGCGCTCTCATCGATGTCGACACCCCGGATGCAATCAGGGCGGCAGGCGGTGTATTGCTCAAATAGATCTTCCGCTATGCCACCGCCTATTAATCGCGCATCTGCTTCCGCGTGGGCTCAAAAGCAACGCAGTTCTGCATCGAAGGCAGAGAGGCGTCGTCGCTATGCATTGATCAGACATCAATGCATCTGACGTTCTAGCAGTTGGCTTGGCGCCTGAAGGTTCTGTTATACTTTCGGCAGATGCTCGCTGAAGAATGAGTTCAGCCTGTCGAATGGAATCATCGTGACGCGGTCGCCCTCGACCCAGAGCAGTTCTTCGGGTTCTGCTGCACGCGCGTAAGCGTCCTCGCTGAATTCCTTTGGAGTGCTTGGTCACCCGTGATAAAAAGCATATGGCCAGCGGCCTTCACCGTATGCTTACGTGGCGTCGAAATAAAGCCAAATGCCATGATCTAGGGCGTGCGAATTACGAACCAGCTCGACTCTTCTCGACTTGAACGCTTCGCAACGGTGAGGAACAATCCTACGAGGCAACGGTCCAGAAGATCAGGGACCTTCACAAATGAGGCAATACGAGTCTCACTGTGATTGACCGACGGGTGGGCCGTGGTCGGCGAAGCTGACGTGCCAGTGTTTTTCCTTGGGATCAAACCAGATTACGTCACTGGACCGATCTGCTGTACCGGCTCACCCTTGCGCTGGACCAGCAGAACCCGCGGTACCGATTAAAGTTTGACCAAGCGGGCGGGTATCCCAAGGGGTGCGGGCGCCGGGTTCGAAGTAGGCTGCGGAATTCCTCTTGGCCGCCCTTTGACAGACGACTGTGTTCCGTTTTTATCGATCTTCATCCTGTGTTCCTCTTTTCATTGATCTTAGTCATTGTCAGTCATCGCGGTTACTCATTGGTGGAAAACCAGCAACGTACTCCTTTTTACGCGCGCAGTTTTAGTCAGCAGTTCACCTGCGCTCAGGATTCAGCGCGCCTTCTCAACCAGTCGGTCATCAAAGCGGTCGGTGCGGTCGACGATTGGCCGAAGGGTGACGCAAATAGTCGTCAATAAGCTCTAGATCATTGCCGAGCAGGTGCGACAGCGCGGGAGCCTGACCAACTTTGGATCGCGCCGACCTCACATATTCGGATATACCGGCCCCTCGCCGCCCTGCGGCGGCACCCAGTTGATGTTCTGGTTGGGGTCCTTGATGTCGCAGGTCTTGCAGTG
>NZ_JACIAO010000026.1:2500-5000 GCF_014194045.1 Rhizobium sp. BK456
GCTGATGCGTGTTCTGCATACATTGTGAAGAGAAGATTGATCTGGAGGCTTCCAGGTGTTTTGGGTTTTGCCCAAAGCGTCCGAGCCCAGTTCTTGTGAAACCATGGATGGCCTAGCCGGCCGGATATGGTGGAGGAATTGGAGGTAGGAAGGAAGCTTGTCGCTCTGGGTCGTTGTTGTTTGGTCATCTTTAGGGATGAGCATCTGACGGACGGCTTGATTACCGTTGCCTGACCGCGCGGTATCGGATCCAATCTCGAGAAGCTGGTCTTAAGACCTGACACAAGCGAGCTGCTCGGCGTAGCTCCAATAAAGTGATCAGGTCGAACACGTCGATGGCATTGTTGGATTGACTGGGTTGTAAAAGGTAACCCGGTCTGTTGCCGTTTCTTATGGAGCGAGCAACGAGATGATGAGCATTGGCAATGAGAACGATTAAGTGTCGTAAGGGCATTTGGTGGATGCCTTGGCATGCACAGGCGATGAAGGACGTGATACGCTGCGAAAAGCCGTGGGGAGCTGCGAATGAGCTTTGATCCATGGATCTCCGAATGGGGCAACCCACCTTAAATGCTTGGAAAATCCAAACTGACTGTAAGGTCGGCTTGGGTTTCCAAGCATTGTGATAAGGTATCTACACCTGAATACATAGGGTGTAAGAAGCGAACGCAGGGAACTGAAACATCTAAGTACCTGCAGGAAAGGACATCAACCGAGACTCCGCAAGTAGTGGCGAGCGAACGCGGACCAGGCCAGTGGCAATTGTGATTAAAGTGGAACGCTCTGGAAAGTGCGGCCGTAGTGGGTGACAGCCCCGTACGCGTAGATATCATGATTGTCCTAGAGTAGGGCGGGACACGAGAAATCCTGTCTGAACATGGGGAGACCACTCTCCAAGCCTAAGTACTCGTGCATGACCGATAGCGAACAAGTACCGTGAGGGAAAGGTGAAAAGCACCCCGACAAGGGGAGTGAAATAGAACCTGAAACCGGATGCCTACAAACAGTCGGAGCCTGAAAGGGTGACGGCGTACCTTTTGTATAATGGGTCAACGACTTAGTGTAACAAGCAAGCTTAAGCCGGTAGGTGTAGGCGAAGCGAAAGCGAGTCTGAATAGGGCGATTTAGTTTGTTGCATTAGACCCGAAACCGAGTGATCTAGCCATGAGCAGGTTGAAGGTTGGGTAACACCAACTGGAGGACCGAACCCGCATCTGTTGCAATAGATTGGGATGACTTGTGGCTAGGGGTGAAAGGCCAATCAAACTCGGAAATAGCTGGTTCTCCGCGAAATCTATTTAGGTAGAGCGTCGAGCGAATACCCCCGGGGGTAGAGCACTGGATGGGCTATGGGGACTCACCGTCTTACTGATCCTAACCAAACTCCGAATACCGGGGAGTACTACTCGGCAGACACACGGCGGGTGCTAACGTCCGTCGTGAAAAGGGCAACAACCCTAACCTCCAGCTAAGGTCCCCAAGTCATGGCTAAGTGGGAAAGGATGTGAGGATCCCAAAACAACCAGGATGTTGGCTTAGAAGCAGCCATCATTTAAAGAAAGCGTAACAGCTCACTGGTCTAAATAAGGGTCTTTGCGCCGAAAATGTAACGGGGCTGAAGCCATGCACCGAAGCTGAGGATGTGTAGCAATACACGTGGTAGCGGAGCGTTCCGTAAGCTGATGAAGGGAGACCCGTGAGGGCTCCTGGAGGTATCGGAAGTGCGAATGTTGACATGAGTAACGATAAAGAGGGTGAGAGACCCTCTCGCCGAAAGACCAAGGGTTCCTGCTTAAAGTTAATCTGAGCAGGGTTAGCCGGCCCCTAAGGCGAGGCAGAAATGCGTAGTCGATGGGAACCACGTTAATATTCGTGGGCCTGGTGGTAGTGACGGATTGCACAAGTTGTTCATTCTTATTGGATTGGATGGGCAGCGGAGCGGTTCCAGGAAATAGCTCCACCGTATAGACCGTACCCGAAACCGACACAGGTGGTCAGGTAGAGTATACCAAGGCGCTTGAGAGAACTATGTTGAAGGAACTCGGCAAATTGCACGCGTAACTTCGGAAGAAGCGTGACCCCATTTTACGCAAGTATGATGGGGTGGCACAGACCAGGGGGTAGCGACTGTTTATCAAAAACACAGGGCTCTGCGAAGTCGCAAGACGACGTATAGGGTCTGACGCCTGCCCGGTGCTGGAAGGTTAAGAGGAGAGGTGCAAGCTTTGAATCGAAGCCCCAGTAAACGGCGGCCGTAACTATAACGGTCCTAAGGTAGCGAAATTCCTTGTCGGGTAAGTTCCGACCTGCACGAATGGCGTAACGACTTCCCCGCTGTCTCCAACATAGACTCAGTGAAATTGAATTCCCCGTGAAGATGCGGGGTTCCTGCGGTCAGACGGAAAGACCCCGTGCACCTTTACTATAGCTTTACACTGGCATTCGTGTCGGCATGTGTAGGATAGGTGGTAGGCTTTGAAGCGGGGACGCCAGTTTCCGT
>NZ_JACIAO010000027.1:0-4747 GCF_014194045.1 Rhizobium sp. BK456
GAGATCGACCCCTCCTTCGTCGTCACCCATCGCGGCACGCTGGAAGATGGGCCTGCTCTCTACAAGACGTTCCGCGACAAGCAGGACGGATGCATCAAGGTCGTTCTGAAACCGTAAGGAGACCCATCATGGTTAGCAGTCAATCAGGCAAAGGCCTCGCCGTCGTCACGGGCGCATCCACCGGCATCGGCTACGAACTGGCAAAATGCGCAGCACAGGACGGCTATGATCTCATCATTGCCGCCGATGAGGAGCGCATCAACCTGGCAGCAGCAAATCTCAAGGAGTTCGGCACGGCAGTCGAGGCCGTCGAAGCCGACCTATCGACGCTCGAAGGCGTGGATCGGCTCGTCGAGCGCATCACCGCCAGCGGCCGGTCGGTCGATCTCCTGATGGCCAATGCCGGGCGCGGCCTCGGCAAGGGCTTCTTAGACCAGGATTTCGGTGCGGCGCGCAAGGTTGTCGATACCAACATCACCGGCACGATCTATCTGATCCATGCGATCGGCAACGAGATGCGCAGCCGCGGCCAAGGCCGCATTCTGCTGACAGGCTCGATCGCCGGTTTCATGCCCGGCTCCTATCAGGCCGTCTATAACGGCACCAAGGCGTTCATCAACAGCTTCTCTTTTGCCTTGCGCGAGGAATTGAAGGAGTCAGGCGTAACCGTCAGTTGCCTCATGCCGGGGGCGACGGAGACCGAGTTCTTCAAGCGGGCCGATCTCATGGATACGGCGATCGGCCAGGCAGAGAAGGATGATGCCGGCGACGTCGCACGGATCGGCTATGACGCGATGATGGACGGCGAAGGTGACGTCGTCAGCGGTTGGAAGAACAAGTTGCAGGCGGCTGCTGCCAATGTCACACCGGCAAGCATGCTCGCCCACCAGCATTCGAAAATGGCAGAGCCGGGTTCCGGCAATAAATAGAGCGGCTGTGCAGACGACGCGGCGATCCGGTCCGCGTCGCCCTCCGCTGCTTACTCGCGCTCGACGAATTTGTTGAACCGGCTGGTCTTACCGTCCTTGGTCTCGTCCTGGTAGAGAAAGGCCAGCTTGCTTTCGTCGAAGATCTTGAAGAATTCGTCCCAAGCGATCTGGTCGAACTCTTCTTCTTTTTCCCCAAAATCGATGCGTAGCACACCGCCTTTGCCGCCCGTGCGGATAACGGCCGGCTTGCCATCTCTTTTTTCCGCCCATTTCTGGATCGTCTTGTGGTCCGTCGTCGTCTCAGAGCTGCTCATTGATTATCTCCGTCTCGTTATCTATCCCACCCGCGACCGAACCGGTCACAATACTGGTTGTCTTTGCTTCCAATTGCGATAAGGCGCGAGCAATTCGCCAGGATAGCGACGCTCGATCTCGGTTTCGGTCAAAGCAATACGGGCAAGGGTCTCTTCCGCATCCTCGGCCGCTTCGCTTGCCTTTTCGAGGCTGCTCATGGTGGCGAATAACTCGTCGTCGGTCATTGCCTCCAAGCGAAAGACAAAATCCCCGACGGGTTCGCTAATAAGTGGATTGGGGGACATTCGGGCGCCTCTTTGCTGATGCCTCTCCAACTACACTTCTCGCACGAAGTTCCCTCGATTTAGCAGCAAGAACGCTCAGGTCGCCGCCTGCTCTTCCCGATATAATCGCCACGGAACTTTCGCGACCGTCAGGCGCGGGCCACCGAGCTTGGCCAGCCCGTAACCGGCCGGCCCTATTCATTCGAGCAGGTTTTGCCACCACTTGTCTTTTACGGGTTCAGAGAACCGAGAGTTGTCACTATCGCGTATTTCAGATACGCGATAGTGACAATAATCTTGATGTATCGCCGTAAAAGCTGTAACTTTTCCGTATATGAAATACGCGAAAGTTACATATGCCCCTTTATCTGGTTGGCGAAAATATCGATAAAACCCGTGGCCACCGTCAAGCGGAGGCCGGGAAACTGGTCCAGCTCATGCGTGGAATCTACGTCGATGCTGGCGATGATATAGATCAAACGGTACGCGCCCATGCGGTGCGCATCGCCAAATACCTCTATCCGAATGCCTACCTATCGGCCGCCAGCGCCGTGCTGCTCGGCCCGATGCGCGATGGTCGCCTGTTTCTTACCGGTCGCCGCGTGCAGCGCCAGCGCATCAGGACGCTCGAAATCATTCAGAACAAAGCGCCGGACCATCCCTCCATCGCGCAGGCGGCGGTCGGCGATGACATGGGCGAGTTCCGCGTGGACGTGTCTTCGTTGCGCCAGCGTTTTCTGGAAGCCTTCCGCATCCGCAGTGAACACGCGGCCTCATTCGACGAAGACATGAAAGAGGCAATCGCCGCGCGGCTGATCGAAGAATACGGAAGTGCGGAGGGCGCCGCCGATGCGGTGTTTAAGCTTGCCCGCGACAATGACTGGCTTAACGAAGGGAGTGCGGCTGAGCGGTTCCTAAAACGGAAGCCAACGGCCGCTGTCGCCATTACCAACCAGGCTGCGCTCGACCTGATCGTGGCATGGCACGGCGTTCCGATCAGCAACTTGGTGCATGATGGCTTCGAATGGCGATGGAAGGCATCCGATTCGGACGGCCCGCCGCTTGTGCGCCAGACCACGCCCGGCAGATTGCCGCCCTTCATTGAATCGCTGTTGCCGGAAGGCTGGTTAAACCGGGTGCTGAACAACCCGGACGAGCGGGCGGAACTGCGCACCGGCAAGCGCTATATGTCGAACATCACGATTGTAGAGCGGGCAAGCGAGCTGATGGCGCTTCCAGCCGATATTCTACTGACGCGGCTGAACGGCTTCACGGCAAATCACCTGTTTACAGGGACCTATGCCGGTCCCGGCCGCGGCGATATTCATGATACGTTCGAACAGAACCTGGCAAAAATCTTCGCGACGGGCGCAACGCCGCGCCTGTCAGGCGTTCAAATCAAGGCTCCGATGTTTCTCGACGCCGACGGCACGCTTATGCCCAGTTCGAACAAGCCGTTCACGCATATCCTCAAGCCCGCCGGAACGTCGGGATTTGAGGCGCTGCCCGCGATCGAGTGGCAGTCCATGGAACTTGGCCGGGCGGCCGGGTTCATCGTTCCCGCCATTGCGCTTGTCGCTATGCCGGACGGCATGCCGCATGCGCTTGCGGTTGAGCGGTTTGATATCCGCACAAGCCCTGACGACATGCGCCGTCTGGCGCTCGAAGACATGGCATCCGTTCTCGGCGTGCGGGCGGAAGACAAATATTCGGGCACCATGGAGCGGATCGCGGCGGCGCTACGTCCTCTCTCCACCGACGCCGATACGGATCTGCTTCTGGTCTTGCGTCGGGCCCTGTTCGCGTGGCTGATCGCGGACGGCGACATGCATCTGAAGAATATGGCCGTCCTGAAAGTCGCCGAGCCAGGCAGAGGAGATTTTAGCTCGGTCCGTATGGCGCCGCTCTACGACGCTGTAACAACGCGCGTGTTTCCGAACCTGCAGAATGACCATATGGCGCTGAAAATCAGCGGCAAGGACGAGCGGCTGAAAAGAGCGGATTTCCGGCATTTTGCAGCGACGGCGGGTATTCCGGCGGCGGCGGCGGATACCGCCACCGATGAGCTGGCGGCGGCGCTTGCGTACGGTCTGGACGCCCTTGTTTTGCCGCCGCCGCTGGCAGATGGTTCAGTCGGCGCTGAACGGGCGGCGCAGATGCGGGAAATTATCCGCGACCGCCTGGCCGCTTTTGGTTAGCGTCTGGCTAAATTCGACCTTGAGCAACCGCAACAGTACAAGCGTATACCCAATAATGGTTTACCACAGGTTCATGCATTGCTTTTTTGCGAAATTCTGTGAAGATTGCATTCCGCTAATATGAAACAGCCAATACGTGCAGAAATAAAAAGGACAGTACATGCAGCATTGAAATGGAGGGGAACAGATGTGGAAATGACTAGCAGTCACTCAATGCACCGTGATGTTTCTTCTCCACGTGATGCCGGCCTCCGCCGGCCTCTTCGACGGCAAGGGAGTCGATATTGGACCCATTCACGTTGGTCCCACCAACCCGGTCGCTCCAGTCTCTCCTAAGAGCGCGCCGACGCCTAACCAGCCGCTCCGTTCGCCCCGGCTAAGGTGACTGATACAGTCCAAAAGGCGCTTCGGGACACTTCAAAGACCGCACTAGATGCCCATCGTCGCGACAAAGCTGCGCTATTATTCCGATCCGGAATTCGTCGGATTGTTCACTGCATCACTGATCTGACGAGGCGACATCACCAACGTGAATCGATCCAGCCGGATCGATTCACAAATGTCGTTGGACGCGGGCAACTGGTCTTTGCGATTCTGCCCGCATGACAGTTCAGCCCTATCGTCTCTACATCGAACGCATCGACCCATCGAAGAACATGGCCCGCTTTTATGCGCTGTCGATCGAGCCGAACCTCTTCGGTTAGACATCGCTGGTGCGCAGCTGGGGACGCATCGGCAGCCGTGGGCGGCAGAAGATCCATGTCTTCGACAACGAGGCAAAAGCCGTCGTTCTCCTGCTCACCCTATTGCGCAGGAAGCGGTCGCGAGGCTATCGGGTCCTACGGTGATCCGCATCCGCGTCTCTTATGCCTGATTGAAGGAAGAGACAGTTGAGTGAAGGAAGAGACGGCTCACGCCGCCTCCTCCTCGTCGCACTCCGGCTGCAGGGAATGCAGGTAGTCGAGCGCGCGCTGGGCATGTGCTGCCGCCGAGAAGATGGCACGCTTGTCGTTGCCCAGAACCTTCAGCCAGCCATCGAGAT
>NZ_JACIAO010000028.1:0-2683 GCF_014194045.1 Rhizobium sp. BK456
GGCTTTGCCGCCTTCGCCTTCCTGCGCGGGGCGCCGACGCGCAGGCGCCGGTCGCTGAGGGAGACGAGGCCGCCGACAGCCATGACAAGCGCTCCGCCCCAGATGCAGAGGATGAACGGCTTCCACCAGATGCGCACGACGATGCCGCCGTCCTTGGTGGCGTCGCCCAATGAGACGTAGAGCTGGCTGAGGCCGAAGGTCAGGATGCCCGCCTCCGTCGTCGGCATCTGGCGGGCGGTGTAGAGGCGCTTGGCCGACCAGGTATCGGCGACCGCGACACCGGCGCGGCGGATGGTGAAGTGGCCGCGCTCCTCGGTATAGTTCGGCCCGGTCGCCGGCTGCATGCCGTCGAAATGCAGGCTGTAGCCGCCGGCGTCAGTGGTTTCGCCGGGCTTCATCTCGATGACGTATTCGGTCTGGAAGGTCGTCACCGCGACGATGCCGAGCACGCTGATGCCGAGCCCGGCATGGGCAAGAGCGGTGCCGAAGGCCGACCGCGGCAGGCCGCTCAGACGCCGCCAGGCGACGTTGCCCGCAACCTTGCCGATGCCGGCACGATACCAGAGATCGGCAACCGCGCCGAAGACCAGGAACAGCCCGGCCGCCAGCCCGAGCACGGACAGCACTGGCCCGCCATGCTGGAGATAGAAGAAGATCAGCGCAGCGGCGAAGGCGATGCCGGCGACGACATAGAGCCGCTGCAGGGCGCCGAGCAGATCGCCGCGCTTCCAGGCGAGCAGCGGCCCGAAGGGGACGATGACGATCAGCGGCGCCATCAACAGGCCGAAGGTCAGGTTGAAGAAGGGCGGCCCGACGGAAATCTTGTCGCCGGTCAGCGTTTCCAGCAGCAGCGGATAGAGCGTGCCGGTCAAGACCGTGCCGCAGGCGACCGTCAGGATCAGATTGTTGACGACGAGCGCGCCCTCGCGCGAAATCGGCGCAAACAGCCCGCCGGCCGCAAGCTTCGGCGCCCGAAAGGCAAACAGCGACAGCGCCCCGCCGATGAAGATCAGCAGGATACAGAGAATGAAGACGCCGCGGGAGGGATCGCTGGCAAAGGCATGCACCGAGGTCAGCACGCCGGAGCGCACCAGGAAGGTGCCCATCAGCGACAGCGAGAAGGTGAGGATGGCCAGCAGCACCGTCCAGATCTTCAGCGCCTCGCGCTTTTCCATGACGAGGGCCGAATGCAACAGCGCGGTGCCGGCAAGCCAGGGCATGAAGGAGGCGTTTTCCACCGGATCCCAGAACCACCAGCCGCCCCAGCCGAGCTCGTAATAGGCCCAGTAGGAACCCATGGCGATGCCGAGCGTCAGAAAGGTCCAGGCGGCAAGCGTCCAGGGCCGCACCCAGCGGGCCCAGGCGGCGTCGATGCGGCCTTCGAGGAGGGCGGCGACCGCAAAGGAGAAGCAGACGGAAAAGCCGACATAGCCGAGATAGAGCAGCGGCGGGTGGATCGCCAGGCCGACATCCTGCAGGACCGGATTGAGATCGCGGCCCTCGGCCGGCGCCGGATCGAGCCGCAGGAAGGGATTGGAGGTCAACAGGATGAACAGCGTGAAGGCGACCGAAATCCAGGCCTGTACGGCCAGCACATTGGCCTTCAGCGTCTCCGGCAGATTGCGTCCGAAGACGGCGACCAGCGCGCTGAACAGCGTCAGGATCAACAGCCAGAGCATCATCGATCCCTCGTGATTGCCCCAGACGCCGGAATATTTGTAGATCAGCGGCACCAGCGAATGCGAATTCTCCCAGACGTTCTCGACCGAGAAGTCGGAGACGACATGGGCATAGGTCAAGACGCCGAAGGAGAAGACGACGAGCGCAAACATCGCCAGCGAACCGATGGTGGCGACATCCATCATCGCCCGGTCATGGCGGCGGGCGCCGATGACCGGCACGACGGAGAGGATGAGCGCCGTTGCCAGCGCCAGCACCAGCGCGTAATGGCCGATCTCGATGATCATTGCGTCGCTTTCGCCTCCTGGCCCTGACCCTCTTTCCACAGCCCCTGCTGCTTCAGCCTGTCGGCCACGTCCTTCGGCATATAGGTCTCGTCATGCTTGGCAAGCACGGTATCGGCGGTAAAGACGTTGGTCCCGGGTGCAAACATGCCTTCGGTGACCACCCCCTGCCCCTCGCGGAAAAGATCCGGCAGGATGCCGGTATATTTGACCTTGACGGCATTGGCGCTGCCGTCGGTGACGGAAAATTCCACGGTCGAGCCGGCGCCGCGCACGACGCTGCCCTCGCCAACCAGGCCGCCGAGCCGGATGCGGGTTTCCGGCGCCACCGGGGTCTTGGCCAGATCGGCCGGCATGTAGAAATAGGCGACCGACTGACTGAAAGCGAACATGACCAGCAGCACGGCGGCGGCAATGAAGCCCATGCCGCCTGCGATCACCGCCAGGCGCTTCTGCTTGCGGGTCATTCAGCCAATCCTTCCGTTGATATGCCGAGTTCCCTGGCCAGCGCCAGCAATTGGCTGCCCTGTTCGCCGGGCAGCGGAAAGGCGGCAAGCCCGCGCTTCAGCGCATCGGCGGCACGATCCTTATCGTTCAACACGGCATAGGAACGGACGAGCCGCACCCATCCCTCGAAATTGTTCGGATCGGCGCTGAGCTTGGCGTCGAGGCTCGCGACCATGCCGCGGATCATCTGCTGACGGTCGCCGGCATTCATG
>NZ_JACIAO010000029.1:0-1537 GCF_014194045.1 Rhizobium sp. BK456
GAACGCGAGAGCATGGAATTCGACGTGGTGATCGTCGGCGCAGGTCCGGCCGGTCTTTCGGCGGCGATCCGGCTGAAGCAGGTCAATCCGGAACTGTCGGTCGTCGTGCTGGAGAAGGGCTCGGAAGTCGGGGCCCATATTCTCTCGGGCGCAGTTGTCGATCCGATCGGCATCGATCGACTGCTGCCCGGCTGGCGCCAGGAAACCGACCATCCCTTCAAGACCGAGGTCAATGCCGACCACTTCCTGCTGCTCGGTCCTGCCGGCTCGATCCGGCTGCCGAATTTTTTGATGCCGCCGCTGATGAACAATCACGGCAACTACATCGTCTCGCTCGGGCTCGTCTGTCGCTGGCTGGCTGGTAAGGCGGAGGAGCTCGGCGTCGAGATCTACCCGGGCTTTGCCGCCACCGAAGTGCTCTATGATGATAAGGGCGCGGTCATCGGCGTCGCCACCGGCGACATGGGCATCGAGAAGAACGGCGAGCCCGGCCCGAACTATACCCGTGGCATGGAACTGCTCGGCAAATATGTGCTGATCGGCGAGGGCGTGCGCGGCTCGCTCGCCAAGCAGCTGATTGCCAAATTCGATCTGCAGAAGGACCGCGAACCGCAAAAGTTCGGGATCGGCATTAAGGAGCTATGGCAGGTCAAGCCGGAAAACCACAAACAGGGCCTGGTGCAGCATTCCTTCGGCTGGCCGCTGGGGATGAAGACCGGCGGTGGATCCTTCCTCTATCACCTGGAAGACAATCTGGTCGCCGTCGGCTTCGTCGTCCATTTGAACTACAAGAACCCCTATCTGTATCCCTTCGAGGAGTTCCAGCGCTTCAAGACCCATCCGGCGATCCGCGGCACCTTCGAGGGCGGCAAGCGGCTTTCCTATGGCGCCCGCGCCATCACCGAGGGCGGCTACCAGTCGGTGCCGAAGCTTTCCTTCCCGGGCGGAGCGCTGATCGGCTGTTCGGCCGGTCTGGTCAACGTTCCCCGCATCAAGGGCAGCCACAATGCGGTGCTGTCGGGCATGCTGGCGGCCGAGAAGATCGCCGCCGCCATCACAGCCGGCCGCAGCCATGACGAGGTCGTCGAGATCGAAAACGAATGGCGCCAGGGCGACATCGGCAAGGATCTCAAGCGGGTGCGTAACGTCAAGCCGCTGTGGTCGAAATTCGGCACCGCGCTCGGCGTGGCGCTCGGCGGTCTCGACATGTGGACCAACACCTTGTTCGGCTTTTCTTTCTTCGGCACGCTTGGTCACGGCAAGACCGATGCGCAGTCGCTGGAGCCAGCCGCGCAGCACAAGCCGATCGCCTACCCGAAGCCCGATGGCGTCCTGACCTTCGACCGCCTGTCCTCGGTGTTCCTGTCGAACACCAATCACGAGGAGGATCAGCCGGTGCATCTGCAGGTCAAGGACATGGGCCTGCAGAAGCGTTCGGAACACGATATCTATGCCGGCCCGTCGACGCGTTACTGTCCGGCCGGGGTCTATGAATGGGTGGAGAAGGACGGGCAGGAGACCTTCGTCATCAACGCCC
>NZ_JACIAO010000030.1:0-1105 GCF_014194045.1 Rhizobium sp. BK456
ACAAGGACGAGGAGGCGCCGATCTTCCAGGTCGCCGACTACGGCCTCGTCGCCGATCTGTTCGAAGCCCTGCCGGAACTGGAAAAGGCGCTCTAAGCGAGGGGACTGAACGTGGCGCGCGCGGTGGGACGTCCAATCAAACGTGGGGCCGATCTTCTTCTGAACGATGAGGAAAAGCCGGCATATATACGGCTGCACGACATCGGCAGGGAAAGACGGCCTCGGCCGCTGCAGGAATTCCTCAACGACGTCGGCGGGCTGATGTTGTCGGCCGACGCTCCTGCCGTCGCCAGTTTCGTTGCGGGCAAGGTTCTGCAGAGGCTGCTCAAAACGGGCAAGGTGCGCCCCTTGGAGGGCGGACCTCTTCCCGGTGCGCCCGATGGGCTTGATGACGCCATTGGCCATCTTGCTAAATCAGGACGGAAATACGAGGCGATTGCCGGCCAATTCAAAAGTCTTGCCGACAGCCTGCTCTGGCGACGCGGCCGCTCGGGCCCGTTTGCAAGCCTGAATTTCGGCAACACGCATTCTCATGCTGTTCTGGTCGGCCCCGGCGGCATGGAGGAGCGCGCCGATCTGAGGGTCGGCGTGATCTATATGGACCGCTACACCCGGTTTCCCGATCATGTTCAGACGCAGCCGCGGGCCTTCATCCTGCTTTCGCCTGGAGAAATCTGCCTTGGCAATTCGCCGTGGTTCTCTGCCGCGACCGGCACAGTCTTCGCGAACGATGCGGGGCAAACATTCGCGATAAGATGCACGGCAAGGCCGCTTCTTGCGGTCTGGTGCCAGGTTGAGCCGGAGACGCGGTGAGGTTGGTTTGGGCAGCGGATCGGCGAAAGCCGGTGGGAGGCCATGCATGTCGCCCGGAAGTTGTGCAGCGGTTCCGGGATAAGGACATGCATAGAAACAACAAGGTAAAGCGCGTTGCATGAATCAAGTTCGATGCGACGCGCTTTAGCCTATCCGAATATGTAGCAGTCAGAATTCAATTTTAGAAAGGATATCAAAATGGACGTTCGCGCCGCTGTTGCCGTTCAGGCCGGAAAACCGCTCGAAGTGATGACCGTGCAGCTGGAAGGTCCGCGGGCCGGCGAAGTGCTGGT
>NZ_JACIAO010000031.1:0-1082 GCF_014194045.1 Rhizobium sp. BK456
TCGAAGCCCTTGTTGATGTCGTCGAGCGGCATGGTGTGGGTGATCATCGGGTCGATCTGGATCTTGCCCTGCATGTACCAGTCGACGATCTTCGGCACGTCGGTGCGCCCGCGCGCGCCGCCGAAGGCGGTGCCCATCCAGTTGCGACCGGTGACCAGCTGGAACGGACGGGTGGAGATCTCCTGGCCGGCCCCGGCAACGCCGATGATGATCGATTTGCCCCAGCCGCGGTGGGAGGCCTCCAGCGCCTGGCGCATCACCTTGGTGTTGCCGGTGCAGTCGAAGGTGTAGTCGGCGCCGCCGATCAGGTCGCCATTGCGTTTGGTCATGTTGACGAGATGCGGCACGATGTCGTCGCCCACCTCCTTCGGATTGACGAAATGCGTCATGCCGAACTTCTCGCCCCAGGCCTTGCGGTCAGGATTGATGTCGACGCCGATGATCATGTCGGCGCCGGCGAGCCTGAGCCCCTGCAGCACGTTGAGGCCGATTCCGCCGAGACCGAAGACGATGGCCGTCGAACCGATCTCGACCTTGGCGGTATTGATCACCGCGCCAATGCCGGTGGTGACACCGCAGCCGATATAGCAGATCTTGTCGAAGGGCGCGTCGGGATTGACCTTGGCAAGGGCGATCTCCGGCAGCACAGTGTAATTGGCGAAGGTCGAGCAGCCCATATAGTGGTGGATCTTGTCCTTGCCGATGGAGAAGCGCGAGGTTCCGTCCGGCATCACACCCTGGCCCTGGGTCGAGCGGATCGCCGTGCAGAGATTGGTCTTGCGGGAGAGGCAGGAATAACACTCGCGGCATTCCGGCGTGTAGAGCGGAATGACATGGTCGCCCTTCTTCACCGAGGTGACGCCAGGGCCGACGTCGATAACGATGCCGGCACCCTCATGGCCGAGAATGGCCGGGAACAGGCCTTCCGGATCGGCACCCGACAGGGTGAAATCGTCGGTGTGGCAGATGCCCGTCGCCTTGACCTCGACCAGCACTTCGCCGGCCCGCGGACCTTCCAGCTGCACGGTCATCACTTCGAGCGGTTTTCCGGCCTGAACGGCAACAGCGGCGCGAACGTCCAT